>CALIJZ010000026.1 GCA_938017795.1 uncultured Bacteriovoracaceae bacterium
TCTCATTGTTTTTCTCCTTAATAGGTTCGGATGAGACAAATGGATGGGGATGGGACTTGACTTGCCTGTCGCTTTTTCAATGCCACCTCTTCACCCAGTAACTTTGCCAATTGTTCTTCTGTGAGAAAAACATTCATATGATGAATCAATTTTGTTTAAATATCGCTCAAAAGTATTACGATCAACAAAGAGCTGGAGTTTCTAGGATAATTAAATTCCATGATACTCGTCATACTTTTGCTTCTCACTATATGATGAATGGAGGAAGTATCATTGACCTCAAGGAATTACTAGGACACTCAAATTTACGAGAAACCATGGGTTACACTCACTTAAGTAAAGAGCATCTTCAAGAAGCTACAAAATTCATGGGATTTTCTTTAAGCGCTAAGACTTACTAAATATGGTGGGACATTTTCGGGACATTCTAAAATTTATTTTTCATTTAACTGAATAATTTTAACTGTTTACAAATAAATGGTGCCCGAGAGAGGACTTGAACCTCCACGCTTGCGCACTAGATCCTAAGTCTAGCGTGTCTACCAATTCCACCACTCGGGCATATATTAAAGCAATAGGTAATAGAGAAATTATCGATTTTGGCTAGTTTTGACAAGTAAATCTAAACAGTTTTTGGGATTCCTTTAGGAATAGCTTCTAAAAGGTTTTTCGTATAGGCCATACGCGGGTTTGTATAGACTTCTTTGGCCGTTCCGTACTCTACGAGCTTACCTTGGAACATAACTCCTACATAGTCTGAGATATAGTTCACAACGCTCAAATCATGCGAAATAAAGATATAAGTAAGGTTTCTCTCTTCTTGTAGATCTTGCAGAAGGTTCAAAACTTGAGCTTGGACTGACACATCTAGGGCAGAAACTGATTCATCACAAATAATAAACTCTGGGTTTACTGCAAGAGCTCGAGCGATAGCAATTCTTTGCCTTTGTCCACCTGAGAATTGATGAGGATATCTGGCCAAGTGATTTTGTTCTAGATCCACCCTATTAACCAAAGCTTTTGCCAACTCTAATCTCTCTTTTTTATTTGATCCTATATTATGAATCTCCATAGGCTCAGTTAAGATTTGAGAAATTGTCATTCTAGGGTTTAGAGATGAATACGGATCTTGGAAAATAATCTGCATCTTAGATCTTAAGTTTCTAAGGTCAGTACTATTTAAGTCTGTAACATCAACTCCATTATAAATAACTTGTCCTTCAGTCGGTTCAACTAATCTAAGAATTGATCTTCCTAAAGTTGTTTTACCACAACCAGACTCTCCAACAAGGCCATAAGTTGTTCCACGTCTTATATCAAAAGACACATCATCAACGGCCTTCACATGAGCGATTGTTTTTCTAAAAAAACCAGCTTTAATTGGATAATAGGTTTTTAAATTTTTAATCTCTAAAAGAACTGGGTTTTCCTTATCATTAAAATCAAATGATTTTTCAAAAGGCTCTAAGGCTTTTGCTGGAACAATCTTTTCATTACCTTCAGCATCTACATAATCACTAACTGTTAAAAGTCTTCTTGGATTGTGCTTTATTCCAGGCCGACAAGATAAAAGTCCTTTCGTGTATGGATGAGTTGCATTTGTAAAAATTTTCTTAACATTATCATGCTCAACAAGCTTACTCTTATAGAGAACTAAAACATCATCAGCAATATCACCAATCACACCAAGATCGTGAGTAATAAATAAAACTCCCATCTTGTGAACTTTTTGAAGGTTTGCAATTAATTCTAATACTTGTTTTTGAATCGTCACATCAAGAGCTGTCGTTGGCTCATCACAAATTAACAATTTAGGAGAACAAGCAATCGCCATGGCAATACAAATTCTTTGCTTCTGACCACCTGATAATTCATGTGGATAAGAATGAGCTCTATTTTTAGGATTAGGAATCCCCACTTGGTGCATAAGCTCTAAGGCCTTATTCCAAGCTTCTTTTTTTCCTACTTTTTGATGTAATATAATTGATTCACAAATTTGAGAACCAACTTTAAATAAAGGGTTTAACGCCGTCATGGGTTCTTGGAAAATCATGGAAATATCATTGCCACGTAATCCTCTCATTTCAGAATCAGTTGCTGTTACAATATCTTTGCCTTGAAATAAGATTTCACCTTGAGTAATCTTTCCAGGAGGTTTAGGGATTAGGTCCATTATAGCTAGAGAAGTTACAGACTTTCCTGATCCACTCTCTCCAACTAAACCTACCGTTTCTCCTTCATCAATTGTGAAGCTTACATTATCAACAGCTCTTGTGATTCCTTCACCAGTGTGAAATTCAACGGTTAAATTTTTTACTTCTAAAAGATGTTTACTCATTTAAGACTCCTGACCTTTTAGTTTCGGATCAAGTGCATCTCTAAGTGCGTCCCCTAGAATATTTAGAGCAAGAACGATAAAAAACATTGCTAGAGTCGCTCCAGCTAGTTGCCACCACTGACCTTGCATTAAGTCTTGTTTAGCATCATCAATCATTTTCCCCCAACTTGGAGTTCCTTGAACACCAAGGCCAAGATAAGAAAGAATAACTTCAGATTTTATGGCACTTTGAAATCTCAAAGATGCGTTAATAATAACTAAGTGGAAAATATTAGGGAGAATATGTTGGAATAACTTCTTAGCATGTCCACCACCAAGTGATGTTACAGCTTGAACATAATCTCTATTTCTATGTTTAATCACCTCACCTCTTACTAATCGGCAAAGTCCAACCCATGAAGTTACTCCAAGAGCAATACACATAGATTTAAGACCTCTCTCCATTACATAAGAAATAGAAATCAGCATCATAAGATATGGAATAGAAGCAAATGTTGTGTAAAACCACACAATGATTTCATCAACGAAACCACCAAAGTAACCTGCCACTGCTCCTAGGGTTACCCCGATTGGAATAGCAATTACGCAGCTAAAAAAACCTACAGTCATAGCGACTTGAGTTCCGTAAATAACTTTTCTTAAAACATCTCGACCTAGAAAGTCTGTTCCTAATAAATACTCAGCCGTGGGAGCAACATTTTCAGGACCAACCTCTTCTGCCCAATTTCCCGCCAATAAACCAAGACTTACTAAAATAGCAATAATTGCATAAATCACGACAATCACTAGCGATATAAGGGCAATTTTATTTTTAGCCAAACGCCTAAAGGCATCGGCCCATAATGAGTATTCTTTTTCCATTATTGTAACTTTATCCTTGGATCAGCAAGAGCGTATAAAATATCTGTTAATAAGCTAAAGAGCATATAAGCAATAGCAGACATAATAGTAAAGGCCTTAATTACTGGAAAGTCATTGGAATTAATTGCTCTTAATAACTCTCCTCCAAGACCTGGAATATCAAAAAAGCTCTCTAATAAAAGAGCGCCTAATATTAAAAAAGGTAATTGAATAACAATATACGTAATAATTGGAACTAAAGCATTTCTAAGCACATGCTTAAAAAGAATGACTCTTTCACTTAATCCTTTTGCTCTAGCTGTTCGAACGTAGTCTTGGTAAATTTCATCAAGCATAATTGTTCTGAAGAACCTGATGTCAGGCCCAAGAGACGTTACTACTGTAATTAAGATTGGAAGAGCAACGTATGGAATAAAAGCAGGAAATCCGCTTTCATAACCGGAGATCTCAAAAAGTCCCCACTCGAAAGCAAAGAAGTATTGAAAGATAATAATATAAACTAAATAGGAAATACTCATCATTCCAATACAAATAACTCGAATAGAGTTATCAATGGCCTTGCCTCGAAAAAATGAAACGATTAAAGATAAAGATATTCCAAGAATCATTGAAATTATAAATGCTGGAATAGTTAGTGAGAGTGAAGCTCCAGCTTTATTTGATAGAATTTCTGAAATTTTCTGCTGAGATGACCAAGAACGACCAAAGTCAAAAGTAAAAGCAGATCTTACAATATCAACGTATTGTAAAAAATAAGACTTATCTAAACCAAGTTCTTTCCTAAGTTCAGCAGCTTGTTTCACAGTTGCATGTTTTCCTAACAAAGTAATTGCAGGATCATCAGCAACGAAATTATATAAAACGAAGACTATAAAACACACCCCAAGTAAAACTGGGATAATATATAATAGTCTTCGAATCGAATATTGAAGCATTTATTTTCCTAAAGCTTAGTTTTTAACTCATTTTTAGCAGAATTATCAATATCATAATACTTAGCTACACCATGATTAAATTCAGTAAACTTATAGTTTTTAAACCAACCATGACTTAAACCATAGCCTACTCTATGAAAGCCTAAGATCCAAGGAACTTTATCTGAAACAAATTTATACATCTTCTCGTATAGAGCTGTTCTTTCAGGAGAATCTTCCATCATTGAAGCTTTTACAAACATCGCATCGTATTCTGGATTACTAAAGTTAGAACCGTTAGCTCCTGGAGCAGAGTTTTTACTATATAATAATTGTAAAAAGTTTTCAGCGTCTGGGTAATCAGCCCCCCATGCCATAGAAAACATCATTGATTGTTTCGTATTCACAACTTTCATAAGCTCAGGCCAAGTTACACCGACTGGCTTAATCTTAACTCCAATTTTACTCATATTTTGTTGAAAAACTTCAGCAATCTGACGACTTTTCGTATTATAAGTATAGTGAAGAGTAATCTCTGGGAGACCTTTACCTTCCGGGTATCCAGCTTCAGCTAGTTTTGCTTTAGCTTTTTCGATATTTAAATTCTGGTACTCTCCAACAAATCCATTGATGTGACCTGCGATATTTGGAGGAGTGATCGATTGAGCTGGAATAGAAACACCTTGGTAAAATTTCTTATTAAGCATATCTCTATCTTGAGCAAGACTCATTGCTTGTCTTAATTTTACATTATCTTTAAATAATTCATGCTCATGATTAAAGGCATTATAAGTAACATCTAGACCAACACTTTTTCTCTCCATAACTCCCATTTTTTGGAATTTATCAGAAAGACCTTTTCCTGGAACCATAACATTTGTAAATTGCTCAGTTGGGATACCCATGGCATCTAGATTACCTTTAAGAAAATTAAGCCATCTTGTCTGCTCTTCTTTCATGATCTTTACTACGATTTTATCTACAAGTGGAAGTTTTTGTCCGGCTGACTTTAGAAATCCCTTCGCTGAATCTCCACTCTCACCTTCTGAAGGATAAGTTACAGTTCTATAATTTGGGTTTCTAGTATAAACAATTTGATTACCTTGATTATATTTACCTGTAATAAATGGACCCGTTCCAATTGGATGATTTACAAATTCTTTTCCATACTTAGTAACTGCTTCTTTAGCTACAGCGTAAGTAAACGGCATTGCAAAAGCATATAAGAACTGAGGAAATGGTCTACTTAAAGTAAACTTAATCGTGTGTTTATCAATAACTTTAATTCCTGAAATCTCTTTAGAGTAATCAGAGTTACCATTTTTTCTCCAATCATCTAAGCCAGCGATCTTGCCTTCAATTAACCACCAACCTTTAGATTGCTCTTTAGGATCACCCATTCTCTTAATTGAATAAGCAATATCTTCAGCAACTAATTCACGTCCTTTTCCATTTGGAAAACAAACATCATCATGAAACATAACACCTTTTTTAAGCTTAAAAGTATAACTTAAACCACCATCACCAACAGTTGGCATACCATCAGCAAGATTTGGTTCTAATTGATATGGTCTTTTTAAATAATGAAATTGAAGTAGGCCTTCATAAACTCTTGCTACTTCATTTCCTGCATATAAATCTGATGCTTGATTAGGATCAAATCCTTTAACATCTGCAGTTACTACTAGATTTAATACTTTTTGAGCACCTTCAGCTCCAGCAGCTGAACTTGTTGAATTGTTTTTAGTACATGAAAAAATAGACAGTACTAGAATGAATAATAAATTTTTCATCTTTATCCCCCTTGAATAATATGATTTAGTCCAATTCAGTGTACTGATTGTGTCCTCTATTATCAATAATTTGCTTCTTACAATTTAGTGGTGTCTGAATGACATTGGTTTACATATAATCTGGCTGAAAGAACCGTCTGGGCTGCTTTATTAAGCTCAAAAAAGCTTTGTTTGTAATAAGGTTTTATATCGCTAGTTAGGTCAGCGTTTTTCCACACAAGGTCAAAATTAGTAGTATTCTTGGTAATATCGCTGCTATGGCTCATCACATTAGTAACCTTTTCCTTGCTTTGCGAGGTGCATTTTAATCCTGGAGTCTGTGTGCACCAGTTAGTGAAGTAAGAATTTAGTTGCGCGTCAGATTTTTTTGAAAAATCTGCAGATTTAAATATTTCTTCACCTAAAAATCGTAAAAATTGGTTTAAATCTTCTCTTTCATAATTAGGGTTTGAGTCAGCGAACTTAAAAAACCGAGACTTCATCATACTCAAAAATGCACCAGAGAATTGATATTGAGTTCCAACTCTTTGAATTTTTAAATCTTGTCCACCTCGGAAAGGAATATAGACGGTTAAAATGAACGTTTGAGGATCTGGGTGAGTAGTATCATAACTAAGTGTAAAGCCCTGATCTCCAGCTTGAATCCTTCCTTTACCTTCACCATTTAAGCAAAAGCCTTGAACATTATTTTTAAATTTAGAAAAATCCATCACTTGAGCTTGTTGATCTTGAACTTTTGGAATTGTAGCACAGCCTAAAAAGAGCATCGTTAATAATAATTTCATGAGATGATTTTATAAGATTAAATTGAAGCTGGCATCTTTTTAGGATCGGGACCTATTAACTTGAAGATAGTTTCTCGTTCTTGGTCAGAGGTGGCATGCATAAGAGATTGATCAAAATAGTGTTTTGCCTTCTGAGTATCTCCCATCTTTTTGTAGCTCATTCCTAGATGTTTATTAACTG
Organism: uncultured Bacteriovoracaceae bacterium; assembly: GCA_938017795.1. GTDB lineage: Bacteria > Bdellovibrionota > Bacteriovoracia > Bacteriovoracales > Bacteriovoracaceae > JAHDHG01. Next base: position 6,873 of record CALIJZ010000026.1, read on the forward strand.
TAAAATCATTTTCAAGACCATTATCAAATGATTTATGTAGATGATCTAAGGCGCTCTTGTAATTACCCATTTTAAAATAAAGCCAACCAATAGAATCTAAAATATGAGCATCTTTTGGTTTTAAACTCAAAGCTTTTTCCAGATAGATCTTAGCTCTTTTCAAATCACTAGGCACTCTTTCTATGAGCGAATATCCTATGTAATTATAAGCTTGGGCGTTGTCTGGATTAGCTTTAATCATTTCTAAAACTATCTTGTCGGCCTTATCAAATAACTTATCCTTCTCATACATTGAGGCAAGGAAAAAGTGGTGATCACTATTAAAGTTTTCATGATTTTTTATTTCTTCTAAAGCTTTTGCTGCATTTTTAAAATTGTTCTTTTTCTTCCAAAATAAGGATTTATTCACTCCTACTTCAAAATCTAACTCTCCCTTAGCTTCTTTTTTTATTGCATTTAAAGAAGTGAAATAGTTTTTCACATCTTTTGTCTGGCCAGCAGCAATTGATCTTGATGGAACTAGTGCGATATCTCTTAATAGATTCATCTCTCGCATCTTACTTTCCTTATAATAAGTACTATCGAATTTTATTTCTTTAAATGCCAAGACAGCTTCTTTGAATTGATTTTTTTTAATATAAAGATCACCCATGAAAAAGTATGCCTTATCAGTTTCCACACCAAAGGGAATAACTTCTTTCAAGGAATCAATTGCTTTATCATAAGAAGCTACTTCTCTATATAAATAAGCTAATTTATATTTAACGGCAGGATCTTTTGGGTTTAAGTCAACCATCTTTTCCATATAAGGAAGAGCCGATTCGTATTTTTCTCTTTCTACATAATGATCCATTAATCGTTTTGATATTAAATAATCATCTGGATACTTTTTAAGATGGTTTTTAAATAGTGAAAGAGTCACTTCAATTCTTTTCGTTTCCCCTAAAATTACTCCTATTGCTGCAAGTGATTTAGAGTTTTCAGGGTATTCTTGGTAGGCTTGCTTGAAGTACTGCTCAGCTTTTTTCAATTCCCCTAAATCTAAATATAGTCTTCCTGTCTTAAAACTAAGTTCTGATTTATATTCATTTTTTTTATTTTTATCATGACAGTTTTTTAAAATCTTAATTGCTTTAGTAGTCGAATTTTCTCGTTCCAAATATGATCGCTTTATACAAACATCAATATCACCTGGGTGGTCTACTAAAACCTTATCATAAACGTGGGCAGCTCCTTCAAAGTTACCTAAAGATTCATAGACGCTTGCTTTAAGTTGTTGAAGTTGCGTACTTTCTTCTTGATCAAGTGCTTCAAGGTTCATATCTTCTAAGATAACTAGTGCCTTCTCAACAGATCCATTTCTCACTAAACTCATTATATATTTGTTAAGTAAGTGTGGATCTTTCGGAGTTAGTTTAGTTAGAAGTTGAAAAAACTGCTCTGACTTATCAAATTCATAATTTCCTTCATAAGTCGTTCCCTTCAAATAGAGATCTCTTAGTATATGATCTTTCACAAATTCATTCTTAGATTCACTAAATTTCTTTTTCATTTTTGAGAGATACTCTTTTTCAGATTGAGAGTTCACTGACCCACAATCAATACAAGGATTACTCATTTCTGAGATCTTAATCTTTGAACTAGCTTTTTTAGATGTGCTACATGATGTTATATTGCATGAAATCACAAAAAATAAAGACATAAATAATGGGAAAACTCTTAACAAATTCAATCCTCCAATGGATATTCATCGGCTGGATTAAGGACTTTCTTAGTTATTATGACGCTACTAGGTAATTTTTTCACAAAGTAGGCTAGTAATTCCAGTTACTTACGTTTATAAACAATATTCTGACTAATCGAGTTGACTTTATGTGCAATGTGTTGCTAGAAACACAATGCGTAAAGGTTATGACTTACCTCACAAATTGCACTGCATTTAAGGCGTTGCATTTATGAGGAGGGTCAAATGAATTTTAATTTAACAAGGGAGTCTCAATGGAAAAAGTGAGAATCATTAAAAGGTATCAGAATAGGAAGCTATATGACACCCATCAGTCGTGCTACGTAACTTTAGAAGAGATCGCTCAGATTATTAGAGACGATAACGAAATAAAGGTTATTGATAACAAGTCTGGTAGAGACATTACTTATACTACTCAGATCCAATTACTTTTTGATCAAGAAAAAAAGAACACTGGTCTTGAAAACACTGAATTATTAAAAAGAGTTATCAAGTCAGATGCTGGAATCTTCACGGGATACATAAAATCTCTTGAGATTAAGGCTAACATTGGAAGTCACGCTACTGAAGAAAAAATGGCTGCACCTAAAGAGGTTAAACCAGCTATGCCTTCTCCAGATGTGGCGAATTATTTAAATAACTTGAATACTGGAATTGAAACTCCTCAGACTTTGAACTAAGATTTTTTAAAAGAAATCTTATCTTAAAGGACTAGAAGTGAAAAACATTTTAAGTTTAATATACGGCCTCATGCTACTTAGCGTGGGGCTTTTTTATTTTCAAGCCTCAGCTCAAGAAACAGTGCAAATTGCAAACCCACAACCAAGTGTCATTGTTCAACCAACGAATTCAGCTGCTCCTCAAGGAAAAATTATTAGAGTCCAACCGCAACAACCAGCTCAAGCAACTCAACCCATGACTCAACCAGCACCGGTAGTAGCACCTTCTCAGAGTAAACTTCAATTTGTTAACCCTGAGACATCTCTTGGTCGAAGGCATATGGTTGGTGTTGGATTTGGCCAGGCCTTTTTATTTGGAGATTATTCTAGTTGGGGAGAAGACTCTCTAGCTTTTGATTTATATTATAATTTTAAGTCTAGCTTCATGTTTCAATTAGTTGCTAACCTTCATGCTCATAAATTTAGTTTTAATAAGGAAAGTTTTTCAACGAAATCTTTTAATGTTGGAGTGAAAGCTAAAATCTTTGACTATGATAAGTTTGCTCCATTTTTTGGAGGTGGATTTGGTTTTTACTTTCCATCTGCCGAAAGAATGCTCTCTTCTTCCAATACTCTCGTTACTGAATCTGGTACAGAGTCTGTCTTTGGAGTAAATGCTTTTGTTGGTTTAGACTTAGATTTATCAAGCAGATTTAGTATTTCATTTATGAGTCATCTCCATAAACCTTTTAGTGCATCAATTGATGGTCAAACTGAACTTTCAGGAGCGTATTTGAAACTCTTAATTGTTCCTTACTTTAAGTTTTAAATGAATTATAAAATTAACACTAAAGATCAACTTGAAGACTTTGTTACTAACAATTGGAATAAAATAAACCAATACTTTGATGAGCATTACTCTCATATTCCAGTCCCATTTTATAATAGTGTTGATATTAGAGAAAGCCTTAATAAGTTTGCACCAGTAGATAATAATCTCTACCCAGCAGGATTTAATAATATTTGTACTCTGGACTTCAATATTACTGCCGAGAGAATTAAAAAAGAGGTTCTAAAGCTAAATCCTGAGGCTAAAAAAATTGCGCTTATTCCTGAGTCTCATACAAAGAACTTATTCTATCTTGATAACCTTTACTCTCTTCATACCCTATTAAGTAAGTACGATTTTGAAGTTGATATTATCAGCTTAGATGAAAACCTATTTGATGGTCTTGATCACTTGGATTTAGTATCTAAGTCTGGTCATGATTTAAAAATTCTTAAAGCAAAGTTTGAAGATGATGTTTATTCGGTAAATGGGAAGTATGATTTAATTGTTTTAAACCATGATCAATCAAGTCCTATAGAAATTAATTGGAAAATAATTGAAAACAAGGTTTTTCCAACTCCAAATCTTGGTTGGCAAATAAGAACTAAAGGTGCTCACTTTCTACATTATAAAACTATTGCTGATAAATTTGGAGATGAGTTCTCAATTAACTCGGATCTTTTACAAGCAAATTTTAGTGTTGCTGAGAATATAGATTTCAGCACTAAAGAAGGACTTGAAGAATTAGCTGAGAACGTAAAAACAATTCAGGCTAAAGTAGGAACTGATAAAAAAATCTTTATTAAAGCAAACCAAGGTACCTATGGTATGGGAATCATGGTTGTGGAAGGTCCTGATGAAATTCTTTCTATGAATAGGAAGAAGAGAAATAAAATGGACATCGGGAAAAATAAAATTAAATTTACATCAGTGATCGTTCAAGAAGGAGTTGATACTGTTTTAACTCATGATGGTGGTCCAGCAGAAATAACAATCTATTTGATTGGTGGGAAACCCGTGGGAGGCTTTTTGAGAGCTAACCCTTTAAAAGATGCAAGTGGAAACTTAAATGCACGAGGAATGGTCTATCAGAAATTTTGTATTAGCGAGATTCATGAAGGATTTGATCATAAAGCAAAAGAAGGAGTCTATTCCACTATTGCTAGAATCTCGACAATAGCTGCAGGACATGAAATATTGGATATCCAAAACCAGGAAAAAAAATGAAAAAATTTGATCAAAACATTCTCGATATAATAGGTGAAACTCCTATCGTTAAGCTTGGAAAAGTAGCAAGCCATATAGATTCTGATATCTACGTAAAACTTGAATATTTAAATCCAGGTGGATCAATAAAGGATCGAATTGGGAAATATATCTGTCAGACCGGAATGGATGCAGGAGAGCTAAAGCCAGGCGGATTAATTGTAGAGGCAACAAGTGGTAATACTGGAGCAGGAATAGCCTTATTTGCCTCTGTACACGGATGTCAGGCCGTATTTGTAATGGCTGATAAACAATCTAAAGAAAAGATTAATGCTCTTAAAGCAATGGGAGCGATTGTTGTTTTATGCCCTACGGCCGTTGAGCCTGATGACCCTAGGTCATATTATAGTGTTGCGGCAGCTTTGGTACAAAACCTTGATTGCTTTTATACAAATCAATATCACAATCAAGACAACCCAAACTCCCACTATCATAGCACAGGCCCAGAAATTTTCAGGCAAACTGAAGGTCAATTTGATGCTTTTGTTGCAGGAGTTGGAACTGGGGGAACAATCTCTGGAACGAGTAAATTCTTAAAAGAAAAAATGCCTGATTTAAAAGTTATTGGAGTTGATCCTAAAGGGTCTATCCTGAAGCATTTCCATGAAACAGGTGAAATGACCGAGGCTCACTCATATGTTTTAGAAGGCCTAGGTGAAGACTTTATTCCGACAACAATAAATTTTAAAGCCATTGATAAATTCATTACAGTTGAAGATGAAGAATCATTTGTTTTAACAAGAGAGCTTTTACAAAAAGAAGGTATTTTTGCTGGAGGTAGCACAGGAGCTGCGGTTCTTGGTGCTATAAAATATGCTGAAGGTCTTGATAAGCCTGAGAAAATTCTTGTTATTGCTCCAGATTCTGGATCGAAATATGTCAGTAAAATTTATAATAATGAATGGATGAAATCTCATTCTTATAAACTTGAGCCAATTGATGAGAAGTTGGCTGCAAGTATCAATAGTATTTTGCCAAAAACAGATGTTACAATAGTCTAAAAAATTTCTTAGAGGGTATTATGAAAAAAAATATAAAAATTGAAACTAAGGTTATTCACCTTGGAGGTCATCCTGATCCTGTAACTGGATCTATCATGCCTCCTATTCATCAAACCTCAACTTATGTTCAAAGCTCTCCCGGTAAGCACCAAGGCTACGAATATACTAGAAGTCATAACCCTACAAGAACTAGACTTGAAGAGTGTTTAGCAGGAATTGAAAATGCAAAATATTGTATTGCGACCTCATCAGGAATGGCAGCAGTTACTCTCATTGTTCACTCGATTCCTAAAGGTCAAACTATCTTATGTGGTGATGATGTTTATGGCGGAACAAATAGATTATTAAATAATGTTTTTGATAAACATTATGATTCTCACTTTATTGATACGACTGATCTTAAATTAGTAGAAGCAAGTCTTAAAAAACATAAGCCTTATCTATTATGGATTGAAACTCCAACTAATCCACTACTTAAAATCAGTGACATTGCTAAAATATCTAAGCTTTGTAAGAAACATAAAACAATCCTTGTAGTTGATAATACTTTTATGTCTCCTATTTTCCAAAATCCAATAGACCTTGGAGCTGATATTGTTGTCCATTCTTTAACTAAATACATAAATGGTCACAGTGATGTTGTTGGTGGTGCCATGATGATGAATTCTAAAAAACTTTATGATGATATTTGGTATCTTCAAAACTCTATAGGTCCATCTCAATCTCCATTTGATAGTTGGTTAGTATTGAGAGGAATAAAAACACTCGCAATCAGAATGAAAGCTCATGAAGAAGGAGCTAAAGAGATCGTAAAATATCTTCAAAAACATAAAAAAGTTGAAAAACTAATTTATCCTGGTTTAAAAGATCATCCTCAATATAAAATTGCCAAAGCTCAAATGTCTGGCTTTGGTGGAATGATTTCTTTTTATATCAAAGGTGGAATTAAGGAATCCAGAAAGTTCCTATCTAAGCTTAAGTTTTTTAAACTCGCAGAGAGTTTAGGCGGAGTAGAAAGCCTTGCTAATCACCCAGCAATTATGACCCATGCTTCAGTCCCTCTAGCTATGAGAAAAAAACTTGGAATCTCTGATAACTTGATAAGATTAAGTGTAGGGATTGAAAATGTAGAAGACTTGAAAAAGGATCTTGAGCAAGCATTTAAATAAAATGAATCCTCTTTCTTTTTTTATTTCTAAACGTGCTCTAAGTTCTCCGAAGGCCCTAGAAAATACTTATTATCTAAGAGAGCCAATTCAATCTCACCCGATTATTCCATGTATGACATTTGGCCTATATTTTGATTGTGACTACGTTCTATGCCTCAATGAAGGGCCATATTCGATGATCGAAATATCTTCTACTTATATTGGTAATAAGAAAATTTGGTTCACTTTGGAATCAAAGATTAATGGAGAGCAAGTTGCTGGATACAATCTTAGAGATAAAAAAGAAATCACTGAACTTTTTTCAGTTTTAAAAATTCAATCTTATGAAAACGACATTACAGTTGCAGAAGATGAAAAATATTATTTTATAAATTATTCTAGAATTGATAAACGGCCTCTTTCTTTTCAGTTAAAGAAAGCTAAGTCTCTAAAAAAGTCATTTTTCTTTAATGGCAACGCAATGAATCATAGTCAAAATCTAGGTATCTTTTCAATCTTTTTAGAATCTCTAAATTACACTTCTATTAAAAAGAACCTCATACCTTTTAAGCTCCAAAGAACTTTAGGTATTCCCATGACTTTTCAAATCTCTCAAACTGTTTTCGGATGTTCTGCAACTAGTTTTAAAGCCGTTCATCAATTAGATGAAAACAATCAAGTTAGAATTGGTGATAACCTAGGTTCTAAATTTTCTTTTATTAAGAACGGACAATATTTAGAATTAAAATCAATTCAGTCTTTTCATAAATATAAAAACAATGAAAAGAAAACGGGTGAGCTTTTGTTTGCTGCCCCTTTGCCAGATTTACGTTTCTTAGAAATAGGTAAGACTTTTTCACAAAACGCATCAATTATCATTAATAACAAGGTTTTATCACATTTGTTATTTACTATTTCTCGAACTTCTGAGAGCTTTGAATATTGTATTGAAGGTTTAGCTCCTTTTTGGGTAAAGCGAAAATTAATAGGTACTCAAGAAAACTCAATCATTCACTATAAGGTAGAAAATGAATAAAAATTTTTTCTTTAAAGGCTTACACTATTTTGTGATCATCAACCTTATAGTTGAGATCTGTTATTGTGCTTATGTCGTGTTTTTTGTTCTAAAGGCTGATCCAAATGCTAGTGGCCCTTTATGGGACGCAGCCGCAACAGCCGACTTTGAACTCATCGTAAAACGTCGTCTATACGCTATAGAGTGTTGGATCGGTATCGTAGGCCTTATGATCTACCTTGCTCTTACTGAATTTAAAAGTATGTTTAGAAATAACTAAACTATTCTTAAAAAGAGTCTAACTTTTCAACAGGTTGTGGTGTCTCAATTTTTGGGGAAATCTCCTCATCTCCGACAAACTTAGCAGGAGAATCAACTGGAGTATCTACCGCTTTATTAAAAGCTTCTTCTGGATTAATAGCCGCTTCAGCTTTAGCTTTATCTACAACTTCTTTTTTCACTTCTTCTATTGATGGCTCAACAGGAAGCGTTGATACAGAAGATTCTTCAACCGGATCTACTTGTTCTTCTTTAATCTCATCTTCAGTTACATACACAGATTGAGTTGTAGAAGTCGTAGTCGTTAAAACAGGTTCAACAAATGTACTATTCATTTTTTGGGCCTTATTAGGTCCAAAACTAACACCATGAAATAATGCATTCTCATAAGATTTATTCATAGAAAATATTTCATCATGTAGCAGATATTCATTAATTAATTTATATAAACAATAGACTTGTCCATGTTCTGAGTCTAAATCTTCTCGTTCGCCTTTTGCGTGAATTAAAGCTTCTTTTTCTAAGAGCCTGGAAAGTTCAGCTGTTTTTTTACAAAAAGTATTCTTAGATTTCCCACTACATTCTACTTCTTTGATATATTCTTTATTAGTAAAATATTGCATTGCTTTTATATGGATTGGCTCTCTACAAATATCGATTTTCCACTCAGATTTCAAGAATTTGTCTTTTTTTAATGTAATTACACATCGGTTTTTAGAAATAACAAGTTCATAATTGACCATGCCCCACATAAAGTCAGCATTAGAAATCTTGCTACTAAAGTCACCTTTAAGACAACTCTCTACACTTTGAGAGAATACATTATAAGAAATTAAACTAAGAAATATCAATAATCGCATTTTTAGAGACCTCCAAATATCCTAAGCTGGCATCAAAATCAAAGAATTTGCCCTTTTGGATATCAGCTAAATCTAGCATAATTTCATCAAGTAAGTCATCTTTACCAAGCTCTAAATGTTTTAAAACAAATGCCACTAGTTCATCGTCAGTTTTAAAAGTATCCAGATTTTGCAACGCCCCAGGAGATAAAATTAGTACTTTTTCATCCCTAGCAAATTGAAAAGAAATCTTTGCTCTCTCTAAAAAGTCTAAATCAAATGGAATGTTTTTTTTGAAATAAATATGATCTCTTTGAGTACTTAAAAGATAAAAGTTTCCAAAAAGATAACTATCTAACTTCAAATCTTTTTTACTTAAACAACCTATAAAGAGCTGTAAATTTTCTTTTCTATTCGGAAGGTATTTAGATTTCTCCAATAATGTTGCAACGAGGAAGTTTAAACTGATTTCTACTTTATTACTAAGCTCTGCTAGTATGGAGTAGAACTCTGAAGATGCTTCATAATTATCTGTATGAATAAAAACCCAATAAATATGTGAATGAGATTCAAATACTTCTTGAATCTCAGAACCTGAATTTAATCCAACCTTAAAAAGAGTTTGGAAAGAAACATTTTTAAAGTCTTTCTTTAAAAAATTCCTCACCTTCTTGTATCTTTTTTTATTATTATCAACATCCGATTCAAGAGTTAAGATTAACTTTTTAATTCTTTGATTAGCTTGCTTTATCCTATTAAATAAATAACTTTCTTTATCTCTAGATAATAGTAAATTGGAAATAATATGTTTGGTATTATGAAGTGATTGCTTATCTAAATTTGAAAAATTTATACATTCTTTAGATTCACAATTATATCCAATAAAATGAACTCCCTTATAATTACCTACTTTCATCTCTAGATCGATTGAGTTTAAAAGATAAATTGAGCTCTCTTCAAGATCACTATCTATAAACTCACTTTTGCTAAGGGCATTACAACTCTTTAGACCTAAAACTGTTCTCGCTAGATCTTCTTGCTTTTTATCAAAGTTGACCAAATAAATCATGTTTTTAACCTTCCTTGTCTACCCTTCATTTAAACTTAATGAAATTAAAACTTCAACCGATAAGTCTTATAGAGACAAGTATGAGTAAAAATAGAAAGTCATTAAAATTAGTAAAGTCTACAAGTGGTTTATCTACTAAGGATGATAAAAAAGTCTATGAAATGGCCGTTAGAAGTATTCTAAAAACTTTAGATTTAAAGGATAATTATACTTATGGTCACAGCCTAAGGGTTGCTCAAAATTGTCTGATCCTTGCTGATCATATGAATATGGATGATGAGCAAATGTATGACCTAGAACTATCTGCTCTCTTTCATGACATTGGTAAAATTGGAATCCCAGATAGAATATTATCAAAACCTCATCGTTTAAGTGATGATGAATTTGAAGTAATGAAACGCCACCCTGAGATGAGCTATGAAATTTTAAAAGATTTTGAAGGCTTTGAGCAAATTGCATTAAATGCAAGACACCACCATGAAAGATATGATGGTCGTGGTTACCCAGACAAACTATCAGGAAATCAGATTCCATTATTTTCTAGAATAATTTTACTTGCTGACACTTTTGATGCCATCACCTCTTCTAGAGTCTATAGAGACGGAATGAGTGTTGATATTGCTTATAGTGAAATCATGGAAAATGCAGGTACTCAATTTGATCCTTTGCTTGCCAAGGCCTTTGTTAAAGCCATGAAAAGACGTCACAGTACCAAGGAAGATAAAACCTTTATCACTCTAATTGATGACTTTAAAGAATTTGAGTACAAAATTGGTGACGAAGAAGAAGCAGCCTAATGACTAAAGACATGATTTTAATTTCTTATTCAAGTTAATTGCTTTTTGCTGAACTCTTTGGCAACTAGTTTTAGATTTATAAACCTTAACTCCAATGCAAACCTTACTTTTAGAACTTAGCTTACACTTTTTAAAATTTTTATTATCAACACATGCCCAATGTTTAGCTGAACAACTATAGACAAGACCAGCTCCAACGGATTTATAATTGATCTTATGAACCTTTCTAGTTCTTTGTACAACTTTAGTTGTTTCAGTTACCAAATCTTCAGTAGCTACTACTTCTTGAGCTGGATCAGACTTTAATAGAACAAAGAGAGTAACTAAACCTAACAAGCTTAGAATCAATAGATATAGGGCCTTTTTACTCTTTTTCTTATCTTGTCCATCTAGCTTGAAATTCACCGTCCCATAAGTTTGAGTCATTGAATTATCAGCTTTTATATTTGTATTTGTTACGACATTTCTTCTTTGACTTGGAGATTTCTGAATAGAAAAGTCATTATTTTTTTTCTTTAAAATGAGTTGAGACTTTTCAAAAGAGTCATTGTTTTCTTGAACAGATTCTTTTTTTAATAGCTCTCCAAGCATTGCAAAGTCTCTAGTATTAACTTCTGTTTCTTCTTTTTCATCGACAAAAATTATTCTACTATTAGTTGCAAATTGATCATTTTCTTTTGTTATTGAGCTCTTTGGTGATCTTGGAATATTTGGGGTCTCTGGTATTGATGCTTTTTTAGGTTTTAGAGTAATGTTCGATGACTTTTTTGTATGAATATTTTTAAGATCGATACTAACATCTGTATAATCATTAAAGTCTAGATATTCATCCTCACTATCAATAGAGGATGATTTATTTTTATTAAAAATATTTTTTAAAATTTTAAACATCTTCTTTAATTATACTTCTAATCGAATTAATTTCCAGACAGATCTAAGTAGTAGACCGGAAAGGTTGCACTTAAAGGCGACAATCTTACTCCTTCTTCAGGAATCTCCTTATCCAAAGAAAACTTTGCTTTTTTTGATTTAGGAAAATTCTTTAATAAAATCTTATAAAAGAGATAGCCCATCGTTTTCCTGTCGTTTACTTCGCATCCTGGGTGGATACGTAGCCCAGAGTCGGATCGATAAATAAAATAATCTATTGAGAACCCATTACTTTTACTATTTACGAAAGAAAGAGAAGTTTGCAAGACAATTAAAAAGTTCTTAATAATATATTCAGAAACATTTCTCTTTTTAAGGAAAAGTTCCGGATTATGAATAGTTTCCAAATCAAAAACACTACCTTTATAATGAAAGGTTTTATCAACCTTATTTTCATAAATGATTAATTCACCATCTTTAAAAAAAATACTGAAATCAATCACTCTATCAAGCTTCTTCTCGGCAATCATTGTTTCTTTCATATAGTTTTCAAAGATTCCTCGTCCAGAAAAACCAGTTAACATTTTATAAATATAGCCGGATTTTTCAAGATTATTTTCTGTGATGCAAGCTTCATGTTCATAAAACCCTTCATTTATCAGAAATGAGAAAAATGGTTCTTTAGAATGAAAAATAGAATTGGCCTGTTGATCATTAAAATAAATATAGTTTTTAAACTGATGAAAAGGTCTCATCTTTCTAAAGCTAGCTTTTATATCAAACTCTTGATCAAGATATTCGATATACTCATCAGGAAATGAGTTTGTAGTATAAAACGGTTCATCTTCTATAAAAAAATATAAATAATCAAAAAGACTATTCCAACGAGTGTTACTACCAAATGGTTCATAAAAATCTAAATAGTACATTTTTTCCTATTTGTTATTTTATAACCATCATTAAAAGATTCTAGACTTGTAATATACTCAGAATTAAATCCTGCTAATTCTCTAAATTCTCTTTGATAATACATTCCTTTAGAACGAGCAGGTGTGAGAGGGAAGATTAAATTCTCTACATAATAATCCCAAATTTTTTTTCTACTCTTCCAACTGTTCATGAAGTGTAAACCTAGGTGAACATGATTTACTTCATCATCAAAAACAATTTTCATAACCTTGGCACTCTGAGTATCGCCAATTTGTTCAAACTCATTCATATAATGATGAGAAAAATCTAAATTTGCAGCTTCAAAGGTCAATGACATCATAGCACTAAATTGAGCAGGTCTTTGAATCTGAGTACTTTGGCTCCAAAAATAATCATTCAAAGGAAAATCTCCAAATTCATATCCAAGATCTTCAATTCTTTGAATATATAATTTCAAGTGTTTTTGTTCATCGTGGATAGTATTTATCAAGGATTTCTTGAATGCAATTAAGTCTGGATTACTTTCAAACTTTAAAAGTGCAAGACACATGATTTCGATAGCCAATAATTCATGATTAGCAAAAGCATGAATGGCCCTTACTCTAGACTCTACATGTTCAAAGTTTTTAGGAAATTTATACTTCTTTTTTGAAAATTTTAATTTTTCAATCCTACCAGGAACATCTAGATTATAATTATCAATTTGATCGAATATTGGTGATTCAAAAGCAGTTAATTTACTTTTTAGGCTTTCTCCTTCGAGAATTCTTCTTGCTTGATTTACTAAACTTTGCTTTTCCATGAGATTTTTTTTTATTAAACTTTTTCTTTTTTCTCGGTCCATTCCTAGGACCTCTGTTGAATCGTGCCCTTGGATTATAATACTTTATTGTTTTCTCTGAAAGTAATAAATTAAGCTGCTCTACAGCTGATTTCTTATTTCCACCCAAATCGAGAGGGTCAAAGTCAAAGTATTGCATTTCAAAATGTCTGGCAAGCCATTGATAGAGCTCAACACTCTTGATTGCAGTTTCTAGATAATCAATACTAATGGATTTAGCATTAATAAGGACATTTTTTATAACAGACTGATTAGCAAATTTATTCACGATTGATAGAAAATATTCAAGATGGTCAGGATTTCTCAAGCTTACTGGAGCACACGAGAATCCAAAAATATCTTTAGGCTTCATCGTATTTCCATATCGATCATCGATTGCTTCAATCATCTCTGCAACTTCAATCATCTCAGTTAATTTCACACATAAAAATGGCTCGCTAAAATCCATTTCATTGAAAAGCCTTAAAAACTCAGAAAATTTAAGAGTTATAAGTCCTTCATCACTTAATGCGGAATTAACACTTAGATAAAGATCTAAATCTGGTCCTAGCATCGCACTTTCTTTAGATTCTAAAGTTCCTTCTAGTGCACCTTTAAGGGTATCAACTCCCCCTTCATTTTTCTCATTATCAATATAGGAAACAAACCCTTTAGGAAATCTACCAAATCTACCGGCCCTACCTGCAATTTGTTTAATATCACTTGAGCTTAAATGATATTCTTTAGAGGCGATAAATTTAACAAATGTTGAAAATACAATTCTCTTAACTGGTAAATTCATTCCCATTGAAATGGCATCGGTACTGACTATAATACTAGTCTCACCGCTATCAAATCTTCTAGCTTGCTCTCTTCGAACATCTGGATTTAAAGCACCGTAAATAATTGAAACTTTATGACCAATTTTTTCAAGCGCGATTTTATTTTTTAAAGCATTTCTTCGTGAAAACACAATTAAAGCATCCCCAGATCTTAAATTTTCCATTTCAACTGGAGAAGCTTCTACTATTAACTCAGTTTTTCTTTCGTATTGTTTAATTGATAATTCATCGCCTGTTAATTTCAAAATTTTCTCAACTAATTCTAATGCTGAAGCATCTCCACAAAGATGAATCTCCTGGCTATCCATATGAATAAGAGCTCTAGTCCACGCCCAACCTCTTTGTTTGTCTGAAATCATTTGAATTTCATCTATAACGACACAATCAAACTCATCTTTAAGTCGGGCCATCTCAATTGTAGACGAAAAATGCTCAGCATCAGGTGTTTCAATAACCTCCTCTCCTGTTAAGAGAGTAGTCGGAACACCTTTAGTATTAAGTGTATCGTAGATTTCCCCAGCCAGTAGTCGCAATGGAGCAAGATAACAACCTCTACTTGCCTTAGCCAGGGCCTCAATTGCATTATATGTTTTACCAGAGTTTGTCGGACCCATATGATATATGATCTGTCTGTTCTTTCTTCTTGCTTTTGAGTGAATCCAAAACTGGCCTAAGTATTGAGATAAAATCCCAGAGGAAACATCTTTTCTTTTTAGAGCTAAAAGAGTTTTAGTAAACCTAGAAAAGTCATTTTTTAAAAAACTAGCTGGTCGCCAAATATTATACTTTAGTCTTGTGAAAAATCGATCTAGCTCATCTTGTGCAAAAAATTCAGGTTTAATTCCTTCTAAATCGGAAAATAAAAAAGCTTTTAATTTTTCAACATAAAAGCTTGCTGTATTTTTCTCTCCTGCTTGATAAAAAAACTTTTTCTTTATTAAATCTTTGGAATCATTATTAATTTTGTTAAAACTAGATTTCCTAAGGTTTTGTCTCGATTTTTTTAAAATTCCTTGGATTTGCTTATGAGCATCTTGATACAAATATGATAATTTATTAATCTTTAAATCACTGGCAATCCCATCATCAATAGCATCTTCTAGCTTTGTGATTCTTTTTAAAACTTTTTCTTTAGTCACTTCCGCAATTCTTGTTCTATATAGACTCACGCAATCATGACATTGGCATGGCAAACTACTTAAGTTTTTCTTATCATTAAAATTTTCCTTCATCTCTAATTCATTTTTCTTATGAATTTCAAGATATTCATTTATCCAATTTTTAAAAACTTCAGGATAGTTCGGGATAATATCACTTAAGAATTCTCCCTCTATTGATACAGGAAAATCATCTTCTTTATAAAAAAGGTGATCATGAACAAAAATTTTTTCTCTTATAATCTTTTTATTATCAAGTTTTTCTAAGCGCAAAAAGTCTCCCTCAATAACAGGGAGAAAGCTTGGATTACTTTTTAGAAAGTCATCTACTATTTTTTTAAATATTGATAATACTTTTAAAAGTGTAAGAGATTCATCAACACTTCTAATTTTTTCTTTTTGATTTGAATCTGGAGTTTCTTTTAATTTGATCTCTCTAATTGAATTTATTTCTTCTGAGATTTCTAAAAAAATTTTGTGAGATTCAGGAATTTTATAATCAGCTAATAACATAACAGCAGTGTACCTCTATATGTCATGATAACTGAAAATCAACTAGCCATCAAAGAACACTAAACAAGTGTAGTAGTTGAGCCTTTTCCTATCCCTTCGAAAGCATTTACAGTAATTTGCTCGTTCTCTAGAGCAAACTCATTTTTTATTAAGCTACAAAAATGAATTGAGAGATTTTCAACTGTTGTTTCTTTAGGAGTAATATAACAAATTTTCCCAGGAAGTTTCGCTCTAAACTCACCTTGCTGGGAAGTATATTTAATTTCTACTATTGGAGTATTTGGCAATCTTCCTACAGGGGCTTCCATATCTTCAGATTTAATAATATCTTCTTTATTTACAATATTATCCCACATTACAAAATGAATATTACTTGAGAAAAGATCACTTGCAAGCATTTCTTCCAATTCATAGTCTCTAATACTATTTCTATATACATTTACAGTACTTCTATGCCCGTGAATTAATCTTTGGCAATTTCCGTAATGATCCTTAAGGCCATGAGTATAATGAAAAAACGAAGCTTCAGATTCTAAAACTTCTGATCTTAAACGTAATTTCACAGCACTTACTGTCTCTGGCATATGCTCCATCACTAATTGTTCAAGATGAGCAACTAAAGTTGCATCACTAACGTGAGCAAATGGAATTTCACAAATTCCTTCAGACGGACACCAATACTCAATGGATTCATCTCCAAATCCAAAAGATGTTTTGATATGTGCTTGATCATCTTTAATTGTTGTCATTGCTTTTGGAACAACAAATCTGTGATCACATTCTTTATCAATGATTTCTTTTACTTTCTTTTTAGCAAGTGAAAAGTCATACAACATCCCTTCATGATCGGTTTTTCCAATAAACTCAACATCAACAACTTGTGAATGTCCAACAGGACCGAGGTGCTCTGAAAAGTATGCATAATCTAAAACAGTAACGTGGTCATAAAATAAAGTAATCTTCATCTACTTCTTTCCTTTTTTAGCAATAATACTAGATCTAAATTCATCTAGATGATCTGCTTCTTCAAATTTTAAAATCTTATAATCTTTAAACAATGTTAATAATTCTGCTTCTTCTAGAAAATATGAAACAGGGTCTTGATCTTTTTGCTGTGATCTTTGCTTTAAAGTGAAGCCTTCATAAATAATGACCCCGCCAGGCTTCAACCATTTATGAATCCTCTCAAGCATTTTTCTATCAACCCAATAAAAGCATATGATAGAGTCAAAAGAATTTTCTGCAAACTCATAATCCTGTAAATTAGCGACAATCGTCTTAATCTTAACACCAAATTCTTTTGCTAATAGTTGAGCTTTCTTTACAGCAATATTACTCAAATCAACCCCGGTAATTTGATAACCTTTTTGAGCTAAAAAAACTGCATTTCTACCTTCTCCCATTCCTAAATCTAGAACCGATGAACCAAAAGGAATAAATTGATAACTTTGAGATAGAAACTTTGACGGAGCTTTTCCATAAACAAACTTAGAATTACTATAGAGCTTATCCCACTTTGCCTTCTTGTCTTTACTTAGTTTTTTACCAGTTAATTGCTCATACTGAGAAGCTGGTACAGGCTTTCTGGAAAGACCCAAAACCGGAGTTAAAAAGATAAGTATTAGAAAAATTCTCACCCTTTAGACCTACATGAAAGGAGCTTCTATTTCAATTGAGTTTATGCTTTACGACAAATTAGAAATAGATGAAAATCATAAGAGTCTATAAATTTGAGGAGGCACATTGAAATCATTTATTGCATTGATATTTTTCGTTATTACTATTTCTTCCACAGGTTATTCGAAGGTTTCACATTCAGTTTGGCTTGGATTAACTCAAACTAGTAATGATATTCTCGGTGATTCTTCTGGCGGGAGCTTAACATACTATCTAGGGTGGAATTTACCTGATTCAACACATGCTTTCCAAGCAAGGCTTGGTGCTGGACTTAACTTTGATGATCTGGATGAGTCAAGCCTAAGTGATGCTAGATTGAGACACCGGTTTAATTTCTTCAAAAATGATCTTTGGAATATAAGGTCTGAATTAAGAGTTTACTTACCTTTTTCTGAAGGTTCTCAAGATAATAAAGAGTTTATTCCTAGGATTGATTACGCTCCTATTTTTGGTTATTCACCAGTTATAAGAAATAGTGATCTTAAAGCTACTTTTGTCTTTAAACCAATGTATACACGTAATTTTAACAAAACGAACAATGTTCCAGTTGAGCCTGATAATCCTTTCTCTCAGCTGCTTAACACAGTTGATAGTGCTTTAAGTAATCAAGCTTGGGTCGAGCTAACTTACTTAAAGTTTTATTTGGAAATATACTTTAGTTATCAAATGCAATGGGATTCTACGGGAAGAAGAGTAGATGATAATCTAGCGACCTATCAAGATCTCTATTATAATATCAACGATACTTTTACAGTCATGTTAGGTCACAGTAATGGTAGTAATTTATATGATGAAAGAGGAGAAAGACAGCCTCTTAGTTTTGCATCTAAAGATGATAGTTTCTATCTATATGGTATCGTAAATTTTTAAATTAATAATATTGCTCTTTAAGAATCATTTTTCTTAAAGAGCAATGCTTTATATAGAAATTATTTTTTTAATAAGTTAGCAATATAGTAAGTATAATTTTGTCCATCAATTTCAATATTTAAATTTACACCTTTAGCTTCATTCTTTTCATCAAGTCCAGGAAAACCAGCTGCTTCATTAGGTATGCTTACTTCTGATGGACTTTCTAAAGGTCCAAGAAATTGAACTGCTTCAGTAGATACGTTAACTTCTGCTTGATTTTCTAACTTCTCTTCAATTGTAGTTCTAATTAAATCAGTATAAGTTGCATCATCAAAGGTTCCAGCATTGATCTCATCTTTATTATTTAAAATTTCTTGTAACCCTGACTCGATTTCTTCACTAGCTAATAAGTTAGACTCAATTGTTTCAAGAACTAATTGTCTTGCTTCATTTGCCTCACTAACAGTCATTTCTTTAAGTTCTTCAGCAGTTGCAATAAATATTATACCTTCTTCAATATCTAGAGCTCTTTTTTCTTCTTCTAAGCTTTTTGCTTCTTTAATTGCCAATGCTTCTTTGTCTTGAGCTTCTTTCTTCGCTGCCACTAGAGCTTTATCAGCTTCATGCTTCTTAAAAGCAGGGCTGTCATAAGGTAAGTTTCTATTTTGAGAACAAGAAACAAGACCAAGTGATAAAAGTAGTAAAACCATTGATTTTTTCATATCGATATCCTTTTTTCTTTAACTTTATCAAAATCTAGAGTTTTTTTGCTGCAGCGTGTAGTTTTTATAGACTTTTTACACACCTCTCTCACAATCTGTATCTGAAGTGCTATTAAATCAATATATTTGGAGGAAAACGATGAAAAAAACAATTTTAACAATGGTATTGCTCTTTAGTGCTTTAGGATTTTCAACACCAACTTTGGAAGAGAGAATTAAAGTATTAGAAAGCAAAGTAGCAAAGCTTGAGGCTCTAACATTTAAAAAAAGTGCCAATACTTATTATGAATGTAGCTGCGACCTTACTGATTACGATATGTATTCATTAAGTATTGTTTCAACGGCTTATAGAAGCTTGCCAAGAAAAACTAGTGCTGGAGCTTTTTATACAGTTGAAGAATGTAAAAAGAATTTGGCTCAACACTCTGCTTGCAAAAAGTAAAAAGCTGGCCCTTATAAAATAAGGGCCAAGAAAATTATGCAACAGTTGGAGTGCTTCCACCTGGTATTCTTAATGTTTGACCTGGATAAATCTTATTCGGATCAGCTAGCATAGGCTTATTAGCCTCAAAAATTGTATTGTATTGCATTGGATCGCCATAATAATTCTTAGAAATCTTAGAAAGTGTATCCCCAGATTTTACTGTATAAAAAACTGGTGCCGGAGCTTGCTCCACAGCAGTTACAGTTAACATATCTTCAACTTTTGCAATTCCTTCTACATTTCCAACAGCAACAATTGTTCTCTCTTTCGTAGCTTGATCACAAGCTTCGCCACAAACTTGAGCTTGATCATCATCAACTTTTACAGAAAAATTATTCACATCAAATCCCATCTTTCCTACAAACTCTGTAATCTTTTGAGCTTTTTGCTCATTAGAATGGTCATTGTTAAAAAAGCTCATCATTTTCTCACCAGCATTTTTTACGAAATCAAAAATCATTTTTTTCTCCTTTGATAATTAAATTAGTTTTAACAGCTTAGATTGTTGAGATTTGTCAGTAAAGAACTTCAAAGGAGAGGGAAATAATCTTTTCTAAAGTGAGTAATTTCTTTTTCGAGCTAATAATTCCTCTTTAGTTGTGTCAGTAACTTCGAATATACTAAATAAAAAAGGGCCAACAAATTGCTGGCCCTCGATAGTAAAAATTAATGTACTTAAGTATTACATCATTCCAGGCATTCCACCCATTCCAGGCATTCCACCCATTCCACCAGGCATTCCACCACCAGCTGGAGAATCTTTCTGAGGAAGTTCAGCAATCATAGTCTCAGTAGTTAACATTAACCCAGAAACTGAAGCTGCATTTTGAAGTGCAGAACGAGTAACTTTAGTTGGGTCAACGATTCCAGCTTTAACTAGATTTTCATACTTGTTATCTCTAGCATTATAACCAAAAGCAGGATCTGTATTTTCTTTAATTGTATTCACAACAACAGAAGCTTCCATTCCAGCATTTGTAGCAATTTGTCTAAGTGGCTCTTCAACAGCTCTTTTTACAATTCTAATACCAAAGTCTTGTTCTTCGTTTCCAGTCTTAAGATCGTCTAAAACTTTTGAAGCGTGAATTAAAGCAGCACCACCACCAACGATGATTCCTTCTTCAACTGCAGCTCTTGTAGAATTAAGTGCATCTTCAACTCTATCTTTTTTCTCTTTCATTTCTGATTCAGTTGGAGCTCCAACATTTACTACTGCAACACCACCAGATAGCTTAGCAAGTCTTTCTTGAAGCTTTTCTTTATCATAGTCTGAAGAAGTTTCAGCAATTTGGTTTCTAATAGCATTACATCTATCAGCAACAGCTTTTGCTTCACCAATACCGTCAACGATTGTTGTGTTTTCTTTATCAATAGTAATTTTCTTAGCAGACCCAAGGTGAGTTAAGTCAGCAGTCTCAAGGCTCATTCCAAGCTCTTCAGAAATTACAGTTCCACCAGTTAAAGTTGCGATGTCTTTAAGCATCTCTTTTCTTCTATCTCCAAAACCTGGAGCCTTAACAGCTGCAACATTTAAAGTACCTCTAAGCTTATTCACAACAAGAGTTGTAAGAGCTTCACCTTCAATGTCTTCAGCCATAATTAAAAGTGGCTTTCCAGTTTGAACAGCTTTTTCAAGAACTGGAAGAAAGTCTTTCATAGAAGAGATTTTCTTATCAGTTAATAAAATATTTGGTGAATCAAAATTCACTTCCATTTTTTCAGTGTTATTTACGAAGTATGGAGAAAGGTAACCTCTATCAAATTGCATTCCTTCAACAACGTCTAAGTATGTATCAGCTGTCTTAGACTCTTCAATAGTGATAACACCCTCTTTACCAACTTTACTCATCGCTTCACTTAAAAGCTCACCGATTTCGTTATCATTATTTGCTGAAATAGCACCAACCTGAGAAATCTCTGCTTCTGTATTAACAGTCTTAGACATTTCTTGAAGTTTTTCAGTTACTTTCTTCGTTGCAAAGTCGATCCCTTTTTTAAGATCCATTGGGTTGTGACCTGCGGCTACTAATTTAGCACCTTCTCTATAAATTGCTTGAGCAAGTACTGTTGCAGTAGTTGTACCGTCACCAGCATCGTCATTTGTTTTCTGAGCTACTTCTTTTACAAGTTGAGCACCCATGTTTTCAAATGCATTTTCAAGCTCAATCTCTTTTGCAACAGAAACACCATCTTTAGTGATTGCTGGAGCTCCAAAAGATTTCTCTATAACTACGTTTCTTCCCTTAGGTCCAAGAGTTACTTTAACTGCGTTAGCAAGTGAGTTCACTCCGTTTAGGATTAAGTTTCTAGCTGTTTCGCTATACTTTAATTCTTTAGCTGACATAATATATTCTCCTTTAAATTAGTTTTTATTAAAATTTTAATTAGCACATGATCCCAAGTAGATCGTCTTCTTTCATGATAATGTATTCGTGACCATCAACTTTCACTTCTGTTCCAGCGTACTTTCCAAAAAGAACTTTATCTCCAGCTTTAACTTCTAGAGCTTGAGTTGATCCATCGTTATTTCTATAACCATTTCCAACTGCAATAATCTCACCTTGAGCAGGCTTTTCTTTGTGATTGTCTGGAATAATAATTCCACCAGCTGTTTTTGTTTCTTCTTCTAATCTCTTTACGAGAACTCTGTCTTGTAATGGTTTTACTGCCATGTGTTATCTCCTTGTTTCAAATAAGTTTTAGGACTTAAAAAAGTAATAAGATAACTTAGTATCAATGCCGTGAATGTCAAGGGTAAGGTCTTGAATCAAGGATCACTATTGCAGTGCTTCCACCTTAATTATCGCTTTAAATAGTCTTTACGTTTTTTAGGGGGCAGTTTCTCTATCGAATACCTCAACATGACCCTAGGCATCTTTTTACAATGAGTGTTTAAAAACTTCTCAAGCTTGGCTTGATCTTTCTTTCCAGCTTCTCTTAGCATCCAACCAACAGCCTTATGCATAAGATCATGATCATCATGGAGTAAGATTTTAGCCATGTTGAAAACATCCTTAAGGTCACCTTTTCTCACAAACCACCAATTTGCGAGCATTCCAATTCTTCTAGTCCATAAATCTTTTGATTTTATCCAATCATACAAAATAGATCTATCACGATTCATGAGATGCTTTCCAATGATATGTGGACAAGTAATATCGACAAGATCCCAATTATTAATATATTTAAAATGCTTAATATAAATTTTGTAGATTTTAATATGCTCTTTTTCTATTTTAGTTTTTTGATATTTATAAACGAGCAGGATAAGTCCCAACATTCTTTCTTCATGGAACTTTGATTTAATTAAAAAAATAGTATCTTCAAATGAAATATCAATATGCTCTTTTGCAGTTTTTCTTATAAAAGGAACCCGAAGACCTAAGAAACAATCTCCTTCTCCATAACCACCTTCATAAGCCCTCATATACATTCGACTTTTCTTCGCTATTTCGGGATCAGCCAAACTTCTTAATTCTTGTTGAATAGGCAAAATTTTCTTGTTCATAAACAATCAATAGAATAGGCGTTTCTAGAGTAGTGTCAAACTGACTAACTAGGTTTTCCTTTTTACTTTGTAACAAATTGTCACTTTTCAGACACTTCGATTCAAGAGAGAATTATATTAACAAGATTCTAGGAAGGAATCTTCTAGTGAATTCCAGGAGGGAAATCATGGCCGCAAGAATCAAAGAAAAACCGAGTCCATTAACAGGAGTGCTTGCTGAAGACGCAGTAGTAATCGACTTTGGAGAGCATGAAGGAAAGTCTGTATTTGAAATAAATATGGATGTTCCAGCTTATTATCAATTTCTGCTTGATCAAAAAGAAGAAGGAAACTTCTTTATCAAGAGAAATAAAGATAAGGTTTTTAAACTCTCTATCAGCCAAGGGGTTGGAGCTTAAAACTTAATTAGTGCTTTAAGATTTTTTATCATTCCAATTCGACCAGTTCTCGCAAGAGCTGTTCCGTAGAATATTCTTTTGTATTCTCGGTTAGACATTTTATCAAGTTTCGATAGAATTTTCTTTGCAGATTTATTTAGAAAAAATGCTGTCACAAAGTTCTCAGGCAATTGCTGAGTCGGAAGCTTATGATTCCAAGGGCAAACTTCTTGGCATATATCACAACCAAAAATCTCAGAAGTGACTGAGTCATAACTGACTGGTGGAGCAACATCTTTAAACTCTTCTATTGTATATGTTGAAATACATTTTTTAGCATCTAGAGTTCTATCTTCAGAGATGGCATCTGTTGGACAAAAATCAATACACTTGGTGCAATTTCCACAATGATCTGTTTCTAGGTTTTTTATAGGTTGATTAAAAGTTTGTGAAAATAAAATGGAACCAATAAGAAAATACGATCCGTGAGTTTTATTAATCAGCATAGAATTTTTTCCAAACCAACCAAGCCCCGCTCGATGAGCGAGGTCTCTTTCAAGAACAGGCTCAACGTCTAGGCTGATTTTATATTCTTTCTCGGTCATACTTTCTGCAATAGTTTTTAGTCTATCTTTTAAAACAAAATGGTAATCTTTGGAGCCAAAGCTTAAAGCATAAGAAGCAATTTTTAGATCATCTTTAGAAAATTCGAATTTTGGATAGTTAAACAAAAATACAAAGGCTGACTTAAATTCTGGAAAAATACTTTTTAAACTCTCTCGCTTTAAAGAGCGCTCATCTGTAAGGTAAGTTAACTTACCTGCTTTTTCCTGATTGATCCAATCTAGATATTTTTGATAACTTATCGCTCTATCTTCTTCAGTATAACCAAAGTCTACAACACCTTGTTGTTTTAAAAGTTCAAGATCAAAGCTATCACTCATAGTGAACTTATATTAATTTTTAGGAATAATTTCAATGGCACCAGTCGGACAGACATCAATACATTGATTATCTAATATACAATTTTGAGCATTTGAGACATTTATGCGAGTTTCGTTGTTCTCATCAACTTCCCAGACATCATAAGCACAAACTGTTACACAACTTTGGCAATAAGCGCAGACATCCAGATCAAGTGAAATACTACCTTTTTCAAACTCTACTCGCTCGAATCGGTGTTCACTAGCACTGGCTTTTCTAAGGTCTTTGATCACCTCTACTCTGATAGAATTGGAAGTACCCTCTTTAAAAGTATTACCATCTCCATAAGTGATAACGATTTTGTCTCCATTAATAAGCTTATCTTCTTTTTTTAATTTATCTAAAGCCCTCGAATCCAATCCATCCATGTTTCTGTTAGTCATATCAACATAAAATGGAGTAATTCCCCAGTATAAATTCATACGTCTTAATGTTCGTAAACTTGTAGTAACACCTAAGACTCCTGTTTTAGGTCTATATCGAGACATTTTCAAACATGAATTTCCTCTTTGAGTTAAAGATAAAATCCAACGTGCACCTGTTTTTTCAGCTATCATACTTGCTGCAACTTGATTTGCTGAACTCACACTTGAGATAAGAGTATCTCTTAATCTTGGTCTAGTTCGTGGCGTTTTTTCTGCTTCTTTAACAATCTGATCCATAGTCTGAAGGGCCATTAAAGGATATCTTCCGGCAGCAGTTTCTCCACTAAGCATAACAGCATCACTTCCATCCCAAATAGCATTTGCAACATCACTAGCTTCTGCTCTTGTAGGTGTTGAATTCTCAATCATTGATTCAAGCATTTGAGTAGCTGTAATGACTGGGACTCCAGCAAGGTTACACCTTTTAATTAAGTCTTTTTGAATAGAAGGAACAAGGTGATTTCCAAGTTCAACGCCCATATCTCCACGGGCAATCATGATAACATCACTTACTTTAATAATTTCTTCAATATTTTCTATCGCTTCAGGTTTTTCAATTTTAGAAACAATTGGAACACGGACTTTCAGGCCATGAAGTAAATTTTTAACTTTTTTAATATCATCTGCGGTTCTTACAAAACTAAGAGCGATAAAATCAATATCTTGTCTCATCGCAAATAAAAGGTCTTTATAATCTTTTTCGGTTAGACTGGGAGCACTTACATCACAATCTGGAAGATTAATTCCTTTATTAGATTTAAGAATTCCTCCTACTTTTACTTTTATTTTTATTGTATCAGTATTTTTTTCAATAACTTCTGATTGAATAATTCCATCATCAAAAAGTATTCTTGCCCCAACACGAGCATCTTTTACTAAGTCTTTATAAGTAGTTGGAATAAAATGATCTTTTAATCCTAGTGATTCATGTCCTAGTTCCCAAGTTGAATCATCTTCAAGTGTTAGGTTTTCTTTTAATTTTGAAACTCTAATTTTAGGGCCTTGTAAGTCAACTAAAATTCCGATTTCTCTTTCTAGTTCTTTTGATGCCTCTCGAATGATCTTAATAGTCTTAGCATGGTCTTCTTGAAAACCGTGACTCATATTCACTCTTGCAATATCCAAGCCTGCTTCAATTAAGGTTTTAATTGCTTCTTTAGAGTTACTCGCTGGACCAAGAGTTGCTACAATCTTGGCCCTTCTACTTGGTGATGTTTTTCTTTTTAAACTCAAAGAGTTAACTCTTCGTCGATAATTTCTTTAAATTGCTCAAATGGAAGAGCTCCAGTAACAATTTTACCATTTACGAAAAAAGTCGGAGTTGAAAATACTCCAATATTTTTTCCATCATTAATATCTTGTTCTACATATTTTTCAAACTTTCTATCATCTATACACTTTTCATATTTAGCTTGATCAACTCCGTATTTTTTTCCATACCCCTTTAGATCTGGAACTGATAATTTTCTTTGGTTTGCAAAAAGCTCTGAATGAAACTCCCAAAATTTATCTTTTTTCTGCTCAAACAAACACATTGCTGCTATTCCTGCAGTCTTTGCTTGTTTATGAAAACTCAAAGGGTAGTTTTTATAAACAACCTTTACGTCTTTTGGATAAGCTTTCTTAATCTTCTTAAGAATTGGAACGGCCCCTGCACATGCTGGACACTGAAAATCTGAAAACTCTACAATTGTAACTTTTGCATTATTAGATCCATGACTTGGAGCTCCCGCTAGAGATGGTAAAGTGAACTTTGGTCTTTGAGGCTTTTGTAAAAAAACTTCAATTTGCTTACCACCAATCTTAGATGCAATCCAACCATCTAGCATTTTAGCTTGTTCTTGATTAGCTAGATAACCTTTCACTTGAGCTTTTAATCGAGCATCAATTCTTTCTTTTGGAATTTTATTTTCAGCAATAAATGCATCTATAGTTGCATCAGTAATAGTTAATTTACTAAAAACATTCTTTTTTAAATAATCTTCTTGCTTCATTCCTTTAGAAGCAGGATCTTTTTTAATGATACTTTCAACTGCTTTTCTCTTAATCTCAGATAATTTATAATCAAAAAGTTCTTTTTCTTTGTTAAATACTTCAATTCTATATTTTGCATTTTTATTAAAATCATTTTTAGTGATTTTAGTTCCATTTATATTTGCAAAATTATCACCACTAGGACCTGAGAATTTAAAAAGTGGTTTTGATTCCGTTTTATTACACGAAATTGTTAGTAAAAAGATTAATAATATATATTTCATAGCTACTCCTTATTGAATTGTAGTTTTTAGCATTTTAAAAAAATTGGCATAATCAGTATAGTCTTTAAGTAATTGATTGTGTTGTCCAATTGCAATTTGCTCACCTTTATCTAGAAACATGATTTGATCACACCTCAGCAGCGTTTCTATTCGATGTGCTACAATAATCATCATGACATCATCTTGTATATAGTCAATAAAATCACTTAAGGCTTGTTCTAGATCCCCATCTAGGGCCGAGGAGATTTCATCGAGTAAAACGATCGGTTTTTTCTGATAACAGAACCTTAGGGCTGATAAGAGCTGCTTTTGACCAAGAGATATTTCAGCAGGGTTAATTTTTTCTTTTGGTGATAGTCCCCAGCTTTTTACATATGGGATTCTCTCCATCATCTCATCATAAAACCTTTGAAAGTCATTAGTGTGATTATTATTAAATGTAATATTAAATTCTAAAGTATCAGAGAAAAGATAAGAATCTTGGCTGACGAGACATAAATAATTCCTAAGAATATTCACATCTTTTAAACTTTCTCCACCATAACTCAAACTGTCATTTTTAGATCCAAAATTCATATTGAGTTTATTGGTATAGATGTCTCCTGATAAAATCTTTAGTATACTTGATTTTCCACTTCCCGATTGACCAATAATTCCTAATTTTTTTCCTTTTTCTAAAGAAGCATTAATATTTTTTAAAGAAAAGTTTTTTTCTTGTCCTCGCTCATATGTAAAATGCTTAATTTCAAAGTTCATTTTATCAATAAGAGGAGTTGATTTATGTTGAGCTTTAAAAGAATACTTTTCTAAATCATTATCTAGTTCAGTAATCCTTCTAATACCTGTTAAGGCCCTTTGAATACTGGATACTTTTGAAGCCACATTTTTTATAGGACCAATTGATCTTTGTATCAAATCAATTAAAGCAGCAAAGATTGCAACACTTGTTACTTCTGAATAAGGGAAAACTAAAACAACAACAACTAACAAAATAGGAAATAATGATTCAGCAAACGAGTAATAACTAGCGTCCCAAAAATTTGCTCTTAGTTGAACTTTTAAAAAATCTTCAAATTTAGGAAGCGAGATTTTAAGAGCGTATTTATCACTCTTTGAATAGAAAAGACTTTTAAAGCCTTGGGATAAGCTTGAAAGCACTCTTGATAGCTCACCATTAGATCTTCTTACTTCTTTAAAACTATTAACCATGAATTTACTTATCCATATTAACAAAATACAAATAAAGCACTCTGTTAAAATAAGTACTACTCCATAAAATTGATGAATATAGAAAAAGCTTAACATACAAGAAATAAGAAAAAAGAAATCAAGAAATATTGTTAAACTTCCAGATCTAATTAACTCTCGAATTGATTCGGCATCGTTCATCATTCTGGCTTGTAACTCTCCACGTGTGTAGCGATCTTGAGCAAAATAAGACAAGTCATCAGTAATCACTTTGTCTTGAGAATAAATCCAATTTGAAAAAAGATCTTGTCTTAACTTACATAATAGATTTTTGATATAAAGACTCATAAGAGTTTGATAAATCAGTCTTAAGAAATATTGAATAATAAAAAAGGTTGCTGCATTTTTAATAGCAAGAAAGAAGAAATCTTCTTTATTAGAGCTATAACTTTCATAGATCTCAGCAATTAAAATAGGAACTTGAAAGCCTACATAACTTGAAGCAATTAGAGTACATACAAGAATAAAAAGAAGAATAGGATATTCTTTTATTCTTAAATATTGAATGTTCTTATTCTGAGCCACGCTGGCTTTTGAAGAACTCACTTAACTCCTTAGAATTTAAATTATTATGTTTTGATATTTTCTTATTTTGGATTAGATAAATCTCATCAGCGACCTGGAAAGTCGTTACCCTATGTGAGGTAAATACTAATAGCTTATTTTGAAAATATTTCTTCTCAGCAAGTCTTTCGAGGATTTCTTTTTCTAAAATATTATCAACAGACGAAAAGGGATCATCCCAAAGATAAACTTCTTCATCAGAGAGTAAACTCTGAATCAGGGCCATTCGTTTAATTTGTCCTCCGGAGAGCTTCTTACCGTTTTCTCCGACTATCAATTCAAGAATATTCTCCTGCCTTTGTTCCAATTGATCTAACGAGAAAATTTTGATTAACTCCAAGACCTTTTCATCAGTTATATCTTCTCTACCTAAGGTTAAATTATTTCTAATAGAATCATTAAAAAGGTGAGGTTCTTGTAACACTAAAGAAAAACTTTTATTTTTTGATTTCAACAAGTCAGCAATGGAAAACAAAAGATGAGACTTTCCACTTGCAGTATTTCCACATATACCTACTTTTTTATTTTTAACTAAATTTAATTCTAATTTTTGATCCCATAAACTCGAAGTTATATGATATTTTTCTTTATCTTCAGATAATTCTCCGTCAATTGTTATTGTTTTTGTTACTGAGCCTACAAACTTCTTTATACGTTTCCAACTTGCAAGTGCAGTCATTGTGACAATTCCAATCCATGACAAAAACATTAATGGTTCAAGTGCGATATATAACAATCCTGAAAAAAGAATAATTGTTGTTACACCTAGCTCTAATTGATAAATGAGCCATGCTCCCCACAAAAGAGAAAAGCTCATCCCCAAAGGAACCATAGGCGTTGCAATCGAAGGACCTAAACTAGCTTTAAAAAAATAATTTAATTCCTTATCACTTGATGCTTTAAAGTTTTCATAAAAAGATTGTTCTTTCTGAAAATTGGCGATACTGCCCTTAGCGTCAAAAGTTTCAATTAGGATGTTTTGAACATCTCCTTGGGTTCCTACTGCTTTTTCTAAATAAGGTTGAAATAAAAAAATAACTACTGAGAATAAAAACACACTCCCCACCATTGGAGAAAATGCAATAAACAAACGCGAATCTATTTCAAAGATTTTAGGAATTAAAACCCAGGCGGCGATAATAATATTTCCAATCTGAAGCAGAGCAAACCCGATAAACCCTCTTAATCTGTTTATATCATTTAAAATAATTTGATAAAGTTGACCAAAATTAAACTCACTGTATTGGCTTGGATAAGCATTTCGAATAAGTTCCAAAAGTTCAATTCTCAAGTTTTTTTGCTGCACTCTTGCAGGAAGAAAAAACAACCACCTTGATAAAGTCCTAAAAACTAAAATAGTAATAGAGAGCAATAATAAAGTTGTAATTATAGAAGAGTCAAAATTCTTAGATAAAATATTATCACCTAGGTTTTTAGCTAACTCTGGGATTTGAACTTGTGCTGTATGCAAAACAAACAAAGAAATTAAAGCTAATATATAAAAATACCAAAACTCAAAGAGATGAAAAATAACCCAAGGGAGAAACCTTCTTGTAATTCTCATTACTCGCGTACTTTTCGAATTAACTCTATATAAGAAGAGTTTTCTTTGTTAAAAGTAATTAAGGCGTAAAGCGAAAATAAAGAAGCAACGCCATACGGAACAAAAAACGAGACCAATAGATGATATGTAGTTACTTCTACAGGTAATGATCGTTCTAGAAAGACATTTGGCATTATATCTGGTGCATATTCTTTTAATAAATATAAAACTAGCCCTCCAACTAAAAGCCCTGCAATGCAAGTAATTAAAGCTTGGATTTGAAAATATAAAAACATTAAATATGAAATTGATTTTTTAGAAAGTCCTAAAATCCAAAAGCTAATAAGATCAAATCTAATCTTGTTAAAAAAGATAAGATTACCTGCAACAATCGTTATAGAAACCAAGAAACACATACATACAAATAAAACTAGCATTACGACTGATTCAAGGTTGAATGCCCATAAAAGCTCAGGGTTAGCATCTTCCCAAGATTTAAGATTAACAGTTTCTTCTAATCCTGAATCTTTAATAATTCCAGCAATCAAAGATCTGGGGTATTCATCATAGACTCTAATTAAATTATATGTTTTTTCTCTAATAAGATTATGAATAAAACTACTTCTGACCCAAGCAGTTGTACTGTCAATTTCCTGGACATCTATTCTGGCGATATCAGAAACATCTTCACTGGACATTCGAGGAACTTCTCCAAAAAATAGGTCCACATGAGCAGGAGAGAAAAAGGTCACTGACGACAAAAGAGCACTTTTTAACCTAAAAGAAAGATCTTCACCCAAGATTACTCCACTATAGCTTAAGTCCTCTAAAAACTTGGGTTTACTTCTTTCAAAATCGATTCCACGTAAAACAATTGGAGCAATATATCCATCATGGCGTCCTAATAGTTCTAACTCAATCTCCTGAGTGAAAAAAACATTTTTCTTTTTCAGCTCACTCATTAATTTATCAATTGATTTTTCATCATACTCTGAAAAGCGAAGGACATAACTTCCATTGGCTACTTTTGATCTTTTGATCATTTGTTCTTGAAGGCCATTCATCACACCTTGAATAACTAACAAGGCCATCGAAGAGAGAAACAATCCAAAGACGGCTAAGAAGATTAACTTTTGTCTAGTTTTTGAATGAAAGAGATATTTATAAAAATATCCTAAAAAAGATTTTGCTTTATTCATATTTACGAATAGAAACTTTTCCCTTGTTTTGATAACTCACTTAAATAAGGAGAAAGAGCAAAGCGATCACTTGAAAGCTCGGCACTCATATTTCTTATTTTCTCACATATTTGGTCTGCACCAATATCATCAGCATATCTTAATAACCCACCCTTAAAAGGTGGAAAACCTATTCCAAAAATCATGGCCAGGTCTAAATTTGCAGCACTATCAACTACTTGATCTTTCAAGCAATTAGCCGCTTCATTAATCATTGGAAAAATAAGTCGCTCTGTCATAGCAATATCGCTCGAGCTTTTTGTCTGACTAGGAAGAAGTCCTCTGACTTCAGGGTTAATCTCACCTTTCTTTCCAGCCTCATCATAAAGATAGATACCTTTAGAGTTCTTCTTTCCGAGGCACCCTAGCTCTAAAATTTCATCTAAAATTTTAGAAGGTTTTAATCTATCACCTATTCCTTTATACATCACTTTTCCAACTTTTTGAGAAACATCTATTCCGACTTCATCTAATAAATGACATGGTCCCATTGGAAGACCAAACTCTAAAACAACTCTGTCTAAATCTTCAATCGAATATCCTTCTTCAAGCATAAAGCCAGCTTCGTTTAAGTAAGCACAAAGAATTCTATTGACTAAAAACCCAGGGCCATCATTTACAATCACCGGAGTTTTCTTTGTTTCAACAACAAATTTATATAAAGAGTCTAAAGTATTTTGAGATACATTTTCATGTTTAATAATTTCTACTAAAGGCATCTTATTAACTGGATTAAAAAAGTGAAGGCCAGCAAAGCGAGATGAGTCTTTTAATACTGAAGCCATCTCATTTACACTCAATGATGAAGTATTAGATGTTAAAAGTGAGTCTGGACCTACTTTGGTTTCTAATTCTGATAAAACTTTTTTCTTAATATCCATATTTTCAACAACTGCTTCAATAACTAGATCTACTGAATGAAACCCAGAGTAAGTTAGAGTTGGAGAAATACTGGACATTTTTTTATTAAAATCATCTCGAGTCATTCTTCTTTTTCTAAGTTTAGATGAGAAATTTGAAGAAGCTTGTTTTAAACCAAGATTAAGTGCTCCTTCATTTATATCTTTCATAAAACATGGAATATTATTATTGGCAAAATACCATGCAATTCCTCCACCCATTGTACCAGCGCCTAGGACAGCACCTGTTGATACATTTTTTAAATCAGTGCTTTTAGAATATTTTTTTGAATTATCATGAAGAAAAAATAAATTAATTAAATGTTCTGATTGCTTTGTTTGAGCAAGCTCACCAAAAAAACTTGCTTCTTTTTCAAGATAAGCACTTCTTGATTTAGAGCTATGATTTTCTAGAAGCTCAATAATTTTTAAAGGAGCAGGATAGTGGCCCTTTGTTTTCTTCATGACTCCATCTCTAGCTTTAGAGAAGATAATACCTTTGGTTAAAGGATTACTTTCCATAAAAGAAGTCACTTTATCAGTCATATTCTTCTTTCTAGGCTCCACTTTCTTTAATAAATATTCTGGAGCTAGAGTTAATAGACGCTCCTTTGGCATGATAAAATCAGCTAGACCCATCTTATAAGCACTCTTAGCTCTCACTTGTCTTCCAGATAAAATAATATCTAAAGATTTAGCCATTCCAATTTTTTTAGGAAGTCTATAAGTACCACCAAAGCCTGGTAATACTCCTAACATTACTTCAGGAAGACCAAGCTTAGTTGTTGAGCTATCACTGACAATTATTTTATTACAACTTAGCGCTAGTTCTAAACCACCCCCCAAGCAAAATCCATCAATGAGAGCTACTGTTGGGATATCCAAATCTTCAATCTTATTAAAAAGAGCCTGGCCTGAAGCTGAGCCTTCTGCTGCTGCAGCTGCGGTCTCTAAAGACTGGATAATAGAAACATCAACTCCCGCGAGAAAAACACCTTCTTTAAGAGAATGAAAAATCACACCTCTTGCTTCATTATCAGCTTTGATAGTATCTAAAATTGTCTCAAGGTCTCTTAATGTCTGCTCAGTTAGTGTCGTTAAAGACTTTTCAACATCCTTTCCAAATCCGACATAATAAAATTTTTCTTTAACTTCAAATGCTATATTTTTAAAACTCATGAGTGTTCCTAAATTCCTAAGATAAATTTTCTAAAATTACGGCTCCACCTTGTCCGCCACCTATACATAAACTAGCGACACCGTATTTTGAACCTCTTTTTTTCATTTCATGACTTAAAGTAACAACTAATCTACTTCCAGTAGATCCAACTGGGTGACCCAAAGCAATTGCTCCACCATTTACGTTAAGTTTTTCAAGATCTATTTCTCCTGGAGGATTCGAAATATCCCACCTTCCAGAAAGTTTAGGATCAACACTAGCTTTTCTTACAGCTATTATTTGAGCAGCAAAAGCTTCATTGATTTCAATAAGATCCATCTGGGATAATTTTAAACCTGTCTTTTTAAACACTCCATGCATTGCCATCAAT
Organism: uncultured Bacteriovoracaceae bacterium; assembly: GCA_938017795.1. GTDB lineage: Bacteria > Bdellovibrionota > Bacteriovoracia > Bacteriovoracales > Bacteriovoracaceae > JAHDHG01. Next base: position 40,980 of record CALIJZ010000026.1, read on the forward strand.
GGTCCCATCCCCATTCTCTCTGGCTCTAGTCCGTGAAAATGATAATCTACAATTTTAGCCATTGGAGTTAAGTTATATTTTTTCAATGCTTCTTCAGAACACATTAAAAGCATAGAACCACCATCAGTAATAGGACAACTATTACCAACCGTGACAGTTCCAGTTTTCTTCTCAAAATAAGGCCTAAGTTTTGCTAAGGACTCTACTGAACTTTTAGCTCGAGGACCAATATCTTTAGAGACATGCTTGTCCATATTTTTTCCAGCAACGATCGGAATAATTTCATCATCAAATCTTCCACTCTCCATTGCTTTAATGGTCTTTGCATGAGAATTATTTGCATACTCATCTTGCTCTTTTCTAGAAATATTGAATTCCTTTGCAAGAGTCTCAGCAGTCTGCCCCATATTCTTTCCACAAAAAGGATCAGTAAGACCTTGCTCGATTGCAATAATGGGTTTTAAAAAATTTGGTCTAAAACTGCTTATAATAGAAAGTTTCTGGCCAACCGTTTTGGCCCTCATCATCTTAATGAAAAAATTGGTCATCTTTTTATTATAAATAAGTGGCATCTGAGACATACTCTCTACCCCACCTGCAAAAACAATATCGGCTCTACCAAGAGCAATTTTATCATAAGCATGACTTAAGGCCTCTAATCCTGAAGCACAATTTCGATGAACAGTTGATGCGCTGGTTGTTTTATCTAGACCAGCTTCGAGAGCAACAACCCTACCAACATTTGCATACTTTGCAGGAGTTCCAGTATTGCCAATAATTACTTCATCAACTGCATCAGTTGGAATATTAAACTCATTAACTAAATGCCTTAATAAATAATGACCTAGAAAAGGAGCAGCAACATCTTTTAAATCGGCCCCCGATTTAACTTGTGGAGTTCTCACTCCCTTAACCAAATATACAGTTTTAGCCATGACACATCCTTAAATAAATTGTAGTTACAATGAATTGTTTATGGTCATATCATATTGCAAATTGAATGAAAGTTAAAAAGATAGCAAAAAAAAATCGCTCCTGAAGGTGTCTAATATTTCCTTCAGGAGCGATATAGAATTAAAGAGCAATTAGCTCTTAATTAAAATGTTATTGAAAGTCCTGCATTCACTCCAAAAGCGTTCGATCTAGCAAAATCAACCGATAACTCTCTTAAAATGGCTTCGTCACCATAGAAGTCTCTTAAGTTTGATCCACCAAAGCTTGTTAAACCTTTTGTATAACTCCCTTCTACGAAAAATCCTATATTTCTTGTAAATGAAAACTCTACTCCACCTTTTAGGTTAGCACCAAGGGCCCAAGTAGTATGATTTTCTCCTCCAAAGAAGTATGTATCATTTTGATAGTCAAAGTTTTCAGCATAACTATCATCATAAGCTAGGTTCAATCTATTTAAATTTGTCCCAACTCCAACATAAGGTCTTAGTCTAGTATTACTTAATAGATAAAACTTTCCATAAAGTTCAGCCCCTATAGAGTCCATTTTTATTGATCTTCCGTTACCAAAAAACTGAGAATAGTTATTGTTATAATATGGTTGATTATAACCATTATTATAAGCTCCATATCCATATACATCATGGCTGTTAGAAAACTGATCATTTAAAAATTTAACTTTATGATATGAAAGTCCAAGTCCGATTGAAACTTTCCTGTTCAATTCAGATTCAACCTTCAAACCAAATGATGGTGTAGACTCTAGGTTTCTAAAATGTTGACCATTTGAATAATTCCTAGCTCCAACATCTCCTAAAACCTTTAAGGAATCTACAAAAGAAAACTCTTCAGTTTGAGGAGCTTTTTTCACACTTACTTGAGTAGGAGCTGCTTGAACAACTTTAACTCTTTGCTCGATAACTCTTGGAGCTGGAGCAATAACTGGTTTATCTGCAACACAATCAGGATCACCTGCATTTTCATCTAAAAGACATTTGATCTGTTTGTTATATTCTTTAATTTTAGCTTCAGAAGACTTTCTTTCTGTTACATAGTCTTCAGTAGCACCAACTAAAGTTTCAGTCGTGTTTTGAAGGTTTTTATAACCTTTAGACTTTTCTTTATTAAGATAGATCTGAGTTTTTTGTTTCTTTAACTCATTATTAATAAAGTTTAATTCTGAATCTGTAGCTGGTTCAGTTTCAGTAACCTGACCGTCAATATTTAAAGGTTTATCACTATAATTGATAACTTTATTAACGATTTGCTGTGAGCCCGAGCCATTTTGATTGTTCTCTTGTGCCATTGCGCCAAAAGTTCCTAAAAATAGACTCAAGAAAATTACATTTAAATCTCTTGAATTCATTATTTCCCTCCAAGTTATAAAGCACACTTTTGCTCAAAATGAGCCTGATTCGCATTATTAAAAAGCGACTTTTTTATTCTTGAAGTATTCTTAGCAAATATTTGGATGCCGATGACGAGATGTGTAAAAATTACGAACGTGTCTCAAAATATCAGTAAAAAATATAGACTTACATTAAAAACAGCGATTTCTTAAAGATGAAACAATTACACTCTCGATTGCGCTGCGCGGCAATTAGTGGTATCTACCTCTACGTTGCTCACTATAAAACAATTTTTTCACAAAGGAGAAAAAATGAAATCACTTTTAATCTTACTATTTAGCGCTTCTAGTGCATTTGCACTTCCTCTTAACTCTGAACAAGTTAAAGAAAGACTTGGAGCAAAGAATGCTATCTCATTTTCTGTATGGAGTTTAGCTGAAGGAAATCTACCTAAGTCTACTTGTGTTATTGGTGAGTTTGTTTCTAGAAGTGCTGGAGCTTATATCGTTCAAGATAGAGACTATAAAACAAAAATTTTCTATTACAATGGTACTGAGCTTACTGATTGTGGTGAATTATAATATTCAATCGAGCTCAGGAGAAATTCTGAGCTCATTATCTCGGTATCGTATAGTTTTTAAACTCAGCTCCTGAATTTCCAAAATCTAGATTAATATATTGATTAAGAAGACCTTGATCTCCAACGAGATATGGCTTCACGTTTGTAACAAGGATATTAGCAAATGATACAACTACTAAAAGTAGTAATACATATTCAACCGCAGCCTGTCCTTTATTGTTCATGATATAATTATATAAGACCCTGAATAGATCTAAATACTACTGAATTTTTTTGCCTCAATACCTGATAAATAACTTTTAAACTCCCTGTACCAAGAAGTATCAGTATTTAAAGCAGGGATATTACCTCTGTTTTTTAACACTTTTTGTATAATAGAATCAATATTTATCTTTGAATGAATTTCAATTCTGTCGGGAGCTTGATTCATGATCATTTTATATTCGTTAGACTTATCTACATTTTCCCCACTCACGCAATAGCATCCGGCGAGAAAAGGCTCTAATAAAGAATGGACATTTCTCTCAAATCCACCTCCTATATATGCCAGATCAAAGTATTGATAAAGTTCACATAGTACTCCCTTAACTGAGAATAAAAATATATTTTTCGCATAATCCGGACTTTCAGATTGAGAAACTCTTGAAACACTTTTTAAATCTTTGATGATCTGTTGGGCTTGTTGGTTATCTAATTCATGAGGAACAATAACCAAAACATCATCAACTGTTGGGAAATCCCCTATATCAATATAAGAAAATTCATCATGCCAATAATTACCAAATATAATTTTTCTTTCGCTATTGTTTAAAACCTTTTTTTCAAACTCAGCAAACCATGGCAGAGTCGAAATCAACACATCTCGAGATTTCTTTTTTCTATCAATGATAACAAGTTCTCTTAAACTTCCAATTATCGTATCTTTATTTTTAAAGGCATGACTTTCACTAGGTTCATCTAGTAAGAAAAGATCAAAGAAACTTAAGCACCATGATTTATAAAATCCAATTTTATCCACTTTCGGCGAAATCAAAATCATTTTCTCCATCATACTTCGTAAATTTAATAACTGCGGGAAGAAATCATACTGAACCATCACAAGTTTTTTAGCGCTTACCCACCTAGTCAAGAAAGCAGATCCTCTGAGTAAATTTGTTAAACGATAATATCGAATTTTATCAGGAAATAATTTATAATAATCTAAGACGATTTTTTCAACACTTGGAGAGCAAAATACTAACTCACATTTAAAGTCACTTTCTCTTAATAAGTCATCAAGTAAATACTTAATTCTTTGAAACTCTCCTTCACTGGAAAATTCAAAAACAATATCTGCTTTAAAACCGTCGAGCTTAAAACTACGTGCTCCAGTTTCGTTTAGATTCTTTTTCTCAAACTCATATCTTTTAGGCATAAAAAACCTTGCAAGATATCCAAGATAATATTCAAAAAATGCTAAGACTTTCACGATTGTAAATATTTAAGAATATCTCTTGTGAAGTATGATAAAATCATGGAAGCTCCGGCTCTTTTAAAAGACATTGCACTCTCTAGTACAACCGACTCTTCATCAATCCATCCTTTTTCAGAAGCGGCTTTGATCATCGCGTACTCTCCACTTACCTGATAAACTGAAATCGGTTGAGTTAAATTCCTTGCAAGAAGACTTACTACGTCCAGATAAGGTAGACCTGGCTTGACCATCAAAATATCAGCACCCTCTGCTACATCTAATCTTGCTTCTTTTAAAGCCACCTTTAAATTTCTTGGATCCATTTGATAAGTTTTTTTATCTCCTGACTTAGGTGCAGAGTTTAATGCTTCTCTAAAAGGACCATAATAACTTGAAGCATATTTAGCACTATAGCTCATGATCATTGTATCAATAAAGTTTTCTCTCTCTAAAGCTTCACGAATTACTCGTATTCTTCCATCCATCATATCTGATGGACCAATGATATCTGCCCCAGCGTTAGCTTGAGCAAGACTCATTTTTTCTAAAACAATAAGGGACTCATCATTTAGAATTTTTCCAGACTTTTTATCAACAATTCCATCATGGCCATCACTTGAATAAGGATCAAGAGCAACATCTGTCATTATTAATAACTCCGGATATAAATCTTTTATCTCTTTAATTAAATCTAAATAGTAATTAGCTTCATTAAAACTATAACTTCCTTGTGAGTCTTTAAGATTCTCTTCTACTAAAGGAAACAAACAAATGGCGTGTAATCCATTTGCAACAAGTTCTTTTAAATCTTTTATTAAATGGTTTCTGCCTTGCCTAAACTGCCCCGGCATAGAAGAGATTTCTTCTTTAGCATCAATATCGAAATGACAAAACATTGGATAAATGAAATCACTCACACGTAAACTATTTTCAGCACAAAGTTCTCTAATGAACTTTGAATTTCGTAATCTTCGTGGTCGTTTAAGTTGTTTCATTTTTTTATAAGTTTCCTATGACTTTGTTAAACTAAAAGCAAAAGCATACATCTTAATAGATTTTACTATAGAAGCCAGACCATTTGTTCTATTCATTGATAAGTGATCAGAAATTCCTAGTTCTTTTAGAAAATCTGGTTTGTGATTAACAATAACATCCGGCTCTTGTCCGGAATAAACATGAATTAATAAACTTACGATCCCTTTAACAATTAAAGCGTCACTATCGGCACTATACTTGACTACCCCATCAATAAACTCGGGATAAAGCCACACCTGAGATTGGCACCCTTTTACAATAAATTTCTCTTCTTTGTACTCTGGATTCATTGGAGATAAATCTTTTCCGAGCATAATTAAAACTTTATAACGCTCTTCCCAACCATCGATTGCCTCGAATTTTTCTTTAATTTCTTCAATTTTTTTATCTATACTCAAAATTAGACCCCGTTAAACAAAATCCCTTGAAAAGATCCTATAATCGTCCTACAATTTACAATAGGAAGTGTGAAAGAACTATCCATTTTTTCAGGAAGATTTTGCCAGCTACAAGCTAATTTCTTCCTTTAAAGAGAAAATAGAGATAGGCAAGGTCTCACTCTTTAAGATCAAGGATAGATCACAAGGACGACATGAACGAAAACGATTTTTTATCAAAAATTACTCCTGTTAGCTCAAGCGAGATCAATGATCATCCAGCTGAGTTGCTATGGCTTATTCAATCTAGTCTTGAGACGAAAGGTCCATACATTCAAGATGATCTTATAAAACTAATCGATCTTCACTCTAATGAACTTGCTGATTGTATAGCATGTGATTTATCACACAAAAGATGGAAGCCATTTTTTGATCATAAGATGTTTAACAAAAGAGATAAGAATAAAATCTCTCCTGTGATTAAAACTGAAGAAAAAGATACAAATAAATATTTCGTCTTAGTTAGTGGCGAGAAAAAAGGCCCTTATTCTCAAAAAGATGTTGAGCATTTTCTTGATTCAGGGGATTTAAAATTAAATGATTTATTATCAGCTGACCATGGAAAAAGTTGGAGAAAAATTTATCACTTTCCACTTTTTGATAGAAGAAAAGAACAAGTTTCTCAAAATATTGGTATTGATAGTCTCGATAATTCTCAGCTTGAAAAATCAAGAATTTTTACAACCGAGATGCTCCAAAGTCTAGAAGAGATGCCAACCAAGCACTCTGCAATTGAGGGAGCCTTAATTGCACGTAGACGTCACTTAAGTGAAAAAGATAAAAAGTATTCTCGAGAAAATACTCAATTAAGTGCAGTTAGCGAAACAGTGATGGCTGATTTTCAATCTGAAAAGAAGAAATCATATTTAGTCCCTGCCCTTACGGCTTGTTTATTATTTATCGCTGTTGGAATGAACTTTATGCCTGGTGGTGATAAAAAAGTAACTTCAAAGACTAAAAAGACAAAAACAAAAGTTGCTTCTGGAGAAGTAGAAAATATTAGAGTTAAGGACGTTGAAGTAAACCCAACAAGAAGAAAAAGACGAACGGCTTCTCCAAGAAAAAGAGTTAGTATGAGATCAAGAGTTTCAAACTCTGATATTGAAGTTCCAACAGAACCTTTATTTGTTCCTCCTCCTGCCGAAGCCGAAGTGAGATTTCCTCAACCAAAGCCTAGAACAAGACGACGAAGAAGAGCTTCTACTAATACAACAAGACCCATTTTAGATCCTGAGTTTGATGACTTAGATGATGATCTTGAGACAGCTCAAGGATTAAACCTTGATGAAGAGGGTTATGACGATGATGAATTAGGACGAGGTCTAGCAGCTGAAGACGATGGATTCATTGATCCAAACGAATTTGATCCGGGTGATTTTCCTGAAGGTGATCCTCTTGATGAATTCGAATAATTTTGACTAACTAAGCTCAATATTCTTTAATCAACCCCATGAAAAAGAGTTATCTTATTTCTTTTGAAGGAATTGAATGTTCCGGAAAATCTACACAAGTACAAAAATTAACTGATTATCTTAATAACTCAACAGCTTATAAAACAACGCTTCTAAGAGAACCAGGCTCCAGTCCTATTGGTGAAAAAATTCGAAATATACTTCTAGATTCAGATAATCAGATCAATGATTTATCAGAGCTCCTATTATTCTTAAGTGCTAGAGCTCAACTGATTAATTCAAATATTACACCCTTATTAAAAGCTCCAGGAAATATCGTTATCTTGGATCGATTTCTTCATAGCTCTATTGCCTATCAAGGAGCTGGCAGAGAACTGGGCATTGAATTTGTACGCTCGCTTCATGATCATGCTTTTTTGAATTTAAAACCAGACTTAACCATTTATCTAGACATACCTATCTCGGAGCTCACTGAAAGAATGCAAAAAAGAAATGAAAAAAAAGATAGACTTGAATCTTTAGGAGAAGATTTTTTCACAACTGTTCGAAATGCCTATCTTGAGTGCGAAGCTAAAGATGATTATTTTCATGTTTTAGATGCCAAGAGGTCTATTGAAAACATACATTTAGATATTATTGCTCTTTGTTCTCAAATTGGGATAAAGAAATGAGACCAATCTTTAAATTATTAAATGAACTCTCAAATAATGCTCCAGCTTATTTCATTTCTTCTCCACAGGGTCATGACCTTCAGAATATACATTTTGAAAAATGGTTCCAATGTTATTTTGATCTCTATCAAGAAAACATTCTTAAACATAAAGTAAGTGATTTTAAAAACTCTGCTGACATTTTACTAATAAAAAAAGATCCAGATAAAAAATCTTATCTCAAGGACGACTTCTTAGAATTAAAAGCATTTCAAGAAACGAGTCCTATGCAGCTTAATCATAAGTTTTGCTTAATATTTGAAACAGAATATATTACCGAGAATATTTTCAATATGCTTTTGAAAATCTTAGAAGAACCCCAAAATAGTTTAACCTTTTTCTTGTTTTCTAATCTGAATAAAAAGTTATTACCTACTATTGAGTCTCGAGTCAGTAAATTAAGACTTACAAATTCTGATCTAAATTCAATTGGTGTTGAGCAAAATCAGACAAATATTTTTTTTGAGAATTTAGATAAAATTAAAGAGATGGAATCATTAATTGATTTTCAAAGATTTTACACAAGTCTCAAAAAAGAAGATGAGTTTTTTAAAGGTTTTTTGCAATTCATTGCGAGTAAACAAATTTCAAGTAAAGTGAAATCATCAATTCCGGAACTAATGAAATGGTTCCAAGAATCTAAAACTTTTAATAATTCCTCTTCTGAGAGAAGCTATTTCCTCTATCAAATCTTAAAATTATCACTTTAAAATTATAAGTCCCCAATACTATACAAGTAAATAGAAAAGACTTACTATAAGCAAATGAATCAAGAGGAAGCTGGGGTTTCGGTAGAAAACAAACCACCTATAGAAAAACACGAAAAGAAAAAACATAATTTTAGCAAAGATCAGCTATTAACTTTTGTTAGAGTTCGCTTCCCTGGTCACGTTAAAAGTTATCCTTTTCTAATTGGCAAAAAGAATCTTCATTACGGAGAAAAAGTTGTCGCCATGAGTGATAGAGGAATGGCCGTTGGTTATATCAACTCTTTTCCTTATGAAGTAAAGTTTGAAGAAAAAATGCTTCCCGTAAGAAGTATTTCAAAATCTGCTACAGATGATGACGTTAAAGAACAAGTTGAAAACTATAAAAAAGAAAAAGAAGCTGAGATTCTAGCTAAAAGACTCATTAATAAACATAACCTTTCTATGAATTTAACTCACGTTGAATTTACTCAATTTGGTAAAAAATGTGTTTTTTATTTTACTGCTCCAGCAAGAGTAGATTTTAGAAACTTAGTAAAAGATCTTGTAAGTGAATTAAAAATTAGAATTGAGCTGAGACAAATTTCAGTAAGAGATAGAGCTGCAGCTGTTGGTGGAATTGGATCATGTGGTAGACAATTATGCTGTTCATCTTTTTTAGAAAAATATGGTCAAGTCAATCTTAGAATGGCTAAAGCACAAGACCTAAGTATTAACTTTGATAAATTAAACGGAGTCTGTGGCCAAATCAAATGCTGTATAAAGTATGAAGATGAAGTCTACGCTGAGAAAAAGAAAAAGCTACCTAAAGATGGAAGTCTTGTAACATGTAAAAACGGTGATCAAGGAAAAGTCTTAAAAACTCATATTATTATAGAATGCTTTGATCTTATGACTGATAAAGGCGTTAGAAAAAGATATAACTTTGATCAACTTCTTGAGCGAAATGCCAAGTTTAAGATGCCTGGAATTAACGAATTTGAACATATAAGCGATGAAACAGGCACTGTTATTGGCTTTGAAGAATTCAAAGTTCAAAAAGCTGATACGCTTAAGAGCGAACTAAAAGAAATAGAGGAGAAGGAAAAAGGTTTTTCTGATTCAGTTTTTCAAGAATTATTTGAAACAACATCTATTAAAGACAATCTCCTTTCATAACTAATGCTTACATCGACTCAAGAATTAATTGATTCTACTTATGAAAAATCTTTAGAATTTTCTAAAACAAATCCTTATCCAAGTCACTCACAGAGAGTTTCAACCCTAAAAGAGTTAAAAAAACTTATACTAAAAAATGATGACCTTTTAAAAGAAGCTCTACTTAAAGATCTTGGTAAGACTGACTACGAAGCTTACGTAAGCGAAATAATGTTTATTATAAAAGAAATCGACATTAGTCTAAAATATTTAAAGAAATGGATGAAGCCTAGAAGAGTAAAAACTCCTTTATTATTTCTCCCAGCTTCAAGTAAAAGAGCTCCCATCCCACTTGGTTTAGTATTAATTATCGGACCTTGGAATTATCCTTTTAATTTACTTGCAGCTCCTTTAATTGGATCAATTGCTGCTGGGAACACGACGATTATAAAATCTTCAGAGCTTGCTCCTCATATGTCTAAAGTGGTCGCTAAAATAGTTCATGAACTCAACTCTCCTTTTGTTCAAGTTATTGAAGGAGGAGTCAGTGAGACTACTCAACTTTTAAAGAAAAAGTTTGATCATATTTTCTTTACTGGATCTACAAGAGTTGGACAAATCATTATGGAGGCAGCTTCTAAGCACCTCACCCCTTGTACTTTAGAGCTTGGAGGAAAAAGTCCAACGATTGTATGGGGCGAACAAGACTTAGAAATTGTTGCATCTCGAATCATTTGGGGAAAATTAATTAACTGCGGTCAGACATGTATCGCGCCTGATTATATTATTGTTCAAGATAGTCTAAAAGCTAAACTCATTGAAAAATTAAAGAAAAAAATCACTGACTTTTATAGCTCGACTCCTCTTGAATCTCCAGATTACGGTAAAATTATTAATGAAAGAAACTTTACTCGATTAACAGCATTCTTAAATAAAGACGAGATCATTTTTGGGGGAGAAACCAATAAAGAGAAACTAAAAATATCTCCAACTCTATTAGAATCCAAGCTTGATTCTCCTATTATGCAAAGTGAAATCTTTGGCCCTATACTTCCCATTATTACTATTAAAGAACTTCATGAAATTGATAAGATAATTGCACATAATCCCGACCCATTAACTGTTTATCTATTTACTCGACAAGAGTCATTAGTTGATTATATTCAACAAAATATTAAGTCTGGGAGCTTATGTGTAAACGATACAATTATTCAAATTACAAATTCTCACCTACCTTTTGGTGGCATAGGAAATAGTGGAACAGGCAGTTATCATGGAACTCATTCCTTTGACAACTTCTCTCACTTCAAGTCAGTCATCAAAAGGAAACAAATGCTAGATTTGACTCTTAGGTACCCTCCTTACAAAAATAAACTTAAACCAACCCTTAAACTTCTTAAGTGGTTTGGTCATTAAGCTAATAAGTACTAGACATTTATAAATAGCTAAGTCATTATCGGCGCATATGCGAACGTTGAACTTAGAAGATACAATTAAACATCAAAGCCATTTCTTAACTTTGGCTCGAAACAAAGGAAGAAGTGATAATAGCTTGAAGTGTTATCGATTAGACTTTGAGGTTTTTAATAAGTTCTTAATCACTCAAGAAAAAAATAAAGTTACTCATTTTAATTCATTTGTAATCAAAGAGTTTGAACACTTCTTAGAAAAAAAGTATTCAAATATTAACTCTATTAGAAGAAAACTTCAGACATTAAGATTATTTTTTGATTATTTAGTAGAAAAAGAAATTTATCATGAAAACCCGATCAAAAAAATAGCTTCTGCTCCCAAATCGGTATTACCTCCTGCTCCGACAAAATATCCTGAAATCTTTATGATAGATAATTATCTTTTGGCAATGATTGATAATTCTAGTTCTAAGCTTGAACATTTAATAGCCCTGAGAAATAGAACTGTTTTCATTCTTATATATGAATGCTGCTTAAATGTTGCCTCAATCTCTAGCGCAGAAAGTGCTGATCTGTTCTTAGGTGCAAACCCAAGAATAATGATTAGGCCTAAAAAAAGAGATCCTTACACAATTACTATCCCAGCTCAGTATAACTCTTTTCTTACGAGCTACTTAGATCATCTTAAGGCCTATCAAAATGAAAAGTTCCAATTTAAAGAGCTTTTATTTTACGCCAATTCTCATACTGTTTTGAAAGGAAGTTTATCTCCTAGAGGAATAGAAAATGTTTTTAAAAATATTGCGAAACACTTAAGTGTTACTTTAACTCCTAAGTCTTTAAGACAATCTGGTATATTAAAATGGATTCTGGCTAATACACCTGAAACAACAATGAAGGAATGGCTTGGAGTGGCTCCTACTTATAACTTCAATATTTATAAAAAATATATAAAAGCTCAACAAGAAGAACAAAACAATATTAAAGATCATCTTGATTATAAAAATCTAATATAATGAATCACGACTTTTTCATGAATAAGGCCTTAGAACTAGCAGCTAGTGCAAGAGGATTAACTAGGACTAATCCTATGGTTGGTGCAGTCTTAGTCAGAGATGAAAAGATAATCTCTCAAGGTTATCATGAATTTTTTGGGTCCGCTCACGCTGAGCTCAACGCTTTAGCAAACATTAAAAAAGATGATCTTGAAAATACTACTTTATATATCACTCTTGAGCCCTGCTCTCACTTAGATAAAAAAACTCCTCCTTGTGCTCCGATGTTAGTTCAATCAGGTATTAAGAATGTTGTAATCGCTTCACTAGATCCAAATCCTAAAGTAAGCGGTAATGGAGTAAAGTTATTAAAAGATAATCAAATAGCTGTTACTTTAGGTGTTCTTGATAAAGAGCAAAAAAAATTAAATGAAGTCTTTTATAAGAATATGCTCAACCAAATGCCCTGGCTTCACCTTAAAGTCGCTCAATCTTTAGATGGTAAAATGTGTTTAAACAATGGCACCTCACAATGGATCACTGGTTCTCACTCAAGAGTGAGTGTTCATGAAATGAGATCTCATTGTGATGCAATCTTAGTTGGCGGTAACACTTATAAAATTGATAGCCCTAGTTTAAATGTTAGAGACATTGCAATTTGTCATAATCCAAATTTTAAGCAACCTGAAAAGTTAATTTTATCTCGAAAAACTAACCCACTTGAAACTAAAAATGATTGGATTGAGTATTTTAAAAATATTTATAAAAATGAAAAGATTGGCTCCATTTTTATAGAAGCAGGTCCTCAGCTTTATACAAAAATCATGGAACAAAATATTGTTGATCGACTTTCTATTTTTATTGCTCCAAGCCTTATCGGAAAAGGACAAGATTTCCAGGCATATGATAGACAAGACTTAAAAGATCTCACACGTTATAATTATCAAATGGAAAAGTTTCCAGATGGTGATTTATTAATTGATATAAGGTTTTAGTATGTTTACAGGAATTATCTTAGAAGTTGGAAAAATTAGCAGTGTTAAAGACATCACTGAAGGTAAAGAATTTATTATCAATTGCCCAAAGATCATAAAAGAGATTGAAGTTAAAGACTCCATAGCCATAAACGGCACATGTCTTACAGCCATTGAACTTCAAAAAGATTCTTTTAAGGCCCAAGCAGTTCATATAACTTTAGAAAAAACTTCTTTAGGGAATCTTCAAGAAAACTCTCAAGTAAATTTAGAACTGGCTCTTAGACCAATAGATAGGATGGGAGGTCATTTTGTCCAAGGTCATGTGAATACAATGGCAACAATTACTGAAATTGAAACAATTGGTTCAAATTGGAATTTCTCATTTCAAATTGATCAAAAATATTCAAAGTATATCGTCAAAGAAGGCTCCATAAGCATTGACGGAACAAGCCTAACAATTTCAGATCACAACGATAAAAAAAATATCTTTAAAGTTACTATTATCCCGCACACTTTAGAAAATACTATTTTTGGACAATATACAGTTGGTCTTAAAGTTAATATTGAGTTTGATATGCTTTTTAAGTACCTAGAAAGTCTAAACCACTAATTTTTCATCTTTTTTCTTACAATTACGCTATGGTTAAATGAAAGTCACTTTACTTCAAATCACCTGAGTTATATAAAGTGATCGATGAATACTAATGTCCATAAAGCATTGAATGATTTAAGTGAAGGTCGGATCGTTATCGTTACTGACCACCATAATCGAGAAAACGAAGGCGACTTTGTTTTGGCCGCTGAATTTGCTAATGCTTCCAATATTAACTTCATGACTATTGCTGGTCGAGGTCTTATTTGTGCACCAATGACTAAGTTGAAAGCTCAAATTTTAAACTTACCATTAATGATAAAAGAAAATGAATGTACTCATAAAACAGCTTTTACAATTAGTGTTGATGCTAAACATAATATTAGCTCAGGAATTTCTGCTTTTGATCGAGCCTACACCCTAAAACTTTTATCAATGGATGAATGTGTTGCTACTGACTTTACTAGACCAGGCCATATCTTTCCTCTAATAGCTTGTGATGGCGGAATTGAAGAACGCCCAGGTCATACAGAGGCAACGGTCGACTTATTAAAGCTAGCGCAATTAACTCCTGTAGGAGTGATTTGTGAAATCATGAATGATCATGGTGAAATGGCAAGAGGCGTAGAGCTTGAAAAAATTGCAGAAAAATTTAGTATTACAATGGTATCTATCCAAGAAATTCTAGAATATAAAAAAATGATTCGAACAATCCCACCGATAATTGAAAATAATGTTATCGAACTTCAAAGACATTAAATGCAAACTAAAGATATTTTAACACCTCAAGAAATTGAGTTAAGAAAAAATTGCAAGATTGCGATCGTCCAAGCTGAATTTAATCATGAAATTACTAACGGCCTAAGCTTAGGGGCTACTGATTACCTTGTTAAAAGTGGAATCAAAGAGCATCAAATTGAAAAGTTTATCGTTAGTGGTGCTATAGAGATTCCTTTAATTGTAAAAATGCTGGCAAGCAAACCTCGCTACCAAGGCATTATTGCTCTTGGTTGTGTAATCCAAGGTGATACGACTCACTATGACTATGTGTGTAAATTTGTAACCGAAGGTATCCTAAGAGTCAGTTTGGATCAATCACTTCCTATTAGCTTTGGTATCTTGACTACCAACAATCTTGAGCAAGCACAGATTCGCTCTAAATTTCCATCTCAAGCCAATAAAGGCCGAGAATCAGCTTATGCTCTCATCAAGCAAATTCAACTCATTAGAGATATAGAATCCAACTAGATCTCTTGACCTAATGCACTCATAAGTGTTAATTATACTGATCTGACAATTTAGATTCAAAATGTGGAGAAATGAATGGCTAAAGCAACCATGGGCAGGGCCCGATTTAAAATTCAAAGACGTTTAGGTGTAGAGCTTCCAGGACTTGGAAAAGCTGGATCACTTGAAAGAAGACCATACGGACCAGGTGTTCACGGAATGAAAAGAAAGAAACTTTCTGATTATACGATTCGTCTAGTTGAGAAACAAAAAGTAATGTTCCATTACGGAGTTAGAGAAAAATATTTAGTTAACTGTGTAAAGAAAGCAAAGAAAAATAAATCAAGAGCATGGGTTGATACTCTAGTAGTTAATCTTGAAAAAAGACTAGATAACCTTATCTTTAGATTAAACTGGGCTCCAAGTATTCCAGCTGCAAGACAGATGGTCGTTCATGGACACGTTCTAGTTAATGGAAAAAAAGTTAGCTCTCCAAATTGTTTAATTGAAGTAAATGATGAATTATCTTTAACTGCTAAAGGTTTTAAAAGTGGGAACTACCTTCAAGCAGTTGCTAAGCCAAGAATTTCAACAATTCCAGCTTGTCTTCAAAAAGAAGCTGTTGGTGAAGCTGAGAAAGCAAAATTGATCGCTGAACCTCTACCGGAAGATATTCCGTTTCAGTTCGAAAAGCGACTCGTTACCGAGTATTACTGGAAAATTTAATAAGCTAATTTATAAGTTTTTTATAAAGAGAAGGCCTAGATTTAATCTGGGCCTTTTTTTTTGAGAATTTTTCTCTAGAGTGCTTAAATACTTTTAAAGCATGATAAAATGGTTATAGGAAAAATATGAAGCACTTTTTAGCACTACTTATACTCTCTTTTAACTTCCAAGCTTTAGGACTTGATAGATATATCGATCAAGATCTTATAAAAAAGGACTTTAACCAAGCAGCTTCAATACAAGATTATAAAAAGTGTGAAGATCACCTACTTCTTGCAATGAGTAATTGTACTGCTGATCAAAGAGACATTTGTGAATTTATCTCAGAACTAGGCACTATTGCCCTCAATAAAAAATTGCCTCTATCATCTGGGATGAGATCAGATTTAAATCAGTTCTTCAAACATCACTATAACTTAGATTTTATAAATAATAGTAAAGATAAAAAAACTATTAAAGAATTCAAACAAGTTCACTTGTTAGAAAAAGATAAAAAGGCCCTCATCAAGTCTTATAGATCGCCAGCTTTTTAGATCCTCATTAACAGATCAATATTAACATTTCAAAAAAAAATTTGTACACTTTTACTAAGAGGTAATTATGGGAAGAAAGTCCGCAAAGATAGCTGTTAAAAAAGGTGCTGCCGATAGAGCGCGAAGTTTAGTTTTTACTAAAGCACTTCATGATGTTTCAAAAGCCGTAAAAAGTGGTGGAGCGGAAGTTGATTCAAACTTTCTTTTAAAAATTGCTCTTGATAGATGCAAGAAATTTAATGTTCCAAAAGATAATGTTGAACGAGCTATTAAAAAAGGTCTTGGTGGAGATGGTGAAGGCTATCAAGATATTAATTATGAAGGTTATGGTCCAAATGGTGTCGCTATTTTTATTGAAGCTTCAACAAATAACGTAACTAGAACCGTTGCAAACGTAAGAATGTATTTCAAGAAAGCGGGTGGTTCTCTTGGAACAACTGGTTCCTTGGAATTTATTTTTGATCACAAATCAGTTTTTACTGTTCCCTTAGATAAAACAAATGAAGATGATCTTACAATGGCGATGATAGATGCTGGAGCTGAAGATATAGTGACAACTGATGAGCACTTTGAAGTCATAGGCCCTAAAGAAGCTTTTGGAACTATTCAAAAACAATTTCAAGAAATGGACTTAACTCCTGAAGAAGCTAGTTTAAAAAGAATTCCTACAACTTTAAAAGAAATAGATGAAGCTACCGCTGAGATTATTGATACTTTAATTGAATCGCTGGAGTCTGATGAAGACGTAACGTCGGTTTATCATAATATTGGCTAGATTTTAGAATTTAGATCTTCCCATTCTTGGTAAAGACTTTCTAATTCTTTTTCTTTGTTTTCTTTAAGATCATTTAACTCTTTGTACTCTTGTTTTTTCTCAGCACTCATATCTGTAAAATCAAATTTTCCTAAATCATTAGTCATCGTTTCTATTTCTTTTTCAATGCTCTCAATTAAAGATTCGATTTTAGAAAATCTCTCTTTTTCTTTAAAGGTCATTTTCGTTGCTTGCTTTTGCTCTTGCTTAGCTTCTGACTTTGCTGATTTTTTTGCCTCAAGATTTAGCTTCTTTTCAAGCTCAAGGGCATGTAAGTACGGAGCAACTTGGGTATAACCTCCTTCAAAGATCTCGACTTTTTTCTCATTAATGAGCCATGTCGTATCACAGATATTATCAATAAAGGCCCTATCATGGCTGATGATAATCAAGGCCGATTGATAGGCCTTAAGCTCCTTTTCAAGTAGTTCTATCGTTTCTATATCAAGATCATTGGTAGGCTCATCAAAGACCCATAAATCGGCAGATTCCTTCATGAAAATAGCTAATTGTAGTCTATTTTTCTCACCACCTGATAAGGTTGAGATTGGTCTATGTGCTTGATCGCTAGTAAATAAGAAACTCTCCAAATATCCAACTATATGTTTTCTCGTTCCATCTCCTAGAATAACAAAATCATTTCCTTCTCCAATAACTTCAATCGGAGTTTTTTCAAGATCTAGAGATTCCCTATTTTGATCAAAAGTAATCACTTTTAAATTTTGTGCATTTTTTTGATGACCAGAGCTTAATTTTAATTCTTCTTTAAAGATTTTAATAAGCGTAGACTTCCCTGCTCCGTTTGGTCCAATGAGAGCGATTTTATCATTTTTAGCAATGACAAGATTGAGATCTTTTAAAATTTCATGCTCACCGTAAGAAAATTGCCCTTCTTCTATCTCAACTAAGCGCTTAGACTTACGTCCACTATGTAAGAGTCCTAAATTTACAACCTTTCTACTTCTACTTTTTATTTCACTGATATTAGATTTAATATTTTCAAAACCTTCGACTCTTTTTTTAGACCTAGTTCTTCTGGCCTTAATCCCTTGTCTCATCCAAGCAAGTTCTCGCCTATGATGATTTTGTAATTTATCTAAGTTCTTCCTAAGCTCAGCTTCTTTACTTTCTAAGTACTCAAGATATTCAAGATACTTCCCTTTGAAAGTTGAAATCTTTCCTCTCTCAATATGAAAAATCTTATCAGTAGTATGATTTAATAAATACCTATCGTGACTAATGATTAAGTATGTTTTACGAGAATGCATCAGCTCATCTTCAAAGCGCTCAATTGTTTCAATGTCCAAATGATTTGTTGGCTCGTCCCATAGTAAAATCTCAGCCGTTGAGCTTAATCCAATAGCTAAAGCAATTTTTCTTTTCTCACCACCGCTTAGTTCAGTCACCTTCTTGGTGAGGTCTAATAAATCAAAGCCTTTTAAATAATTCAGATACGCATTTTGTATATCCCAACCATTTAATTGTTGAAAAACTTCATAACACTTTTCATTTGCTGGATCTTCTTGAAGTGTTACATGAGCAGCGTAGAGTTCAGGATAAAACGAGAGATAAAAATCTTCGATGTTTAAGTCTTTATAGTCTTCAATATTTAGCTCTTGTGGGATAGAGAAAATTTTAAATGGGTTATTACTTTTATCATAAGTAAATGGAGGAGTTGAAATATCAGGTGTTACTTCTTTATTAATAATTTTAAATAACGTACTTTTTCCTTGTCCATTTAAGCCAATGAGTCCTATCCGGTCTCCCTCATGGATAGTTAGTTCAGAATCTTTGAAGATTGCTTTCTGACCAAAGGAGAGGTTAATATTTTTTAATGTTAATAGAATACTCAAAAATAATTTCTCCCAGAGTACTATTATAGTAAAAGATTACCCCTTCGTCTGAAAAGAGTGCTTCTTTTCATCAAAAACATTCTAATTATGGCAATAAATATCCAACTTCTTAAAAGAAATTATTGTTTTATATTTATTATTTGTTAGCTCGCTAACATCATAAAATTTTAATAAATTAGTATAATGAGTAAAATTCTCACTTAAATCATTAGAAAAGATCAGTTTTTTTCCATGATCTTTAAACATTACGCTTGGTTCAGTTAAGCTTTCAAATTCAATTGCGTTATTAAACTTTTCATCATAATATTTGTGTTTCTTTTTAAAGATGCCCAACGTTTTATTCCGAGCCACTTTAAATGTAATCACTTCACCAACACCTTTACTAGAAGAAGCTTTCCCAGGGAAACAAGAGAATTCCTTTCCTATTAATCTTTCCATAAACTTCGTTGGAGGTAGGCTAGCACTAAAGTCTTTCGTTGAAATTCTTGTGATTGACTTGATATCAAAAACAGACATCTTAAACTCATTCTTATTTTCAGGAGTTAATAATATAATTTCTTGATTTTCAATATCAAAGTCTTTGATATAATAAATTTTATTGTTAATTAAGTATTGTGCTCCAGTAAAAGAGGATTTCTTACTTAAGTCATCAAGCCCAAGGTATTGTTTATAATACTTCTTCAAATTATCAACATTGTCTTCTTCATTGCATGACACCTTGGTATCAGGATAGCATCTTTTCTTGTTTGACGTTGCAAAACTATCAAACTCATTGCGTTCAATAGATACATATGTCATAAGTCTTTCTGCTTTTTTTGCTTTTACAATAAAGTTAATAATCTTATTTTCTTTAAAGTAATCTTTCGATGGGACACCTACCTCTTTATAAACAAGAGTCTCATGGGCTTTCTTGGCAGCAGTCGAATGCCCTTGAAAAAGTGCAAACTTCCCACTGTACTTCTCCAAAAGTGTGAAATGATTTACATCAGTTGTTATGCAACCGTATGATTCAATAGAGCAAAACTTAATACTAGAAATCTCTTCAGATTTCTTTTTATATTCTTTCATACTATTTATTTTCTCGCAGATTTCTTTGTCATTGAAACAATTGATTTCTTGAGAAAATAAAGGAAAAGAAGATACCAAAACTAAAAGAATAAATTTTTTCATAAATGACACTTACCGCACTTTGGGATTGGTCACAATCTAGACTCTTAATAGTTAGTAATTTTTACAAAAAATCATGAAGATTCTAAAATGGTACTCCCAAGGGGATTTGAACCCCTGTTACCGCCGTGAAAAGGCGGTGTCCTAGACCGGGCTAGACGATGGGAGCACGGATAGAAACAAAAATGGTGATCCCTCTGTGACTCGAACACAGGACCCCCTCCTTAAA
>CALIJZ010000027.1 GCA_938017795.1 uncultured Bacteriovoracaceae bacterium
TTGTTTAGCAATTAATTTTCTCCCTCAATTATTTACAGGGATAGGTAATTCTTATATTCATGAATTAGTAACGTATTTATCAGTCAATTCACATTTTTATAATATTCAACGAGGATTTCTAAGTACTAGCGACCTCATTTATTATATGAGTGGTATCTTTCTCTTTTTATTTTTATCTTATAAAACATTTGAAATGCGAGAAAGGGCGTAGTGAAGATCTTAATCATGTGGACATTGTTTTTAACTTGTGCGGCTTTAGTTTTTATCACTTACCTAAGTGAGTTAAACTTTTTTCCAAATCAAATAAAGATTTTGTTCTCCTTTTTAATGATTTCAGGTTTTATCCTAACGTATTTTAGTTTTTTCAATAATAAGAAAAGTTATATTGCTAAAAAAATATCAATTGTTTTTAATGTTTTTCTTGTTGCTAGTATTTGTGGTGTTGTGAACTATCTTGGTTTTAAAAATTCTAAGAGATATGATTTAACTTCTGATAAAAAAAATTCTATCTCTTCATACTCTCAAACCTTATCTAAAAAGTTAAAGTCACCTTTGAGTATTACTATTATAAGTTCTCAATCAACTTGGTCACAATCATTTGAATTTCTTTCTCTTTATAAGAACTCACTCGATTTAAAACTTCGTGCTTTAGACCCTGACAAGGACTTTATTGAAGTCTCGAAATTGAAACTTTCTAAACAACCTGCTTTTATTTTTGAATATGAAAATGAAAAGAAAATTTTGTATTCTCAATTATCAGAGCAAAATATGGCCATTTCATTAAAAAGGTTTGTACAACCTTCAAGTGAGAAAATATGTTGGCTTCAAGGTCATGGTGAATTAGACCCATCTGAAGTTTCTAAGGACGGAGCAAATTTAGTTTTTAAAAGATTAAGAGATGGGGGATATCAAGTTCATGTTATTAAGAGTCTTGATAAAAGTTGTACACTTAGCTTGATCTTAGGCCCACGCTTAAATTTTACACCTAATGAGTTAGCTTTTATTAAAAATAATAAAACCATCTTAGCCATTGATCCTAGTTTGAGTTCAAGTAGTTTAAATGGAATTAGAAGTGTTTTTATAGACGATGGGATTAAGATTAGAAATGATGTAATCGTTGATGCTGAATTATCTAAAAATACTGGTGATGCCACTATTATAGAGTTGGTTGATAATATTCATAAAGACTTTGATAATAGTCTAGATTCTAAGTATACGCTGAGCTATACAAGCTCTTTAGAACTAGGAGAAAATGCAAGTCCATTATTTAAGACTTCTAGTTTCCCTAAGAGCTGGTCAGTAAAAAGCTTTGATGAGGCTGCCTCAAATATTAAGTATAAAAAATCTGATATTAAAGGTCCTAATGTCATTGCTGCAACGGCCATGAAGTCTAATCAACCTCATGTGGTTGTTTTTGGATCAAGTAAGTTTTTAAAAAACTCAGAAGTGCTAAAAACACAAAATAGCTCCCTTTTATTAAACTCAATAGATTGGCTACTTGGTATGAAGAAAATGAGTTTTGATAGACCTGAAGCCTTAAATGAGGTTCTTTCGGTCAATTCTAATCAATTAAAGAGAACTATCTTTGTCATTTTGATCATTATTCCATTATTATTTTTCTTATTAAGTTTTTATTTTTATAGAAGAAGGTTATGAAGAAAAATTTTGTTTTATTATGCTCCTTAGCTTTACTCTTAGTTTTTACTTTTTATTTTCAAGAAAAAAAAGAAATTTTCCAATCTAGCAAAGTTAGTCTTATTTCAGATTCTCTACCTGAGAGTTTAGTCATTGGTGATTCAATATTTCAAAAAAAATCAAATCAATATTTTTATAGGAAATATCCTATAAAGGTTGAGAATATAAAAAAATGGAAAGATTACTTTAATGATCTTGAAGTTCTCGGAGAAGTCGATAAACCTTTTGGAGAAGTTGTCACGAGGATTAAGTTTGATGATAAGTCTCTAAGGTTTTATCAGGTCAATCAAATGACTGGTAATTTTTGTGTTCACTTAAAAGGCAAATACCATTTAGTCCAAGCAAATCATGAATTTCGTGGTTTTTATAAAGATGAAATTGAGAGAAAAGTTCGTTCTTATGAATATTTTATCCATCAGCTTACAAGCTTTAAAAAGAATCTTATTCCACCACTTTTTTCTGATGTAAAAACTTTTAAAAGAATAGTTGGTGAAGTTCAAAAGGTAGTTTCTTTTATTGATCTCTCAACTATACCGGCTCCAATTAAGCCACTTGGAATTGATAAGTTCGCTTTTGAGAAATTTAAAAAGAAACTTGAATCTTTAACTCCAAGTGATATCCAAGACTTAAGCACTGAAGAATTAGAAGAAATGGCAAGTTTTGAAGTTGAAGATGCAATGGGTAAGCGAGCGTTTAAATTTTACCAATTTGGAATTGATATCTTTTTAAAGGATTTACAAACTGAAGCTTATTTAGAGTTCAAGCAAAATGATCTTGATTTCATGTTTTCACCCATGAAAGATTTTTGGAATAAAAAATTAATAGATTTAAGTGTTGTAGATAAACTTGATATTTCAATTCAAGGTCTCACACAGCATAAGTTTCAAGTTGATAGGCAATTAAATTTCTTCAGCGACAAAGGTAAAAGAGATAAACTATTAGAGCAATCATTAAAAGAGGTTCTGTGTTATATGAGCCATTGTAGAGAAAACTATAGTTATTTGGATGTAGCTCCTTTAGACGAAGGTTTAGCTGAAGGGAAAAAAATGTCTATTCTAGGTCAATCTTATACTCTTAAATTAAAAGACAACCTTTTACATATAAGTGATGATAAAAATAAGCTGCAATATAAGTATTTGTGGCCTCTTTCAAATAAAGAAAACCCTTTTTTAAGGCTTTAATGGAGTTGATCAAAAAATATTTTAAGAACCTAGTCTCACCTGAAGATAATTTTTATTCTCCTTTTATTGATTTGAAAAGAGCTATCTTTCTAGCATGGCCATTTTATATTTTCTCTAAGATTGTTTTTTTAATTCTTGTTGTTAAGTTTTTACAGCAATTTATCAACTTCATTGGTGCAATGCCTGAAGAGGTCGCATTTGGAAGTTTCGCTCAGTTTTTTAATTATGCAGCAATTTTTAAAATGTTTTTTTTCTCGTCAATATTGGGAGTGATTTTTTTTCCTTTGCTTGTGATCATGGATTATTTCTTTTGGAAAATTTTGCTTAGATGGTTATTAACTAAAACAGGTAGGGTAGTTACAGATGAGAACCTAAAACTCATTATTACTTCTAGTTTTAGTTCCTACATCTTCTATATCTTTCCTTTTATTGGTTCAGCAATGAAAAGGATTTCTCAATTATATTTATTAACAAGATCTTTGGGGAAAACTCAAAATATCTCAGTAGGTTTAAGCTTGTTCATAGTGTGTTTCCCAATTATTTTGCAGATTGGTCTTTTTATTTCCTTAATTTTAGCAGCTTATGTAGCAGCTATTTAGCTAAGTGTACTCTCGATGGCACTTGAGTGAATTATAGGGCCTTTGCGTTGCGAAATCAGTCATATTAAATATTTTCTCACAATTGATTTATCGCTCTTATCAGAAACAATCCTTTCATATATTCTTGATCACTATGAATCACCACTCTATATATTTTCAAGGTCAAGTTGAAGTCGTTTGCGGTCCCATGTTCTCTGGAAAGACAGAAGAATTAATTAGGCGAGTTAGAAGATCTCAAATTGCCAGACAAAAAGTACAAATTTTTAAACCCTCAATTGATGTCCGTTATGATGAAGTTCAAGTTGTTAGTCATTCCGACCAGAAGATTTTAAGTGAACCTGTAGATACTGCTCTTGAAATTTTAGATAAAATTAAGGATTCAACCAGAGTAGTCGCAGTCGATGAGGTACAGTTTTTTGACCTTGAGATTGTAAAAGTTGTAAAAAAACTAGCTGATCGTGGCTACAGAGTAATTTGTGCTGGATTAGATCTAGATTATTTAGCCAAGCCTTTTGGCCCAATGCCAGAGCTTTTAGCTATAGCTGATGAAGTTTCTAAAATTAAAGCAATTTGTACTATTTGTGGTGCTCCAGCTTCTAGGAGCCAAAGAGTTATCAATAGTAACGATCAAGTTCTCTTAGGAGAAACAGACCATTATCAAGCTAGATGTCGTGCTCACTATGAAGAGCTTGCTCACCAAGGTTTTATGAGGCCTAATTCTCATACTGAGAAAAATCAACTAACATAGACTGGTATGTACTACCAAGAAAATTATATTTCTTCGGAGTCTAATCATCGACTTCCAAAGAATATTCATATTTTTCAAAATGATCCTTTAATGCAAATGCTGCTTGCTAAGCTAGGTCATGCTGACACTTATCAACCAAAATTAAATAGGTATTTTCAATATGCTTATGAGTATCTTTTAAATAAGTCTTTAAACTTAATGGTTGATGTTCAAGAAAAAAGTTCTGAAACAAGAATGAAGCAAGATCATGATCAAGGAGTTGTTCGCTATAAATCATTGGATCCTAAGAGTGAATTCAGTGTTTTAGATTTAGCAAGGGCCGGAACATGGCCAAGTCATATTTGTTTTGATTATTTGAATCATCATTTTTCTCATCAAAATATAAGGCAAGATCATATTTATATAAATAGAAAAGTTGATGAAGCAGGCAAGGTTATTGGAGTGAATTTTACTGGTTCAAAAATTGGTGGAGACTTTAATAATAAATATATTGTTATTCCTGATCCTATGGGAGCTACGGGGAGTACTATTTCTCACGTTGTAAATATGATTAGAGAATCTAAAGATAATTATAAGAAAATACTTGTTCTTCATTTAATTATGACTCCAGAGTACGTGAAGAGAATGAGAAAGGATTTTCCCGAAGTGGAAGTTTTTTGCCTGAGATATGATAGAGGTCTAAGTCCTGACGCTATTTTATCAACTCCATATGGGGAAAAACTTGATGAAGAAAGAGGTTTAAGCGATATTGATTATATTCTTCCTGGAGCAGGTGGAATTGGAGAAGTATTAAACAATTCATATGTCTAGGAAGTTAATATGAGCAATATTTCAGTTTTTATTAGTGAAGAAAAATTACATAATAGAATAGTTGAACTTGGAAAAGAAATTCGTTCTGATTATGGAGATGAAGAAATAGTTTTAATCTGTATCTTAAAAGGTGCAATTATTTTTTGCTCAGATCTCGTTAGGGCCATTGGTGGGAAAACTCAACTTGAATTTTTAAGTGCTGCTTCTTATGGTGACTCGACTGAATCTTCTGGTAAAGTAGATATTAGTTATAAATTATCTCAGTCTTTAAAAGATAAACATGTATTGATTGTTGAAGATATTGTTGATACTGGTCTTACTCTTAGTAAGGTCTTAGAGAAGATGTCTGAAGAAGAAAAGCCTAAGTCTATGAAGCTTGCTAGTTTATTATCAAAACCTTCAAGAAGAGAAATTGATGTTCAAATAGATTATTTAGGTTTTGAGATTGAAGATAAGTTTGTGATTGGGTATGGCTTAGATCTAGCTCAAAATTATAGAGAACTCCCGTATATCGGATTAATGAATGGCTAAAACAATTGGTTTTCCTCGAGTTGATTTAGTGGGGGGAACGCTTGATATTTTTCCTATAAACTTTTTATTCAAAGATGTTGTTACAATTAATTTGGCTTTAGATTTACCAACTCAAGTTAGTATTGAGAAAAATAATAGTGATTTTTTAAGAGTCATTTCTAAAAACTATAATAATACAAAAGAAATTAAATTTCATGAACTAAGTGAAGAGACATTTTTTATAGACAATGAATTCTGCAGTGATAAGTTTCAAGAATTAAGTTTCGTTTTTTTAATTATTAGTTACTTTAATATTAAAGAAGGGTTAACAATCGAGATCGATGCTAAGGCTCCTCATGGTGCTGGGCTTGGAGGATCATCTACTTTAGGAGTAACTCTTTATAAGGCCCTAGCTGATCATTGTAATAAAAGCTTTGATAAATTACATGCAATAAAAATTGTTCAGAAATTTGAAGCTTTGATATTAAATCAAGGAATGCCTGGATATCAAGACTATTACCCAGCACTTTTTGGAGGAGTTCTTGCTCTTAAATCAAATATTAATGAGATTGAAGTCGAGCAGTTATATACAAGTGAGTTTGAAAAATATCTAATGGATCACATTACGCTTGGATTTACTGGGAAAAATAGAAGTAGTGGGATCAATAATTGGGGAATGTATAAAAACTTTTTTGATGGAGATAAGAAAATTCATCTAGGTCTTAAAGAAATTAACGAGGTCGCAAAGAAATGTTATCGATCTATAATCAATAAAGACTATGAGAAGTCACTCGAATTGGTTTCCCAGGAAGGGAAGTTACGAGAAAACTTATTTTCGGGAATATTAACTAAAGAACAAGTTTGTTTGAAAAGTGACTTAGAAAAAATAGGTGCAGGCCTTAAGATCTGTGGAGCAGGTGGGGGAGGTTGCTTTATTATCATTGGAAGTAATAAAGAAAGTATTAGATCTCTGCTGGATCAACATCAAATGAAAAAAATCGATTTTAAAGTTCAAGGCCCTGTGGCATGAAAAAATCAATCGCTGGAATAGGAGTTGGTAGTGGTCGTAAGGAAAGTTTTTATTTTAGTGTTTTAGAGTTTTTTGAAAAAGAAAATAGATGGTTTTTAAAAACATGTCAGCAATTACGAGAATTTGAATACCCTGAGACAGAGGATAGTTTACTTGCTTGGATTAATGATTTTGACCTCTCTACAGTCATTGTTGATTTCCCTTTAAGTATGCCGCCTTGTTTTGATTGTCAGCTTACTTGTCCTGGCTCAATTGAATGTCCCGAACTTAAGGTTGTAGAAAAAAGAAAGTTGATTGCAGATCTATTAACTCAAGACCAGGAAAAAATTGAAACAAATCCAAAGAAATATGAAGTAGATAGAATAAATAACTCATCTTTATTATTGTCAAAATCACTTAAAAGAAAGTTAAAGAAAGGTTTTGTTCCCTATTGGAATAGAGTTGTAGATGTTGATTTATGGATTGATTATCACGATGATTTAATGAACTATTTTAAAAAAGGTCTATCATCATTTGGTAATGAAAACTCTATTCAGGTGCTGAGATTTAAGTATCTAGAGAGGCATTTTCCTCAGAATGTAAAAGTTTTAGAGACTAATTATGAGGTCGTGCTAATAGAGCTGCTTAGGCATAAAGTTATTTCATCAAAAGACCTATCTTTACTTGGGAGCTTTGATTCTTCGGATTTAGCTCGTGAAAGTATTATTAAGAAGATCGAAAAGCACTTTGATTTATTTGTCTATGAAAAAGATAGAGAGACTTTAATAAAGAAGCCTAGGGCCTTTAAAAGCTTGTTGTTAACATTGTCTGGCTTGGAAACTCAGAAAATTAAAGATAAAGAATTTTTTATTTCTGATTTTGGTTACTCAAATACCTGAAGGCGCTCAAATGAGATTTGAATTGAGTCGATTTCTAGACTGTGACCTTCTTCAATGGCAAGATCTTCTGTGAAATCCTGATCTAGGATGTTTTGAGAAATATTTTCTTCACTGTCTTTAGGTATTACTCCTGTAAGCTCAACTAACTTATTTGCATCTGCTTCATAAGTCTCATTGATATGTACTCGTGGCCCGTAGTATGCAATGGGCTTATTACCTGTCTCAATGACAATATTCTTAATAATATACCTTGGATAACGAGTGGCCTCGTCTTCATCAAGGTCTTGATATATTTCAAGAGAAATAGTGATATCTTTTAGCGATTCTGCAGTATATTTTAACTGAACTCTCTTACCAGAGATTTCTTTGATAACTCCATCTTCATCAGCTCCGCCTAATGTTGTGGTGACGTCATCATTACTATCAGATATTTTAGAAATCTTAGAGACAATACCTTGAGGTTTAAATTCTCTCTTATCTAGTTTTGGTTCCCATTTTTTTAGAGCTTCTAGAATATCACTTGCTACTTTAGGACATCCAAAAGTTACGCAATTATGCTCATCAGTGAATGCTCTTTGATGTAGTCTCGAGTTTTCAATTTTTCCAATATTTACTTTTCCTGCAGCTATAATCGCATCATGGCTGCCTGCAATTTTAGAGTCTGCAAAAAATGGAGATACTGCTGATTCAGCATTTTGATTATGACATTCCATGCAATAATTTCTAAGAACAGGAAATACATGTTCCTTAAATGATAGGACTGATTCGATATAAAAATTATCAGCATCTTCAGGAAGATCATCAATTGGAATTTCTTTTTCTTCTTCCTTGTCATCAATTACTGTAATATCATTTCCAGACTTACATGAAATGAAGCCTAGAAATAATGAAATGATTAGCAGAAACTTCATTGATCTATGCTTTTTCTTTTAGAACAAGAACTGAGTCTAATGTTGCTTGATCTTTAAATGGGTTATTAAGACCTAATTTTTTACAAACGGCTTCAATATCACTTACTTTTGACTTTCCATGCATACTTAAGAAGTTTGCTGCCATAGCAATACTCTTTGCAGTTTGATTATTACTTATTGCATTTGCACTCAGATCGATTGCTCCAGCTGAAGTGTATCCACCAATTTGATGGCCAGAGAACTCTTCTTTGAATCCATTAGGAGAGTAGGCTACTAACTGCTCTCCACCTGTACTTGCATCTTCAACTCTGTTTGCATAAAAGCCAGCACCAGATACTGCTGAGTTTGCTGTAGGAGCTCCACCTCGACATGAAGCAGATCCATCAGTTGTAATTTGCATCGTAAAACTTTTACCTTCTTTAACTGCTGCAGCAATAATTTTTCCAACTACAAGTGCAGCATCAAATCTCTTATTGTGACCACTTCGATCATTTCCAGCATTTAGTCCATTGTGATAATCATATCCACCAAGAACTATTCCTCCTGATCTCGCGTTACCTCTAAGAACTAGTTTGGTAATAGCAGCTTTTTGAAAGTCATTTCCAAATATTCCAGTATACATTGCATCACCAGCTGGGCTAATTTGAGTAATATCATTTCCAAAGACAGTAGCGTTTGCTTTGTAATATCCACATTCAATAAGAGTTTTTAATTGATCAGAAACTGTTTGTTGTTTAAAAGATGCTAATCGTCTAGCACTCATTTTCTCTGCAGCTTTTAAAATTTTCTTTGCTTCAGCTTCGTTTAGATTTTGAGCTATAACACCCAAGTCTACTAGACCAGCTACTGATGCAGGACTTGAAATTGGTGTAGATGAATATTTATTAATATTTCCTGCAGACCTTGATCTTATCCCATTGACTGTACTGCTTGATCCAACAAGCTCTGTTAATTTTCCCGCACCAGCGATTTCTCTTATAAGATTCCCACATGAACTTGGAGTACTCGAATTATCATTTTCAGATCTAGCAATAACAGATACAAACTTAAGTTTACCTTTTAGTTCCTCTACATCAATATCGTTGTCTGCAAAAGCTTGCATCAAGCCTTTGTAAAATGAAGAGTCGGTATGGATATCAGCTCCAAAATCTGAAGAGACTTTCCCCGGAGCTTTGTTAGCATTTATTGCTGGAGAATATCCAAATTTTTCGTACCCAGCATCAGTTAGTTTTGCACCACTTTTAGTATAGGGAATAAATGCTCCACCTAGACACGCTCCACCAGCTAATTCTATATGGAAGTTACCAGCAAAAACGTTTGCTGCAGAAGTGTCATTTGCACCACATTTTTTTTCCATATCCTGTGCATGAACTTTATTTGATAATAAACTTAAAATCCCAGGAAGAGCGAGCATAGAATATCCACTTAGGACACTTACTCCCATAAAATCTCGCCTAGAATACATTTTTTCATGATCTCTAATGAAATCAAAATGTTGCTTGTCTTCTTTTCTAAGTCTTTCAAGCTCTTGTTTGATTAAATGTTTCTCAAGTTTTGTTAATTTTTTACTCATAACGTTCTCCGAAGTTTTTTTATAACATCCAAATTGGTAAACTAGATAAAGTACCTAGGCATGTTGAAAAAACTATTTTATTTAATTTGGCTGTATTATTCCCTGCACCTGAATTAATATCATTAATTGAAACTAGAAATTCTTTAATTGCTTCATCTTGAAAAGCAACTGTTTCTCGTCCCCAGAAATTTCGAACAAAACCTTCTGCTATCGCTTGAGGGACAATTGAGTTTGCACTCAAACCAGGAACAATTTCTTGATATTTAGCAGGTGTGTTTTTTAGTTCATTACAATATTGAGCTGCTAGTAATGCGACTGCTTTTTGAGCTGAAGCATTATACTTTTTTAACTCATTAGCATTAGGCAGAGATGACTTTAATTCCTCAAAAGCGGCTTGGATATTAGTATTTGTACTTTCAATACCGGTTAAATTACTCATTGTTTGATTTAATGAAGTATAAGTTTTCATTCCAACACTTGAAATAAATCTATCTGGGTCATGAACACCACCAATCTCTGGTAGAGTAGTGGTTGTCGATGAAGTTGTTGAGTTATCAACGACTTCTTGTAGGTCAGATTTTCCTTGTACCCCTCTAACCTTGCCCAAACATGACATAAGCAGAAATACTAAGATTGAGTTTGATAATATCTTCATATATAAATTCCTTTACTCTTCGTAACAAGTTACTGTTGCAGCCATGTTTTGAAATAATTTCTTCATATTATAATTACTGTTACTAAAAAGAACTCCTAGCTTTGAAACAATCTCTCTTTCTGATGCACTTGCTGGTTTGTGCAGACAAATCTTTTCAAATACTTTTTGACTCATACATTCGGAGAAAATCTTTGAGTTTGTTAATGACTTACCTAAAGACTTCAAACCATTACCAGAAAGGTTGCCAGAAAATCCAAAAGTTGCTGTTGCACCTTGAGCATAATAATTAATCCAAGAATTATTTTTTGTTTCGAAACCATTGGGGTTATTGTTTGGATTAATATTATATTTTTCATGGACACTATTTGCAGTATATTTAAGTTGATTGTCATCAAAGGAATAATTTGCAAAGGCTCCTCTCATTGCATCCATACGACCATGACAAAACATACAATATGTTTTGTGTAAATTCGGTTGAGAAGGATTAGGATTGGCAAAAACATCTCGTCCGATTCTTTGACTTGGACTTGTACTATCACCAGTCTTTTCCATTTCTGAACAAAACAAGTGATTGTTGATAAATTTTATTGCAGCTCTATTTGTTCCAGCTTCAAGAAAGTTCTGTGCAAAGCCTCTTGTTGTAAAAATCCCCGCTGTTGCAGCTGGGTCTATTCCATACGTACTAGATATAGTATCTGGTACTAATTTAGTAGCTAAGTCAGTATTACTTGTTTCAGCTCTAGTATAATGAGTATTATTATTTACTGCAATGGCCGGCATTCCTTCAACTTTATATAATAGATCGGCTGAGAAGATTTTATTAAATGGTTCATCATCTCTAATCATTCCTATTAAAGTAGCTGAGGCATCAGTTAGTTCACCTTCGATACTTCCTGCATTTTCAGGGTCGAAAAATCTTTTTGACCATTCTAAAAGTGTAATATTATAAAAAGAATTAACTTTTGTTGCTTCAATCGCAGCAGATGTTTTATCACCTTGATCTAAAAAGGTTTTCATCTTTTGAATGACTGGATCATTAACTCTAGTCTGAGCTCCAGTTAACCTTTCATACATTTCAAGAGCAACTTGTAAGTTTGTAAGACTGTATGCAGATGGAGCTAAAGTTAAAAATAGGGCTAAAATAAATTTCATAAATTTCCTCTTAGGAATAATTTTATCACTTAACAATTTCTCATCGGATTAAAGTAAAAAAACTTAAGTAATTTTAACTAATTAGAATTTTTCTTTCTCGAGTTTGATGACAACTTTTCTAGGCAAAGATAAATAGAAAACTAAAATTGGCACTAAATTTGTTGGCACTAATTATAAGGCAATAAACCTTGGCATTGTCCGAGTGCTAAACTCGGCGATTGAGAGTAAATGATCACATGATAGATAATAGTCTGTTTTGTCGTATAATTTTATCAATGAAGTTTTTTATACTATTCGTCCTTATTTTTTCTTGTAAACCAATTAGAAATTCATCTCAAGAGTATGATCGAGATATTTCCGGAGGAATTGATATAGAAGAAAGTAGTGAGTTCTTAGCAGCTAAAGGACTAATCGATTCTAGGTGTGTTAGTTGTCATGATAATTACCACAGTGCTTGGAAGAACTTATCAGAGCAAGGTTTCATCAAATCTGGTTATGTTATAGCTGGGGATCCAGAGAAGTCTAAGATTTATCAAAGTCTTTTCAGTGGTGGAATTAATGTCGTAAGTAGCTTAATGCCTAAAAATGATAATGAATTTACTGAAGATGAGAAAAAAGTCATTGCTGATTGGATTAATTCAATTAATAAAGAGCCAACAACATCAACATCTAGGCCAACATCAACAACAAAACCCAATGTTATTTCTCCAGTTAATGGAACGGATGAGTTTAAAAGATTTTATAATCTAGTAGAGCGAAAATGTATTTGGTGCCATGATACAAATGATAAATATGTAACGAGTCCTAACTTTAGATTAACTACTTCTGCACAATGGTTAGAAGCCGTTTCTCTATCTGATGGGCAAGTATTAATTGCTGATGGAGATAAAGAAGGATCAAGGTTTCTTGAAACTATTGAAGATGGAACGATGCCGCCAGATAATCTTCCTCAATTGACTGCAAATGAAATTAAAGTTGTTGAAGCCTTTATAGAAAGTGCTAGTGTCACAACATCAACTTCGACAACAACTACTCGAGCATCTGATACTACAACAACTACTCAGCCAGGTGATACGACTACGACCACTAGAGCAAATAATACTCGTTGGATTGCAGCACGAGGAGTTTTAAACAATCATTGTACAGGATGTCATCATGCTACAAGTAATAACTTTAGGACTGCTGGCTTTCAAAATGGTGAAGGTTTACTAGGGAATATGACAGAAGAAGATTTTTTAAATTTAGAGAACAATGAAAATTTCATTAATAAAGACAACCCAGTACAATCAATCTTTTACCAACGTACCAAAATAACTGGAAAGACTCCTGCAAATAATACAAATATGCCTAGAGTGGGTGGGGCTTCTGATGGTTCTGATTTATCTGCAGCTGAAGGGAAGATACTTTTAGACTGGATAGAAGGACTTTAATTAATCTTTCTTTACAGACCTCATGAACATTCGAAATAATATAGATAGTGCTAAAGCTATTCAGTATACTTATTTTATTTACCACCTCAAGTGCGTATTCGTATGCGAATTTTATCGGCTATGGATATGGTAGTTGTTTAACATGTCATTATAATGCATTTGGAAATGGCCCACTTAATGATTACGGTCGAGCGTTAGGTGCCACGATGGTTGCAGGAAGATTATTTACTTCTAGTTCGACTGATGAAGAAAAGCTGGCATCACGATCTGGATTCTTTTTTAATACTCCGAAACAAACTTGGTTAAGACCATCAATTGATTATAGAGGAATATATCTTCCTGGAAGTGGAGGAAGTGAGTCCCGTTATCTCCATATGCAGACGGATTTAAATGTTGTTGTGAAGTTTCTTAATGATAGACTTTGGGTCTCCAACACCATTGGGCTCGCTCCAGTTGCACCAGGACCAGGAGTTGAAGTCGGAGAGCAGACTTTGTATTCCCGAGAAAGTTATATTGCTTATGCTGTTGGTGAAAAACATCGATTGTATCTTGGAAAGACTGATCCTTTATATGGATTACGTATTCCTGATCATACTGTAACAGCAAAGCGCGGGATTGGGCTGGCTGAAAATGATCAAACAGTTGGACTTACTTATCACTGGTACTCCGGTAAAATTGAAGGAGGGTTTCAAGCTTTTCTTGGAGATGTTTTAGTAAATGATTCTGGGAACTTTGTAGGTGCTTCATCAAAGCATGAGTTCGCCTTATCTGAAAAAGCAAGAATTGGAGCATCAGTTTATTATGGAACTCATGAGATCTCGACAAAGCTTATGGCATCAATTCATTCCAAACTCGGATTTAGAAAAGGATCAAGCTTATTAGCAGAATTTGGAATGATGATCAAAACAGATAGTTTAACTGGTGGGGCAACCGAAGATACAAAACTAATGTATGGATTTTTACAAAATCAAATAAGTCTATTTCGTGGGTTTAATTTATTGCAAACGTTTGATTACGGAAATAGCACTTTAACAAACAGCACTGATCCTACATCTGGTCTTCCTGGTTCTAACTGGCAAATCTTGTTAGGGTTTCAATACTTTCCTATGCAACGTTTAGAAATGCGAGCTGAAATTGGTTTAGCGAGACGCTATGGGGAAAAAGAGCAAAGTAGTAATAGAAAGGATAGTAAGCAAATACTCTTACAGACACATATATGGTTATAAGGTTTTTTATTCTATTCTTATTTTTTTCTTTTCAAGCCAGTGCTGGAATTGAAAAAATTTATGAAGTTAAAAAGAAAATCACTCTTACTTATCAAGAGCATGAACTTTATCGACCTGAATTAGAGATTAAAAATTACGTTCAACATGTTCAACAATATGGTGATAGTTTTGAATTCTCAGAGTTTCAATTAAAGCTCTGGTATTTTCTTGGGAAAATAGAAGCTTATATATATTTGAAAAAAAGAAAAAGAGAAAACTTACTTATCTCAAGGAATGCTTTTTATCTTTGCAAGTATTTTGGGTATGAAGAAAATAATTCAAATAAGTTTCTAAGACTTCTAGGTGTGAAAGGGAAGAATTTAAGTTTTTCTAAAAAAAATAAGACTCGACAAGAAAAACTAGAAGAAGAAGATAGTTATACCTATCAAAAAGATACATCTATAGATGAAGCCATGGACGCTTCACTTAGTTGGGAAGAAGAGGGTGGAGATATATATTCAGATCAAGATGAATCGGAACAAGAGGTTGAAGAAGTTCCAGTAGAAGATGATGCTATTGATGATTTAGGTTCAGACTGGGATGCCTCAGGAGATGATATCGAATTGCCCGATGATGGCGATGATGAAGATATTAGCGATAGGTTAGAAGACAATGATGAAACTGAAAAAGTTGGTAAGCTTGAGAAAAAATTTGCTTTTGGCTATAGCTATATAACTTGGCAGGAACTCATTAGTCTCGTTAATGCTGGGGGTAGTAATAGTTCAGCTGTTTTAAATTTCAGAGGTCACTCTTTAGGAATTAATTTTGAATTTTTAGATATTGGGCGTTTTCATTTCCATACTCATGCACACTTTATTTATGGAGTTAGTAATACTGAAACAGAAGCAAATGCATTATTTTATTTTCTTGAAGCCAATACTCCTTCTATCGGAGGAACTTTCGGCCTTGGATTAAAGTTTGATATTGAAAAAAATAAGCTCAGTGTAGGACTAGGAGTTGATGCTTTATATAGACAAACTGCTTTTGAGTCTTTAGGTGATCCTGCATTGAATACATTCAGTACTGATAGAGAAACATTTTTAGGCATTTCTCCTTATCTTGATTTTGAAAGTCGTTTTGGTCGTTTTGGATTTTTTACAAGGACTGGATATGCTGATCAAAGCCTTTATTGGCAATTAGGTATGCATTTATACGTTTTCTAAAAAAACTTCCTCGCTCCGAAAAAAATAATAATATACATTGGAATTAATAATAATAGAATAATTGCCCAGACAGTTGAATATGAGAATGCTTCAATGGCCGTTAGAACACTAAATACTATTCCTAAAAGAGCTGTTCCGGACTTTACGAAGTCTATTCCCCATTTTTTTTCTTTATAAAAAAGAAAGTAAAAAATTAGAGCAATTAACAAATATACAATGATGAAAAAGTTTAAAGATAGTATTGCTAATTTGAGAAATTCAAGTTTTGAAGTATCAGGGAGATTTTGAATTCTACTAATATTATCGACCCATGAGTATTCAGTTAAAAAAGCATTGAAGTTTTCTGGAATAAGAACAATAGTTTTAATAAAAACAATAAATAGAATATCACCAAGTAAGCATCCTAAAATACTAAATAATTTGAAGGATTTCTTATTAAATTTATTAAGTATTGAAGATAAAATACTTTTCATAGATAATAAATTATACTTATTACTTAATTGTGTCGAGTTAATATTTAAGGAGTCATGTGAATCATTTTCTCATTTTTGTTGTGTCTCTTATTGGGCTTTTATTAAGTTCTAATTTTGTTTTAGAAAGTTCTGAAAAAATCGGGAAGAAACTAGGTTTTTCTCCATTAACTATAGGCATTTTCTTTATTGGGTTTGGTACATCTCTGCCTGAATTAATTGTTTCTCATCTTGCTTGCTTAGAGGGCAGACAAGCAATATCTCTAGGAAATATACTCGGTTCAAATATTTCAAATACAGCTCTTATTTTAGGGATAGCTGCTTTAGTTCAAAATGTTAATTTAAAAGGAGATATTCAATTTAAACAAATTGTTTTCCATCTCTTTATAACACTTATGCTTGCTGGATTTTATTTTTTCTTTAAAACATTTAATCCAATAACTGGAACAATCTTTTTAGTCTGCTTTGTTCTTTATATGTGGAAAATTATTTTTGCAGATTCTGGAGTTGTGGAGGAAGTTGAGTTCAATAGTGACGAGAATATGATTAAAGCAGGTGGTGTTTTATTCATTGGGCTAGTCTTAATGTTTGTTTCTGGAAAGTATTTGGTAAGTTCTATTTCGGATTTGGGGAGACTATTAGGAATTTCGGATTATATTATCTCAGCAATTGTTCTGGCGTTTGGAACTTCTGCCCCAGAGCTTTTTACAACTATTATTGCAACAATAAAGAATAAAGATGTAAATTTAATCCTAGGTAATATCTTAGGATCAAATGTTTTCAACCTTTGCTTAGTATTAGGAACAACATCTTTTTATAAGTATAATATTACTCAGCCTTTGGACTTTGAAATAGGTGTTTTGGTGATTATGAGCTTATATATCTTGACCATGAACTTTTTTAAGGGGCACCTTGCAAGAAAATCAGGTCTTGTCCTTGTAGCTATCTATGGATATTCAATATTTCATTGGTTGAGTTAATTTTTACGCGGCTTTATTAGAGTCTTTAGGATCCTCGCTTTTTTTTACGGGTAGCTTAATGACTTGGGGTTTAGATTGCTTATTTCTTAAGTTGAAAATCAAAAATACTGGTAAAAGTAATATTAAAAAATATACATAGTTCATATAAGGACTTTTTCGGACATTTGAGATGAAAAAATTACCTTCTTTGTAAAAAGGAGTATTTTTCCTATTTTAAAAACAATCTATTTTTGTTAGGTAATATTATGAAGATTTTACAAGAAAGCTGTCTTTGCTACGATGATGTTTTAATTCTGCCAAACTATTCTGAAATCATCCCTAGTGAAGCTAAAACTGATTCTAGATTTTCAAAAAATATTTTAATAGAAATTCCTATCGTTTCCAGTGCAATGGATACTGTAACAAATGGATCTATGTCAGCACAAATGGCTAAGCTTGGAGGAATCGGTGTTATTCATAAAAATTATTCAATTGAAGATCAGGTCATTGAAGTTTTAAATGCTAAAAAAGATGAGAAATTAAAAATTGTTGCTGCTACTGGAGTTGGTGAAAAAGAATTCTTGAGAGCTGAAGCACTTGTAAGAGCTGGAGTTGATGCATTAGTTATAGATACTGCTCATGGACATTCAGTTGGTGTCATTAATCAGGTGAAGAAATATAAGGCCTCATTTGAAGTTGATATTATTGCTGGGAATATTGCAACTGAAACTGCTGCAAGAGCTCTTGTTGAAGCTGGAGTGGATGCTGTAAAGATAGGCATTGGTCCCGGATCAATTTGTACAACTCGCGTTGTGGCCGGTATTGGCGTTCCTCAATTTCAAGCATTAATCAATTGTGCTCAATATTTAAAATCTGTAGATATTCCTTTTATAGCAGATGGGGGAATTCGACATTCCGGAGATATCGTTAAAGCATTGGCCACTGGTGCAAGCTGTGTGATGCTAGGTTCTTTATTGGCCGGCTGTGAAGAGGCTGCCTCTGAAACTGTCATTCATGAAGGTGTAAAATATAAAAGATATAGAGGCATGGGATCACTCACTGCGATGAGTATAGGGTCAAAGGATAGATATGGTCAGAGTGGAGTAAGTGAAAAGAAAAAATTAGTACCAGAAGGAATAGAAGGACTTATTAAATCCAAAGGACCGTTGAGTGATTTTCTTTATCAATTAGTTGGTGGATTACGATCTGGTATGGGTTATGTGGGAGCAGAAAATCTCAAAGAACTATCTGAAAAAGCTAATTTCATTAAGATTTCATCAGCTAGTTTAAAGGAAAATCACCCACACAATATCTTAATTGATGTGGGTGCTCCTAACTATTAGTTTATTTTGATGTTTTTATAAGATCTTTTTCATTCATCTCAACTGAACCATTTGTCATTCTTTTTTCAAAAATCCTTAGAACTGATCGACCAGTTTGATTTTTCTCATTTTCATAAACATAAAATCTCATTGTGTCATCACCGTAGAAAACATTGATATCTTCAACTTTTACTTCATAACAATTTTGTTGTGTAAATGGTCTATACTCAACATGTGTCACAGTATATTTATGAGGCTTTAATCCTGGGATTGAATTATTATCCAGCATTGGAGAAGTATTTAATTTGATCTCTTGAGCGTTATTAATAGAATCAAAGTCTGAATCTACTGTCGCAGCAGGTGGTGTTGGATTATTTTCATCGTTTCTTGCAGTTGAAGGCAGAGCAAATTTGTGTAAAAGGTGATCTGGGACACTATTACCATTTGAATCCCACTTGAATTCATTAGTTGAGTAAAGTCTCTCTTCACAGTCTGGAATTAAATCATTGTCAGTATCTAGTATTCCGATTTTATTAACTCCATCTTCCCAACATCCTGTGAATTCAAAAGCATTTTCTGGATCACATGCTTTATCTTTACATGGGAATCCATCAGCACTTACTGAAGCTTCTGCACCATCACTTATTCCATTTTCATCACTATCTGCTTTAAGTGGGTTAGATCCCAATAAGATTTCCCATTTATCAGATAATAAATCTCCATCAAGATCTGAAACTAATTGTTTAGACTCAAGATCCCAAACAGAGTTTACATTTTCTAATGTAACATCCAATAAAGTAGTAGAAACTTTCTTGAAAAATACTCTTGTTAGTTGATCATAATCTATTGTTCCGCTTCCAGTATCAAACGAATAAAATTCACCCTTACCAATATTAGCAATCTCTTCAAGAAGTTCTCTTGCTGCTGGTAAATCTTGATTCTTATAATAGTAACCGGTATTTACATTGATAGACTCAATAGCTTCTCCTAAAATTGGATTAACTGGTAAAGTCATAATTTGATTCTGCAATTTATTAAAAATTTGAGAAAATGGTGGGCCATCATCAGTAGGAACTCCATCAGATAAAACTACAACAACATACTTAGAGTTAATTAAAGGTATTTCTTTAGCTTCTGCTTCTTCAATTGCTTTTTGTGCATCTGCTTCAATTATATTTAAAACGGCATCTTCCCACTTTAAATACGGAGTTCCACCTCCATCGCTGGTTGCACCTTTTTGAGTTGAAACAACATTTGCAAAGTCAGCATTAGTTCTTACAAATGGAGCATCTGGTCCATTTAAAGCTCCCGGAGCAACATCAGCTGAATCTCCAGCAAATTCAATTAAACTAAAATATTCATATGGGTTATCATCTCTATCATTTAGCCAATTTACGAGAGAGTCATATCTTTGTGAGCGATCTGGATCGGTAGCATCTCGTCCATTTGATGAAGAGGCATTGGATCCTGAAATATCTAAAACAAATAAGAATTTTACTTTTTGCTCTATTAACGATGGGTCGAGTGTACAGAAATCAAAAACTGCTTCTCCTACCTTGGGCTCAATTGGAGTTTGTGCATTTCTGACTGCATCAAGACTTCTTTGGCCACATCCCAGTATAAACGTCATTAAAAAGAGTCCATAAAGTAATTTCATAACAAGTTCCTTTTGTACTGACTTAATCGGTCGGGTAATGAAATACTTTAATAGACGTAGAAATTTCTGTGGATTTAATAAGAATAGAGCAAACATAATTTAACCTTTTTGCCCGACAACTGTAATCTACGAGGGCGATGTAAGTTATAGGTATTAAATCATACTCCAAGAAAAACTTCGGGAATCAACTCATTTTTCAATGATTCTAGTCACTTGGCTTCTCTGCGTTTAGACTGTATTTCTCTATCTATTGCCAATAATTCATTGCATAGTGATTATTTACTTAACAAAGGTGTAATTTTTATTGATCAACTAATCTATAATCAGATTTTGAGCTATTATGAAGAAAATTTAATGAAGGAAAAGATGAAAAAACTATTATTAATATCACTATTAGCATTTGTATCTTGTAAGGATAGTCCATTTAATGATGATCGGATTAGAGATGCAAAAGATAGAGGTACTAAGGTTAGTACTATTAATGAAGCAACCACTACGACGACTACCTCAACAAGCTCAACAACAACTACTACTAAGCCTGAAAAAGAAGCTTTACTTGATAAAGAGAAATTGAAAGATTTAACTTGGGCAGAAATCTATGATGCAAAAGATAGTAAACA
The DNA here is from genome assembly GCA_938017795.1 of uncultured Bacteriovoracaceae bacterium. Lineage (GTDB taxonomy): Bacteria > Bdellovibrionota > Bacteriovoracia > Bacteriovoracales > Bacteriovoracaceae > JAHDHG01. Next base: position 20,629 of record CALIJZ010000027.1, read on the forward strand.
GTCTTTATATGATCAAAATAAAAAATTATTAGATGAGTCAGCCGTTTGTGCTAATGAAGAAGCTACTTTCAATAAGCAAGAATGTTTAACTCTTTTAGAAGATTTATTAATAATTACTCAAAATATTGATTTGATTACAAATAATATATTACAAAGAGAGAAATTGCCTGTTGATGAGTGGAATAAAATTAAAGCTATCTCAGATACTAATTATAAAGCTCATAAATCTCATCAAGCTGAGATTGAAAAAGTTAAAAAAATTGAAGATAAATAATTAGTCCTATTTTCCAGTATTAACTCTATTAAGAACTGCTTTTAAACTTCTTACTTTTAAAGGAATAAAACTCTTAGGTCTCACCATCGAATTTAATGGTTTAAGGGTAGTAAGCTTTACAGATGCAGCTTTTTTTGAATTTCGTGATGTTTTGTTTTGTTTTTTCATAATAGTTTCCTCTAAAGCTCTTAGAACTTATGAGTTATCTATTATGTATCTATGAGATCTAGATGACTCTAAAGTTTTAAGAATTGAATCCTTGTATGGTAATCAATATCTTCTCCTTTTAGGGTTTTCAAGCTCTTTTACATTTAGTAAAAAAACATTGTATTAAGTACAATTATAACATATCTCGGCATTTTTGATAAATTTCTTAAATGTTTGAAAAAAGGTTCAGATTGAGTAAAAACCCATATTCACTATTAAGGTTTGATCAAGATAAATTATCACTTGAGCAATATCTGGATTCTGGTAAAGATCTCTCAAGTATTCCACTTTGGCCTCTTTATTTTATTATTCGAAATGGAACCTCTCAAGAAATATCTAGGGCCATGCCAATGCTCAGCTCATCTCAACGAGAGTTTTTAATTGATTTAGATTGTTGGGATAAACAAGATTATGATCTTGAAAGTTTTGAAAAATGGATTGAAATTGTTTATTCAACTCAAGATATATCACTATGTGGTGACTTTGTGACCAATGATAATTTTAAACTTTTCTTAAAAGGAAAATTTAATATCTACTCATTTGATAATGAACATCCTGTTTACCCAGATCATGATAACTTCTTTATCACTGATGATTTTTCTTTTTTAATTGAGTATGAAGAAAACTTTAAATTAGTTGATGAATTTAAATACTTAATGACAAATTTTTATGCACAACTTGGTGTTGAGAAAAGCCAATTAGAACTAATGACTATTATCTCTGATAGTTATTTTGATATTCAAGAAACTGAGTATAACTTAAAGCGAGATAGATTAGATGAGGTTGGATATGTCGATTATTATGAAGCACTTAAAGCAAACCAAATACTTGGACCCAAAAAGATTGAACAATTAATTAAATCGAGACTAACTAAATCATATATAGCAACTGAAGTAGAGGAGGATTCTAACTTTGAAGGCTATGAGTTAGAAGCAAACGAGAAATTTGATTCCATTGAAGATGAGATCAAAGCAGATCTCATGAAAGTTGAAGATGAGAAAACTCTAAAGTTTTTACCAGTTGATTATATAAGAACCCTAAATGCTAGATTTTCTTTAAATTCGAGTTTAAAGAAAGTTGATAAAGATCTTATGACTGACTCTCTTGAAACTCAAGGTCATATCTCACTTGCTTTTGATTATTTAAAAAAACATTTAGAAACTGAGTTGAATAAAAAAAGTATTTTCGAGTATTTTAGTTTTAAAGACTTGGCACTAATTGGTAGATCACTTATAGAACATCAAGTTATTTTAATCAAAAAAGTCTTACAAAAATGTGATCTTAATAGAGAAGATGAATTCCTTGGAGATTTTTTTATAATTTTTTTACAAGATTTATTCGATATGAATAGACAAATAAAAATGGAAGGTGAAATTCAGACTATCTCAAGTTTAAATCAGTATCAGTATTTTAAAGATAAATCAGATCTACTTTTAGATCTTGCAGCACTGATGAAAACGTTCAAAAAAGAATTATCTAGTTTCAAAGATTTGGATTATCTCAATTACAGTTTTGATGAAATAGACTTTGAGACTTTATTTTTAACAAAATATGTAAAGCTGCAATTAAAAATTGATAATACAAGCTATGGAATTAGCTCTCATGACTTTAAGAACTTCATTAAAAATTCTGAGTTCATTAATCTGGAAGCAAGACAGAACTTCATTTCAACTTATGGACTGGATATTGTTGATAAAATTGAACTTTATTTAGAGGAAATATTACAAGATCATTTCTCACATCTTTTCAAAGAAGAAATTAAAGATTCTGAACTAAAGTTCACAAGTGGAGTTTTGATAAAAAAAGACTAATCTAGATTAATTCTTAGATATTCTGAATAAACTGTACTGCCTTCCTAACGTTTTCTTCTGGTGTTTTTGGTAAAACTCCATGACCTAAACCAGCAACCCATTTCTTCTTTAACTCTGGATGGATATTCATTTTCTCTTTAAAAATTTCTAAGTTTTTAGAAAGATCATCCCAAGGTAAATGTAGCCAAGTAGGATCAATATTTCCTTGTACATAATAATCAGAACCTAAAGATTTAAGTGCATCAACTAGATCAATTCTCCAATCTATTCCTAAAACATCAATTGACTTAGCTTCAAGGTTTTCAAGAAATCTTAGATGGGTTTGTTTCGTATAATAGATGATTTTTTTATCAGGGTGGCTTGCCTTCACACTATCAGCAATCTGATTAATGACTGGTTTAATAAATCGTATATAATCTTCATAACCAAGTTCGCCAACAGCTGTATCAAATAAACAAATTGCATCTGCACCAGCATTAAGTTGCATCGAAATATTTTCTAAAAGGTTTGGAAGTAAGATATCTAAGAACTGTTGCCACCTTCCATCATACAAACCATTTTTTGAAGCAATTAATGAACCTTTATGTCCGCCTTCAGTTGCATAAGTGTAAAGAGTAAAAGGAGCTCCAACAAAACCTAGAAGTGTAACGTCTTTGGGTAATTTTTCTTTTAACAGTGAGCAAGTATCAGCTTGAAAAGAATAAAATGTATTTGCTGGCTCTATAATATTTACTTTTTTATACTGATCTTTTGTATCAAGATAGGTTGTTAATTTAGGAGGACCATCATTATAGTGAAGTCCTAGGTTCATCTGCTCAAGTGGAAATAATAAATCTGAAAACATAATAGCTGCATTAAATTTAAAATCTTCAATTGGACCTAGAGTTACTTCACAGGCCAACTCTGGATTTTTACAAAGTTCCATGAAACTATGTTTTTTTCTAAAACCTTGGTAATGCCAATGATACCTACCAGCTTGTCTCATAAACCATACAGGTTGAATTCCATCTGCTCTTTGCTCAAAAATATTCATAACTTTAATCCTTAATTATTAATTTATATCCAATGGCCCTGATTGATTGAATCTCAAGAGTTTTAGAGTCATCTGTTTCGGCCCACTTTCTTAGTTTAACTATATAATTATCAACAGTTCTATTGGAAGGGTAGCTATCCTCTCCCCAGACGTTATTAATAATTTCGTCTCTAGATAATACTCTATGTTTATTGATATAGAGAAGTTCTAATATCGCACATTCCTTCTGGGAGAGATCTATTAATGCCCCATGGGCGTCTTGAACTTGGTAGTTAGAAAAGAATATCCTTAATTTACCAACTCCTATTTCATCGGGTAAGTTCCTAAGTTTTTGATCAAGTTTTAAGATTCGATTTAATCTAAGTTCTAATTCCTTTAATTCAAAAGGCTTTACGATATAGTCCTGAGCTCCTAGTTCTAGGCCTTGAAGTCTGACTTGAGGATCGTTTTGAGCTGATAAAAATAAAAAGAGACACTCGCTATTGATTGCTCTCATTTCTTTAGCCAGATCTAACCCACTACCATCTGGTAGACCAATATCTAAAAGACTAACCTTGATATCCTTATGATTGTTCATAAAATAACTTTTAGCGTCTTTATAAGTTTTGAAAAGATGGGACTCAAAGCCTTTAGACTTTAAATAATCATTTAGAATCTCTCCAAGAGATTCTTCATCTTCAACTATAACAATATTAAGCATTTGATGCCTGATAACTTAATTCAATAATAAGTTCATTTTTATTTTTCATTTTAAAAATTCCATTCATCCTTTCAGTGAATTTCTTAACTAAATAAAGTCCTATTCCTGTACCCTGGTGAGAGTTATGTTTATAAAAAAGTTGTCCTAATTTCTTCGTTTCTCCTGTGAAAATTCCACCATCACTATACTTTAAGGTGATATAGTCTTTTCCTTTAAGCTTAAACTCTTTTAAGTGAATAAGAACATTTTTTTTCTTAGAGTGTTTAAGAGTATTCTCCATTAAATTTCGAATAATAATTTTAAGGGCGTATTGATCAATCAAAACATCACTAGATTGAGTCTCATCTTCAATCTTACAATTTAATTCTTTATCAGGATGTTTTGAAAAAATATTTTGTATAAACCTTTTAAGATTTATACACTCTATATTTAAATCACCAGAGAGTTCAATTTTTGATAGTTGAAGCATATTATCAAATCGATCCTCTAGCTCGTAACTGCCTGCATTTAAAAAATTCAGACTTTTATTTACTTGAGGGTTGTTGTTCTCATTTAGTAAATCAAGTAAGAATTGAGTTTGTAATCGAACATTGGCCAAGGGTGTTTTTAATTCATGAGTTAATCCTGCAAAAAACTTTTGTAAGCCGTCATTTTTTTTCTGATCTTTAAAAAATAAAAATACAACTAAGGCTGAAGCAATAAAGAGAAGTAATAAGAAAAAGCTTCCCTCCCACTTAAGCATTGTATAAAGGTTTGAACTAAATACTGACTCTATTTGTTGATCATCGAGAGTTGTTGCTAAAGTATAAGCAACATATAACCACCAGACTCCCATAGTTAAAACTGTAACTAGCCAAACAATAGTCGCACTATAGAGCCATTTTCTATTTTTATTTAACTCCATAATCTTTTCTTGAAATCTTCAATAACTTCGTCTGTATGGGCCTGACTCACAAAACCAACTTCATAAGCATTAGGTGATAAGTAAATTCCTTTTGGAATGAGTAGGTTAGAGAGTTTATTAAACTTTTCCCCTAAATTATGAGGAATTCTATCCACATTAGAAATTTTTTGATCAGTACTTACAATCCAAAATAAAGAGCTATGAGTTATAATACTATGTTGTGTGTTTGCATCTAACCATTGCTTAAAAATATTAACAATTTTGTGAGTTTGAGCTTCAAGGTTTGAATAAAAATTATCTTGAGCTAAGATTTCAAGGTTTGCCAAACCTGCACACATTGCCACTGGATTAGCACTTAAAGTTCCTGCTTGGTATACTCCTCCTAAAGGAGCAAGATGATCCATAATTTCTGATCTTGCTGCAATAGCTCCAACTGGCATTCCTCCTCCGATAACTTTTCCATAAGTTACAATATCAGGTTCAATACCAGTCTTTTCGGCCATTCCACCAAATGCAACCCGAAATCCAGAAATAACTTCATCAAAAATTAAGAGCGCCCCGTGTTTTTTAGTAATTTCTTTAAGTTGTTTTAAAAAATCATTTGTTTGAACTAATAATCCATAATTAGCAGGAAGCGGCTCTACTATAATTGCTGCAATATCATCATGGTCTTGAAAGCACTTCTCTAAAGCTTCCATATCGCCAAGATCTACAACTAATGTATCTTTTGCACAGTTTTCAGTTACACCTAAACTTGATGCTGTAGATGTACCGGCCAAACCAGAGCCAGACTTAATAAGCATAGAATCAACATGACCGTGATAGCATCCATTGAATTTTATAACTTTACTCTTTTTCGTAAAACCTCTGGCAAGTCTTAAAGAAGTCATCACTGCTTCTGTTCCGGAACTTACAAATCGTATCTTATCAATGAAAGAAATTCTATCTACAATAAACTTTGCTAAATCTAGAGAGTACTTTTCGCAAGCTCCATAAGTCCACCCTCGATTAACAGCTTCGATGATAGCACTCTGTACCTTGGGATGTTTATGACCAAGTATTAAAGGACCAAAGCTCATACAAAAATCAATAAACTCAGTGCCTTCCTCATCTGTTATATAAGCTCCTTGAGATTGTTTAATAAACCTAGGACACAAGTCTAGGCCTTTAAAACTTCTAACTGGTGAGTGAACTCCACCAGGAATATAAACTTGTGCTTGTTCAAAAAATTGTTCATTATTCATAATTATTTCTCAATCTAAATAAGTATCTATTAAAACGTCATAGCTAGGAATAGGAGAGTGCACTATATTTGCTTGCTCAAATTCTTCATGAGTTTTCCCTACACCTGTGAAGTGTACGATACCATCTTGAGATAGAAATTCGAAGTGTTCAGAGTATTTTTGATATTGATAAATGCTTGTCCAATAAAATACTTTACAAGCTTTGATCATTTGTTCGTATTCTTCATCCAGTGAGCAAATTCTTCGATCATAACTAGGGATAATATCGCCCAAGTTGCTCTTAGATTTAGGGTGAGTATAGATTTTCCAAGGTGCATTAAAATTGGCCATTAAATTAAATGATTTTGATTCTCTCATCTGATTAAGGGCCTGCTCTCCTAAAGAATCTAAACTGCCATGGCACCAAAAAGAATTTTGGGCCAAAACTTTCATAGAGTTCACACCAGAGCTGAAGATAAGCCCTGTGTGATTCATTTTTTTAAAGTTTTCAATAGAGTGCTGAGTGGCTAGAAAACTATTTTTAGATATTTGTTGCTCCGATGAAACGGGAATTTTTTCAATTAGTTGATCATTAAGCACTTGAGGATGGACTTTCTTAGTTAGTCCTATAAAAATCTGTTTTTGTTTTTCTTTCTTAGTTACGCAGTTGGGGGATGATACTGAGTTTATCTTAACACCTGCTAAGTTTTCACCAGACTGATAAATAGTACTTCCTTTTACATAAATTCCAAGAGGAAGATAGCAAGTTCCTCCATTTTCATGAAAGATCTTTTTTTCTTGATAGATTTCACTTTTTGTTTTTTCATGATCAAGAACACTAATCATTTTAAGACATTCAGTGTTTTTTTCTAATGTTTCAATTATTAAGGCTCCTTGAGCGGCTGCAGGAGTATGAGTTTTTATAGGCAAAATGCTGAAACTTAAATCTTTCATTAAATTTTTTAAAACTTCCTCGCCTTCTTTTAGGTAACTAACTCTTTCTATTCCTGCTGAAGCCAAAATAATAGCATCATATTTATTATCAACTAATTTTTTTATCCTAGTATCTATATTGCCTCGTAAGTTTTCATGTTTTAGTTCAACATTATTTAAACCTGGTAGTAAATCTTTAAGGTATGGAATTTGAGCAATTCTTCGAGGGGAGCTGGTCCCAATTGTAAAAGTTTCTTTATCAAAAGAGCCATCGATTAAACGAGATTGTGTAGATTTTCTGATAAAAAGGATATCATTTGGTAATGCTCTTTTAGGAACAGCAGCCGTAAGGATCCCTTTAGGTCTTTCACTACCTAAGTCCTTACCTGAATGAACAACGAGTTGTACTTGATTTGTTAAAAGCGCATAATCAAGTTCCTTGGTAAAGAAATCTTTGCCTTCTAATTCTTGTAAAGGACGATCCTGAATAATATCACCCTGAGTTTTGATAATCTCCAATTCAAATTTTTTTTCTGGATAAGTACTCTCTAAGATGTTTTTTATATAATTAGCTTGAGATCTCGCTAGTAAGCTTCCCCGCGTTCCTATTTTCAAGGTTTTCATGTAAATGCCTTTTTTTGATATTCTCTTCTAACCACTTGATTCTACGTTCACTAATTTGGAAAATTTCTTCTAGGGCATCATCAATTTTCTTCATCTTTTCATTGCTTTCAATAGAGCCAAGTTTATATATATCTTCAAGTTTAAAGTAATTATTTTTTTCAATGTTTTTAGGTATGGCAATACAAGGATCTCCAAGGTCTACAAAGAAGTTTTCTTGATTTTTCCAGTTGGAAAAAAATTCTTCAGTTAAAATAATTTCACTTGTCCCAATCGTATTAATAATAATATGAAAATCTTTATAACTATCGATACTTTGCCAAGCAAGTTTTGTAATTTGGTGTTTTTGAACAAGGTTTTCTAAACTATCATTATTACGAGCACTTATTGTAACACTATGAGATTTCTTAAACTGATTGATTAAATCTTCTGCAAGCATCCCAGAACCTAATATCAATATTTTATTTTGATGAGATCTTTTTAAAATCTTTTTAGTTAGAGCAGCATATGTTTTTTGAGAGATTCCTAGTAAAAACTGAGATCGAATTCTTTTTTGATCTTGTAAGATTTTTTGAAGAGCGATAGTAATTTCATGAGATCGATCTTCTAAGAGCAAGTATTGTTCGATTGCTGTCTTAAACTGAGCAACAATTTCATTTTCGGCAATTAAGCGACTTTTTAGTCCACAGATAACCTCTAGTAAATAAATATAAGCTTTGATGTTTTTGTAGCATTCATAGTGTTGGCTAATATTTCCTATGCTAGTCGTAGAAAGAACCAAATTTCTCTGACAAGTTTGAAGAGAAAATGTTCCCTCTGGAAGTACCTGAGTACTGGAAAGTTTATTATCAAAATTATATAAATAAAGCATAAATATCTCTGATCTTATTATAAGTAGGACAGAAGCTATTTTGTCATAGAAATGTAGAAGCTAGAGCCATATTTATGTTTGATATGTCAAACAATTAGGGTAGAAATAAGAATAATGTATTTTATAAACAAATTAAAAGGACTCTTTTTTAAAATAGACTCCAAAATAGAGAAAGAGCTTAAGTTTTTTCTAAAGCATTGGGGCAAGAGTAAATTCATGATGGCCATGAGTAAAAAAGCTCAAATTCTTGGCATTGAAAAACTATACCAAAAAAGTCCAAAGGCATTTTTATATTTTTTCCTTTTTTATCTCATCCGAGATTCGATACTCTATATAATAATTCCCATTTATTTTTCAATGATGATTGATTAGAAAATGGCTTAAAAGGTAGAGTATTGGATAGTTTTAGTAATTATTTTTGGGAATATCCTAAATTAGTTGAATATCTTAACGATCATCCCGAGGAAAAAAATGATGTTAAGAAAAACTATGAAGAGATCCATGGCGTTTTCAATGAATCTTGGGTTCAAAAAATCTCTATATTTTTTGATAAGACTATTAGAAAACTTTACGATCAAGTAAACCTCGAGCTTCCTTATGATTTTGATTTAGATGAACTATCCCAAAAGCATCATATTGTGCTTGTTCCTAATCATCAATCTCACGCAGATTATATGGCCTTGACCTATTTATTTTATAAAACATTTAAGAAACCTCTTTTTGTCGCAAGTGGGATTAATTTAAATATTTTCTTATTTGGTAAGATCATAAAAAATACAGGTGCCTTTTTTTTACGTAGATCATTTGCTGGTAATCCCACTTATAAAATGAGTTTCCATGCTTATATTTTTGCTCTTTTAAAAAACGAAAATGTTGTAGAGTTTTTTTTCGAAGGAGGCCGATCAAGAACTGGGAAATTACTTTCTCCAAGGTATGGATTATTTCAAATGCTGTTAGAGACTCATCAATATGTAAAAAGTAATAAAACTCTACTTTTTATTCCAGTTTCTATTGCCCATGAATTTGTTCCAGAAGAAACAGCACACTCATCTGAGCTAAAAGGTGCGAAGAAAAAGAAGGAACATTTCTCCCAAGTTTTAAAAATTTATAAACTCTTTAATAAGCGCCTTGGCTCTGTTCACGTTACCTTTGGACAAGGCATAGAGGTTAGAGGTTATGACAATCTAAGAGCAAGTACTCAGAAACTAGCTTTTTCTTGTTTTAAGGCTGTAGGGAAAGGGATGCCAATTACGCCTACATCTTTATTGTCTTTAATTTTATTGGATGCTCCGTCGGGTATTAATAATTGGGAGCTTATAGAATTTAAGGCAAGAGAAATAATTACTTATTGTAAACGTTTCTCAATTCCTTTAACTCCATCATTATCTAGTGAGTTTGATGTATCGAAAAATAATATTTTAGAAGCTCTTAATATTTTAATAAGCAATAAAAAAGTAAACGTAATTAAAAACCAACACCTTGGTGATATATATTACTCTGTTAAACCTAAAGAGAGAGTTCATCTTTTATACTTTAAAAATATGATTCTTCATCACTTCATTTTACCAGTGATGCTAAATACCGTGATTTATCATTTAAAAGAAAAGAAGTTTACAACTGTAGAAGATTTAAGAAGCTATCTTATAGATAAAAGAAGTGAGCTTTTGTTTGAGTTTTATCTTCCAAGTACTGCTGAAATGTTCCAAGAGTTATTAGAGTGTATTTCTTATGCTACGGGTAAAAATATAGAAAACTTAGACGAGGTTTTAAATTTAAATCTTCAAGAGCTAGATCAAGTTGCTTTAAAAATTAGAGTTTTTTCTAATTCCTTATCTTATATAAGTGAGTGTTATTATATTGCAGCCAGAACATTGGATCACCTTGCCGAAGTTGAGTTTAATCAAGAGTCATTTATAAAAACGTTTCAAGAAGTCTTTGGATTAGAATATGAACATGGAAGAATGGTTCAGTTCCAAGAAAGTTTTTCAGTGGCCATGGTAAAGAGTGCCTTGCAATTTTATCAACATAAAGGATGTACAGAGCTCAATGATCAGGTTTATAAGGTGATCGATCTAGATCAAGTATTCAAGCTTAAGAGGCGATTTACTGAAAACTTGAATGTTAATTTGATCATGAATTTAAGTCTAAATAATGACGACATATAAATATTATTTATTTTTGTCTTATATTAAGAGAGTTTATTTAATATCTCTTGAAAGAAAGAAAGCTTGTTGGTATTTTTTTAGTCAGTCACTTAAAGTGGCATTTTATGGAGGTTAGATATTTCTAAAGGTTATCGAGGAAAAAAAGGCGGTCCGTCTAGATCTGGACCAAAGGTCAATCACAGAATTATAGCAACAGAAGTTAGGCTCTTAGGAGATGATGGACATCAATATGGTGTTGTATCTATTTCTGAAGCGAGAAGAATTGCTGATGATCAAGGATTAGACTTAATTGAAATATCACCAAATTCAAAGCCACCAGTTGTGAAGCTGATGGACTATGGGAAATATAAGTATAAGCAGCAAAAACAAGCTAATGAAGCCAAGAAGAAGCAGGTTACTGTTGCGGTTAAAGAAATCAAGTTCAGACCTAATATCGATATTCATGACTTAGATGTGAAACTTAGAAAGGCTCAACAATTTCTAGATTCAGGAGATAAGATTAAACTTCTTATGCAATTTAGAGGTCGAGAAATGGCCCATAAGCATATTGGGAAAGAAAAGTTTCAAAGTATCATTGAAAAAATCCTAGAAATGGGAGCTGTAGTAGAATCAAATCAAAAAATGATGGGAAATCGAATTATAGCTATGGTTGGACCTTCTAAGAAAAAATAACCGACTTTTTGTCTCTAGTTAAACTTTGCCTTTTCAATCATTCGAATCATCATTTTGCGATAATGAACTAATGAAAAAATTTATAATTTGTTTCTTTATATTTTTCAATTCATCGCTAGTTGGTTCAATAAGTGGAGAGTGTCAGATATATTTTGATGAAATAAAAGCAGATTATAAAGATAATCTTTTTTCTAAATATATTTTTAAAGAAAATATAATTCAAAAGCTGCGAGATATATCTATTTTTAGATCATGGCGAGATACATGGACTGAAGCAGTTATTACTCTTAAAGGACATTCTTTTAAGTATCTATATTTAGAAGATGATCTGTCTTTTGTCGGAGATGTTTTTCAAAGTGTAAGCTTTAGAGCTGTTCAAGACTTAGAGGTCCATAGAGCAAAATTTAAACAACAAAATATAACAAGGTATGAGGATTACGAAAGATCAGCTGAGAAGATAAATCTTTTAATTAAACAATATGAAGAATTTAACTCAGACTTAGATAAGATTTTCAGTCAGGCAGTAATTCTTAGATACAATATCGAGTTAATTGAAAAATTAGATCCTAAAACAACTTATCCAGTACATTTAAAGATAGTTACCTATGATTCAACTCTGAAAGAGTTTGATTCTACTAATTTACTATATGAAGAGAAAGATCTTAGAAACCAATTAAAAGCTTGGAAAAAAGAACTGAAAACTAAAGAACTTGGTGAAGGTGAATTTGATTTAGAAGGACGTCATATTTTACAGTTTAAAATGAAAGAGCAATTAAAAATTCATCAAGAATATGCCGAAGACGTTTTAAGAAAAAACCCTCTTAAAAGATTATCTGATGAAGAGTTTAAGGCCTTAGAAGGTAAGATTCCAGAAAGCAATTTAGTAGCCTTAGAAGAGTCCTATTACAAGGTAGAAGAAATCCTGTCTAACAAGGAATTAGAAGTTAATAAAACTGTTCAGTATTATATGAATCATAGAGAGTGGTATAAAGAAATTTATTATTTAATGCAAAACGAAGTAAGAAAGCATTCAGAAAAAGTTGTAAAAACAATGGAAGAATATGCATTTGGAATTAATAATAAAAAGTTTCTGCCAAGGTACACGGTTGATGGGAAAGCAACAATTTGGAACTTCATTAAAAAAATTGAAAATAAAGGCAAAAAAGTAGCAGCTTTTGCAGCCAGTGTTGGTGGAACAATTGGATTGATAAGATTTTATATTTCACCAGCTGATAAAAATGTTCAAGAGTGCTTGGAATCTCATTTAGATAGAAGCTCTAAGTCTCCTAAATATAAATTTAGTGAAAGAGATTATATCTTGTGTAAAGAGCGAGCCTTGGTAGAAGAATTTAGTTCTCAAGAATATGAAATTTATACTGCTAAGACTTATGAATCATCATCTAAAGAAGATCCTGCTGTTAAGAAGATCCTTGATACTCTAGACAGTATTCAAAAGTTAGAAGAGATCTGGGAAGAAACGATGCTAGCTCGTGAAAATATTGAAGCCAGCTGGTCGAAAGCTGCTACAGAATACAACGCAGAGCGGTAGTAGATCTAACTCTTTGACAAAATGTTCCATAATTCATAAAAATATCAGACTAACTATTATAGATTTGTAAGGAATATAGAAATGGGCAAAATGAAGACAAAACGATCAGCTGCGAAGAGATTCAAATTGACTGCTTCTGGTAAGATTAAAGTTAAGAGAGCAAATCTTAGACATATTCTAACGAAGAAATCGACTAGTTATAAAAGAAGCAAAAGAAAGGCGCTTTATTTAGCACCTTCAGATATGTCTAATGCACTTAAGTGTTTAGGTAAAAAATAGATCAATAAAAACTTTTACTTGGGAATTGATAAGTTGGTTTAAATACCACTCCAAGCTAAAGAAGGAGAGATAGATGTCTAGAGTAAGACGGGGTTTTAAGGCCCGAAGAAGAAGAAACAAAATTTTAAAATTAGCTAAAGGTTACAAGTTCGATAGAAGAACTAAGTTCAGACATGCTGCTCAGACTGTTGAGAAAGCATTGTATAATCAATATAAGACGAGACGAATTTTTAAAAGAGATATCAGAAAACTTTGGATTGTTCGTATCAATGCTGCTGCTAGAATTTGTGGAACAAACTATTCTAGAATCATGAACTCATTAAAGAAGAATAATATCAATTTAAATAGAAAGATGCTTTCTGAAATTGCTGCTACTGACTTTGATGGATTTAAAGCATTAGCTAAATCTTTAAATTAGATAACTTCTAATTTCAGTTTAAATAAATGTATCGATTTCTTTGTGTGAGTTAACAACTCAGCTGCTTTGCTTAGTAGCTCTAATTGCTTTTTATTCTCAGAACCAGTTTTTACTTTATGTTGTTGAGCTTCAGTTAAGGCTGCATTGTTTTGCTTAATTATCTCCAACCTTGTTTGAGTACTAATTTCTGGTTCAACTTCTTTTAAAATTGGTCGTTCTACTTTTTGCTTTGGCTGCTCTGAAAGTGATGGCGTTGTCTCTGGTTCCTGATTAGCTGATAAGTTCACTGTTTCGAATTTGTCTTCTTCAGGATAAGTCTCTAGTTCAATTATATTTTCTTCAAATGAGTGTTCTTGAGTTTGCTCAGAAATAATTTCTGTATTTGAACTTGTTCCAAATAAATCAAACTCTTGGGAGATTAATGCTTTTGCTTTATAAAGAGATTGCTTTTCAGTCATTAAAAGGTACTTTATTTTTTTTAGAATAGATAAATCTCGGGGAGTATAAATTCTATTTCCATCATCTGAAATCAATGGTCCTAGTTCTTCAAACTCTGATTCCCAAAATCTTAATAAGTAAGATTTAATATTCAGTATTTTTGTAATTTCTTCAACGCAGTAATGAGATTGAGTTACAGAGTTCATTGATTTCCTTCTTGTAGATCTTGAAAAAATTTTATTGACTTAGAGATGATCTCTTCAGGAGAGATAGAAGTATCTTCTGTACCATCTTCATTAATTCTATTTTTAAACTTATTGGTAATATCTTCTTTTAATAAATCTGATGGTTTGAAAGTTAAAACTCTTTTGGAAGGAATCTTCATTCTTTCACCAGTTTGAGGATTTCTCCCCATTCTTTCGGCTTTGTCTCTAATTGTGAAATTGCCAAAACCGGAGATTTTAATTTTTTCACCCTTAGAGAGTGTATCCTTCATTATATTAAAAACGAGATCAATAATATGTGCTGATTCTTTTTTTGAAAAACCCAACTGAGATTGGAGTTTATCAATTAAATCAGTTTTACTTAAACTCATAATTCCTCCGTGAAATTTTCTATTGAATTGAGTTATATAGTGAAAGTTTAACATCAAAAAAAAAGTTAATCTAGCAAGACCAAGGTCTTTGCTCGGGTACTAGCGTTTAGAAGTTTTAGGAGAAGATAGTCTTCCATCAAGTTTTAGCTTGTATTCACCTTTAGAATTTTTAAATTGTCCTAGAAGCATATCTGCCATAGCAAACTCATCTTTGACCTCTTCACCGATAAAAAGATCAAGCTCTAGATCCATATTGGAATTAGAAAAACTCGAATAATTTGCTAGGATTTCACCTTTGGCCATGAGGTAAAGTGGTGAAGAATCATCATCTCCTAGGTTCAGTTCTTCAACTAATATTTTCGAATCTTTACCCTGAGCTTTTACCTTAAGTCTTTGTAGATCCATATCTGGAATAGCAAATCCCATAATTGATTGCTGAGGGAGAAGAAAGTTCTTTGATTCTATATCAAGGTTGAATGCTTTCAATTTGTTTTTCTTAATTTGAGCATCAAGGTTCACCTTGGCCATTCCTTCAAGAGAGAGATCGAAATCAGCAAGTTTCTTTAGCAAAACTGTAAGAGTAGGTAGATCAATCTTTTGATCATCTATCTTGATAACATGGTCTTTAGAGTTTGAAGAAGCCTTTACGGTAAACTCAGTTGTATTCATTTTTAAACCAAGATTAGCGACAACTCCCAGAGGTGAAAAATTAATTCCCCCAAAACCAAGACTTAATTTCTCTAGAGGAAGTGTTTGTTGATTTTTACTAACACAGCCAGCCGGCACTGAAACTTTATCAAAGTTTATTTTAGGTAAAAATACAGAGAAGTTATAATCATTATAAGACAAGTTACATTTTGCTGAGCTATGAAGAGTGGAAGCTAAAACATGATCAGAAATCTTTTTAAATGGAAGACTTAAAACAATGGCTAAAGAGAATAAAAAAGAAAGAAAAAGAAGAAACTTAAAACCACCAAAGGGCCATTTATAATCACTATCAATAGTAATATTGTGAGCTCTTACTTCTTTCATTTGTAATTCCTTTACTTAGAAAAATGCACTATTTTAATTATTCCGCTTAATAGGTCAGTCTCAACATTTTTGGTAATCCTAGATCCAACGAATAAGACTTTTTTTCTATTGGCAAGATTTTCAATAAATTGAGCAAGGTTTCTGTTATAAGCACCTTCAAAAGTAATATTGGCTTGAACTTTAGAAAGTCCTTCTCCTAGTTCTGCCATCTCAAAATTAGTAATTTGAATTTTACTTGAAGGTAATTGACCTGCTACTGATTTAATTTGGTTCAAAAGATCATTTTGATTATTGATCTTGGGATTAGATAAAACCGGTTTTAGAATGCTTAATGTTTTACTTTTTATTGCCAGGAACTTTTCAGCTTCTTGAGCTACTTGTTCTCTTTTGGCAATATTAGATTTTATTGCGCTATTTTTTAAAAAAAGAAAAAGAGTCAGAGCGATAGGGATAATAAAAAAGAGTGCACTTAAAAGGAAATTAAAGAGATCTCTACTATCATGTTCTATTGTAGAATTAAAATCAGCCATTTTTTGATAAGTAGAATTCTTTTTAAAGTCATCACACTTTGTAAATAAGAAAGCATCTATAGCTTTCATTGGATTAAATAAACTCATATTTGAAACCCCGCAGTTAGAGTCCCTTGATTAGGGTTGGACTTTGAACTTCCTGAATCATATAGCCCTTTAGATTTTAAGAGTGCTTCCAGTCTGAGAATATCATTACTCTCACATTCTGAGAAAGTCGCTTGAGCTTGTCCATCATAATCATCAGAGTATTCAGTAAGTTCACATTTAGTATTCACTTCCGAAATAAGCTTAAATAACCCTTTCAGGCCTTGAGCTTCAGTATTATTTTTTATTTGAGAGATACCTTTATTATAGTCTTTGATTTTATTTTGAATTCTTTTTAAAAGTTTTTCAGGTTTTTTTCTAATACCTGAAATTTCAGCTTTAGAAAAACCTAGAGCAGAGTTACCTAATGTTGCCTTAACACTTTTATTGACCTTTAATTCTTGTTTGGTTAATTGAGAAGATTCAAATAAAAAGCCAGCACAAAACAATAGACATAATATCGCTGTACGCAAGCCTACAAAACTTATTGAGTGAACAGGAACATCTTCACTTGAAGTATTAGCATACTCACCAGTTAGAAAATTATTATTTCCAGATTTATTAAGATAAAAACTCTTAAGAGCATTAATATTTGAAAAGCTTAAGTAGTCAAATCTTTCGAGAGGAGTTGATTCAAAATTATTTTGATAATCCTGAAGGAAATCAACAGGCTTTTGGAATTGCTCAGATAAATAGTTTTCAATGTTTTTAACTTTTGCTGTTCCACCACAAAGGTAGATATTACTAATATTAATCTGTTGATGAACTCTTAACGCAAGTTCAGAGCGTTTATAGTCGGTAATAAAACTTTGAATACATTGATTCATATTTTGGGAAAATTCTTTTTGCTTATCATCTACATCTTCTAATTGGTTTGAAGTGAGAAAGAATGCATTCTGATGTTTGAACTCAATCGCTTTAGCAACATCGACATCATATTCAGACATGATCATTTCATTAATATCTTCACCACCAAAAAATGTAACGCTATAACTAACTAATTCTCTGTTTTTAAAAAAATAAGCCACAGACTTTGAATGACCAAGATCTATAATGGAAAATGGTTCCTCTGTTGGGAATTTATTTGAATTAGAGATGAATTCATTCCATGCTGAAACTTCTGTTGTTAAATATGTAGGAAGAGCATTTTGACCTTTTAAATATTTATGAAAAATTTCAAATGTTTTCTTGTGAATATAGCTTGAAATACTTTTAAATCCTTTACCGGATTTTTTACTTGATGTGCTTAGATGAATATCATTTAAGCTATATGGCATATCCTCTTCGAGCTGAAACGGAATCATTGCATCAGCTTTTTTCTTGCTCTTAACTGGAACTTCTAGAAATCTAGAACTACATAAGTGAATAGGGCACTGAAATAAAACCTTTGTATGTGGAGGTATTGCCTCAAGGTATTTTTTTACAGATTTAATTTGATATTTAAGATAAGGCAATTTTTCATAAAACTCTAAATCAGCTGAACCAGAATCTTTATTTTTATCTTCTTGTGCATTAACTTCTTGAATATTTTCAATCATTCTGTCTTGATCTAAAATAAATTCAAATTTATTAATGTGCTTAATTTTCTTTTTTTCTAATCTTGATTCTACAACTTTCGTAGAATAAGAACCTAAATCTATGGTTACAATTAACATGTATATAGGATATCAGATCTTTATTAATTTACGAATATTTCTAGTACCTTAGGACGTCCATATTCATAAGTTGGCTTTGGAGGTTTATTACCACGAGTAGTAGTCGTTGTAGTAGATGGTCCAGTACCTGATTTTTTTTGTTTCTTTTCTAGTCTGGGAATAGAAACAATAGCATTTATAGTGTATTTAGCATTTTGGAACTCACCTGTAGTTACTACTTTGAAAAGCTCAGACTCAATACCAAAAATAATACCTGCGTTATTTAGTACGGTAAGTCTGTCTTGAAAGTCTCCCTCAGCAACCCAGTCCTGATCAACAAAGTACCGCTTTAGTTCTTCTTCATTTTGAAACTCAAGTTCTTCATTAGGGTCATTTCTTCTTTTTAGAAATTCTTCAATATTCACTTCATCAATTTCGGGAGCTAAGATTCTTATCCAAGCCGGGGTAATTGTATTGACATTAATAACCATTTTTCCGTGGACAGTAACCTCACCCTTAATAAGATCAACGAGTTCATCATTCCAAGCAGGAAGTAAATTAAGTTCAGATAAACTTGTCATAGGAGCATGCTTTGGTGTGATGCCAGCTTTTTCAAACTCAGATTGTACTTGAGTTGATAATGGACCAATGTCTTCTCCTTCATCAAGAAGATAATATTTTATATTGGCAATTAACTCATCGACTTCTAATCCACTATACTTACTTCTAAAGTCTTCATCAGAGTCCATTTTTCCTTGAACTGCATTTTCGATAAGTTCTTTGAACCTATCTTCTAATTCTTTAAATTTATCTTTTTCCTCACCTTGTTGTGCCCCATTTGGGTTTGTTGTAGTTGTAGTTGTTTGACCTCTATATCTACTTTTAAATAATTCATTATATTGACTGGCTGAAGATAAAATTAAGCTATTTACGTTTATTTTATTCCCATAATTTTGAATGGTTGTATCTAGCTTACCTTCCATCATGAAATTTTCTTTAATTTCTTCCATGGCCTGTTTCTCTATCAACCCTAAACCTTCAATAAGCTCAAGGTTCAGAGGAATAGGTTGATTCCAAACCATATTGATTAATTCAGCAGGAGCCATTTGTTTTACGTTTGGATTTTCTAATAGATAGTTTAAAATACTTTGATAAAGTTCAAGTTGAATAAGAGCAAGGTGCAATCCTGACTCAGCATTAAGCCTTGCTTGATATTTACCTGTAGTATTGAAAGCTTTAATTTTATTAATTTGAGTTTCAAATTTAAATGAGAACATTAATAACGATAGAAGAGTAATGGTTGAAATAACCATTAACATCGCCACTCCTTGATTGTTCATTTTCTTTTTATTTAAAATCATCTTTTTCTCTTAAATTATATAAAGGCCAAAGTGGTCTGAAGATTCTTTCAACTTCTTCTTCTTGCCCATAAAGATTCGAATAAACGATAGAGATTTTCATCGCATCAATTCGACCTTTTCCATCACCAATTGATCTTAAATCTGTAAATTTTGCTTTTTCATCATTCCAAAAAGAAAATGCTAAGCTTTTTACATTTTCCATAATTACTTGAGGTCTGATTTTATCAAAATCAATATCATCATCTGTATATGGGTTTTTTGCCATAGAGTATCGAACAAAGTTGCTGAATTGTTCTGGTGGATCTTCTGATTGAGCGTGTTTTTGTTCATGGTATTCAATATCTTGATCGGTTGGATCTTCTAGGGTGTAAACAACCCAATTAAAAACCGCTTCTTTTGAGTTTTCAATTACTCGTCTGTGAGAAGTTGTAAAAAATTCGATCGAGCTTTTATTATCTTTAAATCTTGGGATTGGAATCCAATCTTTATTAGGTGCAAAGAATAAGGGATTATTGTAATATTTCTCATTAAGTATTCGTTGTAACTTCTCATTAAGTGCAAAAATTGGATCATCTTGATCTTCAACTTTGATAGAAAGAGTTTGAACATCAAATTTGTCAGAAAAATATAAAGGAGAATAAACTTGAGAGAAGTCCCATTCAAGCATATTTAGGGCCATATAAACATTAAGCTGATCTCGATCTTCGCTCGTTACTTTTTCTTTTATATTATGACTATCTTTAGTTCCTCTTATTATAGAAATCGTAATCAGAGACAAGAGAGTTAAAGAAATTAAAACTTCTAAAAGTGAAAATCCTTTTTTATTAATTACCATTTCCACCTCCTGAACCAGAAGAACTAAATCCTGCAGGTATAGATGGAAATTGAAACTTAATTTGATATTGAGGATTTCTTAAAAAACTAGTTAAATAATACTCTTGACCTGATTCTTTATTGCGAATTGTGACTCTTACTTGCCATAATGCTTTTTTCAAATTTTTTTGAAACTCTTTCATTAATAATTTTAGAGCTTGAGTTTGAGGATTTTGATTCTCCTCACCATCATTGCCTCCTTCGTCTTCTCCTCCCCCTCCAAGACCTGCACTGAATTGCTTCATTACCCCATCTGGTATATCAAATGGCTTAAACTCAAGATCATATTCATAGTCATCTAATCCAGCTTGTTCAAAACTTTTAGTTTCAGGTTTTGAAAGTCCATTTTCTTTTAAAGGTGGGGGAGAAATTAAGATATCATTAATTGTATTTTCAGCTAAGTTATGAAGAAAAAGTTCTTGAGTCATATGTTGTGAATCAAGCAGATTATCTGCTTGAGAAGAAACAAAAGCAGTAAAGAAGATAAAAAATAGTGAAGTTGCAATTAAGACTTCTAATAGAGATAGTCCTAAGTTTTTATTCTCTAGATTTTTTCCATTTTTCAAAAATGTCTTTAGTTTTTTCATAAAGAGTGTTCTCATATTGCTCAGGTAAAATCTCTCCTATAGGAAAAAAGTTTTCATATATTCTATCTCGAAAAGCTTCTACTTCAAGACTAACAACTTCTTCTATACTTGATAATACAATTAATGCTTCATCTTGGTGACCTGTAGGATAAAAATATACAGAAGCTTCACCACTTACAATTAAATCTCTTGATAGAGTAGTAGAAACACCAGAGAGCTTAATATCGGGATTAATTTCTCTCACTTCATCTTGAAACTCTTCAACTGGGATAAAGCCTTTTTCTCTTTTATCTTTAGAAGACTCTAATTTAGCCTTTTCTGCTCTGTCGAGTTTATCTTCATCTACATATTCAGGTAATAAAAGATTGGCATTATCAGAGTATTCAACTGTATATTCAATTTTTTCATCATTTACTAAGAGTTTTAATCGAACGATTTTATTTCGAATCACAGCTTCACTTCTACAAAACCTAACGGCCCTGGAGATATCTTCGATTGCTAATTCTAACTTTTCTCTCTCTCCTGTATTTGGACTAACAACCAAACCAATTGTTAGTCCAAGAAGAGCAACAGCAATTAGGATTTCAAGTAAAGAAAAACCTGAATTGAAACGTTTACTAATCTTCAGAGGAGATGTCCCCATCTACTCCTTCGCCACCTTCAGTAAAGTCAGCACCGTAAGATTTGATAACATACTTTCTTCCAGAATCTGAAGAGTAATCGAAATCCTCTCCCCATGCATCTTGAGGAACAGTTTCAGACCCCAGGTATCCACCTGGTCTATACTTCTTGCATTCTAATCCACCTGGTTTAGAAATTAAGGCCTCTAGCCCCTGATCAGTTGTAGGATATCTATTACAATGTCTTTTAAAGTCATTAAGTGGACCTTTTAAACCTGTAATTTGATTCCTTGTAGTATCTATCTTACCTTCATCTAATTGCCCCATTAAATTCTGTCCAACAAAACCTAAAACCAGTCCTAAAATTGTGACTGCAATTAAGATCTCGAGTAAACTAAATCCTTTTTGATTTACCTGCATAACGTACTCCTTTTTCATATTTTATTCAGCTCCATTAAAGGAACTACAATTGCAAAAATTATTAATCCTACAGCTCCACCCATTCCAACCATCATAATAGGTTCTATAATAGATGTTAATCCACTAAGTTTTGCTTCAACCTGATCTTCATAATTAGACGAAATAATCTCAAGCATGGGCTCAAGTTCACCCGTTTTTTCTCCTAAAGAAATCATATAAGTCACCATTGTTGGAAAATAGCCTGATTTCATCAAAGGTCCTGCCATTGATGAACCTTCACTAATTGATATTCTTGATTCTTCAACACTATCTTTCATCCAAACATTTGGGATTAGGTTTTTAACAATTTTCATAGAAGCTAAAATTGGTACGCCTGAGTTTAGTAATGTTCCAAGCGTAGAGCAAAATCTACTCACATTGATCATTTTTATAAGATTTCCAACGATAGGAAGCTTTAATTGAAGTGAATGCCATCGTCTTTGTCCAGAAGTAGAGTTAATATAAGCTTTCACTCCAAAGAATATCAAAATCATTCCTAGAATAACTATATACCAATAGTTTTGTAAGAAATCAGAAATCCCAATAACAATTTTAGTTAGGATAGGAAGTTCTTTTTTGGCCGACTTAAACATTTTAGCAATTTGAGGAATAACTAATAAGAAAATTAGCATCATCATTGCAAAACCAACAATGACGATAATAATTGGATAAGTCATTGCACCAACAACTTTATTCTTTAGCTTCACTTGAGATTCAGTAAATTCAGCAAGTCGAAGTAAAACAACATCAAGAGTACCTGATGCTTCTCCTGCTTCAACCATATTGCAATATACATTATTAAATACTTTAGGATGTTCTGCTAAGGCCTTAGCCAGTGAAACCCCTTCATTTACCTGAGTTTTTACAGTTGCAAGAACAACTCTAAGTACATCACTTTCAACTTGATCAATAAGTGCTTGAAGAGAATCAACAATTTGAATTCTTGCTTTAACAAGAGTTGCAAGTTGCCTTGTCATCATAGCTAGTTCATTTACATTAACTTTTTTAGAACCTAGAGAAAACGAAGAACCCGAACTTTTAGAACCTGCTTTTTTTTCTTTAATAGAAACAAGCATAATTCCTTGAGACTTAACTCTCTGCTTAGCAACGACTTCACTTTCACAATTAATTGTGGCTTTGACGTCTTGGCCTTGTTTATTAATACCTTTATATGAGTAGATTGGCATAGCTAGTATTTTACAGCATTAAGCCCCAAAAATATAAGTAATTTAAAGATGAATTTTCTGTTAGTACAAAGTAATTTATTTATTAATGATCGTCTTCAACGTTTATTGCTCGAATTACCTCATCAATTGATGTAACTCCTGACAAAACTTTGCTTAAAGCGTCCTTTCTAAGTGTTACCATACCTTCTTCTACGGCTTTTTTCTTAATAACCGAGGAATCTGCTTTTTCTAGAATGAGTGATCGAATAGAATCTGAGATCATTAATAGTTCGGATACACATGTTCTTCCACCAAAGCCTGATCCATTACATTTCGGACAACCTACAGCACTAAAGATTTTAGTTCCAGCCGGTACACTGTCTATACCAAGAATATCTTTTTGAAAGTCAGTAATATCTTCTGGCTTTTTACAATTATCACATAAAGTTCTAATTAGTCTTTGAGCTAGAACTCCAATTAATGATGAAGAAATTAAAAAGGGTTGAACTCCCATATCGATGAGTCTTGTTGGTGCAGAGGAAGAATCATTTGTGTGAAGAGTAGATAAAACAAAGTGACCTGTAAGGGAAGCATTAATGGCCATCTCTGCAGTTTCCTGGTCTCTTGTTTCCCCGACCATAATAACATCTGGGTTTTGTCTAAGTATTGATCGAAGAGCAATACCAAAACTTAAATCAATTTTATGATTCACTTGAATCTGAGAAATCCCTGCCATTTCATACTCAACTGGATCTTCAACTGTAATGATTGTTTTATCAGGGGTGTTAATTTTGGCTAAGATTGCAAAGAGGGTAGTTGTTTTACCATGACCAGTAGGTCCAGTTACATATAATACTCCATGCTTTCTTTTTGCAAGCTCTGCAAGATTGTCTAAAACTTGACCATGAAATCCTAGAGACTTTAATTCTAAAACAGTATTATTCTTTTCAAGAACCCTCATAACGATTCTTTCACCACTTTGAACGGGAGTAGTACTTAAACGTATATCAACATCTTTTCCTGCTATCTTAATTTTTATTCTACCATCTTGTGGTAATCTCTTTTCTGCAATATCAAGTTTCGCCATAACTTTAATTCTTGAACTAACAGCGGCGTGTGTTTTTCTAGGTTGCCTTAAGACTTCCTTCATAACACCGTTAACTCTAAATCTATAGCTAACATCTCGCTCGTAAGGCTCTATATGAATATCAGAAGCTTTTTCTTTAACAGCTCTAAATATAATTGAATTTACAAACCGAATAACTGGAGCTTCATCAGCTGCAGCATCAAGGATATCAATCGGTCCATCAAGATCCATTGTCTCATCAAACTCATCTTCAATTGTATCTACAAGATTTGACGTTGCTCTCTCATAAACTCTATTAATTGCTTCTTGAATTCTTTGAGGTGTCGACATAACAATCTTCACATCTTTTTTATAAATACTAGCAAGATCATTAATAATATTTTCTTTAAACGGATCACTCATCACTACTGTCACTGCATAATCTGTTTCAAAAATAGGAATAATTTCGTGATGCTTGGAATAATTAATTGGAATATCTCTAACGACATTTGGATCAATCTCATCAATTTTAATTTGAGATGTATAAGGAATATTCATCTGCTGACAAACAACTTTAATAATATCACTAGGATTGATAAAACCTTTTTTTAAAAGAATCTCACCAAGTAAACCTGAGTCTGGATTATCTTTTTGAAACTTTAAAGCTTCTTCTAACTGGGATTCAGTTAAGCCAGTATACTTTACAAGTAGCTCACCAATTCTAAGTTTCTTGGATGCTTTTTCATAAACTTCAGTAGTAATAATATTATTAGAAGTGTTGTTTACTTGATTGTCTGATGGGTTTTGTTGATCTGCCATAATATAAGTATATTCTAGTAATCTTCTTCTACAAACTGGGTATAATCATCGTCTATACTAGTACTTATATCGTCCATAGTGACACTTCCAGTATTGTCTTTGTATGGTTGGATAAGATCTTTTGAGTAAAGTGGTCCAGCACTCTGAGCATCAATCTTTCTAGCAATTTCATTTAAAGCTGGTCTATGTACATCCTCTAAGATTTTATTTTTACTCACACTAACATTTCTTCTCTTGATAACATCCATTGTATTTTCAGCAGCAAGTGAATCATAAGGAGATATGATTTTAGGAGTTAAAAAGAAAATTGTATTTAATTTTTGAACTGACTTTGTTTTATTTTTAAATAACCAACCTAAAACAGGAAGATCTCCAAGAATAGGAACTTTATTATAACTATCATTCACTGAATCTCTAAGTAATCCACCCATTGCTACTGTATCTCTGTCTCTAACAATTATTTCTGTTTCTGCTGCTCTTTGAGCCGTTGCTCTGGCTCCTGTTTCAGCTGCAGCAGTGTCGGCAGTTTGTGTGAAGTCTTCATATTGTTGAGTAATTGCCATCTTGATCATTCTTGTTGCTTTGTTGATTTGCGGCTTTATTTTAATAATAGTCTTAACTTCTTGGTTTGTTGTCCCTTGAGTTGTTACACCACCTGCACCTGTAGTTCCACTTAAAACTGGAACAGAATTTACAACCTCAAATTGTCCTTCAGCATTATCTAAAACTAAAAGCTGAGGAGTCGATAATACATTATTTTGAGCATCAGTTGCGACAGCTCTTAAAAAACCATTTACCGCACTAACGTTTATTTCACCAGTAGTAGTGTTTCCGACATCGATCTTTGGTCCAACACCAAATCCAACTCCAAAATTCGTAAAAGCTCCAGCTAATCCAGCTGCTCCTTGAGTAGCTAAAGAAGCAAGGCCATCGCCAGAGAATCCAAATCTTTCTGTTGCTCCTTCGCCATAAGCTCCTAAGTAGCCCATCCCAAAGCCTTTTCCTTTGGTAACTTCAGTTTCAACAACAAGTCCTTCAACATAAACCTGCATTCTAGGAATATCTAGTTTTTTCAAAACATTATTTAGAGTTAACCAATCTGTTGCAGATGCAACAACAACTAAAGAGTTGGTAGATTCATCTGCAGTAATTTTAACTTCTTCATTAAAAATTGCTTCAACCTTTTCTTCTGGAGCTTGAAACCTACCTCTTCTATTGTTTGCAGCTGGTGCAGCTTTAGCTTTCCCATTACTAACTAGAGAAGTTAGAGTTGTTGCTAAATCTTTTGCAGTTGAATGTTGTACATAATAGACCTTAACTTTTCCTGAGCCTTGAGCAGGAGTTTTAACATCTAATGTATTAATAAGTTTCGTTAAATGCTCATAGCCAGCAAGATTGGCCATCGCAATAATAGAGTTGGTTCTTTGTTCAGCGATAATCTTGGAGATCTGAGGACCATTTTTTGATCCTTTGGCTGCGGCAGAAGATCGAGATGATCTTCTTGTAGAACCACCAGTATCTTTTTTGATAATAGTTTCGATGAGTTTAGCTAATTCTTGAGCTGAAGTATTTCTAACTTTTATAATATGCATAGTTTCTTCAAACCCAGCAACATCAAGAAACTTAACAAGCTTCATTAATCTATTAATATTTGTACCAGTATCAGTAACGATAATTGTATTAGTTTGCTTAATATCTAAGATTCGTCCGTATCTAGTCATAAAGGGTCTAAAGTTTCTAACAATCTCATTGGCATCAACATGCTTTAGAGCAATGATTTTCATCATATAATTTTCTACGTTAGGAACATATTCACCTGTATAAATTTTCGTAGGAGTATATCTAATATCTCTAGCATTAATAATTCTATAAAAAGCTCCAGTTTTTACTAATGCAAGTCCGGCCATATTTAAAGCTGTTAGGTAAGCTTTCCAAGCATCACCAACAGTTATTGGAGTTTTAGCAGAAATAGAAACTTTCCCTTTAACATCTTTATCTAAAATGAGATTTATTCCTGTAAGAGCTTGCATTTTTTCAGTAATTTTTAAGATATCAGCATTAGGGTAATCAAAATTTTCAATAATCTCTGGACCAAAAGCAATTTCAGGATTCAGGCTAACAAATTTTTTCTCAGGTTTAACATCTCCGGCTTGATCTGATTGTCTTCCAAATATTTTTTGCTCATCAGTAGCAAACCCATCACTTTCTCTTGCTTTAAAACTTCCACTATCTTCAACCTCTACATCTACTCCTCCAACACTTTTTCTTCTTGTGTTAGTAGGTCGAGATGGTCTAGGAGGAGGAGTTAAATCAATTTCTGGTAACTCTTCAAGAGCTTCAGGTCGAGCATCAAATCTTTCAAAATCATCTTCGTCTTGAGCAAAAGAGTTTAAGCTTAAAATTAAAAAAAGAAAAAATAAATTTTTCATGTAAGGCCTTTATTAATTACAATTTGTTGGTTTCTTTTTTGATATTTGATATTGCATAGGAACTATTGATCCACTTCTATCAATATCTAGGCTAAGTTTTGGTAGGGATTTTATTTTTGCAAAAAGTCCCATTACTGCATTCATACCAGTAATCGTTTTACCATTGATAGCTTTAATTACATCATTATTTTGTATATCTAAGTGTGAATAGATACTTCCTGGAACAATATCAACAATCTTAAATGACATCGTCCCATCTGGGTTAGTAATAGGAATTGCTCTGGCTTCGGATAAAATAGCAGCAGGGTTTTTCATCTTCTCATCAATTAGAGAACGGCCAATACAAACTGTATTTCCATTTTTTATAATACCATCAGCATTTGCTGTTTGTTGTTGCTCAAATGCTTTTTGCTGTCTTGGAGATTTTATTTTGGGAAGCTCTATCTTATTTTCTTTTGCTAATTGATCATGACCTAAATACTCACAAGCTCCATTTTGAAGATTTTTAAGAACCAATCTCAAACGGGAGATTTTTTTTACTTCAGCCATTCTATCTATTTCATCTCCAACTCTTAATTTCTTAGTCTTTTGATCACTCCTTACTTGAACAGAAGCCAGAGACTTAACTGAATCTTGAAGAACGAAAGTGCTTACAAGTTTCAATGGAAGACTTGTTTGGCTATCAGACTCTTCACACTTGATATTTTTCTCAACTGGTTTTTCAGTTTTCTTCGTATTATTTTGACCAGGCTGAGCTGTAGCAAAAATATCTTTACCTTTTAGGAGATTGGCCCTTGAAGCCCAATCACTTGTCGAGTCTGCATTAATAGTGAAGTTTGGAAGTCCCTTAGGTACTGACTTAAATCCTTTAGGAGCAATTTTGGGAATTAAAAAAACATTTAAAAATTTTCCCATAAACATAAATAAACATAGGAAAAAAAGAATTAAATAAGTTCTATGAACTGCTCTTCTTTTTGAAGGTGAAAAAATTCCAGGTAAAGATTTTAGAAAGTTACCTTTAGATTTTCCGTTTCCAGTATCAAACCTATTAGATTCAACATTTGAGTTTTTTACAGAGCTACTTTTAGAGCTCTTATTTTCATCACCAGGTAAATAAAAAGGAACGTCTTCTTCCTTTTTTCTAAACTTAATATTTTTAAGCTTTTTCTTTAGCGATTTAAAACTGAACTTATCTGACATATAATTATTGTCGAAGATTTCTTCACTTTGTGCAAGAATTTATCTTTTCAACTTCTATGAGTATAATAAGAATTAACAAAAACTTGTAAATAATTTAACTGGAGAATATATGAGCCAAAAAAGTGAAAATCCTATTCCATCGGTGGCTAAAACTTTGTTTTATGGTCAATTTAATGAGGAGCATGTGCTTCCTTATCCTAAGCTAACAGCTGAACAAGTGGAAATGGGCCTTGCAATGACCGAAGCAGTACTAAGATTTGCTGAAGGAAAAATTGATTCAGAAAAACTTGACCAAGATAGTAAGATACCCGAAGACGTATTAAAAGGTCTTGCTGAATTAGGTCTTTGTGGTTTAGCTGTCCCAGAAGAATTTGGTGGTCTTGAGTTAGATCACTCATTATATGCCAGAGTTTTTTCAGAAATTGCCATGGTTGACGGAGCAATTGCTACAACTTTAGGTGCTCACCAATCAATTGGTTACAAAGCTTTATTAAATGAAGGTAGTGATGAACAAAAAAAGAAGTGGTTACCAAAACTAGCTAGTGGTGAAAGTTATGCAGCGTTTTGTTTAACTGAGCCAGGTTCAGGGTCTGATGCTTATTCAATTAAAACTAAAGCCGTAGATAATGGTGATGGAACTTATACACTTAATGGTCAAAAACTTTGGATCACAAACGCTGGAATGGCTGAATTCTATTCAGTATTTTGTAAGACTGATCATGTGATTGACGGAGAAACAAAAGAAAAAATTTCATGTTTTATTGTAGAAAAAGATATGGAAGGTGTTTCCTTTGGAGAAAAAGAAGACAAGATGGGGATTAGGGCCAGTGAAACAAGGGCCGTATACTTTGATAAAGTTAAAGTACCTAAAGAAAATATTATTGGTGAACTGGGTAAAGGTTTTAAAATAGCAATGAATGTTTTAAATACCGGAAGACTATCTCTTGGTTCAGGATCAGTTGGTGGAATGCGCCTTGCTTTAAAAATGGCGACAGAGCATGCTATAGGAAGAAAACAATTTGGAAATTCTATTTCTGAGTATGGTCTAATTCAGTCAAAGTTGGCTAAAATGGCTGCTTCTATTTATTCAAGTGAATGTATCGTTTATTTTACGACAGGACTGATTAATAAAGGAATGGATGATTATTCAATGGAGTCAGCAATTTGTAAGGTTTATTGTTCAGAGAAACTTTGGGAAACAGTTGATACATCTCTACAAATTGCAGCTGGTAACGGATATATGAAAGAGTATCCATACGAGAGAATTATGAGAGATTCTAGAATTAACTTAATTTTTGAAGGAACAAATGAGATTCTTAGAATCTTTATTGCTCTTATGGGGATTAAAGGACCGAGTGATGAGTTAAAAGAATTAGGAAAAGTTTCTTCTGATGTTTCAAAAGCTATTTCAGACCCAATTAAGTCAGTAGGGGTTTTATCTAGTTTCGTTGGTGGAAGAATTTCAAAATCCTTTTTTACAAAAAGCTTTACTGATGTTCATAAATCTCTTGAACGTTATACAAAAGATTATTCTAAAATGGTTGGTGACTTTGCTATTTCAGTTGAAAATACAATTATGAAGCATGGGAAAAAGATTATTGGAAATGAGTATCCTCAAAATCGAATTGCTAATATGGCCATTGCTCTTTATGTACAAACGGCAGTGATATCAAGAACCGACTCTATTTTAAAAGATAAAGATATTTCACAAGACGATAAAGACTATGTATTAAATCTTTCAAAAATTAGTTTGATTGATAATAGAAGAAACTTTATAGCTAATAAGAAAAGACTTGATGGTCGATATGACAGCATTATCCCCAAGGCAAGTAAGGGTGTTTGTGATAGAGGTGGTTACGGCTTAGATATCTTGAAGTTCTAACGAATAGCAAATTGAACATTTAGTTTCACATTTAATGTTTGTTTACCAAATTCAATATTAGGTGCAGAACTCTCTGCGGCGTCCATAGACATACCCTTGGATCTCATCATTGATCTGTGAGGTCTATGAGTTTGGTAAGAGTTATGATTTGTTTCATTGACTTTGATAGCGTTGCCTAATGAGACATCTAAAGTTTTAGCTAACATTTGTGCCTTGTTTTTTGCATCTCTAGCAGCGAGAGCTAGGCATTTTTTATATTGCTCTTGGTATGTTTTTAGTGAAACAAAAGGGTTGGGTCCTTGGATATTATTGACTCCAGAAATATTTCCAACATTAATGATATCTCCAGATTTTTCCATTTCACTAGAGATGACTGTTAATCCAATAGTCGTTTGGTAACCTCTAAGTAATCTTCTTCCTTTCGTATAATCATAATTTGGACGAACATTATAACTAGAAGTATTTAATTCAAGATCCTTTGGATTTATTTTATTTACTCCAGCTTTAAGTTTTTCGTAGATTTTATTAGCTTTTACAGTGGAGAGTTTTTGCTTTTTTTCAGTTACATCAACATTAAATTCAATTCTAATTCGATCTGGATTAATTTTTTCAGTACATTCACCGTTTACAGAAATGGAGTCTTTTTGATATGTGTCTGCCATTAATCCAAGAGCGAAAAACAAAACTAAATATTTCATATTATTTATCCTTAAAGAATTTACCTTCATAATTTTTTTGTTCATGGTTTCTAATAATAAAGCCATCGATATCGTTTTTACCATCAGTAAGGTAATCAACTGTAATATTTTGACAAAAATAAGCTGTAAAAGGTTGCATAAGAACATTTACTAAGTCTAGTTCAAATAAATGATCATTTTCTTTTTCAGAATCAAAGCCGACTTCATATCTGAATCCATCACATTCTTTTCCACCAATTTGAATTCTCATCAGTCTGGATGAGAGAGTATAATCATTATCTAAAATTAGTTTAATTTGCTCATTTGCTTTCTTAGTAAACTCAATTTGAGTTTTTTTAGGGTCAAAGTCTGTAAAATCAATATCCATCATGGTGAAACAACAATAAAATGGAACTAAAACTTTGTAAACATAGGAAGCAGACAAAATGAAAGTGAACTATTTATTAGAAATTGATAATCCTCAAACTCACCAGGTTAAGTTAAGAGTTCATATCTCAGAAAATTCGTTAAATGAAATTGAGCTATTTCTCCCTTCTTGGTCTCCAGGGTCATATTTAATGAGAGAGTATTCGAAGCATTTATCAAAATTTAAAGTTTTAGATAAATCGGGAAGTTATCTCGAGTATGAAAAAATAAAAAAGGGAACATGGATCGTGGGCAATGCTCCAGAAGAGTTTTATGTTGAATATCAAATCTATTGTCACGAACTTACCGTGAGAACAAGTCATGTCGATAATACTCATGCATTTTTGCATCTCCCTTGTTTATTAATAGGAATTAGCAATCAATCAATCATAAACCCACAAATAGAGTTACGCTTTCCGGCTCTTTGGTCAAAAGTAATAACAGGCCTTGAAGATATTTCAACAAATAGAGAAGTCTTTTTATATAGTGCCAAAGATTATGATGATCTATTAGATAGTCCTATTGAGATTGGATGTCACGACAGTGATGGATTTAAAGTACAGGGAAAAGATCATCATCTTGCTTTTTATGGATCAACTTGGCCTCACTCACAAGATTTAAAAGGTGATATAAAAAAAATAGTAGAAACCGTTGCTGATTATATGCATGATATTCCGTATGAGCATTATAGTTTTATTACTCACTTTGCTCCAGGACTTTACGGTGGACTGGAGCATAAGAACTCAACAGTTTTAGCTTTTGATGGTCGAAAATTAAATAATAGAAAAGATTATATCAAGTGGTTAACACTCACAACTCATGAGTATTTCCATACATGGAATGTAAAAAGAATCAGGCCCGTTGAGTTGGGACCTTTTGATTACCAAAATGAGAATTATACCTCAATGCTTTGGTTGGCCGAAGGGTTGACGAGTTTTATGGATAATTATCTAACTTTAAAAACAGGTTTAATTACTGAAAAAGAATATTGGGAATTAATTAGAGATGATTTAAACTTATATTTGAGTATTCCTGGTAGGAAGTATGATTCTCTAGAAGCAAGTTCTTTTGATGCTTGGATTAAATTGTATAGACCTCATGAGAATAGTCGTAACGCTACTATTAGTTATTATTTAAAAGGTGGCTTAGTGTTTTTAGTTCTTCATTCAAGACTATTGGAAATTGGAAAATCTATGAAGAGTTTAACGGATGCTTTGTGGAGTCATTATAAAGCTAGACCTGAGCAGGGAATCAATAAGGTAGAGTTTATAGGTTTGATTAGAGAGATATCAAATAATGAGATCGCTCTCGAGTTTGAAAAAATGATAGAAACAACTGAAGAAATTGATTTTACTGGAATCCTTAAGAAGCATTCTATAAATATTAATTTTAAAGACCCCGAGTATCATTTAGGACTTAGACCAGAGTTCAAAGGTGAACAAGTATTTATTCATTCAATAATAGAGGATGGACTGGCCTATAAAATGGGTCTTAATGCTGGAGATGAAATTGTTGCCATGAATAAGACGAGAATAGATAAAAGTTTTTTCAATTCATTGGCAAAATATCTTGCTTTGGATAAAAGTCATTCTATAACAGTTTCTAGAATGGGAAGACTTTTTGATTTTGAGTTTAGACCTGAAAAGACTCATCAAATGGTTAAAGATATTGTTGATGGGAAAAAAATAGATTGGTAATTTCATGGAACGAAGAAGAATTGAGGTAAATAATCGACATTAAAATACATCCTTGAAGATTTCTTAATAATTCTAGCGAAATTTTATTCACCCCATTTGGAATTAGATCCTCTTTGGATTCACGTCCATTATTTTGACGCTTCAATTTATTTTTAGTTATACCTTTAGATATATTCAAAATATGTGCTAGGTGTTAATCTAGATCCAATAAACTTCATAACCAAAGGTTTAAAATGAGTCTTCAAAACACTAGAGAAATTACTAAGTCCCAAGTTTTTCAAAGAAAATCACTTCACAAAGAATTACCTAAAAATGCACAAGGAAAAATGCTCAAAGTAAGTCAGTATTTTGGGGAAAATGTTTTTCAATTAAAAAATAATAGAAATTTTTCAGCTGATACTCAAAAAGAGATTTTAAGTGTTTTAGAAGGAACGAAAGCTCTTGATAAGAAGTTGGCTAAGCAAATTGCTGATGTCGTTCTTTCCTGGGCCCTTGAAAAAGGAGCTACTCATTTTTGTCACTGGTTTCAACCTCTTACAGGTTCGACGGCTGAAAAACATGATGCTTTCTTAACTTTAAAAGGTGATAGACCAATAGAGAAACTTAGTGCCTCTCAATTAATGCAAGGTGAACCAGATGCCTCATCTTTTCCAAATGGTGGATCAAGAAGTACTTTCGAAGCTAGGGGGTATACTTGTTGGGATTTAACTTCTCCAATTTTTATTAAAGAAAATACAAATGGTAAGACTCTTTGTATTCCAACTGCATTTATTTCTTATCACGGTGACGCATTAGATATTAAGACTCCTCTTTTAAGGTCAATGAGCTCACTAAGTGAAGCTGCAACAACTTTTTTAAATTTACTTGGAGTCAAAGAAGCAAAATCAGTAACTGCAAGTTGTGGTATTGAGCAAGAATATTTCTTAGTAGATAAAGCTTTTTATTATCAAAGAGAAGACCTCGTGATGAGTGGGCGAACTTTAGTTGGAAGCTTAACTCCTAAAAACCAACAATTAAGTGATCACTACTTTGGAACAATTCCTGAAAGAGTTCTCTCTTATATGCAAGAATGTGAGATTGAATTATATAAATTAGGAATTCCGGCCAAGACAAGACATAACGAAGTTGCTCCTGGGCAATTTGAAATCGCTCCAATTTTTAGTGATGCAAACACTGCAGCTGATAATAATCAATTATTAATGGCTACTTTGAAATCAGTTGCTCAAAAACACGATTTTGTGTGTTTATTTCATGAAAAGCCTTTTGCTGATATTAATGGAAGTGGGAAGCATTTAAATTGGTCACTTTCAGATAATAATGGAACAAATTTATTAGAACCAGGTTCTACACCACATGAGAATTATCGGTTTTTAGCAATGGTTGCGATTGTTTGTGAAGCAGTTAAGCGACATGCAGTTTCTTTAAGAGCTGCTATTGGAAGTCATAGTAACGATCATAGGTTAGGTGGACACGAAGCACCTCCTTCGATTATTTCTGTATTTTTAGGAGCGACTGTAAAATCAATCTTAGATAAATACTTAACTGGAGATAATTATTCTCCAGAAGAACAAACCATGATTAATACTGGAGCAGGACAGCTTGCTCAATTTTTACAAGATAATACAGATAGAAATAGAACATCACCTTTTGCTTTTACTGGAAATAAATTTGAATTTAGAGCAGTGGGGTCATCGGCCAATGTTGGTTTTCCGTTAACTGTTTTAAATGCAGCCGTTATAGATGTTTTAAAAGAGACTAATTTATTTATTCAAGAAAAGTTGAATGCTGGTTCAGATGTAAAAACTGTTTTAAAAGAGATTACAAAAAAGTGGTATGTGAGCTCACATGATGTTGTCTTTAATGGTGATGGTTATAGTGAAGATTGGGTGAAAGAAGCAAGCTCAAGAGGATTGCCAAATCTTAGAACAACTGTTGATGCTTTAATTGAATTCAATAAACCTGGAAATCATCAACACTTATTTGATCTTGGAGTCTATAGACCTACGGAACTTGAAAGTCTTTATAATGTTAATCTTGAAAAATATAATACTTGTCGAGATATTGAACTAAGAACTCAAAAGAAAATGATTGATAGAACAATTAAGCCTTGCGCTTATCAATATAAAAAAGAACTTGCTGTTTTAATTAAAGATCTAAAGGAGCTTGGGACCAGTTATGCTTCTGAAGAAAAAACACTAAATAAGGTCTCTTCAATACTTGATGAGTTGACTTCGGTCTGTGAAAAACTTGGACCATTTTTAAATACTGACAATGAATCTGAAGAAAAACGTGGTGCCAATTATGCTAACGTAGGATTAGATTTAAGTGAAAAGGTGATAACTCTGGCTGGCGAGTTGGAGGATATAGTTCCTGATGCAAGCTGGACAATACCAACCTATTTTGACCTTCTTTTTATTAGATAGGTTTTAGCATATCCTTAATAGATCAACTTATTAAGGATGTGCTTTATGAAGTATTTAATTATTCTAATATTTTCAATGAACATATTTGCAAGTGTTTCAAGCTGTAGGTGTTCAGATAACCCTGAATTAGATGAGAGTAAAATTGAGAAACTAAAGCTTTGGGTCGCTCCAGGCTTCACTCTAAGTGCCAGTAAGGAAGGTTCAAAAGCCGGAATTTCAACTATGATTGGTGGAGGATATTACTTTAATGGAGTCGTTGGAGTCACAAGTGGCGTTTCATTTATGCAAAGAGGTGCAACGGATCAACAAAGACAACTTAATGCTACATATTTAGATATTCCTTTAGGTTTTACTTTTATTAACGGAGGAAGTCTCGCTACTAACAGATTTACTCTTTTTAATATAGGAGCATTTTATTCATTACCTCTTTCAGGCTCTTCAGAAGGAATTCCAAATGTTCCAGCTGACTTTACACCCGATAGTTCTTTTGGCTTTTTCTTGGATGGGATTTTAAGCTTTCCAATTCCAGGAGATATTACATATGGGCTTTATAGTTCTGTTAAATTTAGTTTTAGTGATATGTTAAGTGTTGCTGATAATACTATTTTAAGAGCTAATAACTCTACGAATTATAGTTTTGGTCTTGCAATTGTTTTTTAGTTCCTGAAGAAAAAGAATTTATTTAAATAACTAAGCTGCATCAAATTTAAATCTACTTTTAGAAAATAAAAGAAAAAATAATCAACTTAGACTTGACGGAACTTTAAATTTTTCATTACCTCATATCATATATTTTTAAACCTTTATCAAAAACGAGTAGAGAATGAGTGCAAAGGGAATCAATTTAGTGATCGTCGAATCACCGACTAAAGCAAAAACAATTAAAAAGTTTCTTCCCAAAGATTACACAGTAATTGCCAGCATGGGGCATATCCGTGATCTTCCTCAAACTGCAGCAGATGTTCCGGCTAAGTATAAAAAAGAAGATTGGTCGAGACTTGGTATCAATGTAAAAAAAGATTTTGAGCCATTATATGTCGTTCCAAAATCTAAGAAAAAAGTAGTAACTGGTTTAAAAAAGCTCGTTAAGACTGCCAAAATTATCTACCTCGCGACCGATGAAGATAGAGAGGGAGAGAGTATTTCTTGGCATTTATTACAACTTTTTGATCCAAAAGTTCCTGTTAAGCGAATGGTTTTTCATGAGATTACAAAAAAAGCTATTACTGAAGCTCTAGAAAAAGTTAGAGATGTAGATCTTAATCTCGTAAAAGCTCAAGAAACAAGACGTATTGTAGATAGGCTTTATGGTTATACTTTATCGCCACTAGTATGGAAGAAAATTGCTTACGGATTATCAGCAGGGAGAGTGCAATCTCCAGGTCTTAAGATGATTGTGGAGCGAGAAAAAGAGCGAATGGTCTTTGTGAAGGCTGGTTATTGGTCAATTAAAGCTGATCTTTTAGTAAAAAAGAAACCTTTGGAAGCAAAACTTTCTCGAGTAGATGGAGTCAAAATTGCGATTGGAAAAGACTTTGATCAATTAACTGGCAAGCTTATTAAACCTAAAGATATATTTTTAGTCGATGAAAAAAAAGCAAAATCAATTTCTAAAGAACTGGCCGCAGGTGATTGGATAGTAAAAAGTGTGGATGAAAGAGATACACATTCTAATCCAGCAAAACCATTTATTACTTCTTCACTTCAACAAGAAGGAAATAGAAAACTTGGAATGAGTGCTAGAGAAACAATGAGAACCGCTCAAAAATTATATGAAAACGGTTTGATCACTTATATGAGAACAGATTCACCAAATCTTTCAAATGAAGCGATTAAGGCAGCTAGAAAAAATATTGAAGATCTTTATGGTAAAGAATTTTTAAGCGATGAAGTGAGACAATATAAAGCAAAGACCAAAGGAGCTCAGGAGGCCCACGAAGCGATCAGGCCAGCTGGTAGTGAGTTTAAGCATCCAGATAAAATTGGAATGACTGGCAAAGAAAAGGCTCTCTATGATTTAATTTGGAAAAGAACAATGGCCTCTCAAATGAAGAAGGCCCATAAAAGATCCATGTCGATTAAAATTGAAAATGGAAAATACCTATTTACTGCTAATGGATCGAGAATTATCTTTCCTGGTTTCTTAAGAGCGTATGTTGAAGGGAGCGATGATCCTGATAAGGCATTAGATGATAGAGAAGTCATCCTTCCTGAGCTTAAAGCAAAAGATAAATTAACTCATTCTGATATTTTACCTAATGCTCATGAAACAAAACCACCTGCAAGATTTACGGAAGCAAGTATTGTTCAGCGTTTAGAAAAAGAAGGAATAGGTAGACCATCTACTTATGCAAGTATTATCGGAACGGTTCAAGAAAGAGGATATGTTAGAAAAGAAGGTTCGCAACTAATTCCAACTTATACAGGAATTGCTGTTATTCAATTATTAGAAGATCACTTTGCTGACCTCGTTGATTATGGATACACGACGAAGCTTGAAGATGCTCTGGATGAAATCGCTGAAGGAAAGCAAGATTCTAGAAAGTATTTAAAATCGTTCTACCTTGGTAAAAAAGGTTTAAGAGAACAAGTAGATAGTAAGGAAAAAGGTATTAAACCAGATGTTTCGAGGACTTTAAGACTTCCACAAATTAAAGATATTATTGATATTAAAGTTGGTCGTTATGGGCCATATATTATTCAAAAAGTTGGGAAAGAAGAGGTTCATGCTTCTATTCCTGAGACAGTTGCACCAGCAGATCTTAGACCTGAAAATATTGATGAGTTAATTGAACTTTCAAAAAAAGGACCTGAGCCAATTGGTGTTCACCCTAAGACTAAAGAAAATATTTATTGTCTCACAGGTAGATATGGAGCTTATGTTCAACAAGGTGAAAAAACGGAAGAAGTTCCTAAGCCAAGAAGAGCAAGTATTACAGCTCCACTAACACCCCAAACCATTACTCTTGAGCAAGCTTTAACATTATTAATTCTTCCAAGAGATCTTGGAGAGCATCCAGAAACAGGAAAAATGATTCAAGCAAACTCTGGACGATTTGGACCCTATGTTGTTCATGATGGAGACTTTAGAAATATTAAAAAAGATACTTTTGATGTTTATAAAATTACGCTTGATGAAGCTTTAGCTATTATTGCTGAGCCAAAGGTTTCTTCCCGAGGAGCCAGTGTTTATAAAGAATTTAAACGTCACACTACGACTAATAAGAAGATCACTGTTTATGATGGGAAATATGGATTGTTCGTAAAATATGGGACGAAAAACATTGGCATTGCTGATGCTATGAGAAAGCCTGAAATCATTGATAAGTGGAAGCAAAAAGATGTTGAGAAGTTTATTAAGGACTCTGGGAAGGGGTAGAGAGAAAACAAAAAAGCTCAAGCTTGTTTGTATCGAAATTCCTTCAAAAATGTTAAAATAAATCATAGTTTTTAATCATGGAGGAAATATGAAACTTATCATTGCGTGCTTATTTTTAGGCTTAGTATCTTGTGCAAGTCATCATCAAACTCAAGATAGACATGTTGCGAACTCAATACAAAAAATACAATTTAATTGTGAACCAGGTAATCTACCTGAATCTGAAAAAATATTTGAAATAGAAGTAAGCAATATGCAATTACATGCAACCGCAGGAGGCCAAGGGCTTTCTATGTCTGGTGATGCTTCAGTTTCTATTAGCGATAGTGCTCAAGAAGTTTTAGTGCTTCCTGTGAAAGGTCGCTATTTTTTTGCGGAGTCTAAAGAAGCAAGAAAGAAATATATAATTGAGCTTGAAAATGGAGAAAGTTATGAATTCAGATCAACTCCAAACGATTGGTATCAAGTTACTTCTAAAACTTATCGAAGCGAACTATGTCAAAAAGTAAAAAATAAATCTAGAAGTTAATTTTTCATAATACTAAATTGGTAGTAAGTCCTAAGCCAAGTCAGCTTGGGACTTACTTTTGATTTTTCCACCTTCAATTTAATCAAAGTAAATTCTCAATATCCTAATATTCTTGGCACTATTTCAGCTTAAAATCGAAAAAATCGACTTATTTCGAAATCCCCATGCCTCTTCGTATAATTTATATAGATCAAGAATTGGGGAATTCAAGGTCTATTTATAAATGATTATTGGGGGCAAAATCATGAAAGCAATAATTTTATCAGTACTTGTTCTAGGATCAATTCAAGCATTTTCAAAATCTGAAAGGATGTGTCTCACTCTTCGAGGGAAGCTCAAAAGAGCATGTTTGATTAAAGCAAAAAAAGAGTCGGTAAGATCAATTGCCAGTACCAAGAAGTTTAAAGTTAAGTCAGAAAACAAGTGTATTGGTAAAACCTTAAGTTCAGGATATGTTGGGCATTGTGCCAATGGTTCAAAAGGCTTTTTTATTCTTGAAATTAATAAGAAACTTCATACTTTTAAAGGTGTAAAAAGAGGGGTTTATAAGAAGTTTTTGAGAGCAAAATCAAAGAAGAACTTTTATAAGAAATATATCCAAAATCGCTATCCAGTGATAAATTCATAGAAAATCACGAATTTTTAACATAAAATCAGTGAATCTTGACAGAATTTAGCAGACTTTATATGCTCTGCTTCCAAACGAGGATTTATTATGAAAAAAGATATTCACCCAAATTATAGAGACGTTGTTTATCAAGATATCTCTGCAAACTTTTCAATTATGACGAAATCAACAGTTGAGACTAAAGATACTGTTACTTGGGAAGATGGGAAAGAATACCCTTTATTTAAAGTAGATATCTCGAGTGCATCTCATCCATTCTATACTGGGAACCAGAAAGTTCTTGATACAGAAGGTAGAGTTGAGAAGTTCAAGAACAGATACAAGAAAAAGAAATAGTTCTTATAAACAAAAACTCCATTATTATATGACCAATCTATTTAGGATTTATTGTCCCTAGATTGTCACACACTTATTAACCACTTAAAATTGATATATTGAATTCAAATGAAGGACGTATGTTATGAATATCTTTAGACTCCTGATCTTAGGGGCCCTGTTTTGCTGTAACTCTACTTATAGTGAAAAATCTCAAGCAAAATCTGCAGCTAAAAATGCAACAAAATCATTAAGTGACAAAAAGCCAGGTAAGCTCACTAAAGAGGTACTTTTAGGAACAACTCTGAAAGGTATTCTTGAAAACATGCACTTTTCTAAAAAAGATTTAGGAAATGATGTTTCAAAAAAAGCTTTTGCTGAATATATAAAGCGTATTGATTATGGAAAGCAATTCTTGTTAAAAAGTGATATTAACTCTCTTAAGCAGTATGAAAAATCAATAGATGATCAAATCGCCTCTGGTGATTTAACACTAATGCAGACTGCAGCAAAGATGCTCAAGTCTAGACAAGTAAGTGTTCAAAAATTTGTTTTTGAAAGATTAAAGAAACCTTTTAATCTAAATAACAACTTAAAATATGTAATTGATTCAGAAAAAAGAGAACATGCAAAAAGTCTAGAAGAGCTTAACCAAAGATGGGAGAAGATCCTTACTTTAGATATTTTAGAAAAATATAGTGAATATTTAAATGAACAAAATCCAGATCCTACTGACAAAGACTATAAGAAACTTTTAAAGAAAGTTCCTGCTAAGAAACTAACTCCAGCTCAACTTGAAAAGAAAGCACGTGAATCGACCACGAAGAGTTATACAAGAATTTTCAATCGATTAAAAAAAGAAAAAATGTCTGAC
Organism: uncultured Bacteriovoracaceae bacterium; assembly: GCA_938017795.1. Taxonomy (GTDB): domain Bacteria; phylum Bdellovibrionota; class Bacteriovoracia; order Bacteriovoracales; family Bacteriovoracaceae; genus JAHDHG01. The sequence continues at coordinate 62,012 of CALIJZ010000027.1, forward strand.
GAGATGGATAAGTTCTTTAACTCTGTAACAAAAATTTATGACCCTCATACTCACTACCTGATTCCTGATGATAAAGAAGAGTTTGATATTGAAATGAGTGGAAAGCTTGAAGGTATCGGAGCACTTTTACGAGAAGAAGGTTCATATATAAAAGTTGAACGAATCATTCCAGGATCAGCTTCTTGGAAAGGTAAAGAGTTAAAGGCTGAAGATATTATTCTTAAAGTAGGGCAAGGTGAAGCGGAACCGGTTGATGTTGTTGATATGGGATTAAAAGAAGCAGTTAAATTAATCAGAGGTAGAAAAGGCACAGAGGTTAGACTAACAGTTAAGAAGCCCTCAGGCCTTAAGCAAGTCATTTCTATTATCAGAGATGTTGTAGAGGTTTCAGAAAGTTACGTAAAAGCTACTATCATCCAGAAAAAAGGTGATAAGAAAAAGTATGGATATATAAATATTCCTAAGTTTTATAGAGACTTCCAAGATAGATTTGGAAGAAATTGTACTGATGATACTAGAGTTGCTCTTAAGAAGTTAAAAGCCAAGAATGTTGATGGTGTTGTACTTGATCTTAGAAATAATGGTGGAGGAGCGTTAAAGGACTCTCAATATATTACAGGTCTATTTATTGAAAAAGGCCCTGTTGTTCAGGTTAAAAACCATGATGAAAAAGTAGAAGTTTTAAAAGATAAAGATCCTTCTATAGAGTTTGATAAACCTTTAATTGTTTTAATTAATCGATTCAGTGCTTCAGCTTCAGAGATTGTAGCTGCTGCTTTACAAGATTATAAAAGAGCAATCATTGTTGGTGGAGAATACTCTCATGGTAAAGGAACAGTTCAAGCAGTTGTAGATTTAGATAATTTTATCCCTCCAGTAGGTAGAAAATTTTCACCTTTTGGAGCTTTAAAAATTACTATTCAAAAGTTCTTTAGAGTAAATGGTTCATCAACTCAATATAAAGGTGTTACTCCTGATATTATTCTTCCAGATCTTTATGGTCACCTTGAATCAGGTGAGAGGCATTTGGACTATTCCCTTCCTTGGGCCAAGATTAAAGAAGTAGCTCATAAAGATTGGGATAAATTCTCTTATAATGTCGCAAAACTAAAAGCGAACTCTGCTAAAAGAATTGCTAAGGATAAGAAGTTTTCTAAAATTAAAAAGAGTATAAATTGGTTCAAGCAAAGAAAAGATATTAAGACAAAAGAATTGAATCTTAAAAAGTATTTAGCTGAAAAGAAGATGCTAAAAGCTAAATCTAAAGAGCTTGAGATTGATCAAATTGATAAGAATATCATCATCATTGATGTGGATAACTCAACGCTTGAAGAAGACAAAGAAAAGTTCAAAGAGTTCAAAGAATCTCTTCAAAAGGATCCTTTCATTGAGGAAACTTTAGCAATTTTTAAAGATATCTCTTCCTAAACTATTACTAAATGGGCTCATAAGGCAATCTCGGCTCACGAGCTAGAGATTTCCTTATATGAGCTTGAATATCCCTTAAATTGATCTTAAAATACATCAAATTTAAAAATTCAGGGGTGTATAGAGATGCAATTTGATAAACCAACAGTCTTAACATTAGATCAAAAATTTAGATACTACGAAGAAGCAGTTCAAAATGCTGAAGGTGAAGTAGAAACACTTCAAGATCTATATAAATCAATCAGAAATAAAAAAGCTAAAATTTTAAGAGAAGATTTTTGTGGAACTGGATCCGTGATGTGCAACTGGGTTAAGCAAGGAGCTGAGTATCATTCTTTTGGAATTGATTTGGATCCTGAGCCAGTAGGCTGGGGGAAAGAGAATCACTTATCAAAGTTAAATGCCGAACAACAAAGTCGAGTGAATTATATCATGGGAGATGTTTTTGAAACATCAACTGAAAAAGCTGATCTCGTAATCGCTTTGAACTTTTCATACTTTATTTTCAAAAAAAGAAAACAACTTATTGATTACTTCACAAGAGTAAAAGAGCATCTAAAGGATGATGGAGTTTTTGTTTTAGATTTATTTGGTGGTCCAGAAAGTATGATGCCTTTAGAAGAGAAAACAAAGCAAGATGGTTTTAATTATTATTGGGATTGTCATAAGTTTAACCCTATTACTCATGAGTGTTTATATCGAATTCACTTTAAGCCAAAAGGTGAGAAAAAAGTTAAAAATGTGTTTCAATACGATTGGAGACTTTGGGGATTTGCTGAACTAAGAGAGATTTTAGAAGACGTTGGTTTTTCTAAAACAATTGCTTATTGGGAAGGCGATGATGGAGACGGTGGTGGAGACGGTGAGTTTAAGCCAACTGAGCAAATTGATAATTGTGATGGATGGGTTGGCTATATAGCTGCTCTTCCATAAGAAATCTTAATACAAGACTGTCTTAAAAATTTCATGTTCTTTTGTGAGCATTAGATACCCAGAACTGAGCGTTTGTTCTTTAGCTATTTGAAGCTTGGTATTTTTTAAAACTTCTACTACACAATTATGAAAAGCTTCTGGCATCTCATAATTATCTGCAAAGACTTCAATATCTGAAATTTGTTGATTCTTAACGTTAAATTTATACATTAAAGGGATATCAGTTATTTCATTGAGATAGGGTGTTTTACACTCTTTTAATTTTGCTTTTTCCTGACTGATACTGGCTTTCACTGCACTCCAGTCATTATAATATCCAACACTTCCATCTGGTTGCTCTTGTATCTGTTTAGTACAACTAAAGATCAATAAAGTAAGAAGAATTTTTTTCATCGTTTTTCCCTTCTGTTATACTGAGTTATCGAAATACTTGATCTCAGGCCTTAATTGAGTCTGAGAACTAGGCAAAATTTATGAAAGAGATGAACTTTAAGAGATATATTGATGCTTTCCCTGAGGGATTAGATCAATCTTTTTGTGGTTTTAACTCTAGTAGTAAAAAATTTTATGCTAGTTTTTCTCATCCAACAAAGTTGAATTTTTCTGATATTGAACTCCCCAAAAGTTATTCCTATTTAAGTTCAGCTCAAGAGCTTTTTTTAATTCTAAAAAGTGATGATGAAAAATTCATCTCCAAGCTATCTACCCATCTCTTTGAAAACGTTGCAAAATTTAAAGCTTTAAACTTCTTAATGTTTAATTTTGAAATCACCAAAGAGATACTAGGGATTTCAGATTTATCTGAGTATTCAATTTATGATCAAAAAAATAACTCTCTTAGATCCATGATTCATATAGCTTCTGCTTTTTTTGCAGGGCTTAATGAAGTAAAAACTTATCCTTATGATCATTATTTAAACTCATCAAGTGAAAGTGCTAAAAGATTAGTTTCTCTAAGTTTTGATGTATTGAGTAAAGAGTCTCATCTTGGTCAGGTTAATGATCCTCTAAAGGGTTCTTATTATGTTGAAGCTCGAGCAGGAGAAATAGCACAAGAAACTTTTGAGCTTCTTAAAGAGCATGAATCTGAAACAATAGAGAGTTTTAAAAGTTCTGGAAAAATGAAGTCCTGGATGGCCTATGGAGCTAAAAGTAAAAGAGACCAACTTTTTCAGATGGGAAAAAATATTTCAGGTGTTAATAATTTTATAAACTTCGAAGAAATTCTGAATGAGAGTGATTATAAAAGTCATTCTGGTTCGATTTTTTCTTTAGAAAAAATAAGATCAAAAGTGCAGAGCTCGAAAATTACTGCTTGTATCTATTGCTTTGGGGAATTAAAAGATTATCTTAAGAAGTTAGCGCTAGTTTCCAATATTTATAATAGTCTTGGAATAAAAGTAGAAGTGTTGGAAAATACTGAGCATGAACAACAAAGTGATTTTTATACCTTGATTGGTAATGAGAGTAAGGATTATAAAGCTCAGGAGGTTTTGACTGAAATTTTATTATCTAAGAATTTGGATTTAGTTTTAAAAGAGTTAAATAAAAACAAAAGGTTTATTTCATCGCTATGAAAAAAATTTCTGATTTAACATTTAAAGATTTAAAGTTTGTTGATGACTCGGTAGAGCAAAGTGTTGTTAAGACAACTTTAGAGAAAATTTCTATTCATAATGAATATTCTGAACAAGATTATCCTCATCTACATAGTGCTCCCGGCGAGTTTCCTTATCTAAGAGGACCATATAAAAATATGTATAGAGGCCGGCCCTGGACTATTCGACAATATGCTGGCTTTTCAACAGCTGAAGAGAGTAATAAGTTTTATAAAAACAACTTAAAACAAGGACAAAAGGGTCTCTCTGTTGCTTTTGATTTAGCAACTCACCGTGGTTATGACTCTGATCATGAACGAGTAAGAAGTGACGTTGGAATGGCTGGAGTGGCCATTGATTCTATTTTAGATATGGATATTTTATTTGATGGAATTCCATTAGATAAGATGAGTGTTTCAATGACGATGAATGGAGCCGTTATTCCGATCATGGCCATGTATATAGTGGCTGCAAAAAAGCAAGGTGTAGCGCTTGATCAATTATCAGGAACTATTCAAAACGATATTTTAAAAGAATTCATGGTGCGTAATACTTATATTTATCCTCCTAAAGATTCTATGAGAATCATTGAAGATATCTTTGAATATACATCAAAGTATATGCCTAAATTTAATTCAATCAGTATTTCTGGCTATCACATGCAAGAAGCTGGAGCAAGTGCTGATCTAGAACTTACTTATACACTTGCTAATGGTCTTGAATATATAAAAGCAGGAATTTCTAAGGGCCTAGATATTGATGACTTTGCTCCAAGGCTTTCATTCTTTTTTGCAATCGGAATGAACTACTTTATGGAAGTTGCCAAGCTTAGGGCTGCTAGATATTTATGGGCTCAGATTGTTAGTGAGTTTAACCCTGAAAATCCAAAATCATCAATGCTTAGGACTCATTGCCAAACTTCAGGTTGGAGTTTAACAGCTCAAGATGTAAATAATAATATCGTTAGAACTGGTATTGAAGCTATGGCTGCAGCTCATGGGCATACGCAATCTCTCCATACCAATTCTCTTGATGAGGCAATAGCTCTACCTTCCAAGGAGAGTGCGAGAATAGCTCGAAATACTCAGATTTTTTTACAAGAAGAGACCCAAGCTTGTGATTTAGTTGATCCTTATGGTGGAAGTTATTATGTTGAATACTTAACGAATGAACTTATTACTAAAGTTCAGAAAAATTTCAAAGAAATAGATGAACTTGGTGGAATGATAAAGTCTATTGAACTTGGAATTCCTAAAATGAAAATTGAAGAAGTTGCTGCAATAACCCAAGCTAAAATCGATTCGGGTGAACAAGTTATTTTAGGAGTCAATTCAAATGTTCTAGAAAAAGAAGAAGAATTAGAAGTATTAAAAGTAAATAATAAATTAGTTTATGAAAATCAGATCGCACGTTTAAAGGTCTTAAAAGAACAAAGAAGCTCAGATCAAGTCAAACAGTGCCTTGAAGATATTACAAATGCCTGTAGAGATAAAACTGGAAACTTATTAGAATTAGCAGTGAAAGCCGTCGAAGCCAGTGCAACTTTAGGCGAGATTTCTTATGCAATGGAGAAGTCATTTGGAAGATATCAATCACAAATTTCAAGTATAAAAGGTGTCTATATGAGTAACCTAAAGAAAACATCTTCTAATGAATTAAAAGAACTTCAAGAGCTAGTAAGTTCTTTTGAAAAAGATAATGGAAGAAGACCAAGGATTTTATTAGCTAAAATTGGTCAAGACGGTCATGATAGAGGACAAAAAGTTGTAGCAACTGGTTTTGCAGACTTTGGCTTTGACGTTGATATAGGAGCTTTATTTCAGACACCTGAAGAGGTTATCAAACAAGCAATCGAAAATGATGTACATATTTTAGCCATTAGTTCTTTGGCTGCTGGTCATTTAAATTTCGTTCCTGAACTAAAAAGAATTTTAAATGAAAAAAATGAAAAGTTTGTTATTGTTGTCGGAGGAGTTATCCCTCCGGGAGATTATGAACAATTATACAAACTAGGGGTTGATTTTATTTTCGGTCCAGGTACTAATTTATTTGAAGCAGCAAAAGAATTATTAAAGAAAATAGTATGAATAAAAACGATATAGATAAAGGCTTCAAAAATAAAGATATCAGTATCTTATCTAAAACAATAACAATGCTTGAGAGTTCAATTACATCAGATTATGAATTGGCTTCTTTTTATAGTAACTTAAATGTAGAAAATAAATCAAAAATCATTGGAGTTTCTGGTCCTCCCGGAGCAGGGAAAAGCACATTTTTAAATTCAATGATTAAAAAGTTATTAGAAAGTCAAAAAGATTATACTATTGCAATTTTAACAATTGATCCAAGTAGTGAAATTACTGGTGGAAGTATTTTAGGTGATAAAACGAGGATGGGAGAAATCGCAACTTCTAATAGAGTTTTTATTAGACCTAGCTCATCGGGCTCTTTTTTAGGGGGCACGGCCTCTAGGACATTTGAAACGATTAAAATTTGTGAAAACTTTGGGTTTGATTATATTTTTGTAGAAACTGTTGGTGTTGGTCAATCAGAGAGCCTCGTAGGAAGCATGGTCGATTACTTTATAATGCTTTCTAACCCAGTTGCTGGAGATGATCTGCAAGGTATGAAAAGGGGAGTATTAGAACATATTGATTTATTATTAGTAAATAAGTGTGATAGTGGAATGGAGCAAAAAGCTAAAATAGCAAAAAGCTTTTATGAAAATACTAATGGTTTTTCTGTATTAGTAATTTCTTCTTTGACGGGGTTAGGGATAGAACAATCAATAAAGACAATTGAAGAGTATTTTTTGAAATATGATTTTTCCAATAGACAGAGCCAAATTGTAAAATACAAGGAAAAATATTTTGAAAGTTATGTTTCAGAAAAAGTGTCTAAAATTAAGAAAAGCTATGATCTAACAACATCATCTAAAGATAAAGACGTTAAAATTTTCGTAAAAGAGCTATGGGATTTACTTATCAAGTCTTAAGAGTATTGATTTATTCGAAATCTTCTCTTGAGAAAATAACTTTCTTATCTGTTAATTTCTTTTCAAATCTCTTGTAGATAATCTTACCATTTCCAGCAATTGATTTCTGTAATAGGTGTACTTCAATTCTATCTTCTGGAGAGGCTAGAGAAATATCTTCAACTAATAGCTTAAAACATTTTACTCCTGCTACTCTTTGCTCTGGATCATCAAAGACTTGAGTTTTGGTATATTTATAAGGTAATAAATTGGAGAATGTTGAATTGTTATTAAAGATTGGCGTAAATTTTCTTAGTTCATCAAAGTTACTAACACCATCTTCATCACTGTGAATATTTCTTTGTGATCTATTAGAATCATCTCCTTCAGCTTGAGTTAAATCTAAGTCAAACCTTAATGCAAGACCATCTGGCACCTGATCCTTATTCGAGTCATAAGCACCTAAACCTTTATCTCTAGTAGATAATAATGTGTTTTCTTCACATTCAGTTAAACCATCATTATCAGCATCGACCATTCCGGTCTCAGTTTTACAAAGATCAGGAGAAATTTGTGGGTTACTTAAATCACATCCACTCCTATCTGGAAGAACTCTACATTGATTTTGATAGACTAAAAGCTCTACCTTATCACTTACCCCATTATCATCACAGTCGACCTTATCTATACAGGCTGGCAATTCACTGAAGTCATCAATACCATCACCATCGGTATCTTTTAAAATCGCAGCAATAGTCGGATTTTCTGGGTCAGGTGCCCAAATAGTGTTTAAATTCGTCACAACAAGATATTCTTCACTAGTATTGATTTTTTTGATTGGAATATTTAATAAAGCTTCAAAGTCAATATTTGTATTATCAACATCGAATTCTAGATATTTACCATTACCTGCTTCAGCCATATCTTTAATTAGTTTTTGTGGCACTGGAAAGGCTGCAAGATCATGATGATAGAAAGCACCACTCAAAACAACTTCATGGATAAAATCTCCGTAAGTTGAGTGATTTCTCAAAGCAACAATTTGGTCTTTAACATAATTAATAAGATATTCTTGATAGTGATTGGCTCCAGTATCGGTAGGGCTCCCATCGGAAGCAAAAACAACTTTATAAAATGCTGGTTTAATCTCTACTTGACTCGGGTCTTCAGCTTCTTCTAATTCTTTTTCATACCTCGCTTTTGCGTTTTCTGCATCTTTCAAGATGGTTGCATTTATTTCTACGAGAGCTTTTCTGAAGTTTGTTCCAAATTGACCATCTTTTCGATTAGCAAATTCTTGCACAGTTTGTGAGAACTCTTTGTTAGTATTAGTTATAAAAGGATGTGCCTCATTTTGAGGAGTGTAATTGGGAGACTGTCCTGCACCGGCCGCAGTAGGAATTCGATTATCTCCATCTCCACTTTGACTACAAGTACCATTATCACAAAAGAAACCAAGTAATGAAAAAAATTCTGAGTCTTTAAAGTCTTGATTATTTAGATACTCTAAAAGACCAGCTGTTCGTTTAATTCTCTGGGGATCTGTTGCCTGTAGACCTGCATTTGCTCCACCATAATTACATGCTCCATGAGTCGCATCGTTAGCACAATTACTCCCTGACTCATCAAGGACAATAATAGTTTTTACTTCTGAAACAATTTCATCTTCTACAAGGCAATAGTTTAATTCAGCTGTGCCATAAACAGGATTGATAGCAAGTGTTGTCGTTGGAGAAATGATTGGTTGAAAGTTTCTTATTCCACATGAAGAAATAAAAAGTGATATAAGAAGAATGATTTTTAGTTTCATATAAATAGTATATCGGTAATCTAAAGAAATTCCTTAGCTTTTAGCTAGGAAATATTCTAATTGGGCTAACTACTTAAAATAATACGTGGCAGGCAGGGCAAGTTAAAAGCACGGTGACAATAAAAATTGGCAGGTTTACTTTCTCATTTTCCAGAGCATTTGACTTATATATGGTCTTCTCTGTTCACCAGTGGCTATCATTAGAAGCTTAGTGATCTTAAGAGTGGTCGCGTCAGTATATAAAACGATCAGCAGTTCTTTAATATAATTGGTATCCAAAGTAATATAATTATCTGTTCCAATTCCTAATTTTACACCTTTTTTCTCCCACCAAGAAAAAGGATGATCTTTATAATCTGACAGGAAACCAGTTAGCTTTTTATTAGATGAAGGTAGCGAGATTAGAGAAACGTCTTTATGAATCATTCTATTTAATACATCATGTTGATAATGCTCAACTTCTCTGGCTGTATGAAATTTTACTTTTACAAATTTTGTTTTTTCATCTTCATCTAGTTTTATACCATTGATTAGTTTCTCAAGGATTTCGGGATGGATACTCCAATCCATTTCTAGGACTTCGTTAGAGTCTAGAGAGCCAACAGAGAGCTTTTTTCCATCAGCATTATTTTTTATAACCCTTAAATACAGCGAGTGAAAATAAAAGTTTGGATTAATTCCAAGGCTTACCCCATGCTCTAGAGTATTGATATGCCAAATATTCATTGAGTTATCTACTGCCTGAACGCCTAGTCTAAGTGTTTTCCAGGTTTCCCCATGGTGACTTCTAATTGAAAAACCTTTGTAGTGTAATCTGCGAAGGCCTTGTTTCATGTCTTGAAAATGAGTTTTCTTATAAAGTTCTCTTTCATTTCCAACTGTATCAACATCTTTTAAGTGGTTTGTCAGTTCAGGGTGATTGTCAATTAAGTTTAATATAGACTCTACTTGATGATTGATATGTTCTTTTTTTGAAGCGAAGTTTTTTGCATCATAATGATCTGCTTCTTTTCTAAATGATGGAGAGAGAATAAAGTTAAAATGAGCAACTTCAGATTGAAATTTTTTAAATCCATTGAATAACCCTAAAACAACATCTTCAGGAGTTAGATCCTTTAGTCCTGGAATTTGCTCTTGGCTATTATTAGTTACTCGAGATAAAGTAAATTTCAGTCTAATAAAGCCAACATTATATTTTTCATAGAGGTTTTTTGCCATATGATAAGCTGCTTGCGCATGAGTCTGTCTGTCAGTTAAAATAAGTTTTGGGAGAATTAAGATTTCAAGATAGCGATCAAACTTCTCATCATCTTTTAAAGTCATAAAGCTTTCAATACTTTTCAAAGTAGCTTCTTGAAAGTCTGGATAGACTGAATGGATTTTTTTTAAATAAATTTCTTTACTAGGACCATCTAAAATCTTTTTTAATCTTGGATAAACAAAGTCAGCATCTAGTGACCCTGTTAAATGTATATGCTCTTCTTTATATGGGATTGGGAAATTCTTTAAAAAATAAAATAAAATATCAGACACTTCATGATTGAGTAAGCTGCTAATTGATAGTTGATCACTTTGATACATTCTTAAGATTTCGATGAATTCTATTAATGATTTTGAAACATTAGAACCTGGCTTTGCTCCTTGAATTGCTAACTCTATTGAATCATAAAGATTGATTCCATTAGTTTCACAAATTGTCTTAATCAAATGATCTCTTAATTCAATATTCATTTTTAAATTCCTCAAAAAAATCTTCAAAGCTATCAAAGCCCCAAAAAAACTCATTCTTAAAATATATTGTTGGTACTCCGAAAATACCTCTTTGGGTCGCTTCTTCTACATTAGCTAGAACAACTTTTTTAAACTCCCTCTCATAAGATAAATCAATGAGCTCTCTGGCCTTAACAATTCCTTTATTGATTAGGCTTTCTGTTAGTATATCAGGATCGGCGACATTTACTTTCTCCTTCCAAGTTAAGTCCCATAAACAATCAAGGAGTTTGATTTGATTTATTTCTAGTTTATTACAAATTTCTTTACTTGAAATCCTAAGTGTATAAAGAGTATTGAATGGATGTTGGAATGGGAGTTGTATTTCAATGTTTTCTTTCAGAGCTAAGCGCTGACATTTCCTATAAAGATAATTTTTTTTACTCTCAATTTCTGTAATGGGCTTTTGACCCCAATGAGAAAAGACTTTGCCTAGAACTAGAGGTTTAAAATCAAATATTTCTAAGCGATTAGTTTTCTTTAGCCATTTCCAAGAGAGGTAGGCATAAGGTGAAATAAAATCAAAGTATATGACAGGCGACATTTATAAGAACTACCCGAGAAGAGTTCTCTTGTACAGGTAGAATTTACCTACTTGTAATAGTTATATAAGAATTATTCAGCTGATTATCGATACATAGATTAGATACTTATTTTCAAGGAGGAAAATATGAAACGTCTTTTAGCAGTATTTTTAATATTACCGTTTATTTCTGGTTGTGGAGAATTCTCTCAAAGAGTTAAAGATTTAGTTATTAATACTTTAGCAATTGATAATGAGATGCACCTTGTTGGTACTACTTCTCTAGATTTAGGAGGAATAGTTTTGCCTAATATTAATCATGAAATTATTCATCCAAGCCTTGGTAAATTAGGGCTCTTGAGTATTCATGGTGATAATCAAGTAAGTTTTCAACTAAATATTAGTGTTTTGACACCAAATTTAAATGTCTCGGATGCTATTTTACCAAATGGAAAAAAAGTTCCACTCATTGGAGATCTTCCAACGGTTGTATTACCTGTAAAAGGAACTGGAGCATCGTTTTATATTACGCTTGCTAAGGGAGCTGCTGTTGTAGGTTTTGCACTACCATTTAAAAACTTTGGAGGAGAACTAGGAGAAGAGCTTGGCTCTTTCAGTGTTATTCCAACTTTTCAAGTAAAAGACTTTAAAGTTGCAGGTGGATTATTTTATAGTGAGAATCCAGGAGAGAGTGGCCTTGGAGCATTTATCGATATCAGCGATTTACTGGATAGGGCCTTTCCAAACACTGGGGTAGAACCACCAGTATTGGTTGAAGATGGTGACTATGAATTAGATTATGAACAAAGTGTTTATAGCAAAGATGAACAGAAAGCATCTAGCAATTACTTAATTGATTTAAATAATGAGGGGAGAGTTTTAGAGCTTTATTAAACTCTAAGAAAAATGCCAAAAAAAAAAGGCCTTACGAATGTAGGGCCTTTTTTTATATATAAAGTAAAAGTTATTATATTTTTTTAGAGTATCTACTATTTTTACTATTATTTTTCTTTCTTCTTTTCTCTGCAGCTTCTAACTTTTCTTTCATTCTTACTGAAGGCTTCTGATAAGCTTCTCTTCTTCTATATTCTTTTACGATTCCGTAGCTATCACAAAGTCTTTTAAACTTTCTAAGTGCTTTCTCAACTGGAAAACCGCTTCCGATTTCGATTTTAATGTTTTCAGGCTTTTTACCCATTTTATCCCCTTGATAAACCATAGTTCTTATCCCTTATCGTATGTGTGATGTTGCAACTTAACACACTTAGCAATAATTTGCCAAAACAATTCAGGTTTTTTTTAAATTGACCTAGAATACATTTATACCACGGCTTTACATCCAATCAAGCTTTAGGCATATTTGACTCGTAAGTATTTAAAATTAGGTGGTTTTATGATTAGGCTCTTACTCACTTTATTCACGGTTTTAACCCTATCTTGCTCAAGCACTTCAAGCTTAAACAGTAAAGCTTCCAGGTTTTCTAAAAAAATTAGTTTTCAACAATACGAAGAGACGATCGCTGAAGGGCTTAGTTTATGGAAAAATCGATACCGCAAGTCCAGTCTTTTAAAATTTATAGATAAGTTTGAAAGCTGTGCCGGAGCTTCAGAAGATTATGATTCTCAAATTTTGAGTAGATATAAAATCTATGAACGTCTAGGAAGGGCCTATTATTTATTGGGGTATAATCATCAAAAGGATTTATCAAAAAGTAAAAAGTCTTGGCAACAAGGTGCAACTTGGGCAGAAAAAGCTCTCTACACAAATAATAGTTTTAAAGAAGCTGTGGGGAAATATGGAGAGTTCACTCCAGCCTTATCGAAGGTTCAAGACTATCAAATCGGGGCCCTTTATTGGTATTTAGCAAATATCGGGATGTGGTCTAAGAACTCAGGTGTATCAACAACTTTGAAATATATAAAATTGATCAAATCAATGCTAAAAAGAATTTCTCAAACTGATCCTAATTATCATTACGGTGGTTTGGATAGATATCGTGGAGCTTACTTTGCAGTACTTCCTAGTTATGCTGGAGGGAATATTAGAAAAAGTAGAGATCACTTTATCAAATCAATGAGAGTTGGACCGGAATATTTAGGTACAAAGGTTCTTTATGCAATGATTTATGCTTTGAAAACTAGGAACAAACCTCTTTTTAAAAAATTAGTAACCGAGGTTGTTGAAGCACCTGCTGTTCATGATCCAGATATAAGAGCAGAAAATTTATTAGAAAAGAAAAAGGCTACGGCTCTCTTAAAGAAAATCAATGATCTATTTTAGTTTTTTAATTTGCTCTTTAAGCTTTGCTCAAACACCTACAACTTTGAATGGTTTTAATACTTTTAAAAAGCGGTATGAAAAAAATATTCCCCATGATCCTAAAAAGCATACCATTTACTCTCAAGGTGGAGAAACTGAAATTAATAGAATTACTAATAATGAATTTGCTATTAACTTTTTGAAAAAAGAGCTTACTCAACTTAAATCCGAATTAAAGGTTTTAAGTGAACGATTATTAAAACTAGAAAATAAAGAAACAAAAACAAATGAAAATTAACTTTGAAACTATTGTTACTTCTAAGTTAGACCACGTAGTGGATTCATTTAATTTAGAATTATTTCAAAAATTATCACCTCCGCTAGCAAAAATGAGAATGATTCAATTTGATGGGTGTTTAAAAGGTGATGAAGTTAAATTCACTATGTCTTTTTTAGGAATTGAACAGTACTGGCATAGTCTTATTCTTGATGATTATAAATCAGCTAATGAAGTGTACTTTATTGATATTGGAAAAGATCTACCTTGGCCTATTAAGGCGTGGCACCATAAACATATAATGAAAACTGTTGATGGTGATAAGACGGCCATTATTGACGAAATTGAGTATGAATGCAATTCGGAACTATTAACCCTTGTTTTTAAACCTCTTTTAATAGGATACTTTTATTATAGAAAAATAATTTACAAGAAAGTATTTAATGTTTGAATTTTTAGACCCAACAGTCATCGAAAATTTTTTTCTAAGCTACGCTTATTCACCAATGTATGTTTATGTAGGTGTCGTTGTTTTTATGTGTTTAAGTAGTTTAGGGTTTCCTCTTCCAGAGGAAGTCATATTAGTAAGTGCTGGCTTTATAGCATTTATGGCATTACACCCTGATGAATATCCGCCTCCAACTCCAGACTCTGTAGGAGTCAATTATATTACGCTGGCAATGGTTTGTTTTGTTGCTGTTGTAGCTAGTGATTTTATTATTTACTGTATTGGAAAGTACTTTGGAGAAAGAGTGTTAAAAAGTGCATTTTTTTCTAAGATGCTAAGTACAAAAAATATTGATAAAATTGATAATTGGTATGATAAGTATGGAGCTTTGGTTTGTGGACTTTTTAGATTCACTCCAGGTATCAGATTCCCGGGCCATATGAGTTGTGGGATGATGGGTGTGAAGTGGTGGAAGTTCCTAGCTGTTGATGGAGCTGCTGCTTTAATTTCTGTGCCAACTCAAGTCATTCTAGTGGCCCTTTATGGTAAAGTAATTCTTGAAAAAATTAGGCCTTATAAAATGGTCTTCTTTGGTATTATTGCTTTAGTAATTCTATTTTATTTATTTAAGCACTTTTTTCTCTCCAAGAGACAATCTTCCTAATCTTACTTATAATTAAGGGTAGCACTTTAATGGGAGTTTAGACTTATGAGATTAATCGATTATGTACACCAAGGTGGATTGATTATGTATATTTTGGTGATTTTAAATATCATTGGAATTACGATTATCTTTTGGAAAATATTCTCTCTTTATAGTTATAAAAATAGACTTGATTCAATAGCTAAATTCATTGCTGATGGATTTAAAAAGAAGACTTCAACTGCCTCTATGGGAGAGACCCTTAAGCATTCACTTGTTAAAGATGAAGTTGATAATGAAATGAGTAAATTAGAGTCTGGGCTAAATACGGTTAAAATTATTGCCTCAGTTGCTCCACTTCTTGGGCTACTTGGAACTGTTATTGGGATCTTAGGTGCCTTTGATGTTATTTCAAAAAAAGGCTTAAGTGACCCTTCTTTATTTGCTGGAGGAATTTCTCTTGCACTAATTACAACAGTTGGAGGGTTAATCGTTGCAATCCCACATCTAATTGGTCACAACTACTTGGTAAGAGCAATTGATAAGATACAAGCAAAACTAGAAGATAAAGTATTTTCTAAGGTATTTTAATGGCCAGAAAAAAAAGAGAATTCATTACTCCTGATTTAACTCCATTGATTGATGTGGTGTTTTTATTATTAATTTTTTTTCTAGTATCAAGTGTATTTAAAAAAGATGAATATGCTCTTTTATTGAATTTACCAGTTACTCAGGAAGGTGAAGGGGCCCAAAATAAAGCCGAGGAAATCACTATAGAAATAAATAAAGATTCTTACGCTATAAATAAAGAGTCTGTTTCTATCTCCGAGCTTATTACTAAACTAAATAGTTATGAACCTAGTATAGTCGTAAATATTAGAGCTGATCAGGAAAGTCCCTATAAAAGATTAATAAAAGTTTTAGAAACACTCCAAAGTCAGAAAAAAGAAAATATATCATTAATCACCGAAAAAGAATCAAAATAAACAATTACTTACAAACAAGCCCTTTGATTGACCAAAAGAATCTGAAGCCTCAGAATTTTTAAATAACTTTAACAAAAAAGGTTTTCAGGATGAATACTATTAAATTTCTAATTTTAGTTTTTACTTTCTCTAGTTTCTCAAACGTTCTAGCAATTCTTGATTCGGGTGTAGATTATAAGCACGCAGAATTGATTGATAAGATGTGGACCAACCCTAATGAGGTGGAAGGTAACAGAAGGGATGATGATAAAAACGGTTACCGTGATGATTATTATGGTTGGAACTTTGCGAGCTCCACTGGTGAAATTATTAATTATGACTATTTAGGTACATTTTCAAAAGATCCTCATCGGTTATTTAAAATTCAAGCAGAGATACTTAGTAACGGCTTTCCATCTTCAGCTCTAGGTTGTTATTGTGCTCAAGAAAATCCAAAGTGTTCTGGAATTAACTATGGTGATATTTATGCCAACTCTAAATTAGTAGAAGATGACTTTAAATGGATCTGTTCAAAAAGATCAGACAAAGAATTCAATGCTGAGATGGGAAAATTTGGAAACTTTATTCATGGGACCCACGTTGCTCATATTGCATCAAGACTTTCTCCTGAATCAAAAGTTATGGGCTTAAAGCTTATTCCAACTGAAATAGGTGAAGTTCAGTCTTGGATGGTAAATGTATTTAAGCAATCTTATAAAAACAAAAAATACTTTGAAGGTAGTGTTAAGAAAAAAGACAGCACTAGAGAGAAGTTATTAAAAAACCTCTTGGGTCGTCTTGCTGGATTACAAACTGGAATGTTAACTGAAGCATTTGATTATATAAGAGAGCATAAAGTTTCAGTTGTTAACGGATCATTTGGAACTCCTTTTGAAGGAATAAAAATGTTTTCTGATAACGCTTTTAGAGTGATCTTTTTTAGAAAGCCTACAAAAGAAGAGTCTGATAAATATGCAAGACATTATTTTTCAGTTCAACTTGAGATTTTATCAAAATCAATAGCACAAGCTGAAGATACTTTATGGGTATTTGCTTCTGGAAACAGTGCAAGTAATAATGATTTATATCCAAGTTCACCAACAAATATTGATCTACCTAATGTTATATCTGTAGCCGCTACTTTGAATTATTCATCTCTAGCGAGCTTTTCAAATTATGGACATAAAATGGTTGATGTCGGAGCACCTGGAGTGGTGATCAAAGCAGCTATTCCTTCACAAAGTCACGATGAGTTTATTCAAGTGAGCGGAACGTCTCAAGCTTCACCATTTGTAGCTGGAGTTGCAGCCAAGGTTAGATTAACTAATAGCAAGCTAACACCAGCTGAAGTTAAGAAAATCATCGTTTCAACAATTGATGAGAAAGGCTTTATGAATGGAAAAACAAAATATGCTGGAGTAGTAAATGATACAAGAGCTATTAAGGCTGGGACATTATCTCTTACAAATAAGTTAGATAAAGCAATCTCTTTAGCTCAATCTAAGGTGAAAAATAAGGCCAGTACAATGAGTAAATCTATGCGTGTTAAAACAACTGATGCGGTAGCTGGATATATGCCAGACTTAACTCATGATAAGCAAACTCAGGCCAATATGAATAAGCTTATCAGCCAGATGGCAACGCAAATGGTTAAGCGTTTAAAATAAGAATCAAAAATCAAGAAATGACTAGGCGAGTTAATCGCCCAGTCATTTCATGTATATCTTTCATAGTACTCAGTTTGTAATCGTCATAAAGTGAGTCATTTTATAGTTTAAAACTAATGAAGCAGACATTTCTTAATTTCATTATTAGCTCGCCTAAAAAATCAATTTTTTTCAGTATATTATTCATTCTTACTTCTTTAATAGGTTATTTCAATATTCAGTCAGATTTCACTTATCAAGTTTGGTATGACCAAGATAATCCTGGGTTAAATCAGTTCAAAGAGTTTGAATCAAAGTTTGGAAATGATGACACAATTCTTATCTCTATTCATTCAAAAAATGGCATCTTTAATACTCAGACTTTAAATAAAATAAAAAAATTAAGCCAAGAATTAAACCTAGTCCAGGATATCTTAAGAGTTGATTCCATTCTCGATTACCCTGAAATTAAGAGTTTAGATAATGATATAATTATTGATTCATTTATCGATGAAGAAAAAATTAATGATTTAAATGAAATTGAATTTGAAAAAATTAAATCTAAAGCAATAAAAGATGATAATATTAAAAATTGGTTTGTTAGCGAAGATGGAACTTTAAGTGTTTTAACGGCTACCATGAGACCTGGATTTGATAATCCACCACCATATGTTGAAATTGATAGAAAGATTGAAGCATTATTACAAAGCTATTCAGATGATAACATCTCGCTCTACAGGGCCGGGGCTGTTACCCTGACTAGATTTTACAAAGATGCTACTTTTAGAGATATCTCGGTCGTTGTTCCAACAGTGATAGGTATTTTTATACTTATCTTATTTTATCTCTACAGAAGCTATTATTGTGTTTTACTTACTTTTTCATTGCTTATCTTAAGTGATGTCATGATGATGGGGTATTCTTTTTTATTAGGATTTAAGATTAATACACTATCGAGTGCATCCCCAACTGTTCTTCTAACAGTTGCCATGGCAGATGCTATTCATATTTTAACTTGTTTTTTTATAGGGCTAGAAAAATTTGAAAATAAAGAAGAAGCCTTAAAATACTCACTTGATAAAAATTATTATCCTACACTTTTAACAACTCTCACTACTGCTGTAGGGTTTCTAAGCTTTGGAATTGCAGAAATTGTTCCCATTGCATGGATGGGAATAGGGGTGGCTATCGGAGTAGTTTGTGCTTGGGTTTTATCATTTACACTTTTTGCTCCCTTATTACTTCTTGGTTTTAAAGTTAAGAAAAAGGTGGATGCCAAACAGCAATCTTTTCAATTAGCTAGTTTAAGTCAGTTTATTACTGAAAATGCTAAGCTCATTGTTTTACTAGGATGTATTCTAATGGGGTGGGGATTATATTTTGGATCCAAGTTAGAGATTAATATGGAACCTATGAGCCAGTTTAAAGACGATCATTATTTAGTAAGAACTTCTAAATTTATAAAATCTAAGTTAGGAGCAGTGAACTCATTTGAGATTATGATTAATACTCCCGAAGAAGACGGCATCAAAGATCCTGTTTTTTTAAATAAGATTCAAGAATTTCAATCTTGGTTAGAGTCTCAACCTAAGGTGACTAATACAACTTCTATTTTAAATATTTTAAAAAATATCAATAAGGCATTGAATTCTGATGATATGAAGTTTCATAAAATCCCTGATACAAAAAAACAAGTAGCTGAAGAATTACTGCTTTATCAATTCAGTGTTCCTGAAGGTAAGGATATTACAAACCTTACGAGCATCAAGAATGATTCACTTAGAATACAAGGGCGATGGGATATTAATTCTTCAAAAGAAGGATTAAAGATAACGGATGATATTAGGCTAAAACTTGGACGACTTGGTCTGGATGGAACGGTCACGGGCAAGTCTCCATTAATGTTTGGTTTAGTCTCAGCAATTGTAAAGACTCTTGGTTCATCATTTCTGATGGCAGTGATTTGTATTGGAATTATGCTGATTATTATTTTGAAATCAATTCGAATGGGACTTGTCTCTTTGATTCCCAATCTCCTTCCTATTATTATAGGAGCAGCGGTGTTTTATTTTATTGGCTCTGATATTGATTTAGGAGTAGTATTAGTTGCGAGTGTGTGTTTAGGGATTGCAGTTGATGATTCAATACATTTTTTATTTCAATACAAGAAAAACAAAGAAAGTGGTTTAAGTATTGAAGATAATTTTACAAATATTTTTAATTATACTTTACCATCATTAACTTTTACAACGTTCTTGCTCTTTATAGGATTTGGGAGTTTTTTCCTTGCCGATTATATTCCAAACCTTAAGTTTGGTTTAATGACGGCATTGATTTTATTATTGGCCTTACTTGCTGATATCTTCTTTTTACCAGCTGTTTTATACCTAGCTGATAAAGAAAAAGAGCCAGCCTTTTCAACTGAAAAATCAAAGCAATCTTAATAGAGTAAAATTTCTTTTCTTTTTGATAAAAAATCATCTTTGTTTTCATGAGCTATAGAATCAAGGTCTTTATTTGAACCATTGGTTTCAATCCATTTCTTGATTTTATCAGTTCCATTAATGAAATTGATTGGAGCATCATCATATTCATATTCATAAGGAGGTTGGGTCCATTGAAACTTATCTCCCAAGTGATGATAGATTTCTCTCATTAAACATTGTCCAAGTTCCCAAGGCTTAAAAGCTTCTCGATCTGTCACATGTATTTGAAAGCCACCACAATCAACGCGAGCGTGTTTTTGAAAAGTAGGTTGAAAAATACATGGCCTTAATTTAAATCCATCAATATGAGTTAGCTTTGGTTCTAGCTCTTCATGAAACGAATAAGGCTCAATTGATGGGTGACCAATATTTTCAAGGCTAATAGTTGTTCCTCTGCCTTCCGAGATATTTGTTCCTTCATACATAACGGTTGCTACAAATGTTATGGCAGCTTCAGGAGTTGCAAGATTTGGAGAAGGAAGTACCCAAGGAAGTCCAGTGTCTCTAAAATACATTTCCCTCTTCCAGCCAATCATCTCAATGACTGAAAGTTCACACGGCTTTTGCCAATACTTATTGGCCATAAGTGCAACTTCTCCCATAGTCAGACCATGCCTAATTGCTAAGGGATGAAGGCCAACGAATGACTTAAATTTTTCATCTAAAATATTCCCTTCAACTTGGATCCCTCCAATAGGGTTTGGCCTATCAAGGATGACTACCTTTATTCCAAGGTCTGAGCATTTTTTCATCAATAAAGTCATCGTGTAAATATAAGTATAAATTCGACAGCCGACATCTTGAAGGTCTACAAAGATTGTATCAATTCCACTTAACATCTCTGTCGATGGAGTACGTGTTTCACTATAGAGGCTATAAACTGGGAGTTTAAAATAAGGATGATCATAATGATCACTCTCAATCATATTATCTTGTACGTTTCCAATGAGACCGTGTTGAGGGCCAAATACTTTTTTTAGACTATCTCCAAATACTGACTTAAAAATATTGATACTATGATCGAGTTCAGAGTTTACTGAAGCACCATGACAAAGAAGAGCAATATTTTGGTTATTGTAATCAACAGAAATTGTTTTAAGTCGATCTAGCCCCGTTTTTACCGTCATGATTTTGCTCCTTAATATTAGAAATCTTATCTACTAAAATTTTAGGGTAGGTGGCATAATGAATCAACCAAAGGAAAATTCTTATGAAGCAATATTTAGATCTAATGAAGCATGTTCTCGAAGAAGGAACATCTAAAGAAGATAGAACAGGTACAGGAACCTATTCTGTTTTTGGGCACCAATTACGCTTTGATCTTGCTAAGGGCTTTCCACTAGTTACAACTAAAAAGATTCACCTTAAGTCGGTTATTTATGAACTACTTTGGTTTATAAAAGGGCAAGGTAATATTCAATACCTTAAAGAGCATGGAGTCAGAATTTGGGATGAATGGGCAGACGAGCAAGGTAACCTTGGCCCTGTCTATGGAGTTCAATGGAGATCATGGCCAAAAGATAATGGAAAGTCAGTTGATCAATTAGCTGGCGTGATTGAGAGTATAAAAAATAATCCAAACTCTAGAAGGCATTTAGTAAATTCATGGAATGTTGGTCTAATAGATCAAATGGCATTACCGCCTTGCCATACAATGTTTCAATTTTATGTGGCAGATAATAAATTATCTTGTCAGTTATACCAAAGGTCTGCTGATATCTTTCTAGGTGTCCCTTTCAATATTGCATCTTATTCTTTGTTAACAATGATGATTGCTCAGGTATGTAACTTGGAACTAGGGGACTTTGTTCACACTTTAGGAGATGCTCATTTATATTCAAATCATATAGATCAAGCGAAGCTTCAGTTATCTAGAGAGACTTTTAAATTACCAACGATGAAAATTAATCCAGATATTAAATCTATTGATGATTTTAGATATGAAGATTTTCAAATTGAAAACTATGAGTGCCATCCTGGAATTAAAGGTAAAGTAGCGGTATGAAGTATTCTCTTATCGTAGCAGTTAGTGAAAATAATGTTATTGGAAAAAATAATGATATGCCATGGAAGCTCTCTGGAGACTTAAAGAATTTTAAAAAAGTTACAATGGATCATGCCTTAGTAATGGGGCGAAAGACTTTTGAATCTATTGGTAGTGTTTTACCTGGAAGGCGTTCATGTGTACTAACAACTCAAGATCTTATCTCTGATCAAAAAGACCTTGGTTTTTATCACTCGTTTGATGAAATCGAGCAGACTCTTCCTGCTCATAATGTAAATGAGGCCTTCATTATTGGAGGAGGGCAGATTTATAAAGAATTCTTTCATAAAGCATCAACTTTTTATAAGACAATTGTGCATACTGAAATCGATGGAGGGGATGCATTTTTTCCAGATATTGATCTAAGTGGATGGAGCAGAATTAAAGAAGAAAAGCATTTCAAAGATGAAAAAAATGAGTATGATTATACTTTTGAGGTATACGTTAAGAACTAATAAGGTCATCTTTGAAGCCAATTGTTTTCAGTGCATTTTTATTTATCCAAGTTTTATTTGGTGTAAATATTATTGCAGTTAAGAAGGTTCTTAATATTCTGCCAGCTTCTTCCTTTAACTTATATAGATATGTATTAGCAGGAATTATTTTATTTATAGCTGCTTTCATAATTAAAAAAGTAGAGTTTTCAAAGTTAAAAAAATATTGGGTTTTATTTTTGATTAGTGCTCTTTCTGGAACTGTCATTGGTCAGATGTTATTTGCATGGGGGATAAATTACTCTAGTGCAACTAATGCTTCAATTATTTCAATTACCATCCCACTTTTTACTCTTTTGGTTTCTACTATACGTAAACAAGTAAAAATTACTAAATGGAAAGTCCTTGGATTAATTGGTGGAGCAATTGGAGTTGCTTTAATTAAACTTGAAAGTATGGGCAATTTCTTAGGAGCAACTTCACTCGGGGATTTATATCTAATATTAGGTTGTTTCTTTTTTGGTATAACTATCTCCTACTCAAAAGATTTCTATACTGAAATAGCAGTTTCATTTGGAACAGGAGCGTGCTTTATTTTAGGAGCTTTAATCTTGCTCCCATTTACTCCATTAGAAGTATCAACTGAGTTATGGAATGCTCACTATTTGCCTTGGTTTGCTTTTGCAGTAGTAGGAGGAACTGTTCTACCTTATATGATTGGAAATTGGGGGATTAGGCAGGTTGATCCATTTACTGCATCAATCTTTATTTATATTCAACCGGTTGTCACTGGAGTTTTAGCTTACTTCTTACTTGGTGAGGTTCTGACATCCCAAAAGATTATAGCAAGTGTGATTATTTTTATCTCTGTTTTATTAACGCAAAAAGATTCTAAATCTGGCACTTAGGACAATAGAAAGTTCCTCGTCCCTTTAGAGTTATCTTTTTAATTTCAGTTATTTTACACATCCCACAAGTTTGTTGATGGAAAACAACAAGGTTTTGAACTCCTTGCCCTTTTTCTCCAAAAGCATCAGAGTATCCTCCTTGGAATGTAACTCCTTTGTTTTTGATAGAGTCTTTTAAAATTGAGTCAAATCCAATTTTGATTTTCCGAGCATCTGCTTGTGAGAGTGTAGAGTTTTTTCGACTTGGATGAATTTTTGCTCTAGCACAAGCCTCATTGGCAATATAATTTCCAGAACCAGCAAAAAACTTTTGCTCCAGCAAGAATGGCTTTATTTCTCTGTTGGGATATTTCTGAATTTTTTCCCAGATAAAGTCAGCACTCATTTTTTTGGATAAAAGATCAGGACCTAGCCTTTTTAAATAAGTTTTTAACTCGATTGAATCAAAGAAATACATATGACCAAAGCGTCGTGGATCTACATAGCTTAAGTAAGTATTCTCACCGTGGAAGATATAATGAACATGCTTGACCTTGAGTTTTTTATCAGATATTCGCCATGAACCAGTCATACCTAAGTGGCTTATCAAGAAAGTGGCATTTGAAAAATGAAAGATAAGGCATTTTCCATGGCGTGAGATTTTTTTGATTTCAAGGTTTTGTAAGTTTGGATTTTTTGTATGTAAAATAGAAGTGATAACTTTAGATTTTGTTGTCTTTTTTATATAAAATGGGAGAGTCTGTTTAAGTTGGCTTTGAATGGTTTTTACTTCGGGTAGTTCTGGCATATTTTAGACTGTTTTTTTATTATAATAGTTAAATAGCATTGTTTTTATATAATGACATGGAAAATAATTTAAAAAGGTTTTTAGTTGAAAGATACAGCCATTGTTTTTTTTATCGATACAATGAGTCGCTCTGGCGGAACTGAGAGATATATACAAAGATCGTGTGAGTTATTAAGAGAGAAGTACTCAACATTTGTTATTACTTTTGATGGGGGCAAGACGCCGTTTTTTAAGCTCCCAAATGAGACGAAACTTTTAAGCTTGCCAAGGATATCAAGAAATCGGATTAATCAGTTTTATTGCTCTCCGTTTTTCACAATTCTTTTTAAAAGAATTGTGAAGAAAAATATAATAGCTAAGGAAATCTTCTTGTTTCCTGTTACCTTAAGAGTAAATCGTTTTTCTCTCGATAGCCTTTATAAACATTTCAGAGTGGTAGTTTGCGAACATAGATCATTTGACTTTGGGATTAATGATAGACAAGTGAAATTTATAAGAAAAAATCTCAGTAGAGCTCATGCTATTATTGCACTTACGGAACTCGATTTTCACAAATATAGGAAAATACATAGAAATGTTCACTTAATCTATAACTATACTTCAGCAAAAACAGGTTTTGTTTCAACTGGATCATCTAAAAAGATGAGACTTATTGGTGTAGGTAATTTTGAAAAGAGAAAGGGCTTTGATCGTTTATTGGGTGTAGCAATTTTACTAAAGCAAGCCAAGATCCCTTTTATGTTAGAACTTTTTGGTAATACCAACCATGATTTGAAGTTTTTTAAAAAGATTCAAAATAAAATCTTATCTAATGAATTAGAGAACCATGTTTTAATTAAGGGAATTGAGTCAGACCTTGATGAGATTTATGAATCAAAAGATTGTTTGTTGATGTCTTCCAGAGAAGAAGCGTTTGGCTATGTTGTAATAGAGGCTAAGTCTTATTCAGTTCCTACCATCACTTTTTCAAGTGCTACTGGGCCCATAGAACTCGTAGGAAATAAGTTTGATGGATATCACGTTGATGAAAACAACCAGATGGCAGACTTTTTAATTAAACTTTATCAAGAGCCAGAGAAATTATTATCAATGAAAAAAAACAGTTTTAGTTCTTATCAAAAAAAATATTCACCTGAGAGTGTAATGAAATCATGGGATCAGTTGTTTCAATCTGAGGCAAGACCTAGGTAGTGTCATTTACAGATTTTTGTATCAATTACCTAAATTAGCTTTTTTTGTGTTTTATGATGATCGATACCAGATTTTTAAAATACTATAATAGGAGTTCAAAAAGCCAAGGTGTATTCCTCTAGATCCAAACAAAATCCTTCTCTTTAAAAATAACTCAGAAAACATAACATACAAAAACTTAGGAGGTATTAATGAAATCATCGCTAGGTTTTTCTTTTTATTTTTAGATGCAAGTTTTGCATATGTTTTTAATTTCTTCTTTAAAATTGATGGATCATTATAACCATCATGAATATAGGGGGTTGTCAGAAATCCAATCTTTTTAGATTCAATATGAACTGTCTCGTGAACTTCTACTTGATGAAAGTGAGCTAATTCTTTTTTAAATAATCTTAATCCTTTCTCTTTTTTTACTAAAGATGGAGGAAGTTTGTTTTTAAAATAATCTAAGCGAGGAATGTAAAACGCATCATAATCATTCCAATTGGCATCAACGATTTCTTTAGCTAGAGGCCCTGTTATCCACTCATCAGCATCTAAGGATAAACAAAATGAATGAGAACATTTATTCAAAGCTACTTGCTTCTGAGCTGCAAACCCTTGCCAAGGTACTTCAAAAAGTTTTGTTTTATTAAAAGACTTTACTATCTCAATAGTTTTATCAGTGCTTCCAGAGTCTATAACTATGACTTCATCAACAAAACCCAATGATTCTAAACATCTGGCTATACAACGCTCTTCATTTTTAGTAATTATAAAAGCTGAAATCTTCATTTAAATAAACATAATACATTTTACAATGAACGAGAAGGATAAAGAGAAGTTAGTAATCTCAAAAAATGAAAAAGATCGAAACCTCAGTAATTTTTACGACCTATAATAGCATTCCATGGTTAGAGAAAGTATTATGGGGATTTGAATGTCAGAGTTTTTCAAACTTTGAAATCATTATTGCTGATGATGGCTCTAGTCAAGAGACTCATGATTTCATTGCCTCTTATAAATTAGATTCTCCTTTAAAGATTAAGCATGTTTGGCATGAAGATAATGGCTTTAGAAAAACAGAAATTTTAAACAAGGCCATCATTGCAACAAGTAGTGATTATCTTATTTTTACGGATGGAGATTGCATCCCTAGAGAAGACTTTGTCGAAACTCATATGATGATGCGTGAGGAGAAGATGTTTCTATCGGGAGGTTATTATAAACTTCCATTAAGCTTAAGTGAAATGATCGATAGGGGGGCAGTTGTTAATCAAGATTGCTTTAAGTTAAATTGGCTACGTAAACATGGATTAAGCTTATCTCTAAAGAATTTAAAACTAGTCAACTCTTCTCTTTTGAAAAAGATCTTAAATTTCATTACTCCTACGACTCCTTCGTGGAATGGTCACAATGCTTCGACTTGGAAAGCTTTAGCTTTAGAAGTTAATGGGTTTGATGAAAGAATGAAATACGGAGGAGAGGATCGAGAATTTGGAGAAAGGTTAATTAATTATGGGCTTACTTCTAAGCAAATTAGATATTCAGCCATTTGTCTCCACCTAGAACATGCTAGAGGCTATGTCTCTAATGAAGATATAATTAAGAACCAGGCGATAAGAGAAAATACAAAAAAAATGAAAGTTAAAATTACTCCTTTTGGAATTAAGAAGTGAAGAAAAAAATGCAATTGCTAGTTATTGAAAGCAAGATAGATCTTGAAAGATGTGAAAAATCACAAAATGTGAAATTTAATCCTGAGTTTACAATTATAACTTCGGAACATAAAAATTTCACTTCAAAAGATCTGCGAACTTATTTAAATGAAAATATAAAGATAGAAGAGATAGTTTTCATTTCCCAGAAACTATTTTTCTTGTATGAAGGTCTTAATCTTCATGCAAATTATGAAATCAAGATGTACTTAATTAGTTCTCCTACTTTATTTGATTACAGTAGACTTCTAAACTATCATCACGATCTTTTTCCTAAAGTATCAGGCTTTGAGAAACAAAAACTTAATAGGATAAATGAGCATTGGCTAGTATTGGATAAAAAAGAGAAAAATCTGATTAGAAGGACCTCGGCAGTTTTTGGGCACGTGGAGAAGTTAACGTTTAAGTACTATACAAATTTCTTGTTTTTAGACTTTCAGAAGTTTTGTAGGGAGAATAAAATCGATAAAGTGATTTTGATTGGTCCTCACCGGCATACTTTAAAAAGGTGGGTTTACTACAAGTTAAGAAAGAGCAATGTAGACTTTTATATCGTTGAAAGAGGTGCTTTGCCAGGTAGTTGGTTTTTTGATCCAGATGGATTTAATGGTGAAAGCAGAGCTTATGCTAAAGATAAGTGGGAAGATATTCAAATTAATCATGAAAAAGAAGCAACGATTAAAAGGTTTAAGGACAAGATGGTCTCAGAAAATGAAGTTTTAGAATTTCAGCCTGATGTCAATGAATCGCAAAGTAGGGTAGATGAGCTTCGTAAAGTCATAAACGGAAGGAAAGTTATTTTTATTCCATTACAAAGGCCTCGAGATACTGTTATTCGCTTTTTTAACCCTAAGGGACTGAAGCGCTTTTATGAATCGATCAACAGTGCAATTGACACTCTTGATTCACAGAAGTTTTTCTTTTTAATAAAAAAGCACCCTTTAGAGAAAAAAGTACCTGGAAAGATCAATCGTAAAAAAGATAATTTAAAAATCCTAAATGATGAGTTTCATATTCATGACATCCTAGATATGACTGATCATACTGTTCTTATTAATTCAGGAGTAGGTGTTTTATCATTGTTGTTTAATAAGCCTGTGTCGTATTTTGGACAAGCTTTCTATAAGGTTCCCGGTTCATCTTCTGAGTTTTCAAATTCAAGTGAATTAGTAAAGCAAGTTCACAGTAGTGAAAACTATAATAAAAAAGAGAGCCTGAAGTTTTTATACTTCCTCATAAAGAAATACTATCTTTTCTCTAAAGTGAAAAAGATAACTTATAATTCTGAGAAAGAGGATTATTATATCTTTTCTTCAACTGGGATCTTAAACAAGTGAGCTTATGAGACATATACATACCTCAATACATCCAGATATTGATACTCTTGATAATAAAAAAATATTTTTAAGGCACTCTACTAGAGCAATTTGTTTAAAATCCGAAATGATTTTAATGTTATACACTGATCGCTATGATGATTATAGTCTACCTGGAGGGGGGCTAAATCAAGGTGAAGATCCTATTGAAGGAATGAAAAGAGAGTTAATAGAAGAGACTGGTGCAAATAATATCATAGAGATAAAACCATTTGGAATCTATGAAGAGTATCGACCTTGGTATAAACCAGACTTTGAAATTCAGCATATGATTTCATATTGCTATACTTGTAAAGTAGATGAACAATTAGGCGATACTAATCTTGAACATTATGAGAAAAGTAACGGAATGAAGCCCAGTTGGATTAATATTCACGAAGCAATTAATCATAATGAAAAGACAATGATAAATAATCAAAGAAAGGGGATGTCTATTGAGCGAGAAACGTATTTACTTCGATTGATTAAAGATGAACTATTTTAATCAAGGCCACTGGAAATTAAAAATTTCATCATCTAACTCTATATCTTCAAATTTATTTTCATTGTTTTTATTCAAACCGGTGAGGTCACTAATGTTTAGGTTTTCTTGAATTATTTGATTACTACAAAGGTCATCAAAGATAGTTATAGAGTTGTTAGAATTTATGACAAGTTTTTCTTTATAAGAATCAATCATTTCTGAAGTGGCAGGATCTAGGCATTGAAAATCAACTTCTTTTAAAAAGTACTCTTGATAATATGAGATTGGTTTTTCACCTGGAGAATAGTTGTCTGCAGTCTCATCTAGCCCATAACCATCACCATTGCCATCAAATATCCCGCAAGACATTAATATAGTTAGAAGGAATGTATAAATAAGCTTTTTCATAATTTTCCCTTTATTTTACTCTATATATAATTTAACATGGAAACATGCTGAAATCTTCTGATAAAAATGACGAGAAAGATACCAAGTGACTGATTTTACTAAGATAAAAAAGCTTTTTGAGTCTAATCAGGAAAAGCTCCTAAAGGAGCAATTGGTCAACTTTGATAGGCGAAAGTTAAAGAGAAAGGAAGTCGCGGGATTTGCATCTATTGCTAGGCAGTTAGGAATGTCTAACTTGGGAATTAAGACTTTAAACCCAATTATTCGTTCAGAAAAAATCTTAGAAGTAGCGAAGGACAATGAATTAATCGAATATGGGTCTTGTCTATATAGAGTCGGACTTGTAAATGAATCTCAAAAAATCTTAACTGAAATAAACAAAGATAGACCACAGAAAATATTATATCTTGCATTTTGTAAGTTTGCTCAATGGAAATATTCAGAAGCGATTACTCTATTAGAAAGATATCTCAAACTATCTAGCTTAACCAAACGTGAAGAGTTTATTGGTCAGCTAAACTTGGCTTCAGCCTATATTTTTAAAGAAGATTTTGATTCTGCTGAGCAGCTTTTAAGTGAATGTGAATCTTATGCTAGCCACAAAAAATTGCAGAATTTTCTTGGAAATATAAATGAGTTGAAATCTCAGATCTATTTTTACCAAGGTCAATTTTTTAAAGCAAAGAAATATTTAAAAATAGCTGATTCGTTTTTTGAAGACGAGACTGCTTTTGGAAAACTATTTGTTCATAAATGGCTCGCACTTATTAGTTTTCGAAAGAATAAGGCCATGCTTAAAGAGGTTAGGAAAGAAGCGATTAAGCAACGACATTGGGAAACATTAAGATCTTTGAGGTATTATGAAGGACATTTATTAAAAAATAAAAGCATATTAAATGAGGTTTATCTCGGGACTCCATTTAAAGAGTTTAAATTAATGATTAAGAATAAGAACCCTTTTCTTAAAATTAAAGCAGGGTCAATTCCTTTTGGAGGTAAGTCCTTAGCTAGATTTGATCGAGTAGGATATGAATTGAAAATTAAAAATAGAAGTATTCAATTCAAAGGTCATGCCCTTGATGCGAAGCTATTATTAGCTTTGAGTGATGATTTTTATCGTCCTAAATCTGGCTATCAAATTTTTGAAAAACTTTACCCAAATGAGTTTTTCCATCCTCAATTTTCTTTAAATAAGACTCAGAAAATCATCTCTAGATTTAAGAAGAAAAAGTTTGGAATTATCTCAAAATTAGATAAATTATATTATCTAGATGGAGTAAGAGTTCATTACTCTGAGAGCTCTAACAAGAGTGATTATGATTTTTACTTTGAACAAATAAAATCCCAATTTAATGAACCCTTTAGTGCAAAAGATTTTGGTAGTTGTTTGAAATTATCTCATCGCCAAACCAATAGAATTATCAGAGGTTTATTAGATGAAGAAAGAATCGTGAAAATTGGAGGAGGGAGAAGCACGAGATACTTTTTTTGAAAAAGACGTTCTGCTTAACTTTATAAATACATCTTTGAACTTAACAGAATTGAAATTCTAGGGACTTTAGACATTGTGGCCTTTACCCATACTAGTAAACCACTTTTATTAAAAAATAATTTAAGTTTCATTATATTTTGGCCTGGTAGAGCTGAATTGCCATTTGTGATTAATATTGTTCCATCTTCATGATCTTTAACCAATATATCCCGAATAAAAACATTATTTCGGATAAAATCATCCTTATACTTTACTCCTATATTGAATTGTTCACTTGAGCTTTTTATAATGATAAATTG
Organism: uncultured Bacteriovoracaceae bacterium; assembly: GCA_938017795.1. Taxonomy (GTDB): domain Bacteria; phylum Bdellovibrionota; class Bacteriovoracia; order Bacteriovoracales; family Bacteriovoracaceae; genus JAHDHG01. The sequence continues at coordinate 92,872 of CALIJZ010000027.1, forward strand.
AGCATTTAAAGAATAACCATCTGAGTCTTTCAAATCATAAGTAATTGCTTGATTGTTCGAACCCTGACTAAGTCGATTTAATTCATTTGCTACAACTTCTAATGACTGAGCTTGTGAGTTCAAGGCAACAAATAAGATGAAAGTAGTAAAAATAAATTTCATAATTCTCCAAGATATATTGAATATATTCTAGCATGATCTATTAATTACTTTCATTATCCGGGTAAATTTTATATGGATCTTTAGCGAAATTAATTAGCAAGTTAGCTGGATGCATTATTGACTTCAAATAACTTCAAAGTACTCTTATTTCAATAAATATATAGTACAGATATCGATTTTTTAGGAGATCTATGAAAGC
>CALIJZ010000028.1 GCA_938017795.1 uncultured Bacteriovoracaceae bacterium
CTCTGAGTCTCAATTTATTCTTATTACCCATAACAAGAAAACAATGGAATTAAATGATAAACTTTATGGAATAACGATGCAGGAACCGGGAGTTTCTAAGGCCGTGTCCGTACAACTTCAATAGGTGCTAATAAAAGCATACAGGAGAAAACCATGAGTTTATCAAAAATAATAATTTTAATATTAGTTTCTAGTCTAGGGTATTCATCTTTTTTACCTGATAGCTTTAAAGTTCAATTAACTGAAAAAGCAATGAAGATAGGAAGAAAAAAATCAAAACAAGTTGTTGGTAATTTTAATTATAAATATCCTGGTCAAGTTCGATATGAAAACGAGCAAATGACTTTTGTAAGTAATAAGACTAATTCATGGAGATATGTACCGCCTTTTATGCCTGGAGAAAAAGGCGAAGTTTATGTTAGTAAAAGAAATAGAAACGTAATTGCTAAGCTTTTTGACGTTTTAAGAAATGGATTAAAAAGTAATGGTGTCTATAAAGTTAAAAAGCACGGTGATCAAAACTACTTTTTAGATTTTACCGCAAAAGGTGTAAAGGATTATAATATTAAATCTGTTATTCTTGCTTTTAATTCTTCTAAATTACAATTTGCAGACTTATCAAAGATGTCACTAACTTATGCTGATGGAAAACTGGTAGATCTATTTTTAAATTCCATGAATTCTAGTGTGAATTTTGATGATTCATTTTTTGTATTCAAGACCCCAGCAAATACAAAAACCATTAATCAGTAGAAAATAAGACTCATCCTTAAGTCTTAAAAATTGTTTTTAAAGTTCAGATAATAATTTAGTAAGTTTCTTAAATTTTCTATTTGAGATTTTCTTAATTTGATTGCTATCGCCATGGAAAAGATCAGTTAATAAACCTTTGAACCTTGAGTCTAATATTCTCTTTTTAGACTTCTTGTAAGTGTTTTGCGGGAAATCAACAACTGTTTCACCGGCATATAAAAATGCAGCTACTGGGTAAAAGATTGTAGAAAGAACAGCTTTTTTAAATCCATTATTTTCTTTCTTTCTGTTTTTTTTCATTTTTTCTAAACGACTTTTTGTATAGTTATAGTCTTCAAGATTCATTGGCTTACCGTCTATAAAGTGATCATCTGTTGATAGGATCGCAGGGTAAACGCTCTCATTTATAGCTGTACTCTTTTTGCTGTCTTGAGTTACAAGAATAACCTTGTATGCCTGACACTCATCTCCTCCTTTTCCAAAAAAGCCACATTTCATGTAAATAGCAGATGACGTTTTTTTGTTAATAACGATTGAGCCAACATTTTCAATAGCACTGAAACTCAAGCCACTAAAGATTAGACTGATAAAAATTAAATTTTTCATATTTTTCTCCTTTGTAAAAAATAAGTTATAACAAATTTAATTGCTATAAAGTATGCATAGATTTATGATATTTTCTATCAGGGGATCACTTGTCATGAATGTCAGACTAGCTCAAAAATTAATAAGATGGTCTAAATTAAATTACGCTGATCTTCCTTGGAGAAAAAAGAGATCATTATATAATACTCTTGTTTCTGAAATTATGCTGCAGCAAACAACTGTTTCAACCGTCAAGCCTCGCTTTTTATCTTTTATTAAGAGATTCCCAGACCTAAAATCACTTGCTCAAGCTGACGAAGCTCATGTGTTAAAAGCATGGGAAGGGTTGGGGTATTATTCCAGAGCAAGGCGTCTACACTGGGCCGCTAATACTATAAGTAAAATGAAAAATTTCCCAGATACTCATGAGAATTTAGTGGAAATAAAAGGTATTGGTCTTTATACAGCAAACGCAATTTTAGCTATTGGGATGGACAAGAGAGCTTTAGCAATAGATGCGAATATTGAAAGAGTATTAGCTCGTTATTTTGGTATTTATGAATTTAAAGGAATTTGTGCCAAAAAACTTACTCAAGAATTTGCTGACAAAAAGATTTTAAATTTCAAAGTTAGTTTTCGAGACTTTAATGAAGCATTAATGGATCTAGGTAGGACATACTGTAGGGCCAATAAAGTTGATTGCTTATTATGTCCTTTGAGAAAGTCTTGTAAAAGCTTTAAAGACAAGAATGCCTTGCTTACACCTAAGAAAGTGTTGAAAAAGAAAGTAGTAAAAGAAGATCTAAATATTCTACGAGTTGTTTTTAAAAAATCTGATAAATATTTGTTTTTTAAAAGACCCAAAGGAAAGTGGTTGCAAGATCAATTAGAACTACCAAGTTTCATTATTGCTAACTCGAAACTTAAGCAGTATCCAAGGCTTAAAAGTTTTAACCTAGAGAAACTACCACATATTGAATCAACAATTACTAAGTATAAAATTAAGAATTATATATTAAATATTGATTCGATTAAATTAGATCCTAAGAGGTCAGTTTGGCTCTCTAGTAATGACTTCAAAAATCATCACCTTAGCTCAGTAACAAAAAAGATCCTAAACTGTTAAGTTGTTTTTTTATCAAATGAATCAACAACAACTGTTCCGACACAATCACCAAAAACATTTATCATTGTTCTAAACATATCTAAGATTCGATCTACAGCTAAAATAAGTGCGATCCCTTCTAACGGATAACCAACGGCACTTAAAACAATACTCATTGTAACTAGTCCTGCTCCTGGAATAGCAGCGGCTCCAACGGCAGCGAGTGAAGCTGTAATAAAGATGATAATCTGATTAGCAATAGAGAGGTCTAATCCATAAGCTTGACCAATGAAAATGACTGCAACTGACTCATATAAAGCAGTTCCATCCATATTTATTGTCGCACCTAAAGGTAAAACAAATTGAGCAGTTTTTTTATTTACTCCTAAGTTATCTTGAACAGCGTTCATTGTAACAGGTAGAGTTGATGCTGATGAAGAAGTAGAAAAAGCTGTTAACATTGGTGGAAGACAAGATTTAATAATAAAAAATGGTGAGCTTTTATGTCTCCACGCCGCAATTAAAACTAAAACTATGAAGTGGAAAAATAACCCGAGAATAACGGCACTCATATATTTTGAGAGTCCATAGATGGCGCTAAAACCAGAGTTTGCGATGACATAAACCATTAGAGCAAATATCCCAAAAGGAGCGATCTTCATAATTACATCAATCATAACCATAGAAACTTTCTCTAAAGATTCCATAAAGTTAATAAGTGGCATAGCTACTTTCTTATTCATCAACGAAACAACTCCAAGAAAGAGAGAAAAAACAATGATTTGAAGGATTTTCATATCGGCCATAGCTTTAAATGGATTGGTAGGAATAGCATCTAATAATACTCCTATGATCGTACTCCCGAGGCCTTTACTACCACTGCTTTCAAACTTCTCAGTTTGAGCTGCACTTAGTTCTGAAGTGATTGATGAGATATCAACGCCAACTCCAGGCTGGATAAGGTTCACCATAATAATTCCAATAAACACTGCGATAGCAGTTGTGGTGAAATAATAGGCCATAGCACGAATTCCCATGCTTCCTAGTTCATCTGGTGAGCCAATATTAATAATGGCCATAAAGATTGAAGCTAGAACTAAAGGGACAATAATCATTTTTAAAAGTTTTAAAAAGGCATCTCCAATAGGCTTAATATAATTAGCCATTTCTTGATTACCCGAATAATACAAAGCAAACCCAACGATAAGTCCAAGTATAATGGAGACTAGAATATAAAAAGCTTCTTTATTTGCAGAGTTTGATGTCATGATTTCCTCATTTTGATTTAATGCACTATAGAAAAATTGAGATCTATCTGCAAGCACAGCTTAAAAATAAAGGACTATTTTTAAGGTTTTTGCATGTTTTAAATTTATCTTTGCTTGTTAAGCTTAAGTATTTTATTTTTTCATCTTCAATTTCTACGTAAAAACTCGATGAGCCGTATTGAAAAGATTTTTTTACTAAAGATAGAGTTTTCTTTCCTGAGTAGAGTTTTGCTAAAAGTTTCTTGGAGGGTTGGTAGCTTTGTAAAAGACTAAGCTCTTGAGCAATTGGAAAGCCATCATCAGATAATTTAAAGTGAGCTAATTTCTTTTTTCCTTGTGGATCATAAGAGAATTTAATGACATGAGTATGACCATCATTTTTTTCAAAGTGTGTAATCTCTTCTAGAGTTTTAATCTTTCTTTGATCTTCAAAAAAACTGTCCATACTTTTAATTAAGTCATTGGCACTTAGTTCATCACATTGCTTTTTATTATGAATAGATGATTTTTTTACTGAGCTTTCTAATAGTCTGGTTTTTTGAGCAACTTTCGGTTGATCTATGTCATGTTTCTTTTGAGTATTTAGCTCTTTCATTTTTCCTAAGTCTTGAAAGAAAAATGATAAAAAAGTAAGTATTGATAATGGACCAAGAATAATAAGAAGGTTTTTTTTCACTAAGTATTAATACTTCTGACAAATTGATTTATCTACTTCCTTGTCTTCAAATCCCCATCTTTGTAAGAGAGAATCATTTGGATTTGTAGAAACAGATCCATCTTTAATTCCAAAGTAAAACCTTTTTATATCAATTTTTTTAGGTTTCTTAAAAAGTCCTTTTCTAAACTTTACCTTAAGCATTTTTTCGAGTTTTTTTCCAGCTTTTTCACTGGTGTTAACAGATATTAAATAATCTAATCCTAATTGCTCTTTTTCACCTACTGCAAAAGTATTACCTGCATCCTTTGCTTTGATCCACGATTGTCCTAAGGCATCCAGTGCAGCAATGATTCTTTTATCTCTAGATGGCGTTGAATAACTATCATATTCGGCAGCGTTAAAGCATCTACCTTTTATTTCTTTTTGATACTCAATAGATTCATTAACGATTTCGACTCTACTTTTGAATTGATTTTTAATATTTTCTAAAACTCTTTTAATTTCTGTCTTGATCGTTTCTGATTTCTTTTTGATAAGTTTTCTTACTTCACCAAAAAAACTTTCTCCGTATTGAGCAAGCATCTCATACTGTTTAAAACCAAACCCAAGCTCAGCCGAGATCTCAACATCAGGATTATCTAAATGTTCAGGCCATTTGAATCTACGGAATCCAAAAGGAGCTTCTGAAAATAAAGGAGTCGGTGGACCGTATTGTCTTAATAAAATTCTAACTCCTCTTGGAACAGTAGAAGATAGCAAATCAAAATATCCAGTTTCTTCAATGCCTTTAATGATATAAGCATGTCGTGTTAAATCAGGATTTACGGTCACATATGTATCACCTGGGGAGATTTCTTCAACATTAATAGAAAATGTATCATGGTGAGCTAAAGATAAAGTTCCAACGATATGACCAAAGTTATTGATAAAAGCAATGAGTCGTTCAACGCCTTCTTTTTGTTCGTCAAAAGCTGATGTTTCATTATTTAAAGTTGTACTTCTTCCACCTAGAGTATTGGCAATTACAAATGGTAATTCGTTTTCATAAGCAAAAATTGCTCTCAATGCATAAACAGCGTCAGCACAATCTGTGATGATTCCTTTATATTTTCCTTTAGAGTAGGTATTAGCTTGAAAATCATTGAGAACCCATTGTCGGTATTTTTTTTCCCATTCAAGATCCCAACTATTTTTACTTTCCCAAACTACAGAAAAAGAATTGATAGACATTAATAAAATAAGAAGAAATTTCATATTTAGCCCTTGTGAGATGTATGCTTTCTTGATTAACATATTGAAGTTTTAGGAAATCTAACACATAGGAGCAAGGTAATTTGTTTATGATTGAAGATTATGGCATTCATTGGTTTAGAAGAGATCTTAGAGTAGCTGGGAACCCTGCACTGCAACGTAATTGGAAAGAAAACAGTGGAAAAGTGTTAGGGGTTTTTTGCTTTGATAAAGCCTTCCTGGCCCGTCCTGATTTTTCAGTTAATCGATTTCAATTATTTATTAATACACTTATTGGTTTAAAAAAAGAGCTTCGAGATATAGGTAGTGATTTATTGTTTCTAGATGTAGGGCCTGAGAAAGCTTTCAAGGATCTCTTTAATAATTTGAGCAAATCTAACTCATTGCCTAGTTTATTTACTTGTAATCGTGATTATGAACCATTTTCTAGAGTTAGAGACAAATCAATTTCAGAGTTGATGAAAAGTTATGGGGTAAAAGTTCAAACTTGTAGAGATCATCTTGTTATTGAGCCCCATGAAGTTTTTAGAGGAGATGTTAGCCAAGGCTATAAAGTCTTTACACCTTTTTCTAGAAAGTGGTTAGAAGCCTTTAAAAAAGAGGATGTGCAACAGAGAATTAAGATTCAAGAAAAAGGTTTTGATTATCTTGCTTTGCCTACCAAGAGTGCAAAAAAACTATTTAAAATGACTTGGAATGATTTAGGAATTGATAATGTTGAAAACCTAGAAAAATACTCGAGAGAAAATAGTAAAAAAGTTGATGTTCCTATTCCTGAATGTGGATTAAGAGCAGCTCTAAAAACCTTAGATCAGTTTAAAAATAAAATAAGTAATTATAAAAATAAAAGAGATATTCCATCGGTGCCTGGTACCTCTAAAATGTCTATGTTTTTAAAAAATGGATCGATCACGACTTCTCAAATTATTCACTATCTAGGATTAGATTATTATGAAAAAAAAGATGATTCAGGACGGGCCACATATTTTAAAGAGATTATTTGGAGAGAGTTTTATTACCATGTTTTATACAGGTGGCCTGAAGTAGAAAAAACTGCATTTCAATCAAAGTATAAAAATCTTAAATGGGATAATAAGAAGCATTGGTTTGAAAAATGGAAAGAAGGACAAACTGGTTTTCCTATTGTTGATGCTGGAATGAGAGAGCTTAAGCAAACTGGATGGATGCATAATAGAGTAAGAATGATTGTTGCTTCATTTTTAACCAAAGATTTATTAATAGATTGGAAGTGGGGTGAGAAATACTTTATGGAAGTTTTATTAGATGGTGACCTTGCTCCTAATAACGGTGGATGGCAATGGGCTGCTTCTACTGGCTGTGATGCTCAACCATATTTTCGGATCTTCAATCCTTGGTCTCAAAGTAAAAGATTTGATCCAGATGGAGAGTATATAAAAAAGTATGTTCCAGAGTTATCCACATTAGAAGCTAAGAAGCTACATATTCCAATCTTAGATCACCCTGATTATCCAGCTCCTATTGTCGACCATGCGATTCAGAGACAATTGGCACTGAAGATGTATAAGTTTGAGTAGAATTTCTGATTTGAAATAATCCTAGAATCTTCTGACTTGTTAGAGCTGCGTCTTGTAAAAGCTAATTAACTAAAATACTTTATAGCCACAAATATTAGGAGATTAACATGAGCGTAAACAAAGTAACTTTGATAGGAAGATTAGGAACAGATCCAGAACTTAGGTATACACCAAGTGGAGCAGCGGTTTGTAACTTTTCATTAGCAACATCTGAGAACTGGACGGATAAAGCATCTGGTCAAAGAACAGAGAAAACTGAATGGCATAGAATTGTTGTTTGGGGAAAACAAGCTGAACTTTGTAATCAATATCTTTCAAAAGGTAGACAAGTTTATATGGAAGGAAAACTTCAAACTCGTCAGTGGGAAGATAAAGATGGGAATAAAAGATATACAACTGAAGTAACTTGTAACCAAGTACAGTTTTTAGGATCTAATCCCAATGCAAACTCTAATAATTCTCAAAATTATAATAAGCCTGCTCAAGCAAATACAAATACTGGTGCTGGTTCAGAAGCAATGCCTAACTATGAAGTTAAAGCAGATGAAACTTTTGCTTCTGATGATATCCCATTCTAGAAATTAATTTTAAAAAATATCATAAAAAAAAGCCCATAAATTCTTAAGGGCCTTTTTTTTATTAGTCTATATATTTAAGAGAGTCACATTATAAATACCCCGGCAGGAAATATTTAAATCTTAAAAAACTGAATTTTTTGGGATTTGGTTTTTTTAGAATTTTCAGCATTATCAACTTTCTTTGTAAAACCGTTTATAGTTTAACTGATGTGGAATTTTTAACAAGCGATGAAATATAGCAACGTAATTCTAAGGAGTTAGCGAATTTTTTGTTGAATCTAATAAATGCTCTTGCCACAGATCTGTGGCAAGAAAAATTGAGCTTAAAATAGATACCAAAATACTAATCAAGCAGAGACCTTAGCATCCAAGCAGTTTTCTCATGGATCTGGATTCTTTGAGTTAACAAATCAGCTGAAACCTCGTCACTGGCTTCTTGAATAACTGGATATAAAGACCTCGCTGTTTTAATTACACTTTCATGACTAACAACTAGGTTTTTAATCATTTCTTTGGCGTCTGGGTTAGCATCTTCTTCCTTTATAGAAGTTAATGCTAAGAACTCTTTATAAGAACCAGGAGCCCTATGGCCGAGAGATCGGATTCTTTCAGCTATTTCATCTACGGCGGTTGCTAATTCAGTGTATTGCTCTTCAAACATTGTATGGAGAGTATTAAACATTGGACCAGTTACGTTCCAGTGGTAATTGTGGGTCTTTAAATAAAGGGTATAGCTATCAGCTAATAGTGTTGCTAAGCCTTTTGAAATATTTTCTCTCTTTTTGGGACCAATTCCTATATCTATCATTTCTTCCTCCTGGAAAATGGCAGGGAGAAAACTACTCCCTGCATATTAAAATTTATAAACCACCAGCAAAATTTTCAGATAATTCAATCTGGATTCCATTGGGATCAGCAATATAAATAGAGCGAGAGTTATCATAAGAATTTACTCCACCATATAAAAGAGGAATCTTTCTTGATTGAACTTCTTTGAGTGTTTCATCAAAGTCTTGAACATTGATTCCAAAGTGATTAAAGCTATCACAATTTAAATTATCTTTACTTTCACTCAGGCAAAGAACTAGTTTGTTGGAAATTCCAATAATGACAAAAGGGTTGCCTTTAGAACTAACCCCTTTTTCTTTTACTTCGAAACCAAATAGGTCTTTGTAGAAATCGATTGTTTTATTCATATCTGAAACAGTGAAATTTAAGTGATCTATGTTTGTTATTTGTACCATTGTGTACCTCCTGACTAGGAATATCTCATAACCTTTTAAATAGTTGAAATTAATGATAAATATGCTACGATAGCTGGTAACTATGATAACGATTGATCAATGTAGATATGTATTAGCACTTGCCCATCATCTTCACTTTGGGAGAGCAGCAAAAGAGCTGGGTATTACCCAGCCGTCTTTGTCCATACAGGTACAAAAAGTAGAGGAAATGCTTGGAGTAATTATTTTTGATCGATCCAAGAAGCCTATTCTTATTACTTCTATTGGAGGTGAAGTTATAAATCATGCTCGGAGAGTTATAAAAGAAGCAGAAGTTTTAATGAAAGCAGGAGATCAGAGAAAAGAAATAAATGGAAAATTTAAATTGGCCATTATTCCTACTTTATCACCATATTTATTACCAACATTTCTTCATAGCTTTGCTCGTAAATACCCTGGGCTACAACTTGAAATAAATGAATTGCAAACAGATGAAATTTTAAAATTATTAAAAGAAGATCGATTAGATGCAGGAATCTTGATAACACCTTTAAGAGATTCAGAAATCGTTGAAAGAGTATTGTTTTATGAGCCGTTAATGTTATTTTTAGAAAAATCTCATAAGTTTAAATTAGAAAAAATAAATTTAAAAGACTTAGACTTTAATAAGTTATGGTTAATGGAAGAAGGTCATTGTTTAACATCTCAAACTTTAAATCTATGTAAGATTAAGGAAGAGAATTCAGTTTTATCAAATGTTAGATTTAAAGGTGGAAGCCTAGAGGTCTTAACAAATCTTGTAAGAAAAGTTGGTGGCTTTACAGTTATACCAAAATTATGTGCTGGTTCATTAAGCTTGAAAGAAAAAAAAGAACAACTCAGAGAATTTAAAGATCCTACCCCCGTCAGAGAAGTCAGCATAATTTCATCTAGGATTTTCTATAAAGAAGAAATTATTCTTAAGGTACAAGAAGAAATCTTAAATAATCTTCCTAAAGAGATCACTTCTTTGAAAAAATTAAAATCAAAGGTTATAGATCTCTAAAGTGGTCTAATTGAAAAGATGGTAATTTGAAGCATGCCTTGGTGGAGGAATGATAATATTGGCCTTCAATTCTAAAAAATTATGTATTCACAATGGATATGAGCAATATCAGCACTCTTGGCTCTTCCCAAAAATAGGATAAATATGCTAAATTGTGAAAAACAATATATTTAAGGAGAAAATCATGGATAAAGTTCAAGCAAGTCATATTTTAGTAGAGCAAGAGCACGAAGCAAAAGACCTGTTAAAAAAATTAGAAGAAGGAACTGAATTTGAAACTCTGGCAAAAGATTTTTCAAAATGCCCTTCTGGGAAAAGAGGTGGAGACCTTGGTGAATTTGGAAAAGGAATGATGGTTAAGCCATTTGAGGAAGCAACATATTCTTTAGAAGTAGGTTCAACATCTGAACCAGTTCAAACTCAATTTGGATATCACATTATTAAGAGAACAAAATAATGATAAAAGCTTTAATTTTATTAGTAATTTCATGTAGTCAAGGCCAGAGAGCAATTGTTACTGAAAAGTGTAAAGGCAAATTTGTTGGAGCCAAAACTGCAGGAGCTAATAATTTTGAAAATAAAAATTTAGAAAATCAGCGTTTTTCAAATATGAATTTTAGTTACGGATGTTTTGTTGATACGAATTTAAAAAATACGGTCTTTAATTATTCAGACTTAACAAATGCAATATTTGAAGATGCTAACGTTAAGGGTGCATCTTTTAAGTGTACGAATTTAACAAATGCTGATTTTAGAGAAGTAAAAAACTTAACAGCGGAGCAATTAAAAACAGCTTATGGATATTCTGTTAAGTTACCGGCAGGTCTAAGTGTCCCAGAAACAATGCAAGCTGTGGGTTGTACGGAAAACCCATTTGGTAAGGAAGTTAACATTCAATTTATTGACGAGGCAAAACAATGAAGTTTTTAGTAGCATTATTTTTATTATTTTCTTGTTCATCAATGAGCACAAACACTCAAAGGACTATCTCAAGTTCAATCTCAAGTTCAATCTCTCAGGTTAAAGATGATGTAATCTTAAAGTATATTAAGATGCCTGGAATGGTTAAGGAGGAAGATAGGGAAGTAACGGAGATTCTTTTTGCTAAATCTGGAAGAGTTTTTACAAGAACAACTCCTTGGAAGTCCTATAAAGATAATAAACGTGCACTAAAGAAACTTGTGATGAAACTAAATCCAGTTATCTTGAAATCTATCAATAGTAAGGTTAGCAGTTTAAATCCTGAGGCATTGTTGAAATTAGAAATGGAGAAATATGATGCTTATCCTTGTGATGCAGGAGGAAGGTCTTTAAAGCTTTTATTTTTAGATAAGGAAGTTTCTATAAGAGAAGACAAAGATTGTAATGGTCGTTATAAATTAAAATCTAATACCAAAGCTTTCAATGAAGTTTATAACCTTAATCAATTAGGTGCTTTTGTTTTAAGCTTATTAGAGTTTACCCAACTGAACTAAATTACTTCTTAGCATTAAAGTATTTGTACCAAGTTTGAGCTGATAAAGGTTTTCTTTCTTCTATTTCTCTTGCTTCTTCTAAGATTTCTAGAGATTCAGCAAATGAGAGCAATCTTTGTTTTTCTTTAGAAACTTTTTCTAAATGTTGATACATCATTTCGCCGATTTTTTCTAAAGTTCCAAAAGTTCCCATTTGTTTTGTAGACATATTTAGAGGCATTTTTTCCTCTAACTTCATATAACTTTTTAAGCGTTTGAACTTACTTCTTCGAATTTTCCAAGCCATCCAAAATTTTGCTTTATCTGTGATTTTAGTATGAATAGTGAATTGCTCATTTTCCATCCATTCAAACATTTTTGTAAGAATCGCATCTTTCATTCTGATTTTTTTTAGTTCATTTGGATTTCTCCATTCAGCTACTAATTCAAATCTATGATCGAATTCATAATCTCCCGGGCTTAGAACTTTAAAGTTTCCAATATTTCTCTCATTAACTGCTACACCAATAGACTTTAGAAAAGGTAATAATGTTTTTGAAAATCTTGATTTAGTATATGGAATATCTATTTTGTCTTTGAGGCATTGGAAACCAGTATAAGCAACTTCTGAACAGAATAATCTATCAGCCTTGTTATATACCATTCCAAAATCGTATTCAATAATACGACCTTGATCTTGTCTTTTCTTAACTCTATTAAACATACATTGGCTTGCTAGCTTTGCAGCTTCGGGATCAACATAACGAAAAACAACTGTTCTAGCATTTTTTTGATCAATGTGGGCCTTAATGTCTGCGGTTACATTTCCTACTTCAATATGTGATTCTGTTGTGAAAAGTTGGCCTGTTTTATTTTTAAAAACGAAACTCATATGACTAAATTGAGCATCATCAGCTGCTATTCTTGAAATAGCTGCACTTGTGTAGGCCTTACCTCTAGATAAAACAACATCACCTGACTTTAGATCATTATAATGAGTAAAAGAAGTTTTATAATCTGGATGGACTAAAAAATATGTTCCAAAACCTGTTAGAGTTTTATAAGTATTGATCCCGAGCTTTTCTTTTTCAACACTTTCGATTAAAAAATCTTCAAGATATCTTAATGCTCTTGTAAAATCTCTATACTTTGAATAACAATCACTAAAGTCAGGGTTTTCATTTATAAATTTTAAATGTTTTCTTGAATCAATTCTTATATTAAAACTTAAATTTATTGCTTTTGACTTATCTTCAGGTTTAATCTTTTCTAGCTGAATGTCGTTTTGTGTAAGTCCATACAATTTCTCATAAGCTTCAGTTAGTTTTCCTTGAGAGCAAAACAATTTTGAATCATCCTTTAGGACAAAATCATGAAGATTTATTAAATCTTTCATATATGATGAATGATCTGTTTCATTTGCTGGGGTTCTTAAAGAAATGGTCTTACTACATGAAAGAAGTAGCAGAGTAATAATAGTCAAAAATTTCATTTAGCCCTCTTTGATAAAAATATTTTACAATTTGTTAATAATGTTTTTTTCCAATCTAGTAGTTCATTTAAGTCTAGTTTTCTATAAGAACCATCTTTATTTAAAATAGAGTTGTCAGCTTTGGTTCTGCTTAAAGTATTATTATTAAAAATTCCTACTTTAACGGTTTTTGTTAGTTTTTTGGAATCCTTGGAAAGTGACTTTGAAACTTGAGATACATCTTCTTTAGTTCTTGCTGAGAATGAGAAAAGATGAAGTTTTTCTTTTGTTTCACCATCGGCTCCTAATAATTCAAGATATCCAGCGGGTATTTTCTTAGAGCTTAGTTTCTTTGTTTCAGAGTTAACAAAGGCTACAACTTCAGCAGTATCTTTCATTTGTATGAAATTCTTTTTAGGAACAGTGTCTTCAATATGTTTTTTCTTTTTAAGAAAAGCAAAGATTTTTTCTAAATCTTCATTAGAGACTTTCTTTGAATAGACTTTTACTAATTTCCCATTTTTTCCTTTAAGTGCCCATTGGAGCTCATTAAAAGCGGGTCCCATGAGCTTTGATGGGTTGTCACTTTCATAGGCTTTAATGAAATCATCGTAAGTGAATTTTTTACGATCAAATTTTACGATATTATTATCAAATTCAAAAATAAAGTTTGTTTTCTGAAAAGGGGAGTCTATCGGGATTTCTTGGCCGAGAGTGAAAATAAGTTTAGAGGTTTTATTAACTCCGAGAAGTCTTTTTATTTCTTTAATACTTTCACTTATAATATCATCATCAACTCCTTCTGAAATTTGAGATATTAATTTCTTTCTTATCTTCCGAACTTTTCTAATCAATGCTTTGTTTTTTACATTTTCAGCTTTAATTATGTTTTCAACAGTTCTTCCTTCTTGAAATGACTTTAATGCTAAGTATTCTGTTGCTCCTGACATTTCATCGACAACTTGAGGGTTGTTCGTTGCTAGAATTTGTTCATTGTTAGATTCAGCACCACCACTAAAGTTAAATGAACTTGCTACAAGTGTTGCGTCTCCTGAACGGATGATTTTACTATGAATCTTTGAAGTTAGTGGGATTTTCTCTCCAGATGCTAACTCAATCCAATTATTTCCATACTCAGATGAACCTACAAACACACTTTCTTTTCTCATCTTCTCCAAGTAATCCTTGCCCAGTTCTTTTAGAAATCTTGATTTTTTATCTTCTTGGTAAACTGTAATTCCAGTGTATGGATCTACGGTTGCTTTATAACCTGCCATTACTAGAAATTGCGACCACTCTCTTTTGGCAAATGGTGGATCACCAACAAACCTTAAAATGGGTTCTTCTCCATTAGCGATAGTGAGTTTTATTTTTTCTAGAATTTCATTTGAGATAATCTCTGATGAGTGAGCAAAAATCATCATATCTATTTCGGGGCCTTTTCCTTCTCTAATTAATTTTCCGATGAAATTATAATTTATATCATCGAGTCCACCTTGAGGAGCAAAAGTTAGGTAATAATTAACTGGTTTTTCTGGAGCTGTATCTATAAGTTGAAATGCTCCACTGACTGGATACTCTGAGCCTCGAAGGCCAGAGAAAGTATAATCAAGATTATGTTTTACAAATGCAGCTAGACTATCACTTTTAATTACAACCATGTGATTGGAATTTGGTTTAGCATATTTTAATACTTTTTCGGCATCTTCTGACTTAAGCAATCGTTTACGTTCAGCCTCAGTCAAGTTTGCCAGATCACCAAGGGGAGCAATCCCTGAGTTTGTAAAATTTCCTGATGAGAGGATAACTTTTGATTTATTTTTTATTCCATGATCAATAACAATCATTTTTTGATGATTAATACCTACTGAATCAACTTCATGAACTATAATTTTTCCTTTCTTTAATCTCTTTGCAATTTTTTTAACTGAGTCACTATGCTCTACAGCATCCAAATCTATACCGACAGTTATTATAACCTCAGGGTTCGTTTTTTTCTTTTCAATTAATGCATCAGCGATTTCAGGAATACTGAATTCATAAATGTTTATTGAAATATCTGAAGTCGCTGACTTAATATTGCGAATAATTTCTTTAATTAAATCATCTGATTTTTGTACGGGTAGTTCTTCTCCCTGATTATTTGTAATGAAGTGTGAAAACTCTTTATCACTTTCCTTAAGATTTCTATTAATTCTTTCGTGAGTAAAAAATAGTTTTACCGCATTTTTGTTTAAGCGCTCTTTAACTTTAAATGGCTCAGTAGCTTTGAATAGATTTCTTAAATCTTTTTCAACATTATTCCTATTGAAAAACCTTGAAGCTTCAACTCTTAAGTTTTCTCGTACCTTTGCTAAACTCTCAATTGATTTTTTAGATTTTACAACTTCTTGAACATATCGATCTAACAAATCATAAACTTGGTCATATTTATCGACTAGATGAATAAGTTGGGTCTCATTCAATGTTGTTGTTGATTTTTGAGTAATTTTAAACTCTTCTAATTCCTCTGGAGTAAAGAGGTCTATATCTGCTAATAACTCAGATAAGAAGGTTTCGAAGTATTTTCTAGTCTCAAGGTTTTTGTATATTTCTCTTACTACTGCAAGCTTAGACTTAAGAGAGCGAGAGTAAGTTAGGGGTGATAATGATAATGAAATCAGACAGAAAATGAGTAATTTTTTCATATATAAACCTTTGCTCTATTTTACCAAAGCTAGGTTTTTATATCCCGCTAATGCACTTTAGACCTAGTGGAGAGCACCTTTAGTGCAGAAGGTTAAAAATGTGAGTATCTAGAATAAATATACTTTTTTATATTCTTAACCTATGTTAATCCACCAAATGTAAGTTGGTGTTAGATTGCTCGTGGAGATAATAACTAGGTAGAAATTATGAACTTTAAACACAATATTGACCTGATTGATGAAACCCTTAGAGAGGGATCAGAAAGGTCTCCTTATTATGTTGACCTTAATACTAAGGTAGAACTAGCTAAGCAAATACTTGACTCAGGAGTTCGATCAATTGTTGTCGGGATGTTTCCAGATGTTCCTGAAAACATAGAGCTATTAAAAGAATTATTAAGACTCCAAAAAATTGGTGAAATATCGAAAAATAAAAGATTTATTATTATTTCACACTTAGGTAAGAGGTTTCATGAAACTAATCAGATTCTTGAGGAGTTTCAAATTGAAAGTGACTCTGTTTGGATATTGGCCATTCATGGAGCATCTAGTGAACAAATCAAATACTTATTTCCTAAAATTTTTAATGAAACAGAAATAAAGAAAATTAAAATGGATGACTGGTTAAAGCTTAATGACAGTGAAAGAAAGCAAATTAATTTCAAATGGTTCGAAAACTTCATTAGTGGAAATAAATCAAAGAATGGATCACGAATTATGCTTGGTCTTTTAGATTATTTTAGGTCTGACTTAGATCTTATTGATTATTTTTTATCGGTAGCTGTTTCGAATAACATTTCTCAAATTAGACTGGTTGATAGTGCTGGAACTTGTAGACCTGATCAATTAGAAACTTATGTTGAACAAAAAATTAAAAAATTCTCGATGTTAAAGTTCTATGGACATTTCCATAATGATTTTGGAATTGCGACAAGCAATGCTCTCATTGGCCTGTCAATGGGAATGCAGGGAGTGGATGTTTCTCTTGGTGGTTTTGCTAATAGGGCAGGTCACCCTGCTTTAGCTGAGATAGCTTATGGGCTAAAGAAATTATACAACCAAGACATTCCATATTTTAAATATGAAAACCTTTTTAAATTAAGTAGAAAAGTTGAACAAGTTTATGGTTTGATAGAAAGCCCAACAACTCCAGTGACAGGAGTCATTACGAGTACTACTACTACCGGTATTAGGACAGAGCTTGAAAAAATATGCCCTGATATTTTTGATATAACAGATGCTCACGAGATAGGCACAAAAGCTTTTAAGACCTTTGGGATTAGATCTGGATTAGATGGATTAAAAAGGTTCATAAAAGAAAACAGATTTGAAGTTAAAGAAGAAGAGATTCCAGAGATATATAAAAAACTAGTAAAGTCTTGGTCGGAAAAATCAACAAAAAGAAAAGAAAGAGCAAGGAACTTAATTAGTGAATATCAAAAAAACATAAAAGCATCTTTGTATACGGAAGATGAGATTTTAGAAACGTTAAATTCTTTAAAAGGAAGAAAACATGAACACATTACATCAAATCTTAAGATTAATGAAGGGAACTTACAATAAAGCAGAGCTTTATAGAGATGAAACAGTTTCCGAGATATTAAATTTAAAAGTAGAAGAAATTATTTCAGATATAAGTGAAGGTAAAGAGCAAGGTTTAGAAAATCTTCATAGAGCGTTATATGAAATCTATATATGCCATTTTGTTTCTCCATGGTCAGAAGATGTTCTAGATGTAAATGATTTACAAATCTTATCGATAAGAACAAAGCTGGAAAAAGTTTGGGATAAAATATTAGAACAGAAATATGAAAGTGAAATAGAGCAACTTGCAAATTCACAAGATTTTTTTAATGATCTAGAAAAAACAATCCATAATCATAAATCTGGAATTGATCATGAATTGTTTTCTTACTTAAGAGAAAGTGCAACCTTAGATGATTTAAGAGAATATATCAGACAAGAAGGTCCATTTGATTTATGTTTTTCTGACATCCTATGTTACCTAATGCCAGGGATTTATGGACAAAAACGAATAGAGATTGCTTCAAACTTTTGGGATGAGATAGGGAAAGGTAAGGAAGCTAGAACTCATCGAAAACTAAGAATTAGTCTAATGAAAGCTCTAAATATTGATGAATATGAGCATATCCAAAATCCGGCGAAATATTGTTGGGAAGAATTAGCTTTAGCCAATTTTTATTTCAAATCAAGCCTGAATCGTAAAAAGAATACTCAAGCCTTAGGAGCTCTTTTATGTGTTGAAATGGCGGTGCCTGGAAAAATGAATTATATATATGATGGCCTTAAGAGGGTAGGACTTAGAGACAAAGACTTAGTTTATGTAAGTGAGCATAGTGTAGTAGATATCAAACATGCACAAGGATGGAGAGATGATGTCCTTACCCCCTTGTTAGAAGAGCGACCTGACTTAAGAACTGAAGTGTTAAAAGGAGTCTTTGGTCGACTTGAAGTTGCAGGAAATGTTTGCGACAAGCTATTGAAACTTATGAAGGAAAAAAAGATCAGCTCTTATCAAGATAGAGCCACGGTTTAGAAATAAGGCAGCTCACTTTATTTTGAGCTGCCTTGTGTTTATTAAGCAACTTTTTTAGAAATATAGTGAGATTGCTGGCCTAAACTTTCTACTATGAAATAATAAAAAACCGGTCTTAACTTATTTCTATTAGAGCTACCAAGCTTATTCGTAGCATACTCTATAGCATCCTCAGCTCTCTTGCCTTCAATTCCAAATTTCTTGTGAATAAAGTTTGTTCTAATTCTATCTACTTCTTCTTTACTGCCAGTAGATACTAAAATTGCATCTGCTTTATAGATTGAAGGTCCTAGGCCTTTTGCAATAGCTTCTAATAAATCTGTGTTCCATGAATCAGTAGATTCTTCAATTTGCTTTGTACATCTTTCAAATACTTCATTAAATTTTGACATTTCTTACTCCTTTAAGAATTTATTAAAATGAGAGCCTATTCTTACTTAAATAGCTTTGATTTCCAATACAAGGAAAAGTCGTCCTACTTATTTATTACTAATAATGAAAATTAGCTGCTCATCTGTAAAATACAACTGTCTTAATTGCTTTATATGAGCATGTAAATTTTGCATGTATCGAATCAAAAAAGATTGAGGGTATGGTAGTAAATATGTATGAAAATGCTATTTTTACTATTATCTATATTGCTTTATACATCTTCATCTTTCGCCAATTGCAAGGGGACCCATTATATATACTTGATTCATGGGATAGCAGCCAGTGGAACAACCTTTGGCTCAATGGCTGAAACTCTTGAAAAACAATTATTAGATCAATGTATAAAAATAAAGACTTATGAGTACGATACGGGCAATAGATTTAAAACTATTTGGGACTTTGCAAAAAAGTTTGAAAAAGAAAGTGTTTTTAATAAGCTGAAAAAAGATGATACTTTTTCTATGGTCATGCATTCTCAAGGCGGGTTAGTTGGCTTAGCTTTTCTTGAATTGGCAAAAGTATCACCTAATTTCCATAAAATCGATTCTTTCATTACATTGTCTACTCCTTTCCATGGTGCTCATGTTGCAAAATGGGGTGATTTTTTTCTTTTTATTGATGGAAGATTATCTCCATTTGGGAAGCAAGAACTTATAGGAATGAAATATGGTTCTCTAAACTATTACCAACTTATCAATGCTCAAAAAAATCTCTTGCCACAAACGAGAGCACTTTCTTTTGGAGGCTACTCATTTAAGCACGGTGGACTTTTAGGTGAAGATGATAATATTGTTCCTGTTTATTCTTCAAGAACGAACTCAATTTTCTTAGATGCTAGGGCTGAATATAAAAACAACGAACTTACTTGTGGTGCTCAACCACTTAATTCTGTTCCTTATATACTAGTGAAGGCGTCTCATTTTAAATTTGATAGACATGGTATTGCTAAGATTCCACCTGAGTGTATTAACGATATAAACTGTGGGCATCCTGCACTGATTCCAATTATAGATCATTTGAATGGAAGAGATATAGAGCAAAAACAAATTGATAACCAAAAGCAGTTATCGAGATTTAGAGTAACTCTCTATATTGAATCTTCAAATGCCCCCAAGGTGGAAGTTTTAACTTACCCAGAGAGTAATCGAAGAATTTTGGCAGATATATTCAAGCTTGGAGTTAGGCCTAAGAAGATTGCGGAAAAACTCTATTCATACTCATTTGATTCTCCAATGAAAAAAATGAATCAATCTATTATTGAATTTGAAGTAAGTTCACCTGGTATGAAAAGTAGAAGGATTTTTACTGAAGTAAAGTCTGGTACTTCGACGAATATTATTACTAAATTAGATGAAATTTAAATTAATGATTTATAAACTATATATCTGAAATATAAACTGCTTGACGATAATACTTATCATCAAGTCTCCTTGAAAGATGTTTAGAATTTTTTAAACTAAGAGTAATTTGGTGACGACCTGTCTTGCTTGGTTCCCACCAATACCACCAATGTTGCCATGATAATAAATTATTTCTTTCTACAGAATCGACGATTTTATTTACTTCTAAATCTTTATTTTTATGACTTATATTAATTCTCAAGTCAGGTCTTGTATTTTGTCCACCCCATTGAAGGCCAATTATTCGATATATTGGTGATCCATTTAATTTTTTCCACTTCTCAACTTTTATAGGAATCGCAGTGTAGTCAATAACAGGATTTTTATATTCAGATATAATTTGCGGGGTTCCTATTTGGTGAGTTCTATCCGAAAATTCTCTCATTTGAGCAGTTGTTGGGGTGTAAGCATTTGCATTAAAGAAAACAATCTTATTAACCCATTTGATTGAAGCACATCCATACCAGCCTGGTACAATTAGGCGACAAGGATATCCTCTGTCAATCGATAGATTCTTCCCATTCATTTTTGTCGCAAAAAAAGATTTTTGTTTTATAAGATCATTAATAGTGAAGACCCAACTTGCTCCAGCCGTGGATTGTACTCCTTTCCAGTTAAAGCCAGATTCAGTACTTTTATCAAAGCCGCTTATTAGTACATGAGTAAATGAAGCACCGAGTTTAGTAATTCCAAAAATCTTTGAAGTGATAAATTCTTTGAAGCTTACACCACTCCAATTAGCTGCTGACATTAATCTGAACCCTGAGTACTTATCATTGCCGGCACATTCCATCATCGTTACACCTTGAGAAGTAGCATTATCGGCAATAGTTTGTATTGGTAAGAATGTTGGGTTTTCAAAATTTTCTTTAATTTGAATATGAGTTAGCTGGCTAGTATTTAATAAATTTGGTTTTTCAGTTCGAGTATAATAATTCTCATCAGTCATGACTAGGTTATCAGGATTAAGATGATTTAAATCAATTTCCCCTATAGGAAAAATCTCTCTTAGATTTGAAAATTTTCTGGCATTTCGACCTTTTCCATATTTTTTTTTATCTTTAGAATATAATAACTTTTTCCCTAATCGTGATTGAATATCTGGACCCTTCAGGGGCACTAATCCGTCATAAGTTAAATCTGAGCTTGCAAGAGCTCTCAAGTATTTTCCAGAACAGGATGAGAAAATTATGGATGAAAGTAAACTTGCAATAAATTCTCTTCTATACATAGCTTCATCTTAAATCAGTTATATACAGTTGTGAAGACTAAGCTAGGCCTGAAGTTACAAGCTTTAAATTTGTACTATAAAAGTGTAGAGTTGAGTTTATATGATTCATAAATTATCAATCACTAAAGACGAAATCAATGAATTGCCCTTGTTTCATTTTGAAGGCAAGGTTGTTCTAATTGATTCAAGATCAAAAGCATTAGATGTCATCGATTCCCTTAAGAGTGAAAAGATTCTTGGTTTTGATACTGAAACAAAAGCTGCTTTTAAAAAAGGTGAAAGATATGATGTTTCTCTACTACAACTTGCAACTGATACTCATGCTTATCTTTTTAGATTAAATAAGTTTCCTCTTTTGAAAGAGTTGACAGCAATCCTTGAAGATCCCAATATTGTAAAAGCCGGTGTTGCAATCAATGATGATTTGAAGGCATTGAAAAAACTTACGCCCTTTGAGGAGAAAAACTTTGTTGATTTAGCCAAGGTTGCTCAAGATAGGCAAATTATAAATTTTAGTTTGAGAGCATTAACTGCTATCTTTTTGAGAGCTCGTTTATCAAAAAAAGCAAAGATTTCAAATTGGCAGCGAGAAGTTTTAACTCCAGCTCAATTAAAGTACGCGGCTAATGACGGAGTCGTTGGATATTTAATTTATAAAGCTTTAGTTAAGTAAGGTTACTTTAAGAGATCTCTTTCTGCTTTTTTTACCTTTTCAAGCAATTCTTTACACTCATTAAGTTCTAACTCTGAAAGTGGATGACTGGGAGGTAAGTTTTTGTTTTTAGAGCTTATGCTTAAGCTTTCTATTCTATTTTTTACAGTGATACGTAGTTTTCTCAATTCTTTAGTATTCCATGACTCAAGTTTATTTATCGGTTTTAATTTTATATTAGCCATTTTATTTATCTTTTGAAGAAGAAGTCTTCGCTATTATCTAAGTCAAAGATAAGAACGAAGACATCTTGAAAATTATTTTCTAGTAAACAAACCATCTAGTTTTTGAACCCATTTTACCATTGGCCATTGAGCAAACTTCTTTTGCAGATTCGATAGTTGAACTTAAGTCCTCATCATCTGCCGGTAAAATAGAAACCAACATTTCTAACTTTATACCAGCAATATTAGTTTCATTAACACAAGTTTGATTTAATACATCTCCTCTACTTAAAGGACATAATGAATTCTCTGTATAATGAGCCTCAAAATTCTCATTTGCATCTATTTGGTCACACTGATCGCTCATCTGTTCTTTGAAAGAAGCCATGTTTTTATTTGCTTTCACTGCTCTACAGTCTATATATCTTTGCTGAGTTTTGTCGTAAACCTCACAAGATGACCATGCAGAATTTGCAGACAAAGTCACAGGTGTGTTGTTGGCTGGATTTCTCTTTGAGTCTCCGTCATCTCCACCACAACTTACAAGTGTAGCAAATGTTAAAATTAAGCATAAAGTTTTCATTTTTCCTCCTAGTTTGAAAACAAGATACATTAAATATTTGGTTAACACTATATTAATATTCATTGCTAATCTGACACGTCTTGTAAATTTTGAATAAGGATTTTACAACTCAATAGAGTTATTTGGATCAATCTTTTATGAAAAGCTCTATTGGTTATGCTAGAGTTTAGTCTATGAATAATGCTATAAGTATCATTGGAATCGTTCTTATATTTTCGGGTATTTTATTATCTATCTACAGAAAATGGATAAATCCTCTAACTTCTAGAGGTCTATTAAGGCTTACTGACGGCAGGTCGGTATTTAAAAACAGTGGAGATAGATATAGGCCCTGGGTTGGGATTATCTTTATACTTATTGGGTTTTTCATGGTCCTACGTTAAAGCCAAGACAGGCTATCTTTGCTAATCTTTTGTGCATAGCTCTAATTGTAAATATTACCTTTCGTATCCATAAATTGATAAGTCAATGCTACCTATAGAAATATAAATTTTTTGGGGAGGCAACTTTGAAGTATATATTGGGATTATTTCTTTTATTAAGTATTGTATCATGTGGGAATAACGATGATTCAGTAAATGAATTTGATCAAAGACAAAGAGAAATTCGAGATGCTAATAGTGCCTACCTTGATGGAGTAGATTGTGGGAGTTATGTTATTTCTGATTATAATGACGTTTCAAGAAATTGTAGAACGTTTATTGATAGAAGTGATCTTCTAAAATGTAGAGATATGCTCCAAGACTTTATTGATAAATACCCCGGGATATACTGCGGTGGTTACGATAAAGAAGTTGGTTATCAAATGATAGATGAGGCTGAATTAGAATTATTAATATTAAAAATTGAAAGTTCTTTATTTTAGCTACCACTGGATTGATTTAAATAATTTTAACCCAAATCCCTACCGTATAGTTTGACCTATATTAAAACCTAAATTAAGCTCTAAACATGAGTTCTGGATTATTAGCATTGCTCGATGATGTCTCTGCTTTAGTAAAAGCAAGTGCGACAAGCCTCGATGATATCTCAACACAGGTTTCAAAAACAGCCACAAAGGTAAGTGGAATTGTCATTGATGATGCTGCTGTCACGCCAAAATATGTTGTGGGTTTAGATCCAAGTAGAGAACTTAGTATAATTTTTAATATTGCTAAAAAATCTGTAATCAATAAACTTATATTTCTCGGACCTATTACTCTCTTATTAGGTTTTTATCTTCCACAAACGATTACTCCTATTTTAATGTTGGGAGGTAGTTATTTATGCTTAGAAGGATTTCATAAAGTCCTAGAACTATTTGGAAAAAAGCATGAGCAAAAAAACACGGAAGAACTTGAAGAAATTACACCTGAACAACTAGAAGAAAAAAGAATCAGCAGTGCTGTCAGAACGGATTTAATTTTATCTGCTGAAATTATGGCAATTACATATTCTACTCTTATACATACTAATCTTATTAATCAGATAATTATTATGGCCATTGTTGCAATTGCTATTACATTTGTTGTTTATGGATCAGTTGCAATTATCGTAAAAATGGATGACCTTGGATTATATATGGCCCAAAACTCCAGCTCTGAATTAATAAAAAAGTTAGGACATTTCATTGTAAAATCTATGCCTACATTTTTGAAAATTCTTAGTCTCGTAGGAACGTTTGCGATGTTGCTAGTTGGTTTTGAAATCATTGTTCATGGCGTAGCCTTCTTAGAGCACTTTTTTCACACTCTAAATCCTTGGGTAAATAAGATTCTCATTATCGTTTCAGGCGTAATTTGGGGCTTTATCGTTCATTGCCTTGTTACTTTATTTAATAAAGCAAAGAAATCATTCGTTTCTAAATAATCAATAAAAGTTAGCTGTTTTTCTAAGTTTGTAATATATTAGAGTGATGTTCAAAGTACTTCTTATTGTCTGCACTTTCAATCTACTTGCTTTTGATAGAGTATGGTTTGATTACGATTTGGGATTTGGAAAATTTGCTCATGATGTCGATGATGCCTATGCTTTAACGCATTTACTTCTTAATCATAAAAACTATGAGATTGTAGGTCTTAGTCTTGTACATGGAAATACTACAGACTTAGACTTTCAAAAGAAACAAACACAACTTATTTTAAATAAACTAAAAATGAAGATCAGTGTTTTTAAAGGAGCAAGCTCAAAAGAAGAGATCACTAAAATTACTCCCGCAGTTCTAGGATTAAAAAATGCTTTAGAAAAAGGAAAGTTAAAAGTCTTCTCAAGTGGAAGATTAACAAATATTGCAACCTTAGTTCATTTTTATCCTCACCTTATTAAAAATATATCTGAGTTAGTATTTTTAGGAGGAAGAAGACTTGAAGGAGTGAGTAAGTTTAAAGGGAAAATTAATTTTCCAGATACAAATGTAGATGGAGATCTTGCTGCAATTATTACTATATTAAAAAGTAAGGTTAATTTAACACTAATTCCTGTTGAGAGCATGCATGATTTATTATGGAACTCTAGAGTTATGGATGAGACATCTCAAATAAATTCATATTTTAAATGGCTAAATAAAAAATCCAAGCTTTGGAAGTTTTTATGGAACTTATGGCCTCGAGTAGATGGTTTTATTCCTTGGGATTTATTTGTAATTACCTACGAGACGCATAAGGAAGATTTTTTTTGTGAAAAGAATCTATATGTAGATTTGAAGTATTTAACTAATACTAGTTCACATCCGTTACGTGCTGATCCTGAGAAGAAGTTTTTCTTAACTGTATCTAAAAAGAATCAATCACTATATAAAGCCAATTATTGTTCTTCAATAGATTCTAATCATATATTAAATATTTTAAAAAATTGGGAAAAACTTAGATAAATTATAGGAAATTTGTATGACAAAAAAAACAATGAAAGTGAAAGCTGCTGTTGCATGGACCGCTAATGAACCTTTGAAAATTGAAGAGGTTGATTTAGAAATGCCAAAAAAAGGTGAAGTCTTAATTAAAATGGTTGCAACTGGAGTTTGTCATACTGATGCTTATACATTATCTGGTCAAGATTCTGAGGGAGTATTCCCTGTGATTCTTGGCCATGAAGGTGGAGCAATTGTTGAACAAATAGGTGAAGGTGTCACAACTTTAGAAATTGGTGACCATGTTATACCTCTTTATACAGCTGAATGTCGTGAGTGTAAGTTTTGTAAATCTGGAAAAACAAATCTTTGCTCGAGCGTTAGAGCAACTCAGGGAAAAGGACTTATGCCAGATGGAACAAGTAGATTTTCTAAAGATGGAAAACCAATTTATCATTATATGGGAACTTCTACCTTTGCTCAATATAGTGTGCTTCCAGAAGTGTCATTAGCAAAAGTAAATAAAGAAGCACCACTTGATAAAATATGCTTATTAGGTTGTGGTGTAACTACTGGAATTGGAGCGGTCTTTAATACAGCAAAAGTGGAGCAAGGAGCTAGCATTGCAGTCTTTGGTTTAGGAGGAATCGGCTTATCAGTTATTCAGGGAGCTAAAATGGCAAAGGCAGGAAGAATTATTGCTATTGATATTAATGAAGATAAATTTGAAATGGCAAAAAAATTTGGAGCTACAGATTTTATAAATCCTACAAAATATGAAAAACCAATTCAAGAAGTAATAGTCGAACTAACCGATGGTGGAGTTGATTATTCTTTTGAGTGTGTTGGTAATGTTGAGTTAATGAGATCTGCTCTTGAGTGTTGTCATAAAGGCTGGGGAGAATCAATTATTATTGGAGTTGCTGGAGCTGGACAAGTTATATCAACGCGGCCATTTCAACTTGTTACTGGAAGAGTGTGGCGAGGCAGTGCTTTTGGTGGCGTAAAAGGAAGAACTGAACTTCCAGGATATGTTGATCGTTATATGAGTGGAGAGATCAACCTTGATGATCTTGTTACTTATAAACTCCCTTTGAGTCAGATAAATCAAGCCTTTAAGCTTATGCATGAAGGTAAAAGTATTAGAACTGTTATCGATTATACAATGGAGTAATAAATGGCTTATGAATTATTAAAAAAACATAAGAGCTTTGATGGAGAAACGATTTTTTGTGAACACGAAAGTGCTTCAACAAAAACAAAGATGAAGTTTTCTGCATTTTTACCAAAAGATCTAAAAGAGATAAAAAATGCAATCATCTGGCTTTCAGGTCTTACCTGCAATGAAGAAAATTTTATCACTAAAAGTGGAGTTCAACGATGCTTGGCTGATTCTGATACAATGATTATTTGTCCTGATACTTCTCCTAGAGGTTTGAGTCTTCCTAAAGAAAGTGAGTCATATGATTTTGGAACAGGTGCTGGTTTTTATGTTAATGCAACGACTGAGGGATATAAGGGGCATTATAAAATGTATGATTATATTTCAAAAGATTTAATTAATATTTTAAGAAATGATTTTGGAGTATCTTCTTTTTCAATTACCGGTCACTCTATGGGTGGTCATGGGGCCTTAATTCTTGGACTTAGAGAGAAAGGAACTTTTAAAACGATCTCTGCATTTTCTCCCATCGTGAATCCAGTTGTTTCCCCTTGGGGGCAGAAAGCACTTAAGGGTTATTTAGGGCCAGATACTGATACATGGAAACAATATGATGCATGTGAACTAGTGGGCTCGGGGAATACAAGCAATAGTAAAATTTTGATTGATCAAGGGTTAGATGATGAGTTTTATGAAAAAGAGCTTCTTACTCAAAACTTTGAAAAAATATGTAAATCATCAAGCCAAAGCCTTCTCGTAAATTATAGAGAAGGATATGATCATAGTTATTATTTCATCTCAAGCTTTATAAAAAACCATATTGATTATCATTTGGAGAACTTTAATTAAAGTTTCAAAGATTGAATTTATTGAAAGTATTTATACTTTAATTTTTACTTGTTTGGGTTTTTATTCAACTTACTTCTTAATAGAGATGAACTATAATTCTATTTTGTCATCAGCTTTGATTGGTTTTAGCGGCTGCCTCCTATGTGGGAAGAAATGTTTAAATTATAAGCTTGGAAGCGAAGTGATTTATTGTTCAAGTTTTGCAGCAATAGGGGTAAAAGAAATACTGAACTCGCATGTTGAGATTTCTATATTACTAATTCTATTAACAGTAGTTTTCATTACTAGTAAGAATGTATATAGAGGTTTTGGAGGTAAACTCGGAACGATTGCCTTTATCACCACCTACATAATTGGGAGTGTCTTATCATTTCCTTGATGTTTTTATCCATTTTATCATGCTTACTAACTCAAGTTTTAGTAAGAAGACTACGTTGGAATAGTGTAAAGGCTTCAGCTAGCGTGACTTTACTTTTCTATGGGATGTTCATGTTCTTAGAAAGTTCTTATTATATTGATACATCGAACTACTTAAAAGTTGTTTTTGGTGCTAGTTTTGCTGGTATGACTAAAGTCGAAATTAGTTGGATAAGTACATCATTTATTATTGGAGTTTTATTCTGGCTTTTTTTTACTTGGGTATTTCCATATTTACCCTATCAGGGAGGAGCTCTTGGATTTAGTGCTTTTCTATCGGTCCTAACTTACAAGAAGCTTTCTATATTATTGTCTTAGAGCTCGAAGGTGAACTTTTTGAATGATTCCGTTGATGGTACCAATTTTGAATACTCCTTCAGATCCATCTGTTAGCAACACAGCTGTCTTTAATCTTGAGCTAGAGTCTTTCTTTAATCCTCGGGTTCGTTTTAGATCTAATTCAATATGAATTTTTTCTCTTCCATCAACTAAAGTATATGAAGGGATTATTTTAATTGATGTATTATTGGTGTCATCACTCTTTTCTATCGTTGCAGATTTATTTTCAAGAGTAATAACACGACCATTTGAGATGATTTCGTTGTTTTCGTAGTATTGAATTTCAATGTCATATTCTCTTTCATAAGAAAATAAAGAGATTGGTAAAGTCATTAATAAAATTAGCTTAAATAAAGTAGTCATATTTGTCTCCAGATAAAATGGTCTCTTTTAAAACCTTAAATGTAAAATGTAGATTTGATATCACTTGAAAAAATTGAATTCAAAAGTTAGGTTTAACTATAATGAACTCAGTTGTCTTTGATTTTCTATGGTTTAGTGCAATGTCACTTATAATTATTTACGCCGCAATTAAAGGGTTGGGTTCACACTTTTCAGATTTAATTATAGACAAGAAAAACGGAAGTTTTATTACGTGTTTAGATTCAATTTATTAATAATCTTGGCTGCTCTTTACTTGACTCGAACTTATGAAAACCCTTTTTTTGAAACAGTTCCTGATTATATAATGTATCTAAGAACAATTTTGTTATTTATATTGATAGTGATTCTTTCTTTGTTAATTGGAATAAAGTGTCTTCAGTGTAGCAAGAGATATATTATTATGGATTTTAGAACTGTTTTTAGTTGGCAAGAAAGTAATCAATGTTTAAGTTGCCTAGAGCGTAAAGAAAAAAGACTCGAAGGTGATGAACTAACAATTTTTGGAAAAGTAATGTCATATGTCTTTGAATATTTCTGGTTTGTATTATTTCTCCTTGTCGTATTGCGTTCGATATTTGAGACATATAAATTTTTTATTAGTGTTGTTGCTAATTACGTTTTTTCAATCGCTTAATTTTTTTATCATTATTATTTTTTTTACTCCATTATGAGCCCGGATTTTTGTACCAACAATTTTAAAACCATTGCGAATATTATGAATCATCATATCGTTATAGCGATGATCTGTATGAGTCCTTATTTCTTTATAGCCTTTGATCTTGGCCCAGTTATGTTGGATCTCAGTTAGTTCCCTTGCAATTCCATTTTTTCTATAAGCTTTTAATACTCCGCCCATCCATGAGTGAAAAAGTCCATCTTCAGCAAAGCCAACTTTAAAACCTAATGTGTGTGATTCGTTCTTTGCTATTAATACTAAGTAGTCTATTTTGTTGGTTGAGCGCTCTCTTAGATTTTCAATCGGATAAGCATCATCAAAGAGTTGGGAATATATAGAGTGAAGTTCACGCAACATGCTTTCATTAAGTTCAAAGTGTTTTTCAATGATATAATCCATGAGATACGTTATTCGTTCTTTTTTAATCTGAAAAGCACTACTGAAGTTTATCAAAACTAAATCTTTATAATTATTTATGAACATAAGTATTGTTAATCGAGTAAGTGTTTAAAGCAGTTGAACTAAGAGATTAAAGAGGTTACGCTCTTGTTATGAAAACAATATTAATATTTATACTACTTATGTTTTCTTGTGGAAAAGACTCAACTTCTTTGGTGGGACAATGGCAAGGACCATGTGAGGAATATCCTCTAGTTATAAATGATGACCCACAGTCTTATACTGAAGTTCTGTCAATCAATAGTGATAAAACCCTATCCTATATCTCTGAAGAGTTTACTAACGATGATTGTACGGGCTCAATCATTGAGAAATTACAAGGAAGTTTCTCCTATATAGATTTCGAATCTAGATTAGATATTACAGTCATAAGTGAATCCTTAGCTCCGACAATTGCTTCAAGAGTGATTGAGTTTAATGATATTGAAAAATGTGGTTTCTTGGATTGGGAACTTAATGTATTTAAAAATATAACAACTTGTGAGGGAGGATCACCTGGTGATAAAGGAACCGTCTCTTACCAGATTGATGAGAATAAATTAACTGTAAAACTGGAAAATGGAAGCACAGTTACTTATACAAAAAAATAATAGAATTAATTGGTCGTATAAAATATTTATACGACCGATTAGAAAAAAATATTAAAATGACATATCAAAGGTATTAAGATTTAAGATCGTTGATGGACCTTCATAAACACTAATTGAATTTCCAGTGAAATCATGGAAACTTGAATTGTAAGTTGTTGTGATTGATGAACATACTCCAAGACAAGTATCATAATCTGCATCTTGAGTCGTTACTAAATAGTGATCATAAAACTCATTCGTACCATCCCATCCAAAAATAACAGAATATGATTCACTTCCAGTATCTCCCTCTGAATGAAGAAGTTTTGCATTTGTAACAGATGAAAATTCTCCTGTTGCTGGAGAGAATGTACCTTCAATCTTAACTCTTATATGTCTATCGTTATCATAGTCTTTATTTTCAAACAGAACTTCGTTGTTAGTTGAGTCGAGAACTATTTCTGTGATTGAATCAGGTTGATCAATCTTTGCAGCTAAAACACCGTTTGAATCTCTTAAGTAAAAAGTAATATGTGGAGCAGATCCCTCATCATACGTTGGACCTAGTTGTAGATCTACTTGAAAATCATATTCGGCACCAGATAAAGACTTTTCTCTCATTGAGATGATTATTGAACCAGATGTATCATCATCATCGTTCAGATCAAATCCATCTACACCAAAACAACTATCTAACTCTGACAATGTAATACCATCTTGAATTGTAAAATCCGAGGCATATGTAAATGAATGACTTTTTTCTATTGCACAGATTACACCAGCTACAACAAAGTAACTTCCCATCATGGTATCTGGGGATTTTGAATTTGAGTTAAACATGCAGTTTGTTTTCTCTCCTGCATAACTTGGATCACCCTGGCTAACACCATCTGGTTCACCACTTGTACATGTAGTTGTTATCTTTGATGAACTCAAAGATCCTGTGAAGCCTGAAGTTAGTCCATTTCCGGCAGAAGAAATAGCAGCATTTGCTTGTTCAAAAACACCTAAGACTTCAGCTTCTTCTTCTGTAGAGTTTTTATTGTCATCATTGTTTTGAGTATCTGTCCCACAAGATGATGCTAGAAAAATTAGACTTAATAGTATACCGAAGTACTTCATTTTATCCTCCAATGATAAATTTGATTATATATATAATTGTATGCAGAGTTTTGTTTTAAGCAATATGGGAAAATCTAACTTCTTGAGAGAGACATGAGGACTCAATTCAATAAAGTAATTTTTTGAATTGAGTCTATAATGAAAATGAAAACCCAAATTATAGGATAGTGTAAATCTAACTAAAACTCGTCAGAACAAATATATTGATTAGAGCAACCACACCTATAAACTTCAAGACCTGCACTTTCACATTGATCAATAAAGCTTTCTTCATAATGAGTTAATTCTTGTACTGGAGTATAGTTACTGCAAGTCACTTCTTGGCCGTATACTAAACAAGTGTTTTGATCTATAAAGTCTCTACCTATCGGAAGCATTTGATCCCTAAATCCAGTTTTTACTGAGGAGTCCAGATCATTAGAACATATATGAGACTTGTTACAAAAACCAGCATTTGATTGAAAACCTAGAGAGTCACAGACTTTAGCGTATTCTCTTGATACTCCATAACTATTGTTCCATTCTTCAGTACAGTGAAGGTTGTCAGATAGCTGCAAATCCATCTCAACCATTTCAGACTTGTAATTAAATCCGCTGATCTTTTCAATTTCAATATATTCTTGAGATATAAACTCATTGCAAGATAAAAATGTTAAAAGTAATAGTAGGTTTTTCATTAAGCTCCTTTTTTGTTGTTAATAAATAATATCATTTAATCAACCTCTCAGTTCTGACATTAGTGGCGAGGTAGGATTGTCCAAATCACTATAATTTAAAAGCTAATTAGATCGAATTTGAGGAAATCTTAACTTTAATTACCTTTCTAGAATGAATATATTTGAGTCTGTGAAACTCTCTATAGATAATCGATTAAAAAGTTCATTATTAAAAGTGATTTTCCCAATTTAACAAAATACTAATTAATGAATTTATAATATTGGGTCAAGTAATATTTCAATAAACCGATATTTAAAATATGAAAAGAATATCAACCCTAAGCACTCTTTTAATACTTCTATCTTGCTCAGGCCTTCAGCCTAAAAGAGAATTGTCTTCACTCACTAATGAATCAAAATGTAATGAAGATATCGAAGCTAGCTATTTTTCAAAAGATTATAAGAGAATTGAATCTATACTGAAATATTGTGATTTTAATCCTAATAAGCAATTTAAAGGTTCGTCATATAATTTATTAGGACACACAATTAACGATAATAACTTTAAATTATTTAAAAAGTTAATGAAGCACCAAAACATAAGCTTAAAAACAATTGGGTCTTCTCATATCAAAAAAATATCACTTGATTCTGTTAGGCTTGCTATAAAGAACAATAATAAAAAAATACTTAGATATTTGATTGAAAAAAAGCCGGAGGTATTAGAAGAGTATACTCGGTATGGAGACAAAAGGAATTTATTTTTTGATGTTCTCGACACCAACAACCCTGTTGAAGAACAAAAGGATATGATTGACTTCTTAATTAAGAAAAAATATGAAAGCAGGACTTTTGCATACGATCATTATTACAGTACCTCTGTACCAAAGTATTTAATCTCTAGGAATAAAATAAACCTTTTTAGATATTTATTAAAAAAATCAGCTGATCTTTATGGGCCAGATGATATAGAAAAACAATTAGAAGTCTCAGTTAAAATTGCTGTAACCACTGGAAACTTAGAAATATTGAAATTACTGATCGAAGAGTACGAAGTTACAAATATAAATCATACCGATCATCTTAGAGATCATGTTTTACATATTGCGATTGATAAAGGTTATACAGAGATTGCAAAATATATAATCAATATAAATCAAATAGATCTTAACATAAAACATAATTCTGGGAAGAAATTCAGTGTTTCTCCATTAATTAATTCTATAATGAGTAATAATTTTGAGGTCTTTGAAATTTTAGTTCAAGACGAAAGAGTAGATGTAAATTTAAATAGAAGAGATGATGAAAAATATTTTCGAAATGCATTATACTTTTCTCTAAAAAAGAAAAACACAAAGTATTTAGAGCTTTTATTAAAAAGAAAAGATCTAGTAATAGATAATCCTATGTTGGCTTGTATTACTTCTCCATTAAGTTTGGCAATTTCCTCAAAGGATAGGTTAAAGATTGATTTGATTTTTTCTCATGAAAATATACTTTCTATTGTGGATATGGGACATGAGAAGTGGTCCTGTGATAAGAATGTGGGATGGTCAGGGTTTAAGCCAATAGATGTTGCTAAAGAGATAGGTGATGAGTATTCGATTCAAAAAATCTCAGAATTACTTATGCAAAAGTCCAATTAATAATTATCCTCTATAGTACTCATACTGCAATCATTTTTTACAAACCTTGTTAAGAAATGCTAAAAATCATCTATGGATCATAGTCAATCAAAAGAAGAATTAGAAAGAGAAATTAAGCAAAGAAATCTAGCCGCTCTAAATAAGGGAGATTCGCTAGGGGCACTCTTGGTTTTCAATCTCGAAAATTTCGCTCACCGATATCTAGAAACAAAAAAAATGAAAGATATTAAGTGCCAATATTTTGAAAAAACTTATTGGGTTGAATCTATTGAAGATGATATCTTTACCGCTCTTAAGTGGGACAATAGAGAGTTAAAAGAAAAATTAATCGACTTGTGCAAAAAATATCCAGGACAAGAATCAAAAAATATTAAAATAAAGTTAAGACTAGGAACAACTCTAGTTGGCGACGATAAGGTGAAATGTTTCTCGTCAATTAATTGGGATTTTCCAAATTTTACAAATAAAGAAAATGAAATTTCTTGTGTCCAAGACTTTGATTATTCTGACTTACTTGAGCTTAGAAATAAACATGCTGCACTTCTTGAAAAAGTAGCTGAAATCTTTTAAGTCTATTTTTAAAGTTTTTTTTGATTGTCTTGTAAAAATCTAGAGTTAATCACAAATATGTTTTTAAGAAAATCTCAGACTTCAAACTTCACAGTATCAATGGCTGGGAAGCTAAATAGGGCCAGGGGAAATGCTACTATAAAAGCTTCTTTAGGTTCAATTTAAATGCAGTGAGTTATATAGGACATCTCACCTTACACTCCCCGTACACTTCAACTGGTAAGTCGTTGACTCTATATATCCTATAGGGCTATAAGCTTCTTAATGAATTTAGAACTTAAGACCTATAGAACCATTTTAAAAGAAGAGCTAGCACAACGCTGTTCAAGAAATGCTAGATATTCATTACGCTCATTTGCAAAGTTTTTAAATATCTCACCTGGAAGACTTTCTGATGTTATGAATGGTCGTTATGGCCTATCGAGAAACTCAGCTCAAGAGATAGCTTCTAGGCTTGGGTATAACACTGAAGAATTAAATCATTTTTGCGACCTTGTTGATAGTCAACATGCAAGAGCAAAAAAAGAGAGAGAAAAAGCGAAGGAACGTTTAAAAACTAACATTCCTGAAAAACAAAACTTAACAATGGATGCCTTTCAGATTGTTTCTGATTGGTATCATTATGCAATTCTTGAACTAACTGTAACTAAAAACTTTAAAAGCTCACCAAAGTGGATTTCTAAGAAGTTAGATGTCAGTGAGCATATAGTTAAATCGGGAATTGAACGAATGAAGCGTTTGGGGTTAATAGAAGAAGCTTCAGGATCATTAAAGGCAGTTGACGATTTTTCGGCCTCACCTAGTGGAATTCCTAGCGAGAGCATTAAAAAATTTCATACTCAAGTATTAGAAAAGGCACTTGCAGCAATTAGGGAACAGTCTTTGGATGAGCGAGACTTCTCGAGTATTATCATGGCCATCAATCCAAAAGATATACCTGATGCAAAAGAAGAAATTAAAAACTTTCGAAGAAAATTAAATAATCGATTTGAAAAATCAAAAACTAAATCATCTGTATACTGTCTGAACATTCAACTGTTTAGACTCAGTAATGATTAAACAAGGGGAAGATATGAAAAAAATAATTTTATTATTAACGATGATATTTGTTGTTAATTCACATGCCGGAAGAGAAACAGGCAATGGAGGTTTTGCGTATGTATGTCGAGATTCAAATGGAAAAATAAGCTCTGCGAGATTACTTGATCTTTGGGAAGGAGCAGGTTTGAATACTTGGTCAAAAAGTACTCCAATGGAAAAACAAATTGAACAGGCGTTGGATAGAATCAAGGATGTTTCTCCAAACTTCTATAGTATGGTTAAGAGCTATTATCTAAGTTTTAAAGGGAAACATTTTTTATCAAATCGTACCCTGACTAAAACTGAGGATGCTTTCCCTACTTACGTTCCTGAGAAAGGATGTAACTACGAACAAGTTGCTCGTTTTGAACTAACTCTCATGGAGACTGGACAAAGAGGCCTTAGGATAAATAAAGAAATCTATCAATCTGAATATTTTTCAGAAACTGATAGAGCCGCTTTAATGCTTCACGAAGCAATTTATCTTGTAGATAGAAATTTTAATGATGCCCAAACTTCTGCCAGAACAAGACTATTAGTTGCTCATTTGTTTTCAGATTCGAAACTACCCAATGCCATAAGAATGACTTTTGGAAAAATGATTGCTCTACCTACTCAATGGACCGAAAAAATAAAAAAGCGTAAAAGAGTTTTTGCAGCAGAGAACCCAAAAGAAATTGAAGTGATTTTCCAAATCGGGCACCTTGATGGAGTACAATCATACTCAGGTGAAGCCAGTGCTGAACAACGAGCAAAGCAATATAGATGTGAGATAGATGAGATAGGAGATATTGTTGCAGACACAGGTTGGATTTCAATTGGAGTGATGCTCGACTTAGACAATCCTGATGTTGGTACTCCGGGAAATCCATACTTTGCTCTTAAGGGTAAATTTATTTCAAATACAACTGCGGCGTTAGATGACTCTATAAGTATGATCTCTGAAGGAATCAGGTTTTCTTGTTGGAGTCGAGAAAATAAGACCTCTGAGGAAATCCCTGTAGAGTTTAAAGGCTATTATTACTTAGGGGAAGGCAATACATGTTTGAATGAATCTATTGATGGCTCAGTAATAGAAGAGTCAGGAGATAATTGTATGTCTTGGATAAAAGGAGACAAAGAAAACAGGTTCTTTGATTTTGCTCCTTTTGAAATTGTAAAAGCTTTAAATAAATAATTAAAATTAAATAATACTATCTTTTTAGTTTTGAAAAATTCTAGAAAGATAGTTTTTTATGAATCATTTTCTTATAAATTTGTGGATAACTGCTTTTTTTCCTTTAGCTTCATTGGCGATATACATATTTCCTAAATCATCAAAAGCGATAGCTTCTGGTTGCCTATGTAGTTTTTTATCTAATTCCTTCCAAGCAAGAAGTTGGCCTAATGGATCAATAATAATGATAAACCTTGGGTTTGCAGAAGTTATATAATAGTTTTTTGAAATAGGATCTTTGCCAATTCCAGACGGAGATATTTTCTTTAGCTTTTTAAGTCCAGGAATCTTTGAGAAATTAAAATTAAACCTTTGTGCTATTTCGTTGTCTTTTAGTAGAAAGATTGTTTTTCCTTTTTCTTTTTTTAGTGAGTCTTTGCATAAAGCTAAAGTCATCTGACTTTCATTGTCGTACTTAATTCCTTCAAAATCGCATTTGAATTTTTTTAAAGTTTTTATTTTATCAACTTCATTTCTTTCAATATCAACCTTAGAAATAAGTCCATTAGATTCGATGACTAATAAGTTTTCATCTTGCACACTGATCCCTTCAAAATCTCCCTTCTTTTTGAAATCAGTTATTATAGAAATTTGCTTGGTCTTAAAATCTAGAGAGTAGGCGCGTCCTTTTTCGTCATTAATAGCAATGAAAATATTTTCCTTCTTATAATAATCTAGACCAGAAATCTCATTAAGTTTTTTTGGTAATTCAAATGTCTCAGATGGAGAGCTGAAATCAAATTCAGAGTCATCTATGTAATGTGGTGTTGTATTTATGCTTTCAGATGATACGACTCTTCCCACTTGTTTTGAAGTGCAGGAGATCAATAATAAAAATAAAAGAGTAAAAAGTCTCATGAGAGCCTCCAAGATATACTGAATAATATCAATAAAAGTGATTAATGATCAAATGAAGGCAATAAAATTCAAACGAGAGCTGATTTAATAGTTATAAAAAAATAGAAAAAGCTAGTGGTTATCATTCCAGCCATAGTAAATACTCATACAATCAACAAATAAAGTTCTAAGCGATTCTGTTCTTAGGACTATATGTGAAGCGTCGCACCGTAAAAGTTTATCAAAGTTTTAGAGAAAGCAGAGCAATAGATTAAGCTTAGAATCCTTATGGGCTACCAAGTGTACAAGAAAAGAAGAAGATGACAGGAAAGTAGGAATATAATTATAATAAGAATAAATATTCTCAAGGAAACTTTTATGAAATACATTCTCTTTCTTTCTCTTTTTTCTTCAACTTTATTATTTTCTTTTGAACCAAAAGTTGGAGACTTTGTTAAATATTATACTACTTTCGAAGATAGATTTGGAGTTAATCGTAGCTATACAACACACGAGATAGTGAGGATTAGTGGAGGGCAATTTAAGAAATATTCCATAACGAGGAAATTGTTTAATATAGACAATCAGTTAATTAATAGAAAAGCTTATGAACTTCAAGATTTTGAAATCAAAGGGCAATATATTGATGATATTGTAGAATTTTGTGAGAAAAATGAAGGTAAATTAGAGAACTTGGTTGTCTATACAAAGTCGTATGAAGCATGTTTAGTCTCTACTAGCAGTTCTGGAGGAACTTCATGGTTTTGGTTTGCTCAAGACATTCCTTTTGGCACCTTAAAGAGCAAGACTCTTTCAAGGGACAAAGAAACAATCGTCACTAA
This sequence comes from uncultured Bacteriovoracaceae bacterium, assembly GCA_938017795.1. Lineage (GTDB taxonomy): Bacteria > Bdellovibrionota > Bacteriovoracia > Bacteriovoracales > Bacteriovoracaceae > JAHDHG01. Next base: position 38,362 of record CALIJZ010000028.1, read on the forward strand.
AGTGCTTTATGAATATAAGTAAATCGCTTCTAAGGTCGAGTTTTTTATTATTAAATATTGACCTTTGAATTGTATTGTTTCGAATGGAAAGTTCACATAGCGATTGTACATTCTTTTCCCAAGAACTAAATCTCCAATTTCTTAAACTGCAAATATATATAAAAATCTATTTATCTTGAAAAGAAGATCGATGATGGGATTCGATTATAACAAATGGATCGTTACGAGTTTGAATATATATTCTTGCTATATACTCACCAATTATCCCTAGGAACATTGAATTTAGACCAATGAGAGCAAGTAAAACAATGATAATTGTAGTAAAACCAGCTGGTATGTTTTGAGAGTAAAAATATAATCCAATATAAAACATTGCAAATAGAAATGAAGCTGCCAATAAAAATAAGCCGATAAAAGTAGCTATTCTAAGTGGTACTATAGAGTGAGCAATGATCCCATCAATGGCCAAAGATAACATTTTGAAAAATGGAAACTTGCTTTCTCCTTCTTTTCTTTCGGATCTTTTATAATCAACCCCGATTTTTTTAAAACCTTGAGAAAAAATCAACCCACGAAGATAGAAGTTTGAAACATTATATAATTTCAAATTATTCAGGACTTTTCGATCAATCAACATGAAATCACCAGCATCATGAGGCAAGTCTTCAGGACTTATTAAATTAATTAGTCGATAAAAAAGTTTTCTTGAAAGGTTGGATAATGCAGATTCTTTTCTAGAAGTTCGTACTCCATAAACAATTTTATATCCAGCTTCCCAATGCTTAAGAAAATTCTCCAAAAGTTCGGGAGGATCTTGAAGATCACAATCTAGCTCTAATACAGCTTGTCCTTTAGATTCAAGGTACCCTGCTAAAAGAGAAGATTGATAGCCAAAGTTTTTGGAAAAATTTATTAGTCCAATATTGGGATGCATCTCTTGATATTTAAGAATTTTTTCTTTGGTCTTATCTATTGAGCAATTATTCGTAAAAATCAACTCAAAGTCATATCTTTCTTTAAGCCCTTCTAATACTGGTAAAACCCTAGCAAAATAACTATCTAAAGTAAGTTCTTCATTGTAGACAGGCGTTACAATGCTAATGATTGTTTTTATCATGAAGGTATTTTATTCTCTCAAGTCCTTTTTGTAACGAAAATAATATCTTATGACCTTCTATTTTTTTTGCAGGCTCACAAGCATCAGCAACTAAGAATTTCTTGTCACCCCAATTAATCTTAAGATTAGATTCAAAGATCTTGCTTGCTAAGTTCAGAGCTTTCTTCAGAGACATCCGCTCACCAGAGATAAAAAATCTTTCAGCAGTTGCGATTTCATTGACCAATAATAAGTTTAATCCTGAAATCACATCCTCAAGATAAGAAAAATTTAGTTCTTGATTTCCATCGCTATTTAGAAAGATCTCTCGAGCCTCATTTTTAGTTAGGATTTGATTTAAAATCTTGTTTCTTTTATCAAAGGGTCCATAGACATCATTGAGAATAATTGAATTTAGCTTAGTTTCTTTTTCCTTAATACTTTCCATGTACTGGCAAATTTCTTCTTTGTACTGGGCGTATTGATTTCGAGGTTTGATTATCCCAGCACTATTATATTGCCAATAAGATCCAATCTGAAACACCTTAGCGACCTTGTTTTTCAAAGAAAAATCTATAACTTTCTTGGGGATATTATAGTTAATATTCTCTAGTTGTTTTTTATCTAAGTTAGGATCATGAACTCCATTAAAAATATAGACTACGTGAGGCTTAAAACTAAGAGAATCAATATCATCATAAGAAAAGATATTAGTTCCCGTGTTTTTTGAAGATAATCCAATGACGTCATGTTTAGCCGAAATTGCTTTCCAAAATGATTTTGCAATATAGCTAGAGCTTCCACTAATTAATATGTTCATTTGCTCTTGAAAAAATCTTCAACAACCTGCTCAACATAATCATAATGTTCCTTGTTAAGCCCAGGGTAAACTCCTAACCAAAAAGTGTCATTCATTACTTTATTTGTTACTTCTAAATCACTTTTTACTACATGCTCAATGTTTTTAAAGTATGGTTGATATAAAACATTTCCAGCAAAAAGCAATCGTGACATTATTCTTTTATTATTGATAAATTTAAGAAATTCATTTCGCTTAAATGGGGCATTGTCTTTTATAGTTAACAAGAAACCAAACCAGCTCGGCTCACTGTTCAATGTCGCTTTAGGTAGGAGAAAATATTCTTCATACTTCTTGAAAATCCTAATTAAGTGGTTGAAGTTTTCTTTTCTTTTCTTAATAAAGAAATTTATTTTATCAATTTGAGAACTGCCAATTGCTGCTTGCATATCTGTTATTTTTAAATTGTAACCGAGATGAGAATAAACGTATTTATGATCGTAGCCATGGGGCAATTGTTCCCAGTCCCACTCAAACCTTTTATTGCATGAATTATCTTGACCAGGCTCACACCAACAATCTCGTCCCCAATCCCTTATTGCCATTAGAGTTTTTTTCAACTTTGGCTTATTTGAATAAATAGCACCCCCTTCTCCCATTGTGATATGGTGAGCAGGGTAGAAGCTAAGTGTAGCAAGATCCCCAAGAGTACCAACATGTTGCTTGTTATAAGTTGAACCTAAAGAGTCACAACAATCTTCAATCAAAAAAAGTTTATTATCATCACAGAACTTTTTCACCTCAGAGAGATTAAATGGATTACCTAAAGTATGGGCTAACATAACTGCTCTAGTCTTAGGAGATAGTGCTTTTTCCAACTCATTAACGTTTATATTGTAGGTTCCTAGATCAATATCTACAAAAACTGGAACCAATCCATTTTGAATAATTGGATTAATTGTTGTTGGAAACCCAGCAGCAACAGTGATAACCTCGTCACCTTTTTTAATAGAACTCTCTCCCAGACTTGGAGAGCAAAGTGTTGTCATTGCTAAAAGGTTCGCAGAAGACCCTGAATTAGTAGTAAGGCACCATTTTGTCTGAGTGAATGCTTTTACCTTTTTTTCAAAATCTTTATTAAACCTTCCGGTTGTCAGCCACATATCAAGTGAAGCATTTATCAAAGCCTCGAGATCATTGGCATCAAGATATTTTCCGGAAATATTTACTTTATCTTCTGTAGAATTAAATTTTTTTTGGCCCTTGTGTTTTTCAAAGTACTGCCTCGCCAATTTTAAAATTTCTTGTCGATCTTCAGTTTCCATATTGATTTCTCGCTTTTTTGAAATATTTATCAACCAGATCGTGAGTATATTTCTTAATTAAATCTTTATTAGAAAAATATGTTTCATACCATAAAAGAGTTTCTCTTAGGTTTTCATCGAATGAGTAAAGATTCATCCAGTCTAGAGTACTTTTGGCTAAATCAGCATTTAGCTGAAGAAGTTGTGACTCCTGAATTGAACTTTCTTGAAACTTCACATTTATTTTTATCTTAGGAAATATCGCTTGGGACTTATCACAAACTTCCTTGACAGTTATTTTCTTTTCACTTGGAGCAAAATTAAACGCTTCTTCGTATGAATCATTTTCATCGATATAAGAAGCTGCAAGCAAGTATCCATATATTAAATCTTGAATGTACTGCCAAGGCCTAACTGCTGCTGGGTTTCTGATTTCGAGAAGTTTATTTTCAAAAATAGAAGAAACAAGATCAACAATAATTCTATCTTTGGCAAAATCTCCACCACCAATAACGTTTCCAGCTCTTAGGTTTATTGATTTAATTAACCTGGAATCTTTAAAATAAGTACTCTGGTAAGATCGGGATATTAATTCACTAGTGGATTTGCTTGCAGAATAGGGATCAACTCCACCAATAATATCATTTTCTCGATAAGAATATGGCCACTCTTTATTTTCATATACTTTGTCAGTAGTGATATTGAGGACAAGAGTTTTACGATTTGTTTTCTTGATTGCTTCGTAAAGGTTTAGAGTTCCAAGAGCATTTGTTGTAAAAGTATCATATGGATTTAAATATGCTTCTCTTACTAAAGGTTGTGCGGCTAAGTGATATATGATATATGGCTTAACTTTTTCAACAATTTCTTGAACAAATTCTTTATTTCTAATATCACCGTAAAAGCATTTACAGATAGATTCTATCTCTAAGATTTCTTGGAGTTTAAATTCTTCTTTAGGCTGTTCAGATAGGCCATAACAATGAGCACCCATTTTTTGTAGAGTCAAAGTTAACCATGAACCTTTAAAACCATTGAACCCGGTAATTAATACCTTCTTATTTTTAAAGAAACATTCAAGATCATTGTGAGATCTCACTTACCAGCTCTTCCAAGGAGCTTCATTTGAAGCCCAAATTTTTTCAAGTCGATCATGATCTCTTTTTGTGTCCATGCATTGCCAATAACCTTGATGATGGAAATCGTACAGATTACCCTGTTTGGTTAATTCCTCTAGAGGTTCTCGCTCCCAGCTAATATGATCACCCTCAATTGTATTAAGAGCACTTGGATGTACGACAAAATAACCGCCATTTATTTTCTGACCATCACCTTTGGGTTTTTCTAAAAAATTAGTAATGCATCCATTTTGATTTGATTCAATTGCTCCAAACCTGCCAGGAGGAACTACTGATGTCATAGAGACCTTACCTTCATGAGAATGATGAAACTTTAAGAGTTCATCAAGTGCAACATTAGCGACTCCATCTCCATAAGTAAGAAAAAAGTCCTCATTTTCATTGAGATAAGGCTTAATTCTTTTAAGCCTTCCACCAGTCATTACGTTGTCACCAGTATCAATCAAGTGAATTTTCCAAGGTTCAGGAGATGAATCTAAAATCTCAAGAGAACCATCCGCTAGATTAACAGTTAGGTTGGAATGATGCTTATGATAGTTAAAAAAGAATTCCTTGATAACGTATCCTTTATAGCCAAGACAAATGATGAATTCATTATGCCCAAATGAAGAATAATATTTCATGATATGCCACAGAATGGGTTTTCCACCAATCGGAACCATTGGCTTGGGAATCGATTGTGTATACTCACTGATTCTCGTGCCAAAACCACCTGCTAAAAGTACTGTTTTCATAAATGTAGTCTAATACATCTTTCTCTAAATAGTAAGACCTTGATATCTTTCAAGATTAAGATATTAATGACTTGAAGTAACTTATTGTCTTTTACTTAAAACCTCTATAATACAGGCTTGCTTATTGGAGAATACTTTTTTCCCTAATAATTTTTTTCCAGCTAAGAAGAAACTCTTATAACCTTCTTCATTCATGTAATCAACACACGCAATATTTTGACCAAAAATAGCAAAAGATTTATATTTAGTAGGGTAGCTAACAACTTTTTTACTTAAATCAAAGACTTTCTTACCTTGGCCAAAGAAATAGAATTTTTTTTCATCCTTTATATATTGAGCAACTTGATTAACTTGAAAGTCCATTCGTTCTTCAGTTGTTGAAAATTCTCCATAAGGATTTCTTTTTGTAATACATATTTCATAAGTGCAGACTTTTTCATACTCAAGACCTTCAATCAAATTTAACATCACCATAAAGTCCCAATAAAACAGTCTATCTACAACAATTCTACTCTCAGAGTTTTTTACATTTAAAAAGCTTGTAGCTTCTGAAAAACCAATGTCAGGCAAGTACTTCTCTACAAACTTAAAGTTTGGTAAAATAAAAAATGAAATTGCCAAAACACTGATTTTAGCAAATCTTTGATGCTTAATTTTATTTGCATAAAAATAATCAATTCCAATGTTAATTGAGTTTGAAAGTGCCATGAAAAAGAAAATAATCACTGCAAATAAAACTCTAGGAGCCTGATGTATTTGTCCCGCTAAACCCAAGCCCATTATAAAAATGAAACTAAAGATAAAAAGTCCATCAACGAGTAGCTTCTTTGTCTTTAATACTTTTAGCTTAGTCAGAGTAAGAAAATGAAACAGAAGAATAAAAAAATACAAGAAAATTGTAACCGCTCCCGTATCATTGATAAATACTTTCAATAAAGGCATCTCTAAAATATTTAAAACTGTGAACTTAGGAAATTCATATAGTTTTGTATAATTTCCATAGTGAAAACCATCCTCTCCTGAGATTAAGGGATAAATGACTGTTATCCATAAAGGAAAAGTCACAATAATTGCGCTAAATACTAGCCTTAACTTACTTTTTTTCAGCAGGAATGAATAAAAATATAATAAAAGTACTGGTACCAGAATCTCTTTTCTAATCAAAATTGCACAAAATGCACTCGCTATAAATACAACTTGATGAAAATAACTCCCTCTTTGTTGTAGTTTAACAAAACTAGAAAAACTTAAGGTAAAGAATAACATTGATAAGTTCTCTCCCATATTCGCACTTGAGACGTGATTAATCACTCCTGAAGAGAAAAACAATGGAATAAGGGCTAGGAAAAAAAATGTTCTCATTAATGAATTCATGGAGGTGACAAGCAGAAACACGCTCGTTCCCCAAATGAATAAGTTAAAGAGTTTTAAAAAATTCAAGAATAAAAGTTCATCATTTACTGATTTACTAAGTGTATATATATTCCCTTTAACAATTGTGTCTAAACTTGAATGTATTTCTAAAAATAATGACTTGAAGGAGTTTTGAGAATCGTAAAGACCTTCAGAGTAAATCTTTGAAAAAATAGCTCTACTTGTAGAATCTCCTTGATAGGTAAGTTGCCCTGAAGGAATAACCTTTGCCAATTGAAATAAGTAAACACCAATGATTACAATGGTAATTAGATGACGGATTAATAAACCTGATCTAGTCGAAATATTCATTTTTTTTTAATTAACTGCACTTTGTTCTTTTTCCATTTTATATAGATTATTAGCTCCTAGCATACAATTTTTCAAAAAAGAAAAACAACACTCTCTTTCACTCATTCGGCTTCCAAAATGCTAATCAGGTCTTATTACTTTCGTGAAGTTCAACTATAGTTGAGAATGGCCCTTTATAAAATAATATTAAAAAATACTTAAGGAAAGTTGGCGGGGGCAATGGGTCGCGTTCAGGACTAAATTGTTGGTTCAATCTTTCTTTATATAGGAATGGTTCCTTTTCTTGGTACTTTTAAGATTTTTGCACAAATCAGTTCTGGTTAATATACTTTGCTTTAATAGGTTTCAATTAAGGAGATAACCAATGAAAAATGAAGTATTTATTGTTTTAAAAGAAGTTATAAAGTCCAGAGGCTTTAACTACAAAAGCTTTTCAGAAGAGCTGGGAATGTCTGAATCGGGCTTTAAGAAGGTGATGTCTAATAAAGATTGCTCAGTAGGGAAACTTGATGAGATTTGTGATGCACTCAATTTGTCTTTTGCAGACTTAGTTGCTTTATCTAAAGAGAAGGTACAGACCTTGACGTTAAATAAAAAGCAAGAGGATCTGTTTTTGAGAGAACCATCATATTATCACTTCTTCACTGAACTAATTTCAAATGATTACAACTGGCAAAAGGTTAAAGACAAACACAGGTTAAGCAAGAAGAAATGTCTTCTGATTTTGACTTCATTAGATAAGGTGAATCTTCTCAGGCTTGAACCTGCAAATAGAGTGAAAAAAGTATTTAGTGGTGAGGATATTAGAATTTCTGCTAAGTTGGGAGAGAAGGTATCTTGGGATGTAGATGAAGCATTTTTTCATCACGCAAGGGATGAATTTAAAGCGAAGAAAAGATCAGCCTGTGGAATTAGAGGCAGTTACTACCTTAAAAAAGAAAGCCTTGATGAAATGATTAACTCTGTTCATGAGGTTACCGAGGAGTTTATAAAGCGATCAAAAAGAGAAAGAACTTTGTATGGAAAAGATAAGTTAAAAGAAGTAACGATGCTGGCTTTTGTTGCACAAGGTTTTAGATCTAGCAATCATATGAAGTTTTAATGTTTCATAAAAAAGCCACTACTTCTTGAAGGGAAAACTAAAATCTCAACTAGAGGACTCTAGTTTTGAAATATCAAGAAAGCTACTTGTTAGTCTTGATTTACAAAATGGAACAAGACTTCTTTGTTGGTCACTTAGAATATTTTTAAAAACATACACTAATTGGTTCATTTTAATTTTATCTAATTCGTATTTACTTTCATTTAATCGCAGCATGACTTCTTTTATTGGAATGCTCGTTTCTGGAAAATCTTGAAAGTATTCTTCGTATAACTTAGTATTGGCTTCATATTCTTCTTTAAGGCTTTCCATTCTTAGTTGGGATTGATCAACCAAAGCAAGTGTTCTGTCTTTTTGTTCTTGGCCAAGAGCCAAGAGTTCACAACTCTTAGAGGAAGCAATACCTCTGGTTACTAGAACCATTAGTATGAAAAATAATATTTTCAAATTTATTCTCCTTGAATAAGTTTGTATCCTTTAATCTTTATTGCGAATCAATTCTTTTTAGGAACCCTTCATGCTCAATGTCAAAAAAAAACAAGCTCACTTCTTGGCTTAAAGAAAATTAGTGTGAGCATAATCTAAAGATTGTCTTTTTTTTCTCATGAATTGCCTGCGAACTTTTTGTCTTAATTGTTCTAATAGTTTATTCAATGATCTATCTCTTCCCTTGGCATAGAAATTTCCTAAATCAGATTGAAAAACAACTGATGCTGATACAAATTCTTGTGAATATCTTTCAAAACTACACACTAATAACTTAACTCTACTTCCTTTGGACATTAGTCTTAATTTAGACTCTATTAAACTTTTTGACTCTCTACTAAAAGGGATTCCTCGATACTTAATTTGAATACTCATGTTTTACTCCTAAAAAGATATTAATAAACTTAGAAAATCTAAAAACCTCCATCATTTATTCTTTAATAAAGCAATATTGGCGCCACTCTCATTCATGTGTTTTTTGTCTGCAAGAATTCAAAACATGCCAGAATGACGATTTAATGATGCCTCTTTGACAATCTCAAAACTGTAACAGCTTAATTGCCAGTAAATACTGGAACAATTTTTGCATTATATAAGAACGAACATAACTCGGGGGAGAAATACAACATGGAAGTTTCACAAAGAAAGATTTTTAAAGATAAAAGAACAAATAAAGTTAAAACAAAAAAAATAAAATGTTCCGATTATTTCAATCAACCATTCGATGGTTTTTCTCATTCCGAAAAAGTTTCAATGAGAAGGCTTTGGAAGAGATTGTTCACAAATATTCATAAGTCACAGTAAGTATTTCCTGAAGTACCCTTTATTGAGCAATTCGAGATATTTCCAACTTCCATTTTGCGCTTAAAAAATAGTTTCTTGGTTAACTCTTAAAGGTATATTCTATTTATGGATCTATTCGGTCGAGTACTAAAATCATATATAAAATACAGGGTAACAATAAGTAGACAAAACTCTATGGTAAGAAAGATTAATATCTTTAATTTGGAGTTTTTATGAAATTTATTAGCCTTAGTTTAATTGCAACAATTTTATTTTCCAGTGTTGGATTCAGTGCGCCTGAGAATGTGTACGGGACAGGTGATACCTTCATAGATGTTATACTTTCTGAATCTAGAGATGAAGTCTCTTTCAAAGAATGCTCAGTTCCAGATCCAACCGTTTGTAAGAGAATTGGAAATCAAGATTCTTATGTTATTTCTGAACTTGTAAGTCAGAGAAATATAGAGAAGTGGCAAGTTGCAGGAAGTGTTGTAGCTGATGTTGCTCTCATCTTAACTGCAGGTGTTGGTGGGCTCACTGCAAGCCTTTTTGCTATTAACACAACTGTGGCAACAGGTAGTAGTGCAGCGGCGGCTATTTATACTGGTGTAGGCTTAGGAGTCGGAGCTGCGAGTATTGCAGTTACTGTAGTAGATGCACTCAATCCTTATGAGCAGTACAAGCAAGTAGAAACAATTCAAGATAAAGTATTGAAAGATGAGAAAGTTTTCATTAAAGGTAAAGTTTCTACTTTTGCAAAGAGACTTGCGAGTGTCTTAGAGAAAATTGAGTAATTAAAAATTTACTAAGATTAAAAAAAGAAGTGGGTAACCTGTAATCTTTGTGAATTTTGATAAGGCATCCAATTATCGTTGTATATCCATTGAACATAAAAGTCTTTAAGAGTTGGCTATCGAAATACTTTTCTAAAATGCTTATCTAGTAATAATACTTCTTTCTTAGTTAGCTCTATATCTTCTAATATAAAGTCTTGCTCTACCAATGCTTCGATAAGCTTTAAAGTTCTTTGGCCTCTACTAATTCCTCGAATTCCGTAAATAACCAGTGCTCCCATGAGACTCATCAATTTAATCTCTTTATCTGGGTGATGCCGAATAACCATAGCAGCTGTACTTAATAGAAATGTAGACCCAATTATTTTAAATTCTGATCGTTTAATAATTTTATTGAAGGCCTTTATGATCTCCTTCTTTGTTAGGTCTTTTTGTGTAATTTTCTCACAAGCTTTAACTATAGAGTCTTGTTCCTTACATACTGAAATGCTGAAAGTATTATCGAGATGACCCTTTTTAAAAATAATTTCAATTGAATTATCTTTAGAGATAAAATTTGTATTGGAGGAAAATGCAGTAAGAGAAAGAAGAGCAAATATAAAGAATAATTTCATATTTTAATTTAAAGAAACTTCGACGTTTTTGTAAAGTAATTTGACACCGAGGTAATATTTTTAGATTTGAGAACAGTAATTGCTATTAAGTTATATAATTACTGGATGAGAAGGTTGCAATTTATCTTATTTTTCATGTTTGTTTCTGGCAGTGTTTTTGCTCAAGAAAAGCTCGTTGTGAAGTTTAAGCAAGATCAAGATCTCTATGGAAAATCTTCTGAATATATTAAATTTATTATTCACCCTGATGATTATGAGTTTGCTCAAATTTTCAATTGCTCCAGAAAACGTGGGACCGGAGAAGTATGTGATTATTTTTACAGTGATCATAGATATATTAATCTGAAAATATTTGCTGATTATAAGACTTCGAATAAGTATATGATTGCTGGAGTTTTTTATAATTTATTACGAGGAGGACAGGCCATTTCTTCTGTTACTTCAAAACTTCTTGTAAATATAGGTGCAAATATCGCATTCGATTCGGCCCTTATGGCCTGTTCTGATCAAATGGATCCATTTAAAAGATATAAGTCAATTAGGATGATGGATGAAATGAGTACCAACAAACTAGAAGATGAACTTTGCTCTACCTATAAAAGTAAACCAGTATATTTAGATGCACCTTATGATTTTTTAGTTAAAGAGATTGAAGGTGCAATGGTTGAAATGAAATGGGTTACTAACAATCGTTGTGAAGATTGTTATGACCACAAGCCTTTAATATTAGATCACCTTGATGAAGATGGATATTTAGATATTCATGGAAGAAAAAAGAAAAAAAAGAAACAACATTTTAAATTACCAATGGAGAAATAAAATGAAATTTACGTATTTAATTCTAGCTTTAATTTTTGCTGCAAACTCTTTTTCTCAGACAAGTCATGAGAAAATTGATGACTCTATTAATTTCTTAGAAAAAGTATTTACTAAAGAGGGAGCATCTCAGTCATTTGTAAACGAAGCATTAGGTTTTACTCTTACTTTGGGTGGAGCCGGCTATTCATTAGTCAACGGCACTGAAGCTGTAATTGTACATAAAATAAGAAAATATACCGCTCCAATTGCTCAAAAGGCCCAGGTCGTTAAAAATGTTACTGACAAGGTTGATAATCTAGGAAAGCAAGTGAGTAAACAGGTAGGTAATGTTACTCGTAAATTAACGATCTTTAGTAAATTGAATAGAATCTCAACAAAGTTAACAGCAAAGGTAATTCCTCAAAGTATTTCTTCAAAGGTTGGGGGTGCTAGTAAGGCTGTCGCCAAAAGCGCAGTTGTGAAGACTTTTGCTAAAGCAGGTGTTGATAAATTAATTACCAAATTTGTTCCTCAAGCAAATCTTGTAAGCAAAGCTTACGGTGTGACGAAATGGGGAGCTAAGATTTCTACAATGACAGACGATGTTGCAAAAGGAATTATAAGAAAGAATATCTACTCATCAATCATTGGGCTAGGAGTAGCAGTTGGTGGATATTATTTGATAAGTTTTGATAATGAAGTAGATCATAAGCTTTCAGAAGAGGAAGAAGTTTTAGGTTTATTTATTCAGGGTACTTATGATGAAAGATATGACTTATTGGAAGCTAATCCAAAGCTTTTAGAGCAATTATATGAATATTCTCAGAAATTTGAAGATTCTTAATAGAGAGATATTCAAGTATTAGAATTGAGTTAATTAATCTATATATTGAGAAAAGATCAAACACTCATTCTTCACGTTTAATGTTGGAGATTAAGAACTGAAAAAGATGATAGACTCATACCTAGCTCATCAAAGTATATTAAAGATAAGTTTTTTGTTTTTGCCTGAAATGTTGTCTGTGAATGGCGGGGCAATGGGTCACGTTTAGAACTCATATTTTCCTTGTTTTAGGTTTATGAATTCTAGTGATTTAAATATTGTAGAATAAAAGAGAAGCTCATGAATTAGACAGTTTTTATAATTTTTACACTTAAGGAAATTAAGAGAGCAAGAAAGTATTATTCTATATTTGAATTAGATTAAATCTTAACCAAGGGTATAGAATGAAAAAAACAATTATAATTTCACTTTTTATATTAAATTTCTCAACGAATCTTTTTTCTCAAAGTATAGGCAAGTTAGATAGCTATAACTTCGATCAGTATTATGATTTCGAGAATGGGGAAGGCTCAAGATTGGGCATAGAACTATCTAGAGATATTGAAGACAATGGGACTTGTTTGGAGGACTTAAGAATAAAGTGTGCATATGAGAAAGCAAGGGAATTCAACGTAGGCATAGGGATTCTTGATGCACCTGGTATTTATATGAGCAAGTATTATAGTGTCTATTGCTCTACTGATTTTTATTTTCGCAAAAATAATGGATCTGAAAAAGTGATTGAGAACTACCTTACTGTAGGGACTTGGAGTGATAGTGATATTTTTTCTTTCTTTTCATCAAAAGAAAGACCTGGAACTAAAAGACAGGCCTTGAGGCAAAGTGCTAATTTTTATCATCGAAAATTTTTTAATTCTAGATGTGAAAATTCAAGTTTACCTAGCTTTGATGACTTTTTTGAGATTCTTTCAGATGAAGTACTTAATTTGAATTAAGCTTATGGTTTGCACTCAGGACTGGTGAATTTTCGGATTTCTTCGGCTAATAGTGCAAACTTTTATTTATAAATTTTTTAATCAGTATTTAAGCATTGTTAATTTGTCGAAATGGCGGGGGCGATGGGTAGCGTTTAGAACCAAGTTATTATCATGATAATCTCTTTCTAGTAAGATTTTCTGTTTGTTTCAATCAATATACTTCCAAGAGTTCGCTCCATCAAAATGGCGAGTACGAATTTTATCAATCTCAAGGTTTGTAAAGAGCCTGGCATTGACTCCCATTCGATCTGTGAACTTAGGATCTAAGCTTCTCCAGTAGCTGTAACAACCACAATCCCCACAACGAACGAATGCTAGCCCCTTATCTCCCCATGAGTACTCTTGAGTAGTATTGGGTTTTGTAAGGATTTTTACTTCATCAGGATGAAAATATGCGTGTAACGAGCCATATCGCTGACAAATGGAACAGTTACAATTTGTTAAGAAAGTTGGGGGTTCGGCGTTAATCTCTAATTTGAGAGTTCCGCAATGACAAGAAGATTTAATTAAATTTGCTTTCATAATTTTAGCTTAGTTGATAATCATTGAATGGTCAGTAATCAAGAAGGACTAAAAGTTGACGGGGCAATGGGGCGTGTTTAGAAACCATTTTATGGCTTATAGCAAAAGATCGGTAACTTTGTTTTCATATCTAAATCAATTACTTATATTTCAAGAATAACTTTAATAATAAAAACTTTAGGAAAGGATTAGTGTGATAGTTGTTAGGTTGATGAACGAAAATGAGTTTGAACATGTCATGGGAAAAGCTCATCAAGATTATATTGAAGGTATGGCGAGAGCTCAAAATATTTCATTGGAAGAGGCGACTAGAAAAGCAGACAAGCAAGTTCAAAGCATATTGAAAGACGGATATCATACTGAAAATCACTTGTTTTATGGAGTTGAGTTTAAAGGTGAGTTTGCTGGACTTGCTTGGATTGAAATCAAAGATGAAGGAAGATCGGCATGGGGATATAATATCTATGTTGAAGAAAAATTTAGAAGGCAGGGAATAGCTAAGAAAGTTTTTCAAGAACTTGGAGCAAAACTAAAGTCAGATGGTGTTCAACAAATGAGTTTTCATGTTTATGCAGATAATCCAAATGCACTTGCTCTTTATGAGCAATTTGGATTTAAAACAACGAATATAGTCATGAGAAAGACTTTATAGTTGTAAGTCTTCTAGCTGGAAATCACTAAAATATGTTGCCGGAGAAATGGGTCGCAATTAGAACTCATTTCTTAGTAGCTAAACAGAAATAAGACTTACATTCAGAGAAATAGTCCTCATCAGAGAGCGTGATGAGAAAGTCATTTTTAAATCTTTTAAAGTCATCTCCAAAGAAATTCTTAAGACCGCCCATTCTTTCAAGTCGATTTGACCAGGCAGTTATTACTTCTTCTGAAGATTTACCAGAGCCACTTAATTCACTATCTTTTAATATCTCTTGTTCGATGATTTCTAGATCTAGTTCTTTAAATGTTTTTTCTATCTTTGAGCCACTTGAGAAGTCATAAACATTTCTTGAGAGAGCATCTTGATAGAAAAGAGTGATTTTTTTTTGATCTGCGAGACTCATTGGTTGGTGAGAGAGGAAGTCATTGATTTCCGTTAAGGCAATCCAGCCTGTTGGGTTTAAACTTTCTAACCATAGCTTAATAATTGATTTAGAATCCACGAAGTATGCAAGAACAAAACTGGACCAAATGCCATCAACAGGAGAGTCTATTAGTGAGCTCAGTTTTGTGAGGTCTCCTTGGATGAAGTTCGCATTCGGGATATTTCTAGACTTGGCATATTCTAATAGTTCTGGATTCGCATCGACTCCAATGACACTCGCTCCAAGTTTAGATAATTCATGAGAATGGTCGCCATGAGCACACCCTAGATCTAAAATAGTTTTACCTTTTAAGTCAGGAAGCTTTGAAAAGAGAGAATTCCAATCTCTCCACTGCCACTGCTTTTTATATTGATCTAGTAATGATGATTTCATTTAAAGATAATCTCAGAATTGAGAATTAATGTCTTGAGTTTATTAGATGGGAATCATTAAAAGTTGGCGGAGACGGCTCCACTTGAACCTATTTCTGGATACTTGAAAATCATATCTATGGCCAATAACTTGCACAGCATTCTACAAGGTTGATTCGTCCTTCAGTGATCGTTTTTACAAGGAGGTTTACTTGTATATCAAATAGTGATATAGTGATATAGGCAAATGGAGTCATTGTGATAATTAGTTTTCAAGGAAAGATTGCCAAAGACATATGGGAGACAAATTCTTCCAAGTCGTTGCCAAGAGATTTATGGATACGTGCAAAGGCGCTTCTGACAATAATGCACGCAACAACAGATATAGAGGATTTAAAAATTAAAGGTCAGCCACCCAATATTCGTCTCCATAAACTTAAAGGTGATCGGAAAGAGTATTGGAGCGTAACAATAAAATTACCTTGGTGTATAACGTTCAAATTTAAAAATGGAGAGTTCACCGAGGTTAAGATAGAGAACTATCATTAAGCAGCGAGGTTTAAAATGATTACTAATTCAATGCCAATGCATCCAGGAGTTGTATTATCTTCTGTTTATATGTCTGAGATGGGTCTTACTCAGGTTGGACTTGCTAAGCTATGCGGTTGCACGAGTGCAAAAATTAATGAAATTGTTAATAAAAAGCGTGGAATTACAGCGGTCTTTGCTATTACACTTGAGACTGTGCTTGGAACAAGTGCAGAGATGTGGGTCAGAATGCAAGCAGAGTATGACCTTTGGGAAGCAAGACAGAAGCTAGCTTCTTAAAACATTTTTCTTTCTAGAATCAACTTATGAGTTTAAAAGATCGACTTTTTTCTAATAATAATTATTACGATAAATTCCTTGGAAAAGTAGGAAACAGAAGTATAAATAGAGATTTTTCTAGATCAATGGATTTATTTGTTCAAGAAGTTAAACCTCAAGGAGTGGTTTTAGATGTTGGTTGTGGATCAGGTAATCATCTAAAAATGTTCAGGGAAAGAGGATTAGTTGCGATAGGGATAGATCCTTGCCAAGCAATGAGAAGTATTTGTATTTCGAAAGGACTTAAAGTCATGGATGGTTGTTTCGAAGATATGCCATTAATAAAAGAAAACGTCTCAGGAATTTGGTGCGCTTCTTCATTACTGCATGTCCCTAAAGCGGAACTAAGCGAGGTGCTTAAAGGTCTTAACTTACTGATAGTTGAGAGCGGTCCTTTGTTTGTAACGGTAAGACTTGGGACTGGATCTAAGTGGGATAGCTTTGACAGTATTGATTCTAAAATAGATCGACGGTTTATCCAATTGTATGAAGAAGACTTTTTGATTGAGGAACTAATAAAAGCAGGATTTAAAGTTAAAGACTTATTTATTGAAGATTCATACTGGGGCCGAGAAAGCAAGTGGATTTCTGTCGTTTTAAGTAAAATGTAAATCACTTGAAATTCAAGAAATGTTTAAATGAAATCATTAATTAAAGTTGGCGGAGGCAATGGGTCTCATTCAGAACCGATTTATTCATGATTAAAAATTAATCAGAAATAAGCTAGGTGATACGTTTTTTTTCTTTTATTTCTTTTTAGTGCTTCACTATAATTTCAGACTGAAATTATATTAATGGCTAGCTGCGATGACTTAGATCTTTCAAGTGTAGTTTTTGGAAAATTAATCAAACCTTCCCCCGTTCATATTATTTATGATGATATACGTAATGAGGTTGAGGTTATTAATACCTGACTAGAGCTGACCGTTGATATAAGTTTTCTTTAGAGCTAAGATTTTTTATTGAATTAGTTTAACTGGAAGGAAGTATGAATTTTTTAAGCTTATTATTGATGTTATGTTTGATTTCTTGTGCTAGTGAACAAATTGTTAGCAAAAGACAGGTTGCTACAAGTGATAGTCCGCTAATAAAGTGTACAGATGTAGAACTAGATGGAACTTATGAAGTCGTTGAATCTTTTGGAAATAAAAGAAATCGAGAACTCTTTACTTATATTCTAGATTTTAGTCCTGAAAATCTTCCATTAAATTTTGAAAAAAAAAAACTTGGAGTTACAACTCAGACATATAAAGTAAATATTTCAAATGTGAGTGGATCTTCATTGAAAACTATTAATAGTTTATATAGGCGGTATAAAGTTCGTTACGCTAGTTTAGAGGAAGCCACAAGCACTGGCCGTTGCGGAGTAAAGTGGTATTTTGACCCAACCGATACTTATATTAATGATTATTATCATTCATTATTTTATGAACTTGATGGAAATAATGGATTTTCTCTTGCCGGAAGTAGTTTTCGAAAAGATTTTAGAAGATTATCAATCTTTAAAAGAAAGATTTAATCTTGAAAAAAGGCGAACAAATCCCTAATTTCTATTTAAGCTGTAATTCTAGGTGTTGAGCATCCTTGATATTCACTAGCTAGACCTATTTACTTTCTTCCTAAGCAATTGATCTCTAGGAAATTAAGTAGAAACCCGTCAAAATAAAATCTCCTTAATCTCAAGATCGGGTCATTCAGATAAAGCAATAAGGATTAAAATTATTTACATTCGTTCTGTTTGTTTATACAAATTTCCCTATGAATAAACTACTTTTTTTTCTTTTACTACTTTCTTCGAAATATTCTTATTCTCAAACATATAAAGTACCAGATCTTTTATTAAGAAACATTTCAATCATAAATGTTCAAAACGGAAAGATATTAAAGAATAAAACTTTACTTCTTAGAGATGGGTACATAGTTGATATTAAAGATGTCAATTCAAAATGGAATCTTTCAAAAAAGGTTAAAACTATTAATAGTTCTGGTAAATTCTTAATACCGGGCTTAATGGATGCTCATGTTCACCTGGCTGGTACTCATAGTCCTGAAAGACGAGGAAGAAAATTTCTTCACGATGATTTAAAACTTTTCTTAGTCAACGGGGTCACTAGTATTCGAAATATGAAAAGTTTCGCAAGTGAAGTAACTCTTGCAAATAAAATCAAAAAAAGACAACTTTTAGCTCCTAATCTTTTTGTAGCAACTCCAGCTCTAGATAATAGAAAAGATATTGATTTTGGTGAAAAAGATTTTCAATGTTGGGATACATGGTCAAATTGTTCAATAGTTAATAAGAAAGGAGCTTTGGCCCTAATGGATCGATTTGAAAAGGTCGGTTTTGATATAGTTAAACTAAGAGAACCTCTAACCAATGAGATGGCACTTTTTCTGGTCGAACTTGCTAAAACAAAAAAAATGCAAATCGCAGGTCATATCTCAGAAGGAAGTTTTTATCCAAAAGTCTTGAGCAGAAATATTTTTGACTCTATAGAACATAGTTACCATTATCGCTACCTTGAAAGTGAAAAATCTCCTTTTAAAAAACTGGAAGCAGGCAAAGATTATCCTCTCTATACCTTATTGCACATGTTTCACTTAGATAAATTAAAAACACTTCGTTTTTTTAAGTATATTCACTCTGATTTTAATGGATATTTTACTCCAACCCTTTTTATGGCAGAAATTTTTGCTAATGTACTTACTGCTCCTCTAAATGCGAAAAATATTCAAGGGAGTCAGTATATAGATAAATGTACAATTGATGACGTCAACAAAGTATATCAACAGCGATACCAGAATAAACTCGTAAGAAAGTTTAATTCTTATAAAGGAAAAAATAGTTATCTGAAAGCTTTAAAGAAAACACGAGAACTTAATCAGAAAATGCATTTTGCTGGGGCTAAGTTTGTAGCTGGAACTGATGCTAATGTTCCTGGCGTTTGGCCTGGTTTTTCTCTACATGCAGAACTTAAAGCTCTTACTAAAGCTGGATTGAGTAACTTATCTGCTTTACAGTCTGCTACTATCAATGCAGCAAAACTCATGAAGAAAAAAAAATCAGGCTTCATAAAAAAAGGCTATAAGGCTGATTTAGTCATTTTGAATGCAAATCCTTTAAAAGATATCTCACACAGTAAAAATATTTTTGGGGTGATCAGAGATGGGGTCTATATAAATAAAAGAAAAATAGATATTATCTATGAAAAAATTAAAAAAAGAGCATCACAGCACCAATGTAGCTCAAATAAGAAAACTGGAAAAAGAGTTGAGAAGTTTAGGGTCTTCCATCATCACTTCTAGAGATTTATAAAATTCTGGATTTTTTCAAAAAACTACGAATAATTCAAAAAATGAGGAGGTAATTTCATTTTTTGGGAATTGTTGATTTTACAAATATCAGAGAAGCGATTATTACTCATATTCACTCAGCTAAAAATAAATCGACCCGATTCTAGATATTTGCAGCAATACTGGCCAATCTGAACATTTCATCTCCCAGAAAAAATTAATTAAGTTGTCAGCCATTTTTCCAATATAAATAAGTATGAAATTTTCATCAGATTTTGGTGTTAAAAAATCAGGTGTCATGGAAGTACAGGGATTTTAGGACATAAAAAAACTCGGGGAGGATGTCCCGAGTTCAAATATTTTCAAGTGCTATAGAACTAAGTGTTTTGTGAAAGTCACTACTATCATGAGGAGAGATCCCCAGCTATTTTTAGAAGCTTTGCTTTTGACTCAAGCATTAATCTATACTCAAAAAACTTGTGCCTTTCTGACAGATCTGGATTATTTTTCTTAATTCTCTCAAAATTTTTTTCTATTTCTGACTTTAATGAAGTGATTTTCTTTCTAGATTTATTCCAAATACCTTGATCAGTAATCCTTTCTAAGAGCGAAGTATGGATAGCGATTTCTAATAATGAGTTTTCTCTTATAAAAAGAGATTTTTTTAAATATGACAAATAACTATTCAGGATAGATTTTTTCGCTCTCTTGTCTAGATCTTTCAAGTCTGAGATTGCGGCTTTAGATAGTTCAAATTCACTAAATAAGTGGCAACCATCTAGTTCTTTGCTATATAACTAGTTGAATTTAAATCGATTATAAACGGGCATTTTTTCTTTTAAGCTAGATAGACTATTAAAAAAAGGTGCTCTCTTATTGTTATTCTTGATCTTATAAGATCTTTCTAGATCGACCGATTCCTTCTCATTCAGCTTGATAAAAGAGCTAACCACTAATTTCGATAAGAGAGTGTCGCATTTCTTTTTCTCTTTTATCGCTATCTCTTGATAGTTGATATTATTTCCAAAAGCTGAAATAGCAAAAATGTAAAAGATAAGTTTCATTATTTTCCTTTTTTAAGGTTATCTAAAAGATTCTACGAGCATCCATATAAAAACGATTCGAAGAGCAAGTGCAATTCACATTAAGTTTACATTCTACTTTCGATCTGCTCGGTCAATAGTGGAAACTATCCAATAAACCCCTCTGACACGTCTCGTAAGCTACTGATAAATTAAAATCTAAATTTAACAGATATTTAGATCCAGAACAACAAAGGAAACTAATCAAGATCTTGATTAGCAAGATTGAAGTAGATTCAACATCAGTGACTATTCATTTTTTTATAGGAGAGAAGCATATAGCAAGAGGAGCTAGTAAAACCAGATCATCAAAAAAATAATCTTGAAAAGTGTTCGACTAATTTGATAAATGGCGGGGGCAATGGGTCGCGTTTAGAACTCTTATGTGTTGCCTGAACTATGTTCAGTGTGACAGTGCTTTGCTAGAATGAATCAAATGACTGACATGATTATTTTATCCTGTGTTATAATAGCACTTACCCTTCTTTTTAAAGTTAAAAGGAGAGCTGACTTTAAAAGAAAACTTGTTGAGTTCAATGGAAGGGTCTTTCTTTTTTATAATAATAGAAGTGAGTTAATTAATTTATTCGAGGGCGATCTTAACGGGAAATTAGTTTCTTCAGTGAAGCCGATCCTGCTGGAGGGGCGAACTGCGTTGTGCGGTAAAGAAAATAAAGAATTTTTTAAAAAATTACTGTGGGATTTAAGAAAGTACAAGAAGTTCCCTCATCTAGTGAAAATCGAAAATGGTAAGATTATCGAAAATTCTATCAACAATCTTACTTATAATATAATTAATGGGACTCAAAGTCTAAACGAGCTTATTGATTTGATTAATAAATTTCCTGGAAGATAGCGATCGAGGAATGGAAGTTGTTAAGAAAGTATTAGCGTATATTTATAGAAATCCAGAGGAAGTATTAGTATTTAATCATCTTTTGTATCCTGAAGTAAGTCCCCAAGTAATCTGTGGGACAGTCGAAGAAAGTGAAGGATTAGAAGAAGCAGTTCTTAGAGAAATTTTTGAAGAATCAGGATTAAGGCTGAAGAATCCAGCACTTTTGAAAACAGCGTCTTATATTAGAAAGGATTTAAACCAATTGCATGAAAGAAATATTTTTGAATTGTTTGATGTAAACTTACCTGACAAATGGAAACATGTCGTAAGCTCAGGAGAGGAAGATCAAGGAATGGAATTTGAGTTTTATTGGCTAAGCACTAATGAAGCAAAACTAAAACTAGTTGGTGAGATGGGATTATATTTATAAATATTGAGAAAATAAAGAAGTTGGCAGGAGCAATGGGTTGAGTTTAGAACTTGCATTATGTCAAAATCTAAACTTGAGGTTGCTCTTTAAATTGCAAGAGGAGCGAGATAATATTATTAGGTGAAACAAAAGGAATAAGAATGAATATTATATTATTGTCTGTGGGGCTCTTTATTAGTTCTTGTGCAGGTTTGAAGACATATGATGTAAAGAAAAAATATGATTCATCGCAGATTGCTTGGTCAAAATCAAAAGGGACATCAGTCATTTCTGGTGAAGCATTCTTATTAAAGAAACTTGATGGAAGCATAGTAACATGTGCAGGACAAAACGTAATGCTGACAGCAAGGTCTGACTATTCAAATGAAAGGTTTGCAATTCTTTATGGTTTTGAGGAAGACGCATATGGAAAAACCTTTACACCTAAGCCTGTACAATTGTCTGGAGCTCCTTCAGAGTACTTTTCGGATAAAAAAATAAAAAAATGTAATTCGAAAGGAGAATTTTCTTTTACGCAAGTTCCCAATGGAAAGTACTTCCTAGAAGCGCGAGTGTGGTGGGGAGGAGATTTAGGAGAAACCTTAATGCAATTAATCGATATTAATAAGGAAAATCAGACAGTCAAAGTTCAACTGAACCAATAAAGATAACCTTGATAAATAATGAAAAAGTTGGCGGGGGCAATGGGTCGCGTTTAGAACTCAGCTTAAACCTTAATTGCCAATTATTTCTTTCGAGGGGACAATAATCAAATGAAAAAAAGCCCTCTCTTAATTGTAACCTTTATGAGTATTGTTTACGCAATCTACACAAAGAATAGCTCGAATCCTTTTGTCTTTGGAAGTTTTAACTTTTATTCAGCGTTTTCCATGGAGCATGTTCTGGGCTCTTTGTTTAAGTTTAAACATATAGTTCATTATGCAATTACTTATTTACTGGCTGTTTATGCATTTGGATTTAAGGGAAATCAATTGAAAATAATCGGTTGTTGTTTCTTTTTAGGGCTTTTCATTGAAGTTCTTCAAGGTTTTGTACCATCAAGAGGAGCTTCTTTTACTGATCTATTACCTAATGTTCTCGGGATTGTGCTTGGGGCTCTACTTCTTCAAGTTATGCGAGTTTTGAAGTTGGAGAGTTAAAAAAGTTGGCGGGGGCAATGGGTCGCGTTTAGAAATCATTTACCTACTTTCATGAAAAGATAAGTGGAAAGTTAGTAAATTATTGTTTTTTTTCTTATACAATGAATCATGTCGAATTTTTATCAGGAACTTCCTATATTTGAAACACAAAGGCTTATTATGCGACCTTTAGTTGAGAGTGACTTTGAGCACATGCGTAAGCTTGAAACCGAAGAAAGTGTAGTTAAATATCTTGGAAATGGAGAAATTAGAACAGAAGAAGAGACAAGGTATTATTTAAACAAGCATCTAAATGATTATAGAAAGTATGGATTAGGACTTTATGCAGTCGAAGAGAAAGAAAGCAACATCTTTATTGGACGATCAGGCTTAATCCCTTGGGTTTTAGATAAAGTAAATAAACCTCTTTGGGAAATTGGTTATACCTTAAGAAAAGAGAGTTGGGGCAAGGGATATGCAACTGAACTAGCGTCACACCTTAAGAGTTGGGCCGAAAGTAATCTTGATACAGACTTTGTTGTGAGCTTGATTCACCCTGAGAACAAAGCTTCTATCAATGTTGCAAAGAAGATTGGGATGGATTTTTGGAAAAAAATTAAAATAAATAATTATGAATGTGACGGCTATAGAATCAAGTTTCACAAGGGATGATACGAAAGGTGTTGGCGTGGGCAATGGGTCGCGTTTAGAACTCATTTCCTCAATTAAAGAAATTCACTTGAAAGTCCGATTATTAGTTGAAAAAGAGGAGGGCTCATATGAAGTGTTCAGTATTTGTCATGATTTTAGGCTTAGTGTCTTGTGCTAGTTACCAAGAAATAGGAAATAGAAAAATTGCAAATGAGCAAGATCTTATAAGTTGTAGCGATCTTAGTTTGGTGGGAGAATATGATTTTTCACATACTCCAGAAAGAGGGGGAGTTACTATTAACTTTAAGAAAAAATTTGAAAAATCTATGATTCCTAGAACTAATATTTTAGGTTTTAAGGTAAGTGTTGATGATATTGATATTAGAAGAAAAGACGGTTCTCCTTTGGATAAACAGATGAAGGTCAGTGGAGAAAGTTCTCTTGAGGATTTCTATTCAAGTCATCCTTATACATCATTGGTAAGTGGTAATGGTACTGAAGAGGGTTGTGCGATCGTTTATTGGAGCAAAACAAGAGATGGCTATTTTGAGGCAGATGACTCATCCCTTACTTATATTACGGAGCTTTTTGATGATGGAAGTTTTTGGGTTGGAGATCAAATCTCAGAAAGTCCTAGTCGTATGCGTATATCTCTATTTAAAAAAAATTGATCAGTGTGTGAATGTTGTTGATTTCAATAAATTGCGGGGGCAATGAGTCGTGTTTAGAACCAATCTGTACTGCAAACGCAAAGAAATCTTAGTAGTTAATAGCGAGTGTCTCAGTGGGGTAAAAACATAAATAGTCTCAATGTTCCAAGGTTTAGCACCAGCGGAGCAGGAAGAATAATTACTATCCAACAGAAGATGGTTTTGAAATTAAGCGAAGTATTTTTAAGGAGCCTTGTTTCAATAAAACTACCAATAAACTGAATAAAGAAATATAAAAACATAGATCCGAACAAGCTCTTTTGATAGATGAGATATAATGGGACATTTACGATAATTTCATGGATAAAAGCGGAAATAAAGAAAGAGGCAAAGCTTCCTAACGCAGGATTTGAGAATCTGCTAAATATATGTTCTCGGAACCAGTCGGAAAAAAAGGTGTTCCAGCGCTTACCCCAAAATTGTTTTAAAGAAGTTGATTTAAATATATCTTGATGAACAGCAGGAAGGTAAGACCAATCTTTCAAAGATAGCAACTGAAGAATTCTTCCGAAGCAATTAGTTAATATAAAAAAAGGAATGATTGCCACATAAGAATTGATTATCCAATTATTAGAAAAAAAGATTTTTTCTTTAAAGCTGTAAATAATCACTAATAGAAGTGCTTGAGGCAAGATGACTTTAATTAGATCCCACACATCATTTTTAGAAAACATACGACCCTTCAGAAGGGTTGAATAATCTGGAGTTGGTCCTAATAGAAAAAACTTTAGTTTATTGCTAGCAGGTATTTCTTTTAACGTTAATACTGAGCAGGCTTTCATCGCAACTCCAACACAAGCAAGAAGAGCAAGGTAGAGATAAGTGATATTAGAAAAGATCATATTTAAAGAGTACTAATAACTGAAAGTAATGTGCAAGTTTTAATAGTAAAAGTTGGCGGGAGCAATGGGACGTGTTTAGAACTCATCTAAATCAAGCCTGACTCGCAACTTATAAGTATATGCTGCGAGTTAAAATACAATGTTTTAGTAAAAAAGAACTCTTGCTCGAAGAGAATAGCTTTTTTCGTCATCAACTGAATGGCTTAAAACGTAATTTGAAGTTCTGTCTAGTCCTTCAATTTTTACGATCGTCCCAAGTTCTTTAGATAATTGTTTTTTTAGTTGAGCTACTTTGCAAGTAAACTCTGCATCAGTTGAAGGATCGGAGTCTGAAGTTTCAAGACACTCTACAGTTGCATTGATTTCTACTATTTTCAAACTTTGTTCAGTTTTAGTTATAGAGAAATCTGAAGCACTAGAAAGGCAAGTTCCCAAGATGGCAGCTATAATTAATGATTTTTTCATACATTTTCCTTTTGTTATTATTCATTATGAATATTTTTGTATTGAGGTTTATTAGTAAAAAATATTAGATAAAACGAGTTAAGATTAGATTAAGACGAATTTAGTGAAAAATATTCATGGATTTAAAGGTGTTGGCGGGAGTGAAGGGACTCGAACCCTCGGCCTTCTGCGTGACAGGCAGACGTTATAACCAACTTAACTACACCCCCGT
>CALIJZ010000029.1 GCA_938017795.1 uncultured Bacteriovoracaceae bacterium
GATTGCCTGTGACCATTTAGTCCAGTTGAAAAGATTAACAAAGGGGTTCTTTCTTTAATTGGAGTAGAGTTAGGGTAAATTTTTGTTTCATAATTTCTATAAAAATCAGAAGTAATCTCGATTACTTTCTTAACGGAATATCCAGGTATGTGATTTGGAAGATCTTTGAAAAGATCTTTAAATCTAGACGTTGAAATCTCATCAATAGGGTAGGAGTAAGTTAATTTCTCTTCAATGGATCCATCGATACTTAGAGTTGGATATAAAATTGATGCATAAGATTCATTTTTGAATTCATCTGCGATTTTGAAATGATATATCCCAGCGTCATAGCTTTGGTTGTTGGCTACAGATCTTCCTCTTTCTTGCTGTATAGAATTGTGAGCACAGCTAAAAAATAGCATGGAGATTAATAGGTGTTTCATATCTGACTTATCGGAAGTAATACTTATTTCTTAAATTGTGAGAGTGTCCCAAAAATGTCCCATAATAGTTAGAAATAGCTAGCAATAGTTAATAATTGTTGAATAACAAGTGAACTCTTTTTTAGTTTAAAAGTTAATAAAATTAGGTACTTACTCTTAAGTATCGTTAAGTAATACGAAGTATGTATGAAGCAAAAAGATAGTCCTCTCTCGGGCACCATTTAACAAAATTAATTTTTCACTTATCTAAAAAAAATTCTAACTATATAACTTTA
Source organism: uncultured Bacteriovoracaceae bacterium (assembly GCA_938017795.1). Taxonomy (GTDB): domain Bacteria; phylum Bdellovibrionota; class Bacteriovoracia; order Bacteriovoracales; family Bacteriovoracaceae; genus JAHDHG01. The sequence goes on from CALIJZ010000029.1 coordinate 701, forward strand.
TTAACCTACGTAGTTTTAGAGGCTGATCGCATCTCGTTTTTAATATTTCTCAATGTTTCAGAGTTAAGCGTTTAGCGTATCAAGCATGACCTTAGAAAATAGGCATGCAAATTCCCATCAGCCATACCGCCCAACAAGCCATTTTTTACCATTGTTCTAACTTCTTTTAAGTACTTTAAGACTTCTTCATCACTATAATTATAAAGTAACATAGTACTTGCTAGGATAGTCGGTGCATCAAAGGAATTATTAATTTGGGACTTTTCTATTTTATTTATTAAATCCTTTACTGTTTTACTTTCTGAAAAATTTTCATTTGGTCCCAAAGCTAAAACTCTGGTTATCTCTGCTACATTATTATTTCTTTTGAGTAACTTGCGACCATAAAAAAATGGAGAATATTTTCTTTTAACCGCAGCATATATCTGAACTACTTCATCAATCTTTTTTCCGGATTCTATGGTCGTGATCGTTAGAATACCAAGAGAACCGTCGTTGTGCTGTGACGAGTGACCTAAAGCTTTAACTTTATTTTTTATTAAATTAAATATTTCCACAATTTCTTTCATCTTTTTATTAGATTTAACTACTGCATATGTTAAGTTAGCAGCATTTTTACCTTCAAATTGATCATAATGTTGAGAAGTTATTTTCTCTTTAATTAAGTAGAACATTTTCATGATTTCTTTTTGGCTAATATCTGAGATCCTCCAGGCTCCGTAAAGAATAGAAGCTGCATGTCTGCTGACATAATATCTTTCATCCATTAACGATTTCAAATCATTGTATTCAGCAAGATAGTTAGAGAAGTCCATAGGTATTCGAACTTGCTTCTTTTCTTGAGCAATCTCTCTCTTAAGCGTAGTCGAGGCACAAGACATAAGTATTGATATCATTAATAAGTTTATTACCTTCATCATTTCTCCTTTTTGGTACCCATCGGCTTCTTCATAATGAAACTTTATTGCTTAATAAACTAATAATTATCGGCCCAATGGCTCAGTCTCTTATTTTAGGTCAAAAATGTATCTTAATGATTTTAGTTACTTATTTGAACTATTCCTTAAAATCAAAATTAAGAGGATTTCAGATCTAATAAATTATTTGATTAATTTCCGGAAAGCCAACAGCCTTAAATCAAATATCAAATTTTTGATTAATAAATGGCGAATACAAAGCTATCATGTTAGAAAAATATTATGCTTAAAAAGAAAATACTCTCGATCTCTGATATTATGTTTATTTTTGGTTTAGTAGAAATACTCAAAATGGTTTATAGGTATTTCTCTGGTAAATACAAAGAAAGTGATCTAGCTTTATTTCAAGAAACAGTTGTGTTTTCCGTGATTGTTTTCTCAATTTATATGTTAATTCGTTTTTTGTTTTCTAAGTTTCTATCACGAAGAAAACAAAATGCTTAAAGATTAAGAGTAATAAAATCCCAAAACCCGATTCATCAAACTCTGTAAAGTCGGAGGAAATCTCGAGAAATCGTTCACTATTAAGTGCGAAGACCGTAAATTAAATACAGAGACAGGTTGAAGAGAATTTGTTAGTAAGGTATAATGTTTGTATTTAAATTAGCGCTGTTTTTTCTCATTGGTTTACTTGTTTCTTGTTCAACTTTAAAATCAGAAAAGAAAATATTTTTCAAGAATGTTACTGGTGCAAAGTTAAAAGTGATCGAAAGAGGAACTGCGAATCAAACTCCTATCATTCTTATACATGGTGGTCCTGGTTTCCCTGGAGGAATGTGGAATTTAGCAGAAATCATTCCTCGATCATTTACAGTAGAGTATTTCCAGAGAGATATAAGAAATTCTCCTTCATTAGGACCTTTTACAGTTAAAGAACATGTAAATGACCTTCATGAATTAATTAATTCATATACAAAGAAGCCCATCTTGATTGGACATTCATGGGGAGCAACTTTGGCTTTAGAGTATGCTAAAAAATACAGTGCAGAGGTAAGGAAAATAATCCTTATATCTCCGGGGACAATGAATGCAAAGATGTCTAAAGACTTCGCTAACAAAATTTTTAAGAGTGCCAAAGGTAAAGAAAAAGAAGCTCGACAAATGTGGGATGATCTTAAAAAAATTAAAAACTATACTAAATATCAAGAAATGTGGAACAAATACTTTGATCTTATTAAGTTTGCTTATTGCTTTAATTGCAAGAACTTTATGCACAAGAAGATGACTTTTAAACCAGTGCCAGTATTTAACGACGCAGAGAATTCAAGTTCGATAAAGAAGATAAGTGAGGATTACTGGTCTTTAGTGGAATCAGGGCAAATTGCTAGAAATTATAAAAAAATAAAAGATCAAATCATTCATTTACAACCAGAGTTTGATGTTAATCCTTCTAAAGATTTGATTCAATTATTACAGACAGGAATAGAGAACTATAAATTATACTTTCTAAGAAATACGGGGCATTTCCCTTGGCTAGAACCACAATCCAGAAAGTTTGTTAAGAATATATTAAATATTGAGTTAAAGCATTAAGCTGTAATCCACAAAAAACACTCGATTAAACTTCAACCTTATACTTTTGACCGTCTTGAAATAAAATCAATAAGATTATAGTGCTCTCTGCGAATACGAATCAATCAGTGCTTAAGAACAGCTCTATTCTTTCTCATTTTCCAAAGAATATGTTGGACCGTATCTGGCTTTGTGTTAATAATCTTTAGATTGTCATCGGTAAGTATCCATATGGTTTCGGACCGCGAGTACCATATATTTAATTTTCTTCTTAATTTGAGTCTTAGAAAATTTTTTCTTTTTCCTGATAAAAAAATAGATATATCAATGATTTTCATGGGCGGATCAGCTTTAAGAGAAAAATTAAGATATAACTGAGATTTATCTCCTATATATAAGCATATATTCAAATATTTCTAAAGATTTACTCAGATTAACCGAGTAAAAACCATGAATAAATTGATATTATTACTTCTCCTCATTACTAATACCCCTCTAAGAGCTCAGGATCCAAGTCTGAATGAAAAGGCCGTAGATATTTATAATAATATTAGCAGGTCTATTGTCTCCGGAAGCCATGAAAGGATTTTAGTTGATGGAGCTCCAGGATCTGAGCAGAGCTTAAAGGAAGGAGAGGTAAGGGACCCAAATTCAGGGAAATATATAACTTATGGTGGAGAGAAAGAGGGGTCATCTGCATTGATTACCAGAGCTTTGGGACCAACAGAAGATAGCTTTAAAAGTTATGTTTCTAGTTTAAACGAAGCCGATAGAGAAAAGTTTTTAAGAGACTTTCTTGGTAATTGGTTTAAGGGAAAATATAGGCAGAAAAATGTAACAAACCTTAAAGGACAAAGAGTTGATATTAATAGCAAGGTTTATGAAGAGGTGCTGGATGAGCAAAATAAAATAAAGCATACTTTATCATCTCTGAAGAAAACAAAATGGCAAAGTGCTGATCTTGCAAAGCTTGAAAACTCTTTTGATATATGGCTGAAAATAGTAGGTGATAAGTCATTCTCATTTTTAAAAAAACAAGTAAGGATGAATATATATAATGGAAAGAAAATTGCTGGTTTAAATTCTCAAAATTCGATGAAAAAGAAGAAAATATTTACTTCTTTTGTTCCCAACTACGGTTTATCTGAAAAATATTTCTTTGATAAAGGAGCTGTTGTTACTACTTCTGTTGGCTGGGAGGTAAGATTCAAACCTCAAAAAAGCTATGGTGAGTTTGAGGAAATGATTGCATGGTTTAGAAAAACTCTTAAAAATGTTGGAAAAGATTTTGAGGCTCCGGGACATCAATGGATTGTTATTCCAAAGAAGCAACAATATTTAGAGGAAACAGGTAGTCGATATGGCAGTAACTATAGCGATATAGGAAAGAAAAATTTAAAAAAAATTAATGAAGTCTATAGAAATATACAATCATATATCGTTCTAAAAGGAATTGCAGGAAGAGCTGGGATAGAGTTTTCTAATTATAAATCCGTTCATGACGATTATACATGGAGTAAGGAAAGACACGGGACCGGCAGGGGGGTTATTAGAGTTGAGGATAATCGATTCAAAGTTGATGGAGCGAACTCTTTTAATATCGAGCAAAGAGCAGGAACTAAGTCTGACTCATTGAGAAGAGAAATACATAAGATGTTAATTAGTAGGATTGGGAGTGGATACTTTTCTGATCTCTCAAATGCTGATAGTTGGAAATTACAAACTTCTGTAAACTTTGATGCTGCGAATATGGCCAGTAAGTATGGGGTCTCAAACTATGAAGTTACTCAGTTTCAAGAGATTCTCTTAAACAAAGCAGTGATTTATAGACGAGGCAAGAAAAGAAAGATGAGTACTAATTACTTGGTAGCTCTTTGGAATTGGGATGATGCACCTTTCTTATCTGCGGATAAAAAGAAATATTTGAAAGATTTAACAAGAGATTTTATTAAATCTGTTGTAGGTGCTGGTTCTCCAAGTGGTGATGATGTAGCTGAAATGTTACGACAGTGGGTTTTAGCCTCTAAGCTTACTGATGATATCAAGCACTATCTGACTCCTCGATTGAAGATGGATCTTGATAAGGCATTAAACTTTGCTGGTCGAGCTCAAGATGTGAATGTTAATAAAATACACTTTGGACTTGAGTATACTGGTCGATTTCCAATGAAGTTAGTTGGAGAGTATGTAGATATACCTGGTAGAGCTGGGAAAAAAGAATGGGTCAAGACCTATTTTGATTATTCAAGAAGTGAGAGAAAAGATATTTTAAGAGAATATGCAATAACTCTAAATAAAAACTTGACTGGAAATACCAAAGTAGAAGTAAAAGAAATAAAATCAGATGGACATGGTCATGGATTGGATATTGCTTTTGAATTTAAAGATTCAAAAGATAGAACTTGGAGAGTTGAGTGGGATGGTATCGGAAGAAGTTATGACACAGAAGGGTCAATGATTTCTGACTCTGTAAGAGGTGGACATATAGAGGTTGTTACTCCTAAATTTACTCCGACTAAAAAAGAAATAAGAGCTGTCTTTAATGCATTTAAGAAAAATAATATTATTCCTAATGAAAAAATGGGTGGAGGGCATGTTAATTTTGATTTGAAACCATTTGAGGGTAAGCCTAAGAAAATGGCAAGTTTTATTGCAAATTACTTAAACATAAGAAAGGAAATGTCTCTTTTGTTTCAGTTCCCAGGAAGATTTATGGGAGGAGAAGCAAATCATGTTTCTGATAAACTAATTAGAGAGCTTCATAATTTTTCTGGAACTGAAGAAGAGTTAAAGAAATTATTATATAACGAAAAGTTTTTTAACACTCGAGTTGGAAGAAAGACAAAAAATACTCAATTAAATCTAATTGCATATTTTCAAGATGTCATACCAGAGGAATATATCTGGGAAGACTTTGACATGAAAAATGATTATTGGAGGAAGAGCTTTGATCTTCAACCAAAAGTTAGAAAGGGTGAATTTAGGATGTTTAATGCTCCTAGGAACGAAACTGAAGCTGCTTTACAGGTAAAGTTTGTAAAAGCTCTTTATAATGAAGCTTTAAATAAAACATCATTTCCTGATCTAGATAGTAAGGTGAACTTTCAGTGGAGTAAACTTGGTGATAGTTTTGGATCAACTGAAAGTCAATTTAAATCAAAGTTAGCTCAAATAGGATTAGATCCTGAGGAATATAAAAGTCTGTTTTATGAAGGAGTAGAAAATTTTAAAAATTTTCGAGAACTTGGTCATTTTTCTACGATGAATGAAAAAATTGTTGCACACCCTCAAATTAAAGATTGGGGGAAAGCTGTTGAAGCCAGAGCGCAAAATAAAAGTATTAAATCAGAGGGCCGCAAATGGAAAGGTCAACCTATAGTCGATGCAATCGCTTATAAAGACTATCTTAATAAAGGAACTGATTATGTTTCTACACGAACGGGAGTAGAGAAAGACTTGCTTTCACGTAACCATGACCGATTAGGTAAAGAATTTAGCTTAACAAAAAAAGAGATAGAATCAATTGATCAATTAAATACAAAGATACATTTAATGTATCTTAATCAGAATAAGTTTAAAGAGTTTGACCAGAGTATGAAAGATTTAGCGGCAAATCGAGGAGAAGATTTTCTAGGTTCCCTTAAGACTTTTTATAGTCGTGGAGAACGAAAAGGACCATTAAAGTGGATGCTTAACTATCTGAAATATGTGAAGGTAGATACAGTTTCATCAAACTCCAATGTAAAATCAGACTTAACAGAACTATTAGCAAAAACTTATGATAAGAACATTAGAGATCAATTGATAAAGTATTTTCTAACTAGTGCTCAGCAAGGAGCGAATAGAGATACGGAATATATCTTTAAGGCTGCTTACCGAGCAGGATCAGAAGATCTGGCTAAGAAAATATTACAAGGCATAAGCGCTGATGACTTTGTGTTTGCTACTAATATCGAGGGCTTTGATGATGACTATTTAGTGGCTCTAAAAGATAGTCCAAAGTTAAATACAGAAATTTTTCGTTTGATAAAAGACTTAGGTGTTGATGATAAAAAGAAGTACTATACCTCAGCTCTTGGATCAAGTAGTGATAGTGTTTTTAAAATTGGACATAGATTCTACGAGAAGAACTATCCTGATCAATTATTACATATGGCAATGAGATCAGATAGAACAAGTATAAGTGAATTTAGGAACTCTCTTTTTATCCAGACCATTAGAGAAAATGGGAAAAATTTGGTTGGTATGGATACAGATAAACTTGTAAATAAGTTATCTGAATTATCTGATGAAAAATTATATTTATTGCTTTTTAATCTCGAAGAGTTTGGCTTTGATGATGCAAAAATGTTAAATGCTTTCGATGAAGTTATTGGTGACAATGAATTTGAAAAACTAAAGGAGTTATTCAGATCAGCAGGTATAAGAGGAAGTTATGATAATGGAAGAGCTGAATCGAAGATAACTAAGAAGTTTACAATAAAAATAATGGATAGGATGGAGTCTCTTGGACACGTTGAAGAGGTTTCGCAGTATATCTCCCAACCTGATTTCCTTAAGAAAAAGGCCCTAATTGGAAGCTATGATGGTTATGAAAAATATATGAAGTATTGGAACAATAATATTGATAGTATCAAATCCGATTCTTCAAAATTATCATCAGCAGTAGAGGACTTTTTTCAAGTTGCTAGATTTTCTTATGCTCATGCAGATAAATTTAAAAGAAAAGAAATCCTAGATCGAACACTAAATAATTTATTGACCCATGGCGAAGACGTATTTACTGAATCATCTCTGTCAACGTCAGATCGTACTTTAGAGAACTTTTTGTTACTCGGAGCTTCATCTGATGATGTTAAGGCAAATGTAAAAACTGTAAAGTATTTAAAAGCACGAAATGATGATCCGCTTAGTGCATTTAAAAAGAAAACTTTAGACAATATGATTGCAGGGAATTTACGCTTTAAAGTAGATGAGAAATTAACTGATGATGTTAAGATAAGCGAGAAAAGAGTTAAAAACCTGGCCTTATATACTAAGACAAAAGCTCAAGGTGAGGGAATAGTTGTTGCAGACATAATTAATGCTTTTACAAAAAACAATCTAGACGGTAGAGAGAAGTCAATATTATCTAAAAAGAATAAAGAGAAAATTGAAAAAATAAAAAAGATGAGTTCTCATGAAATAAGATCCTTGAAACCTAAAGACTCTATATTGACCTTGTATTTTCAAAACAAAGAAGCAAGTACACCAATTTCCTTGAAGAAAATAGCAGCAGAAGAAGAAAAATTAAGTCAGATAGTTCAAGAGTTAGTAAATAGTAAGAATCGATATCGTAGTACTGGTGAGCGAACAGACTTTTTAGTAAAAGATGATTTTATAAGTTGGTTTAATGAATCGCTTAGTGAGTTAGAGGGAGAGAAGTATCTAGAAGCTAAATCGATTTATATGAGAGAATTTGCTAGTGAACTTATAAAAGATTCAAAGATTAGTCAGGCAGCAAAGGATTCGTTTTTCAAAATGATTTTTTCATCATCTGAAAACTTAAGTATCTTTTTAGACCAAGTAGATTTTAATACGATACTGAGAGGGAAGTTTCTTGAAAGAATGAGCGATCAATTAATAAATGTAACTCAAATTAAGAAACTTAAGGTCTCTAGACATAGTGCTCAAACTCAAAAGCTTTCATACCTTGATTGGAACCTTGCTATCTTGAGAGCGAAATATTTTACTGGAGAGATTAAGACTGCTCAGCACTTAGCTTTGATAAATACTTTTCCTGAAACTTTAGTTTATGAAGATTTAATTGAGAATATTAAGTTTGAGAAAATGAAAAAAGATGAAGCGCAAAAGTTTGTTAAGTTAATAAAAGGTTGGAATTCAAGTTTTAAACAAGACCTCTTAAGAAGAGCTCAACATGAAAATAGACATTTAATTACTATTTCAAAAATTTTCGGTGAGGAGTTAAGAAAAGGTACAAAAACAGCATCGAAAAGAAAAATAAATGATATGTTTATTGATGCAGCACTTTATAATATTTATAAAAAGTTTCCTGATAGCTCAAAGGTTTTTGAGATTTCAGTTTATTTGAAAGACTCAAAATCTAACTCTAGATTGCCTGAGAAATTTTTAAGACATAGTTTCTCGAAGTTTGGCTCAGAGAAATATATGAAGTGGTTAAGTGAAATCCTTACTGAGAAATCAATAATATCCTCTTTGAAATTAGATGCTAAAGGACTTTCTGTTCTGTTGGAGAACTCTTTAAGGGCAAGTGAAAATAAAACAATAAGCTATGAGTTGTTTTTTAATGTTTTAAATTCTAAATCATTTTTATTCTATCCAAGTGAAGCGTTAACAAAATATCTTGGAGAAAGCGTTTTAGATAAAAATAATCATCTAGAAAAATTCATCAGTTATCTAGAGAGAATTAAATCAAAAGGAAAAAATGACCCAAGATATATAAGCTATATCGGAGCTACTTTGAATTTAAACAAAGAAAATTGTTGCAGTACTGAAGTTATAAAAAGGCGAGATCAATTAATTTCTGAGCTAGATGCAAACTCTAAAGCAACTGTGTTGGATATGTTTATAGAGCGAGTATTAGGAAGTGAAAGGATTGATCAAGCAAGTAAGGATAAATCCTTTGAGTCGCTATTGTCGTTTATTGAAACTAATGAAGATTCTCAGTTTTTAAAAGCAGAATTGAAATCAAAACTTGAAAATTCATCCAATAATATGAGTAGCTACTTAGAAAATGCTTTCACAGGATCTGGAAATAAAACCTCTGTTAAAGTAAAGGATGATTGTACTATATATTTTGAGTCTAGACCTTAATTCTTTATAGAGTTTTCTTTTGAGTAAAATTATTTTTTTAACCACTTGGAGCTTTTAGAAAGTTCTTGTGTCGGAGAATAAGAAAAAATAATAGATTCACCTTTTACGAGTTTAATGAAGTAATGATTGAACCAAGTTGTCTTTCCGGAGACCATTGGGAGCTCCTGCCCAGGTATTCTAAAAGGAATATTAAAGCATCCCCAAGATAATGGTAGCACAGAGACACCGTAGTCTTTATAATATTTTTGTCCTTGCTCTGAGTTGGCGATTTTATCTAAAGAACCATAATAATCAATCAGTCCTTGGAAGAAATTAAATCGATCATCACCATGAACGACGATTGCTCTTTTAAGAACATTTTTATTAAGCTCTGAATCTAGTCCATGAATACGAAGTGACTTTCCAAATTTTCCTCTATAATGACTTTTTGCTGTTACAAAAAAACCAAGAGAGCCGATTCTAGATCCTGGTTTGTTTGAAAAAAGTTGAGGCTTTCCCGTGAGTTTTGTATCTGCTTTTTCTGCATGTCCAACCCATGTTTTAAATAATAATTCTTCTTTTTTAAGATCTATTACAAAAAGTCTTTTTTTATTAATGTCTAAAGAAAAATCAACAATACTTAAAATGTCAGATCGATAATTAGGATTTTTTTTAATAATTTTACTAAACCCAAGGTAGGCTTGGGCAAAAGCTTTTTTTGATAAATTTAAAGTCTCCCCTTTACTATGGCTTTCGATTGATATTTTACTGAAAATAGTTTGAGCTGGACTCAACCTCAACTCAGCTTTAGCTGAAAGTGTCATTGAAAAGAGTATAGAGAGGTATATTAATGAGAGAACTTTCATATTTTGATAGTACAATGGGTTATTCTAGTCTTGAGATTTACTATAATTTTTACAATTAATTTTAAGAATTGATCATTTTTTTTACAATTTAAATCAAACTCTTAGAAAGAAAATGCGTAACCAAGGCCATACTTCGTCTGGAGAGTGATGATTGGTGAGTGTGAAACTTTCTCATTGTTCTTTCCAAGAAATGGAGCATTGGTTACTTTTACAAGAGTTGTTTTAAGCTCAAACTCAATATACAAATTATCAAAAAATGTAATTCTAGGAGAAAGTGATAAGTGTGCACCAAGGCCTGTCACTTTAAATGGATTATCGAGCACTTCTTCTTTTTGAGCATTTCTATAAACTAAAGTCTTTGTTTTTGTAACTAAAATTCCTGGACCAAATCCTTCTCGCAATTCAATTTCGACCTTGTTGTTAAAATAACTTTTTAGTTTCTGAGAAAACTCTGCACCAACAAAGACATAATTATATCCATCAGAATGTTCGTATTCTAACCAAGAGCTATCACCAGTGGAAGTTATAGAGTTCCAAGTCAAAGGAGAATTTGTATTTGGATTAAAGGTTTGTCCTGAGTAATTTCCCGATATTTCATAATTTTTAGAATTATCTAAAATCCACTTCATATGATCAGTTCCTATTACTATCGCAAGGTTTGGTTTAACTTGATATCCAAGCTTGATATTATATTGAGGGATAAAAATTTTGTTAAAAGAGAAGTAGTTTTTAAGACTAAATTTCGTTTGTCTATCCTTACCTTCAGCACACTTTATATGAAAGGTTCCGTCTTCAGTTTGAAATTTAATATTAGACTTTGAATGCCAAGACCTATTATATGACCAAGAAAAGAAAAACTTGCTAGAAGAGTAGGCACTCATATGCATAAGTATTAATAAAAGATAAAGTTTTTTCATATTCTTATTAATAATTTAGTAGAAATTTGAGCTTATGAAAACAAAGAATATCATTCTATTTAGAGATACTTCGCACAATAAGTCATTCTAGTTACGTGAGAGAGTATATCTCTGGATTGAATATTATCTTCAAAGAAGATCGGAATACCTGCCAGGTATTTTTTTAAAGTCTTTGACTGTGACTTAGTTATTTTTTTCTTTAAAGACTCCCTAACAAGCTTGTCGTTATCTATAGCATTGTCTAGATTTTCTATTAACTGATCTTTTATAAAGGCGAGGTCTCTTTGTTCTTGTTGAGTGAGTTTGATTTCGTATTTATCAAAGATTTCCTCTAGCTTTTTGTTTGCTAATTCATCTATGAAGTCTAGAATGATTTTTGATTGTACTCTTGCTGTATCTGCTAATGATTGTGCATGAGCTGCCTTATTTATTTTTAGATTTGGGAAGGTTGTATCTATTAAACTTGTGAGTTCTGAAAAGCAATTCTTCGTTAAAGCATTATATGTTGCCCCTCTACCTTCTAGGTCAGCTTTGAAAACTGAATTAAGTAAAAACGATAGGCCTGGATCAATGTTTTTTTGCTTTTGAAATTTATTAGATTTTAATTTCTCTAAATTTAGGTAGTAGATGGAGTCTTCATAGTTATTGATGCTCTTTAATTTTCGTCTAATATTTTCTTGTTCTGAGTATATCCTTACACCACCAGCGAAGTTATCAAAAAAACCTGATGGCAATAAAGGAACTTTTAATGATTTTTGACTTCTAAAAGCTTCATACGAAACGGTAATTTTATTAAGAGTAACCTTTTTAGATAAATCCTTAAATCTCTTGTTTTCTTGTAGTTTTATTAATTCAATTCCGCTGCCTTGCTTAAACTCAATCAACATACTGGCATGAGCTTCAAGTTCTTGAAGTTCAGGTCGTTTCTTAACGGCCCATTTTTCTTTAATGATTTTCATTGCTGAAGTACTAGAACTCGTAGAGATAACTTGATTCTCTCCTTGGACTTTTACTCCTTTTAGTTTGGCTATATAATGTTTTCCATTGTGCTTGAAATTAGCAATATAAAGAGCATCTTTTTCAAGTCCCAGAATTTTTTTTTCGCCTAAACTTAAAAGAATTGGTGTTCTCTTTTTTTTATATTCAATAAAGTCTGATGAGAATTTTCCTTCAGGCATTGACTCAGTATTTTGTGTGAATCTATTAATGTTCACCAAAGAAAAGTCGGGGTTTTGTGCATAACAAATACTAATTATTAAATAAGAAAATAAATATTTCATAGATTTTAGTATTGTATCATATAAAAAAATTGAAAGCTTGAGTGATAAAATCACCTTAAAGTGGGGAGGGAATGCTAAAAGGTACTGATTTCCGAGTAATTTCTTTTTTTTTTTTAGAGTTTATACTAAATTATCATGCTGAAAATACTATTATTAATATTCTCGAGTACAACTTTTCTATACTTGAAAATATTTAATAGCTTTATGCCTGCTGAGTGCTACGATGCTATCCCTATTTCGCAATCAAAGTACTTCCTTGATGTATTAGATACGAATACTCAAGCTCCTTCTATTGTTTTGGGTGATTCAGATATCATGTTAGCACTTGATCCTAGAGTTTTAGGAGCTAATTGGTATAGTTTCGCTCGAGGCGGTAGCGATCTAGAAAGAGAATATTTGATTCATAACAATTTAATTAATAGAAAGTTTGATAAGGTTATTTTTGGTTTTAATTTGGACTTAGTTTTTTACTTAAACTCAAGTGTCGTGACACACTTTGACGAAGAACTCCTAACAGGATTTGCTGGAATAAAAGAATTATTTGAAATGACCATTAGATCAGTATTTTTCTCTTTTTATGATGCGATGGCCATTAGAGATTCATTTACAAGATTGCTGCTAGGTTTTTTTAATGATTTTTTCATCAGTGTAAACTATCTTGATAATATTGTTACCAAAAAAACAATATTTCAACTTCCAAGCTTTTCTAATTCTAGCCTTACTTGTTCCCAAAAAGATTATGTTGATAATGAATATAATGGATATATAAAGACTCAAGGTTATCGAGATGTTGCACATAAAAACGATTCTATTCCTAATAAAGATATAGACCAGGCAAGGAATTATATTGATGAAGAAAGTTTAAATTTTAGAAAATATATACTTGAACCTATGCTCACTAATTTAGCAAAGAAGTCTCAGTGTGTGTTAATTACAGTTCCTCCTAAAATGAAAGCTGGTTTTACAAAAGGTTATGAGAAATCTGTTAAAAATTATATTGAATACTTAAAACCAATTACAGACAAACTTAAGAATGTGAAATTTTTGAAAACGCGTTGGTTTTATGATTATTTGGATTTCCAAGACTCACATCATATGAATAGCATAGGTGCCAAGACCTATACTCAAAATTTAAAAGAATCCATTGAGAAGAGTGATTGTAGCTAAAGATTGAGCATATTTAGTCTAATCTCTTTTGCGCGAGGCGTTATCTCTCTGAAATATTTACACTCTTCTTTCTGTCTAAATAATAAATCTTCATATATGTCTATTTAAGTGTATACCTTAATTCAACAAAGGATACCCGTGAACACAACAACATTTGAGAGCTTAGACTTAAACCCAAATATATTTAAGGCCATTGAAGACTTAGGCTTTACTTCCCCTACCGAAATACAAGCTCAATCGATTCCATTATTAAGAGAAACCGATGGAGACTTTATTGGTCAAGCTCAAACAGGAACTGGTAAAACTGCTGCATTTTTAATTCCTTTGTTAGAGAAAATAAATCCAAATTCTAAAACAGTTCAATCTTTAATTTTAGCTCCTACAAGAGAATTAGCAAATCAAATAGAAGTAGAGATCCAAAAGCTAGGAAAATATACAAATATAAAATCAACAACAGTTTACGGTGGATCTTCTTATGAAAGACAGATTAGGGCCTTAAAAAAAGATAGACCTCAAATAGTAGTAGGAACTCCTGGTAGAGTATTAGATTTAATTAGAAAAAATTTCTTACGCTTAGATGAAGCTAAGTATTTTGTTTTAGATGAAGCTGACGAAATGCTTAATATGGGATTCTTAGAGGATGTAAAAACAATTCTTGAAGAATTTAACGATCAAAGACAATTAATTATGTTCTCTGCCACTATGCCTAAAGCAATTTTAAGTTTGATCAAAAAATCATTTAGAAACTATGAAATGGTGAAAGTTAAGAAAGAATATCTGAAGAAAAATATTGATCAAAAATACTTTATTGTCAGAAACAAGCACTTAACAGAAGCTCTTGCGCGCTTGATAGACGTTGAAGATGATGTTTATGCCATTGTGTTTTGTAAAACTAAAATCGAGACGAAAGAGGTTGGAGCTGATTTAAGAACAAGGGGACATAAAGTTGAGGTTTTAAACGGAGATATGGGACAAAGTGAAAGAGATTATGCTCTCCGAAAATTTAAAGAAAAAAAATGTAATATTATTGTTTGTACTGACGTTGCAGCTAGAGGAATAGATGTTCAGGAAGTAACACATGTTTTTAATTATGGATTACCTCAAAGTAATGATTCTTATGTTCATAGAATAGGAAGAACTGCAAGAGCCGGAAGATCTGGGAAAGCTTATACACTAGTTACTCCGAGAACAGTTTTTGCAATTAGGAAAATCGAACGAGACACTCAGCAAATCATTACACCTGCTAAACTTCCTAAAGTTGCAGAGCTTAAAATGCAAATAGTGAAAAAAGAACTTGAAACTCTGATTCCTATGTTAGGTGTTTTAAAAGAGAAAGGTTCAGAATTTAAAACAGATGATTCCTTTGAACTATTTAAGGAGCAATTTGGAGATCTAGAACGAGAAGATATATTGAAATTGATGTTTACTTGGAAGTTAAATAAAACAATTAGACATTATAATAATCTTGAAGAAATTGAAGGTTCAGCTGAATCAGGTGGATCATCAAGATCTGGAAGAAGAAGGCGTGATAGATCAAGAGATAGAAGATCGGATGGAAGACGTGGTGGGGATAGATCTGAAAGAAGAGACTCATCTCGAGGAAGAAGACGAGCTAGTTCTGGTGGAGATGGACGATCAGAGTCATCAGGTAGGAGAAGATCTAGGTCATCCAATGATTCAAGGCCATTTCGAGACTCAGGGAGAGCTTCTCAACGATCTTCTAATAGAAGATAGGCTTGCATAGCTAAAGGCCACTCATAACTCGAGTGTTATGCTCAGGTAGACTTGTATTTAATCTTTCCATCTTTAAAATCAATAATCTTCAATGATATAATATTGAAGTGAAAAATATAATTTTAATATTAATATTGCTCTCTTGTGCCGGTGTTGAGCAAAAATCTCGATCTATTTCTTCAACTACATCCGAGAATTTGTGTGGAAAAGTAGAGGAAATAAATTCTAATATTACAAAAGTTGAATTTCAAATTCCGATTGATGAAACAATTGAAAGAAAAATGCAACTTTTTGTTAATAGAAACTTTCAAAAACTTATTAGCATATTGCCTCTAGGTTCAAAGTTAATTATTGGAGACGATAATGGGGTTCTTGTTGGAAATAAGCACAGTATTCATGATGAGGATGAATCAGTTCTATCTCATCATTTAATGACGATACCTCTCACATCTTTAGATAAAACAGGAAAATCTTTTGTCGCCACCGCTGTTGATACCAATAGCTTTTTATGCTTTAGCAGAGATAACACTGGAGCGATAATTAGTATTCGAGAAGATACTTTCTACTAATGAAATATTTAATTTTCCTATTTTCATTTTCATTGTATTCCTTTTCTTTTAGACCATTTGAATCTGATGGCTGTACATTCATTATTGATAAACCTATTTTTTCAAAAAATAAAAGTTTTAAACCATGTTGTTATTATCATGATATTTCTTATTGGATAGGTGGATCTAAACAACAAAGAAAAAGTTCTGATAAAGAGTTAAGGAAGTGTGTGAAAAAAGCTTCTAATGGTTTTTATGGATCTATGTTCTATTTTGGAGTCAGAACTGGACATTTATCTCCTATTAAATCAAAGTATCGATGGGGTTGGGGTAGGGAAGATAAAAAATTCACAATTCCGTCAAAGTATATTTTAAACAATGCAAAAAAAGTATTTAACTCTAATCAAGTTGATATGTATTTAGAACAAATATATAGATCAAAATAAAGCAAACATCTTACTTATTTAGAAATCTATTCACTCTATAAACTATTTAGGACTTCAGTAGCTATTGCTTCTGCTCCTAAGGGAGAGAGGTGTCCACCATCTTGAAAAAAGCTAGTGAAGGAAAAATTCGAATTTTTATTGTCAGGGTGGAATTTTGAAAACGCATCTTTAGAATCTATATATGTTATATTGGAAGAATTTTTTAACATCGATTTAACATCTTTATCAAAGATAGCAAGATGTTGAGATAATTCCTCTATTTGATTCCAATAAGGATCAGCCATAAAATGAAATTGCCAAATAAAGTTTGGGTTAAAATAAGGGATAAAATTATGAGAAATTAAAAACTTCTTTTTATTTCTTAAGTTTTCAGAGTTAAAAACTTTTAATATTTTAGAAATTTCGTTTTTGTATTCACCTCCAGGGTTTCCATCAGAATAATCATTTTGAAATAGGATATAGACAATAGCTTCAAAGTTTTGTTGATCTGTTTCATATTTTAATCTATTGAGGATGTCTTCAGTTCCCAGACCTGGAATTCCAGCATTATAAAACTGAATATCTGATCTGGATCTTTGAAGATAACTTGCAATTGTATGTTTATCATCTATCCCATATCCATAAACAATACTATCTCCAACTAATAATACTTTTCTTGCGCTCTCAACGGTTGGAAAAGTAACTCGATAGCCTTGCTTATCAGAGCTAATATTAAAATGAGATATTTTGTTAGCATCTAAGTATGTAGAAACTATTTTAGGAAGGGCTTGATTATTGTTTAAGTATAAAGTTGGCGGTTGCATTGTAAAAGGCTTGTTTGTCTTTAGGTAATACCCTGAGAAGCTTTTATTTGGATTTAGGATGGCAATCCCTTTATCATGATTATAAGTAGTTAGTTGATCTTGTTCATCAGTCACAATTTTCTTCAATTCTTCAGGCACCTCAGTGTCTTCGTAAACAGCTTTAACTTCTATAAGAGCTTGAAGTAGGTCTCCAGAAGGAATAAGTTTTAACTTCTTTGGAAGTTTGTCCTGTACGCTGAGTTTGAGCTGATTGAAATCTCTAGCTTTTAAAAACTGTTTATTTGAAGCAACTAGAAATAGGGCCGGAATAGTAATTATTATAGCCGTTATAAATCCCATAAAGTAAAAGAAAACATTTTTTTTGTTTATATTTTTCAATTGAAAATTAGCTTATGCCATTTTATCTAGATTTGAAAATACTATTAGTCGAGTTTTACACTTAAGCACTAGATCTGAGTAAAGCTAGTAACTTGTTTGTATAATGTTTATAATTATCAATTATGTTAAGGAAGTTAATTTTGATATTGGTCAGTTCTACCTTTATCTACTTTAAAATTTATAATAGCTGTATTCCTGTGGATTGCATGGATGATTTTACAACTGAACTATCTAAAGCACGATACATGCTTGAAACCTTACAAGAGAAGAAGAAGTTAAATGAAGAGATATCCATAATTGTTGGAGACTCAGATATTATGCTAGCAATTGATCCAAGAGAGTTTGGAGAGAATTGGTATACTTTTGCAAGAGGAGGTAATCATCTTGAAAGGGAGTTTCTTTCTCATGGGATCTTTGCTGAAAACAAGTTCGATAAAATAGTTTTTGGATTTAATATAGGCTTAGCTGGCTATTTAACTATGGACCATGTTACCGAGTTTGATGCACAGCTCTTAACAGAACTTTATGGAATCAGCGAATATATAGAAATGGTTGCTCGGTCATTTGTCTTTTCATTCTGGGATCAGATAACAATTCGTGATTCGTTTCAAAGAGTATTATTAGGAACCCTTGATAATTTTTTCTTAAGTGTGAATAATATTAATAATATTATAGAAAAAAAAAGCTTTTTTAATTTACCTATTGTTAAAAAAGATTACTCATCCAATACTTGCTATTCCAGAGACTATTTAAATGAATCTTACCTGTCTCATCAGAAGCAACAAGGATTCAGGTATGGTTCAAATGGTACTAATCAGTCAAATCCTATGACAGAAGAGATGGGACTTACAACTTTTGTAAATAAAGATAATTATGATATTAGAAAGCATCTTTTATTTCCATATTTCAAGAATTTATCAGAAATTTCCAATTGTGTTCTTATAACTGTTCCTCCAAAGGTGATTTCGGAACATACAGAATCTTATCATGTCTCAGTAGAAAACTATAAAAAATATATGGAGCCGATAATTAAAAAATTTAAAAATATAAAGTTTTTGGAGACTACCTGGCACTACCATTTCACAAACTTCGAAGACTATCACCACATGAACAAACAGGGCTCAATTAACTTCACAAGTAATATAAAGAAAGCATTAGAAGAAATAAAGTGTGGTGTTTGAATGAAAACTAAAAAGAGAGCTTATAAAAAATGATATTTTCAGACAGTTTTTTTATTTTTATTTTTTTTCCAGTATTTTTTGCTTTCTATTTAACTTTTACCAAGAAGAGAGAATATGTGTTGTTTTTCTTCTCATCAATCTTTTGCATAGCTTATAGTCTCAAGATTTTTCTTTTATTCTTCTTTCCGTTTATTGTAATGAATTATATATTATATAGGCTCAATTTTTGGCTCTTATTAAAGATAGTTTTTAATTTAAGCGTATTAGTTTTCTTTAAATACTCTGGAATATTTGATGATTCTTTTGATTCAATCAAAATGGAATGGTTTAACGAAATCGTCTTCCCTTTAGGAATAAGTTTTGTCATTTTTCAATTAATTTCCTTCTATGTCGATGAAAGTCAAGAAGACAAGAATGATAAAAAAATAAATTTTTTAAAGTTTTATAATTACTTTACTTTTTTCCCTCAGCTAATTGCTGGACCAATATGTAGAAAAGATAAACTCCTTCCTCAAATATCTTCAGTCACTAAACTTAATATCTCGGCTGATGACTTTTTCTGGGGCTTAGTCATTTTCTCTACTGGAGTTTTGAAGAAAGTAATTCTTGCAGATAATATTGGAATATTTATCGATAATTATTTCGATGCTCCTGTGGCGAGTACTCTAAACCCAATTGTTTGCGTAATAGCCTACACTCTACAATTATATTTTGATTTTAGTGGTTACTCTGACATGGCGGTAGGGCTAGGTAGAATGATGGGAGTGAAATTACCAGAAAACTTTCTAGATCCCTTTAAATCTAAGAGCTTTTTAGAATTTTGGAAGAGATGGCATGTTACATTAAATACTTTCTTCTATGATTATATTTATCTTCCTTTAGTATTTAGCTGGCTAAGATTTTTAAGCTTTACGAAATTAAAAGTCTTAGTTGGTGTTATTGTTGTATTTTTCTTATCTGGTGCTTGGCATGGAACAGGCTATAATTATGTCCTATTTGGTCTTTATCATGCTTTTTGGATTCTTATGGAGGCCTTATTTATCAAGAAAAAAACTGAAAAGGGATTCTTTGCACGTGTGATAGTTTTTTTAATTTGCATCATAGGATTTACTATTTTTAGAACAAATAATTTAGAAGACTTAAGCTATGTTATCTTTTCAGTTTTTGATATTCATAATTACTTTAAAATAGAATTAAATGAGACTAATATAATACTAAGCCTTTTAGTGATT
The DNA here is from genome assembly GCA_938017795.1 of uncultured Bacteriovoracaceae bacterium. Lineage (GTDB taxonomy): Bacteria > Bdellovibrionota > Bacteriovoracia > Bacteriovoracales > Bacteriovoracaceae > JAHDHG01. Next base: position 20,555 of record CALIJZ010000029.1, read on the forward strand.
TATAAACTCTGTTGTCCAGATTCAAGATGGTATTTAGATAAGATAAAAGAAATTTGTGATAGGTCTCCAAGGGTTAGAAAGTATACATTTTGCATAATAACCGCCTTAATCCCTGCATTTTTTATGTTAAGTCATTATATCTCTAACAATAATTTAAAAAAGTTTATATACTTTGCATTTTGAGGGTTAAGTAAATGAAATCAAAAGATATGATTTTAATTGATTATGAAAATGAGCAAAACTTTCAGATAAATGATTATGATCTCTCTGATGGTTTATTTAATTTAATAATGCTTAAAAGGCTAAGATCATTTGAAACACCAGATATAAAAAAGAAAAAAATTAGCGTGGCCTTGTTATCTAATTATACCCAAAGGCCTATTGATGAATTTCTTGAGTTCTTTGCAACTTTACAAAAACTTGAGATTGATGTTTTTCTAAATGAGTTCGGGACTCTAAATCAAACAATTTTAGATTTAGACTCTGAGCTTTATCAGAAGCAATTTGATTATATTTTGCTGATGCCTGATTTGAAAATAGATGAAAATTTGTTTGATCTGGAAGAAAGTGTTGATAACTTCAATAGTGAGTTGAGTGAACTAATATCCCTTATAAATCAACGATGTAAAAAATCACAACTAATTGTCTCTAATAAATGTTTTACATATTCAGATTCAATAGGACCTTTTAAAAATGACTATGGAGTTCATGATACTATTGTAAATTCAATAAATTCATGCATAAGGTCCAACGATAATTTTGAAGTTTTTGATTTAAATTATATCGCCTCTAACCTTGGAGCAAGTTTTGTTTATGATACTTCATTTCAATTAAGAGTATCGAGTCAATTTTCTATGAACTTTTTAAATGTTTTAGCTAAAGAGTTTATTCATAGAGTTGTTCTAGATTATCAACAACCTAAAAAATGTATTGTATTAGATTTAGATAATACGCTTTGGGGAGGCGAGGTTGGTGATCGAGGGGCTTTAGAAGTTGATTTAGGAAATGAAAATTTAGAAAGTCGAGCTTATCTTTACTTTCAACAATTTATCCTTAGTTTGAAAAATCGAGGTCTTCTTCTTGCAATTAGTAGCAAAAATGAAGAAAGTGTCGCTTTGGAAGTTTTTAAAGAAAATACGAATAGTATTTTAAAGCTAGAAGATTTTTCAGCTATTCAGATTCATTGGGAGCCAAAGTTTAAGAGCATTCATGCTATTTCACAAAAGTTAAATATCGGTCTCGATAGTATTGTTTTCATTGATGATAATCCAATGGAGATTGATATTGTTAAACAAAACCTTCCCGAAGTATCTACTATACTTCTAGATAAGGACTTTCCAGAGTTACACATCAAAAAAGTACTAGATTCTAAATTACTCAATATAAGACTTCTAACTAAAGAAGACCTACAGAAAACAGGAAGCTACAAAGCTCAAGAAAAAAGAAAAAAACTTCAAGTAAACTTTAAAGATATGAATTCTTATTTGAAATCATTATCTATGAAAATATTGTGTCAGGAAGTTCAAGAAAGCGACTTTGAAAGGGCCTCTCAACTTATTAATAAAACAAATCAATTTAATCTGACGACCATCAGAAGGTCTTTATTTGAATTAAAGGATCTTGTGAAAGATCAGAAGTTTAAGGTTTTCACAGTAAGTTTGAGCGATAGGTTTGAAAACTTAGGGATTATTTCTGTAGTTATTTTGGAGATAGATACAGTTCAAAGGTGGGCCAGAATAGATACTTGGGTTCTTAGTTGTAGAGCATTTGGACGAATGGTTGAGCAATATACTATGAACCATCTTTTTGCTTATTGCTCAGAGCTAGGAGTAAATTTAATAAAATCAAAATATATTAAGACTGAGAAAAACATGATTGTGAGTGATATATATTTAAAATTAGGCTTTGAAGAAGTTGAAAAAGTAAATGATCCTTATGAATCTAAGTTCTTTAGAGCAAGTGATTGGAAGATGTTAGATATAAATGATATTTTTGAATAGCAATGGTAAGAAAGGAATTGAATGATGGAGAAGGACTTAGAGAAGATTTTTAAGAATCTCTTCGAGAATGAAAAATTTGAATTTAACGAAAACCTATCTGCAAAAGATATCGCCTCATGGGATTCTTTGCGACATGTTGTTTTATTAATGGAAGTTGAAAAGTTTTTCAAGATCAAATTTACTTTAAAAGAAGTTCGAAATTTAAACAATGTTGGTGATTTATTACAAGCAATTAAAGCTAAAAGTAAGAGCTAACAACAATGAAGTTCAAGATAACGAATGAGCAATTTGAAAACTTTGCTACTCTTTCTAAGGATTTAAATCCTCTACATGCGCAGAAAAAGTACGTAAGAGATACACCTTATAAAGATTTAGTATTCTATGGCTGTGGTTTGACTTTACTGGTCTTTATTAAAGTTGGAGAAAAGAAAAGGGTGAAGAGTGTTAAGACATCATTTTATTCACCAGTTTTTTTAAATGATGAAGTTGAATTAAAAGTCGAGCAAAAATCAAAAATATTAAATGTTAAAGGGTTTGTTGGGAAAGCTTTTGCTTTTGAGATTGACTTTGAATTTAGTAATGAAATTCTTACTATAAGTAAATCACTTAAATCAATAACGTTTTCTAAAGATTATAGCCTTGATCAAACTGAAATAAAAAAATATTTAACTAAAAGTGCCTCAAGTGATGAGTATGATTTTTCATTTATTGGAATGTGTTCATGGGTTAGTTTTTATACTGGGATGATTAACCCAGGTGTCCAGGCAGTTCTTTATTCTTTTGAGTTTAGTATCAATAGTGAATTAGAAACTATAGATCTTTCAGAAAATTCATTTCACGAAGTCTTTCGAAAACAGACTGTTAGCGGAACTTTTGGTGTTAATAATAATTTTTTGATCGAATCATTTGTAAGGCCGGAACAAGTTTGTCCTGAATTTACATATAAAGCAGATGATAAATTTATGAATGATGCATTAAGAGATAAAAATGTATTGGTCTTTGGAGGGATAAGTGGATTTGGTAAATATGTAGCAAAGTTTTTTGCTCTTTACTCAAGATCTATTTATATAGTTCATCGACGTAATACTGAAGATGAAGAAAGTTTTTTGTCTGAGATAGACACAGGACTAAGATCTAAAGTGGTCTTCATAAAAGATGATATAAATAGTGAGAAATCTTATGATAAGCTACCAGTTCTTAATTATGTTTTCTTTAATGCATCTCCCAAAATATTAAAAACTAATATTTTAGAAGATCGAGCATGTGACACAATCGATACAATTCAAAAATATCTTAAATTAGGAGTGAATTCTTTTTATAAAATCAAAAGTTGTTTAAAAGCCGAGACTTCTGAAATGTTTTTCTTTTCCTCTAAATATGTCGAAGATCTTAGGATTGATTATATAGAATATACTAGTTCTAAAGTTTTTATGGAGCATTACTTCTCATCACTAGGGAAGGCATTAAAAATTAAAATACATAATATACGATTGCCAAGAATGCTAACAAATCAGACGAATGTGATTTTAAACTCAGAAGAAACCTTGACTCAGGAGAGTGTATTTAGGTCTCATATTTATCCTTTATTGGCTTCAGAAGTTAGCTCTTGAGTCTTTTATGAAATATATTAATCTTCTTAGGTCTAAAGGCTTCACTTGTTCATATTTCTTTGCTCTTATTTTGGCTTTTTTATATATAGATACCTTTGCACCAGGAGCATTCTTAAATATTCATCCAAGGTTTGAAATATTTAATGAACTCTTGAATAACCCTAATCCACAAGGCTTTATACCAGCTATTCATAGAATTACATGGAAGATTATTTTAAAGTTTTCAAACAACCTAAGCATTCCATTTATTGTCTATTCTGGAATATTAATTTTCAGTCTCCATAGTATATTGTCTAAAAGTAATAAATCAGAGTTGGTGAAGTCTATTGGTCTTATTGTTCTATTAATAATTCCTACTTTTTTTCTTTATACTCTTCAACTTTATAAAGACGTACAATTTGCTGCTTTAATGATGCTTGCCTATTCAATAGCACTCTCTAGGCCAGATAAAGAAAATACAATATTTGCAATCTTGTTAATGGCCTGTTTTTATAGAGTGCATGCTTTACCTTTGAATCTTTTAGTAATGGTTTGTCTGGTTTTAAAAAATGGTATGAGTAAACTCCAAGTTATCATGCGAGCAGTTTCTTTTGTTATTTTCTATTTGTTGGTTAGTAATGCTTTAAGTAGTTTTTTACCTAGGGACAACACATCAACTCATAAGACCATTTTACCAATTTTTGATTTAAATGGTATTGCTGCCCATTCTGAACATCATTTAGATAATCCTTTTGTACTGGATAAAAATCGCAATTTATTAACTCATGCTCAAAATATTGAAATATACAACCCTAAAAGAGCTGATTTGTGGTTTATGCAAGATGAAATAATTATTGATGTAGGACATGAAAACTATTCTGAGTTAAGAGATCTCTGGGGAAGATCTATATTGCAAAACCCAATAGCATATTTGAAACACCGATTTAAAGTGGCTACAAACTTTATATTCCCAGTAGAATCAGATTATATCTCTTTCGTTAACCATGATAAAAGGTTAAAAGAATCTAGTTTTTTTTCTCCAATATTAAATTGGTATTATGAGCTCATTGAAGTCGATTCGGTTATAAATGTCTCTCAAAAATTATTTCTATATATTCTTTTAATGTTTATTAATATTCTTCTAATGTTTATATTAAGAGAAAAAATTAAAAGTGCTGATATCGTGTTTTTACTGCACTCTGTCGCTTTTCTTGGGAGTTTTTTCTTTGCTGCTTCAGTAGTTAAATTTAAGTATTGTATCTGGTTTGTCTGGCTAACTTTAGTTTTATTTTTTAGGTTATTATTAATGGTTAATTATCGGATTAAAGTGAAATGAGAAATGTGTTTAGTTGCTTTTTTTTATTTATACTTTGTGTATATGGTCATTTTTCTTCTGAGTCCGGAAATCTATTTTTTGAAAATTGTCTAAGCACTGCATTCAACAGTCCTGAAGTAGACAATCAAATAGAGTCATGTGTGAATCTACAAGAAAAATTAATAAATTCTAAAATCAAAATGAAAAATCATGAAAAGTTATGTGTGATATATAATCAAGATAAATCCTGTAAGATCGTTAAGAAAAAATTTTCAATAGATCAGTTTATAGTCAAGATTATTCTTCCGGAATGTGGAAAAGAAAATGGAGATCAACAAAACTGTGACCAATTAATTTCAAGTCTGGGTAGTTATACTGAATTTATGGAAATTGCTAAGAATCTCAAAGGTTATAAGATAAATGATACCTTGCTTGATTGTGAACGAAGAACAAAAAATAAAAAGATTTGTAGCTATCTTGAGTGATTTATTACAAATATATCTTTGCTTTTTAATTTCATAGTATAAGATAGAAAAAATATAGCCTTTGAAAGTTGGATGTAAATGAATTTTTTAGTCTCAGTGTTGGGCCTTGGGATGCCCTTTTTTATAGTGTTTATATTAAGTTCTACTTGCTTTAATTTCAAATTAACTGCTCAAACTCAAAGAAAGTTAGCTCACCTGAAAAGACAAATATTTGAATATAAATATAGAAGTAATTTAGATTTAGAATTAAATTATATTGGGAATATTGCAAAAAGGCCTTCGCGAACTGTAATAAATGAACTTGCTTCTTTGAGGTCTGTTTATATGCATGTATTTGATTTTTTTAATACTCCTTATTATGAAGGAGGAGATTATTATCATCAACAAGAAGAAGCTTTAATGGGCTCTTTTGGAAAAAATAAGAACCTCGAAGGTCATTATATAAGAGCAGGTTTTGAAACAAATAATATCCAACCTTCACTTCTAATACCTAACCCTGAGTCTAAAAATATATATTCCGATGATGTAAAAGAGTATCTTGAACAAGAATCTGTTTCTAAATTTACTCTCAGTAGTGATAAATTTGGTAAAAGAACAACCCTCCCTAAAGTGAGCTCTGAAAAGAAAATATGGGTCATTGGTGATAGTGTTGCTTTTGGAGAGGGTATTGGAGATAAAGATACTTTAGCTAGTTTCTTACAAAGAGACCTCATGGATAAGTATGAGGTCTATAACTTAGGAGTTGCAGGCCTAGATACAGAAAATATTCTAGAAACATTCGAACGGGCATTTGGCTTTGAGTCTGATCTTGATTATTTAGTATATATTATGTGTGAAAATGATTTTCACGAAGATCCAGCTTTGCAAATCAGCGCAGAAACTGAGTTAAGAAAAATTGAGAGAAAATTTAAGAAACTCAATATCAATGTCAAAAAGATATTTATCCTTCCTGTTTATAATATAACTCATGTTTCTCCTTATTTTATAAATTCGGTGGCATCGGCAAAGAAAAATTCTCAAGTTCGATCTTCGTTTATAAAAAGCGTTAATGAGTTGAGTAAAAGAGATAACCGATATGAGTTTGTTTCTTCAATGGAAGTATTTTCAAAGTTCGATCAAGATATTAAAACTTATTACTCAATGCTTTCATATTATGTAGATACGCACCACTTATCAGGATTAGGCAATAAAATATTAGCTCAAGAGATAAGGAGAAGAATTGAAAAAGAATAAAAATAGTTTCTTTTATTTTTTTCTATACTTTCTGCTTTCTTGTTTATGCATTGGTCTATCTTTGTTTTTATTTTTCAATATTAGTGTTAAGGAAGAGGTTAAAGGTCATTCTTTGAGCTACAAAAATAATATTCGACCTTCTGGGGTTGATTGGGAACTTTTAAAAAATGAAGTGAGTTTTCTAGCCTCTTGCAAAAGCTTTGTTGATTACAGCGAAGATTTTATTGGAAATAAAGGAATTTGGGAAAATCTGATAAAAGCAGATTGGGGCAAGCATAATTATTCAGTTTTTCATCTGAGGCAACAAGAATCTTTAAATAGAGTTTTTCCAGTTTTATTTTTCAATGAAGATCAATGTGAAAAATCTTCAAATCTTGCTGAGCAGCTGGAGAGGGCATCTATAAAAAAAACTAGCTTAAACTTAAGTAGCATGAAAAATAAACTAGATCTTTCTAAGTCGAGTATTGTCAATATTGATATGATGATAGATTTGTTTGTTTCTGATGAGAAATCGATTAATCGAGTCAACACTGAGCCTAAGTTAGATAAAGTATTCTTGGAAAAAAAAGACTTTATTAATGAATATTTAAATCAAGGTTTTTCTAAAAATATAAATGGTAAAGTTTTTATTATTTTAAGCTATGATGAGATGATTGAAGAGCTTGTAGATAGGCTTATTAAGTTAAGTAAGGATGTTAAGAGTAAAATCTCCATTATTCTTCATCAAGAAATTTCAGTTCTTGATCAACAGTTTTTCTGGCCAATAAGAAATGGAGCAAGTGTGGCCGATTATACGAATCTTAAACTGATCAGAGATTCTCATAAGAAACTTGTCGCTAAGTTAAAGAGTAGCTTCAAGGATAATTTTATTATGACTGGAGAGTTATTTGATAAAAATATATTACAAGAGGAAAACTCTTTAACTCCATTCATCTATACTCGTTATTATCACGATGAACTTCATATAAGTCCTTTGGGATCTAGATTAGTGTTAGAATGGATTAACGATAAACTAGATTAAACTTTATCTAGAAACGATTTTCAGTCTTTTGGGAGATTTTTTAAGCCAAGGGTACTTTCTACCACATAAAGTGGACGGTCTTTAATTTCAATAAATATTCTCGCTAAATATTCGCCTATGATTCCAATGCTCATCAGAATTAATCCACCTATAAAGGAAATAAGACAAATTAAAGATGCATATCCTGGAACATCATTGCCGAAGAATAATGTTCTGAAATACATGAAAAACATATATGTAAATGAAGCTCCGGAGAAAACAAAACCTATATAAGTCCAAATCCTCAATGGTAAATCAGAATATGATAAGATTCCATCAAGTGCGAAGTTCCAGAGTTTAAAGAAATTAAACTTGGAGTGTCCTGCTATTCTTTCTTCGCGTTTGTAATAAATCTTTGAGCTACTAAAGCCTGGCCATGAAAATAGTCCCTTCATGAATCTTGTTTTTTCTTTTAGTTTTAAGATTTCATTTACAATTTTTCGACTCATTAACCTGCAATCACCTGCATTTTCATAAATTTGGGTTTTGGAGAGTTGATTAAAGAACTTATAGAAATATTTCGCAGATAGCTTTTTAAAATAGCTATCAGTCGATCGATCATTTCTTATGGCCAATATGACATCTTTCTTAGTTTTCACATACTCTAAATATAGATCTTGTATAATAGAAGGAGGATCCTGGAGGTCAGCATCAATAGGGATGATTGTTTGGCCAGTGGAGAATTCAAGACCAGCAGTTAAAGCTGCTTCTTTTCCAAAATTTCTCGAGAACTTAATAATTTTAATAAAACTTTTTGTTTTATGAAGCTCTTCTAAAATGGCTACAGTCGAATCTGTACTTCCATCATCAACAAAAATAAATTCGAATTCTATATTAAGGCCCAAAACAACTGGTTCAGTCCGCTCAATGAATTCATTGATACATTTGGCTTCATTGAGAACGGGAATAATGATTGAAATATCCATTTGTAAATTATGCCTTCTATTTAAGCTTAATGGATATTAGCTCTTATGATGAAAAAAAACAAACAAAATAAGTTGTGTGATCTAAAATATCATCTTCTTCAAGTAATTCTGATAATAAGTTACTTGGTTGAAAAGATGTCAATAAATAGCTAAAAATTAAGAAGTAAAACCTTATAAAAAGTGAGACAAAAAGATGTTAAATCCAGAAATAGACTTCTCAAAGGTAGCTCAAGAATATAATTCTGAAGGACTTTCTGTTATTGATAATTTTCTAGATCTTAAAACTGTAAAAAGCATCAGAGACTATGCTCTTTATTCCGGAATAAAGGAGGATCTAAGAACTGGTTATTATACGATCAATTTTAAGCCTCAAGGCAATTGGACTCCAGAATTAGATTCGATAGTGAGGGATCTAAAGGTCAAAATACCATCTGTTTGTGGGCAGTTTTTACGTGGTTGGAGCTTTGTTTATGATGAAGAGTGTGATGGTGTGTCTATTCATGCCGATCCAGTAAACACTAATTTAAACTTTTGGGTTACTCCTGAAGATTGTATATCTGATTTTAGAAAAAATGGTCTTATTATTTGGAAAAGTACACCTAAGAAAGGGTGGTCTTATAATGATTATAATACGTCTAATGACGAGCAAAGAAAGAAGATATACGAATACCTTGCTGAGAGTGGAGCTGAAAAAGTGAATATTAAATATAAGTTTAATAGAGCAATACTTTTTAACTCCCAGATGTTTCATAAAACCAATGGAGTTAAAACAAAGCCTGGAAAAGAAAACTCGAGAGTTAATTATACATTTCTTTTTGGTGAAGATATGTCTGAAGATAGAAATAAGCCTATAATGTAAAAAATGATGAATCTCTTGACCATTAGAAGCCTTGCGGTGCATTGAGAAAAATTAAAGTAATAATTCTAGATCATTTTTGAGAGAAATATACATTCTTATTTTAGATTAATCAGATTAATATAGCTTGTATGAAGTTAACTAAAGTGAAGATATATGGTGCGGGATCGGTAGGCAATCACTTTGCTAATGCCTGTAGAGAGCTAGAGATAGACGTCACCGTCATAGATCCAGACGCAGCAGCTTTAAAAAGAATGAAAAGTGAGCTTTATCCCTCAAGGTATGGATCTTGGGATGATAAGATTGTGCTTTCGCAAGACAATATTCATGATCAATTTGATCTTACTATTATTGGAACCCCTCCCGAATTTCATACTAAAATTGCATTGTCTGAACTTGAAGAAGGGTTAACTAAATGTTTATTGATAGAAAAGCCGTTATCTTTCCCTAAAGATAAATTGCTAGAGAAGTCTTTATTTGAGAAATCTTCTATACCTATATTAATCGGATATAATCATAACCTTTCTCCAGCAATTAATTTTTTAAAAGAAAAAATAATAAGTGGAGAACTGGGTGAAGTTTATAACGTCGAAGTATCTTTTAGAGAAAACATTAATTATATTCTTGCTGCTCATCCATGGTTAGCCAGTAAGAATAGTTCTTACCTTGGCCAATTATCAAAAGGTGGAGGAGCAGCTTTTGAACACTCTCATGGCCTGGCGATGTGGTTGTATTTAAGTGAGTTTTGGGTTGATGGTGAAATAAGTGCAGATTCAGTAATTAATAAAGCTGAAGGATTTGATGAGCTTGCTTGCTTTAACTTGAGTAGCAATGGCAAATATATTGGTAAAGTTATTCAAGATTTTAAATCTACACCTGCTCTTAAAGAATGTAGGGTCTTTGGGACAAATGGCTATATGGAATGGAAATGTGCTAATAATCCCAAGAGGGAAGTTGTGACTATTGAAAATATTGACGGTGTAATAGTTAAAGATTTTTTAAAACAACGAAGCACTGACTTTGTTCAAGAGTTAAAACATATAAACGATATTTTAGAAGGACAGATCTTGCCAGAGTCTAGTCCCATAAGCTTTTCTAAAGGTATGAGAGTATATAAAGTGCTAAATAGTATTTAAAATAGGAGCTTGATTTGAAAACAAGTAATAACTTTGAAAATGTTTTTATTTTAGAAATGGCCAATAACCACAATGGTGATATGGAGCATGCGAAAAACATCATTGATACATTTTCTTCGCTTATTACTACCTATCCCTTCAAGTTTGGAATAAAGTTTCAACTTCGGCACTACGATACATTCATACACCCAGATGCGAAGGGAAGTGATGCAAAACTAGTGAAAAGGTTAGAGTCTACCAAGTTAAGTGATGAACAATTCTTAACTTTAGCAAACTATGCTAAAAGCAGAGGTTTTTTAACTATTGCAACTATTTTTGATGAAAACTCAATAGATCTATTTAATCAATGTGATTTTGATATTTTAAAAATTGCAAGTTGTTCGGCTGATGATTTACCATTGCTCAAAAGTTTAGCTTCAATTAACAAGCCAACTATTTTATCGACTGCATCTCTTGAGATAAATGAAATTTTAAAAAGCATTAAATTACTCAAAAAGGATAACTCTAACTTAGCGATCATGCATTGTGTTGCTTTATATCCAACTCCTAACGCTCAATCTCTGTTAAATAGAATCGACCTTCTAAGAAGAAGCCTGCCTGGCTTTGAGATAGGTTATTCTACCCATGAAGACCCTTCAAGCTTAAAGTCTGCACCGATTATGGCCGGGAAAAATGTGAATTTATTTGAAAAACATATCAATATAAAGAGTGAAAAATATTCAATTAACAAGTATTCAGCTGAAATTGGAGACTTAGAGAAATGGTTAAATGAGTTAATGGAATATAGATCAATGTGCTCAATTAGTGAAATTGAAAAGGTTAATTCCGAACAAAAAAACTCATTGATTCATTTAAAGAGAGGGGTTTTTTATAACCCTGAAGCTAATAGAAATATTTTCTTTGCAATTCCTAAAAAGGAAGGTCAATTAGACGTGAGCGACGTCGATCATGACTTTGTTTGTAAAGATAAGCTAGTTCTAAACTCAGCTCTCATTAAGGATTCTCACGGCATTGGGCAGGATTTAACTCTAAATAGTGTTGCAGAAAAACTACTTTTTAGAGTAAATGAGTTACTTAATGCTAAGAATGTGAGATTGCCAGGTGAGTTTGAGTTAGAATTATCACATCATTATGGAATAGAAAATTTTGATAAAACGGGTGTTATTATTTTAAATATTTTAAATAAATCATATTGTAAGAAATATCTTGTGTTCTTGGGGGGACAAAACCATCCAGAACATTATCATGAAAGAGAAGAAAGTCTTAAGCTTATCTCTGGTAGAGTAGACATTTCGATTGAAGGTAAATTAGACGAAATGGTTGTGGACAATTATTATCATGTCCCTAGTAATAAAAAGCACCATTTTGTAAGTCATGAAGATTCAATCCTTGAAGAAATTTCTACTTTTGATCACGGGAAAGGCAGTATTTACACTGATCAATCAATCACCGAAAGAGGGATAGAGAGCAGGAAGACTAAATTTAAAATAAAGAATTTAAGTAATGTCTTTCATCTTTCCTAAATGATTATGACTCTAAGCTTTTTATAAAATCATCAAAGCTGTCTTGTCTGGACTGAGTGGTATTATATAAATTTGCAAACCTATTATAGAAATCTTTAGTGAAATAGAAATCTTTGATTTCATGCCAGTTTTTGATCTTGTCAAAATCTAATAAAATATTATTTTTAACAAATTGATTACGATCATAAAATTGATCATCTAAATAACGAATATAAATAGAAGTAACATTTTGTGCTAAAGCATCAATATGAACGGAGGAATTTGCGGCAAAGATAATATCACAATTAGATATGTCTTGTCCTAATGACAACGATGGAAGTATTTTATAGGCTTGAGTGTTTTTGTAATTAGATAAAATATTTGAATAATTTGGATGGGGCCGAATAACAAACTGCTTCACAGGGAAGGTATTGAGTATGAGTTTCAGGCTCTCGTTCAATCCTTGTATTGATGTATATTTGCTTAAGAACAATCCTGCTGTAAGATTTTTGCTTGGTAGCTCGACCTCTTGGACATGATCTTTTTTACATCCCCAAAAAAAGATCTGATCTATTCTTGAATTATGACGATTATAAATCTCAAGTGAATTCTTGGAATATAGTAATGCACTTGAACATGTGACTTTAGAACTAGGTTCTAAAGATTCTCCATGTGATATGAAGTAATTTTTAATTTTAAACTTCTCAGTAAGTTTAAAGAAACAAATCCCAGAAGGATTGTTGTCAGTGAGGGTTATGAATTTGGTCTTAGGAAAATGCTTTATTACTCTATGGAAAGAAAAATAGTATGCAAAATATTCTACACTTCTTAAATTTACGTAAAGTTGATTGTTTTTCTTAAAGCAGATGTTATGAATAATCTTTAATGTTTTATACATAGGTATCTGAAATAGAATTTTCAGGTTTGTATCAAGGCCGATTTTTTTTTTAATATTCAGTATATTGTATTTTGTATCGATCTTATTGAAGATTTTGATTTCATTATCATTGTATACAGATGTGATAAAGTCAGACTCAGCTTTAGATTTACTTATTTTCAAAAGAGAATACAAGAAAAATAGGGAGCATACAATATATTGCAAAGGTCTAGAACTAGAGAAGATGTTATATAATTTATTTTTAAATTTAGAAGATAAGAATTTTTTATTGAAAATGATTTCTCTACTAAGATCTTTGTCTTTTTTCTCTAATTCTTTGTATCCAACATATAAAAGATGAAGCATTCTTAATCCAATAAGTTGGCAATTTTTAGATCTATTGGTGTATCTATATTGGCAACATGTCTTTTGGTAATAATATAGGAAGTATTTTCTGGATAGATTGTTCTATCTTCCATGATTGCTTTTCGTGAAAAAGCATAGGCAATACCATTTCGATGATAAAGTTTTGAGAGCATTTGTCGAGCGATAATATCTTTACCACGTTCATCATAATACAAGATTTTTCTCTGATTGATATCTAGTTTCAACTGCTTGAGGGGGTGTTCCTTACTATCTGTCTCGCTCAAAGTCCATATAGCATCACACTTTCTTGCTTGAATTTCTTGAATAATTTCAAGAACATCACTTCGTAGTCTATTGGGAGATGTAGGTTGAAGCATCAAAATAAAATCATAAGTTAACTTATATATTTCCTCACAGCTTTGAACAGCATGATATAAAACTTCAATATCTGAAACTAAATGACCAGAAAGTTCTGGAGGTCTTAAAAATGGAGCCTCAAGACCATGTTCTTTAGCTTCAATTAAGATTTGGTTATGATCAGTAGACACGATTGAATGAGTTATTTCAGGGATACTTGTGCAAATTTCAGCTGCTAGAGCAACTAAGGATTTACCGTGAACTTTTTGTAGATTTTTTAATTTTATACCCTGGCTCCCACCTCTTGCGGGAACAATTGCTAAGAATTTAGTTTCCATTTTTTTGCACCCTTATCATGATATGGCTACTGAGCTTATTATCTTTGATTAATTTGATAAAATTTTCATTGATTAAAGGGCTTGTTGGCCTGGCTTGAGCGGTAATGGAGTATTCTTTTTCAGCCCATTTGAAGATGTTTTCAACATTGTAAAAATGTACATACTCGATAGCATCAATCTTAAATTTAGTTTTGATTAAAATTTTCAGGAGTGATTCTTCATTGAAATACCAACGATGAGCAGTTCTATAAAAATGTTGAGAGAAACTTTTCGGGAATAGAGTCAAATTGTAATCATTTGAATTAGGAGTCATGATATAAAGTTTGCCTTGATCATGAAGAAGAGAATGAATACTTCTAAGATGCTCTAATGGATCATCCACATGTTCAATAACATTAATATTAGTAGCATAATGAAACTTATCTTTAATTTCATCAAAGTTATTAAAAATATTAGATCCAGATAATTCTTTGCTGGGCTCTAAACCAAAAAAAGAACAAGTCGTAAATTTCTCATTCATTTCATTAATTAATTGGCCCGCTCCAGCTCCAATATCAATAATAGAACTATTACTTGAAAAGTTTAAAAACTCTAAAATCTTCTTAGATCTCTCAGTTTGCATATATTGAAATTTTTCATGATAATCATTGCTTTGATAATCTTGCAGACTCAGAGATTCTTGGCTTTCAAGGAAACCCACTTTGCATTTTTGGCATTTATAGACTGTTGCTTCATTTTTTGAAAGACCCTTTGCTCCATTACGAATTCGTCCATTAAACAGCTGCTCAGAAGGAGAATCACAAATCTTACAAATCATAATTTATTAAAGCAGCTTTCAACCGAGAAATAAATAGCTCAATTTTAAAACCAAGAGTCCAGATCTTATCTGAACTAAAGTGGAGTTTTATTAACTAAATAAAATACACATTGTTGCTATAACACCTAAGAGCTAATTAACTTTTTGATTTCATTCTCTATGGCCCTTATTGATGATTTGTAAGAATTAGTTAAATCCAAATACTTTCCAATATGCTCTGAATTATTCAAGTACTCAATATGTTTACTAATTGATTGTTTTGATAGTTCTTTGTGCCAATTAATAATAAGACCTTGAGTTAGATAGTTATTTAAATCTTTTGGGCCACTATCAATTTCTTTACAATACATTGAAAGCTTACCATGTAGTATTACTTCTAAGTGAACATTAGTATTTCCAGCAAGTATGATATCGGCGTCATTAATATGCTCAGTTAAGCTTTTAGTGTTTTTCTTATAATTAGGATGATATCTGAAAAAATATTTTTGACCGAGAGCCTCAAGTTGAGCCGTGATTTTAGCAACTCCTTCAGAATTCATGGACTTACTTAAGAATAATCCATAGGTAAGTTTTCTTATGTCTTTTATAGGCTTAATCTTTTTATATTTTTCTTTGTAACCATAATAGAGAGTGTTTTTGATATGTGAATCTTTGTAGAAATCCCTACTATTGGACCCAGGTAATATGATAAGATCTAAAGAATGTTTTATGGCCGGAGAAATGGGTTCACCGTGACTAAGGAAAATAGACTGGAGCCTATTTCTTCTGGCAAAAGCGATTGATGCTAAGCCATTTGGATTTGATTCCGTTGTAATAATTATTAACTTTTTTTGATCCTTAGATTTGATGAATCGTTGACTTTGCAAACGAGAATAATATCCGATAAGTTCTGCTACTCTTAATAGTGAAAAAGTGGGGAGTTTCTTCTCAAATAGAATGAATATTTTATAAACTTTCAACAAGCTCTTTAAGTTAAATGTAAATTTAAAGTTGATTAAACTTTTTGAGATTTTTTGATACGAGTAATTCTTCAAGAAATTTTCAATAGAGATAATTGATTTAAATTCGTTTCTAAGCACAGGAAAGGAGAAGATTTTTCCATCAGGCTCAATTTTTATACTCATGAAAGAGTGAATATATATAAAAAAGAATGCTGAGATTTTTAAAATATAAAATTTATCGACAAGATAATAGATGGTTTTTTTTAATAAGCTTTCGCTAAGATATGATTTTAATAATGTATGCTTGAACTCATTCTTGTCTCGAAGTATTTGGTTCTTAAGAGCATGAAAAAGTGAATTAAAATTTCCCATTTGCTTTCAATCTAGTGATATCTAATTCCTCATGGGTATCTATGCTTTCTGTAAAATAATCGATTACTATAGCTTGTGACTTATTCGTTAAAATCTTCTTTTTTTTCATTAAACAATCTCTAGTAAAAGCGTAACACACACCATTATGTTTATAAGTTGGTTTTAACTGATG
Source organism: uncultured Bacteriovoracaceae bacterium (assembly GCA_938017795.1). GTDB lineage: Bacteria > Bdellovibrionota > Bacteriovoracia > Bacteriovoracales > Bacteriovoracaceae > JAHDHG01. The sequence continues at coordinate 36,897 of CALIJZ010000029.1, forward strand.
GCGAGATACAATACTTTCACCTTCGGGAGAAAAATAGGTCAGCTTATTATCTTGGTTAATAGATAGTTGCTTGAAGGGATGGGATTTTGAATCCACTTCAGATACTGTCCAAACAGAATCGAGATCTTCTTTTATCAATAGCTCAATACAATCTTTAATGTTTTGCTTTTTTCGAATAGGGGTAGTGACTTGAATTAATAAGATTATATCAAAGCGTTCATTTTTTTGAGTTTCAAAAAACTCTACTGCATGAGTAAGCACTTCTAGGTCTGAAGCCATATCGCCTGAAATATTAGAAGGACGGACAAAAGGTACTTCAAAATGGTGCTTTCTGGCTTCTTGGATAATTCCATCATGATCACTTGAGAGCACTATCTTATCAATGAAATCACAACTAGTTAGAAATTCTCCAGTAATTTGGATTAAGGTTTTATCATTGATTTTTGCAAGATTTTTTAAAGGTATACCTTGGCTACCACCTCGGGCCGGAGTGATAGAAAGAATTTTCTTATTATTTAGCATTTCTTGTTGATTATTATATAGAGTGATTGAAATTGCACTAAAAATTATAAGATCGAATCAGTAACCTCGTAGACACATTGACCTGATTTTTTCCATGATCTTAGATGTCCATTCTTATTGATTAGGTGCAATTGAATCGACTCATTTCTCATAGAAAAAACTTTAGGGTAAGACCTGGTAAAAAGGTTCGCAAGCTCTGACTCAGTTTGAATTTCAACTCTTTCTGAATCTTCACTTAGCTTCAGCTTGAATTCAAGCGAGTCTAATGTGGATATCTCAGTAGTCTCGCTGCTATTAATTGAGTATGTCTTGAATTCATACTCCCCATCAGGGCTTACCCATATTTCTAAAGCTTGAAAAATTGAGTCTGGTAGGTCGAAATTTAGAGAATCTACAGATTGTAAAAGAGCTTGATGCTTGCCAACAACAAAGATCTTTTGATTTTTTTCCAAAAGATCTAAAAGGTTGAATTTTCCGCTAAAGTTTGTATATCGATCTACAAAATCTCTATTAAACTTTAAGAGGTTATGAAGATAACTAATTGTTCCTTCTTTTGAATCTCCGGCATGTCCCAGATTTGCAGGGTGACGAATAGCCAAGGACTGACAAGAGTTATCGTCCAAGTGTACTGCAAGCATAGGCTTGAAGTTTCTCAAATGGTACTTTCTTTCTTTTAAGACAGGCATGTGGCGAATGAACTCATTATCCCAAACACCAAAGTCTTCGTGAAAACAGCGATACATATAACAAGTATTTGATTTTACTGATTCATCATAATAGCTAAAAATTTTATCATATCGATCTATCCAATTGCTGCCTACAAATCCAATATCTACAATTTTAAAGATTAAAATAAACGGCAAGATTGATGTAAAAACAAATGGAAGTTCATTGTCTTTATAAATTGACCAGACTAAAAATATGAGCAGAATAAATAAATTGGCACAGATAAGCATCCTTGATTCAAGGATGTATAGCCCATAATATGTATCTGATAATAAAACAGCGATTGCAACTCCAGTAGTAAGTAGGAATAAAATTTTAATTTTAAAGCCTTTGAAGATCTTAAAGAAAAAAAGTGGAGTAAAGCTTAAAAGAAAACTAAAGCCTCTTTTACTCCAAGGCATTTCACTAGAAGCAAATGGCCATTGTGCAAAATTAAAAGTTGTGTCAACTGAAGAAGTCAGGCTTGGAGAGATATAGATATATGAAAGATAGAGTTGAATGCCAACAAAAAATAATAGGCTTAAGCATTGAAGAAACTTGTAGTTTTTTTTATGTTTATTTAAAAAAATCAAAATAAGAAAAATAGGAGTAACCAAAAGGTAACTTTGATGCATCAAAGCTAAAATTAAAACCAAAAGAGTGAAATATATTGTTGCCTTTTTTTCTTCAGCAAAAATAAAGTGAAACAAACAAGGAAAGAAAAGTAAAAAGGCTTGGTTGATAGCAACAAAGTAAAAGTATTCTGCTGCTCCCATCGCGATAAGTTGAGCGGCTAATGCAAAAGAAAAATACTGCATTTTGTTATAAGACTTTAAGATTCTATATGACCAGAATAGACCCAACAAAGGGTAGATGAAATATATTACCAGAAATAGTTTGTAACATATTTTTATAAATAGTTCTGGAGGAACAATGGCCCTAACTATAGAGATGGGTATTTGAAATAAGATTGGACCAAAGCGCCATGTATTTGTATCTACATAAAAGTATCCGCTATTGAGGTAATGAACAATATAGCGGGCTCCATCTTGCATTAGCCCAGCATCATAATAAACACCTATATAGAACGATAAAACAAGATAAATAAAAAACAAGATTTTTACGAGCATTGATAGTTTTAATGGGCGAGTAATCTCTTTATTCATTTTAATTGATTATAATTATATGTGAAGCTTACTTGAAAGTACAAAATTATGTAGTTTTCTCTATTTTTAAACTTGTATATATCTTGATGAAGAAGAAGACTCCTAATACTTTAGAAATAATTTTAAGCATTAGAAATTGATCATAAATTACATTTGTGTCAAAACTTTTAGACATATTTAAGAAGTAGCTATGAAAGTAATGACCTATCCCAATATTGAAAATAGTCAATGGAATATGTTCAAATGATTGTGATAGAGTCGAGTAAAAAAATAATTGCATATTTGCTATACCTTGAATATCAAAGATCAATATCAAAATCATAACAGGTCTAAGAAAGTAGATAGTACCAGTACAGAGTAATATTTTTTTGATATTTTTCTTGATACCTAACAGGTTAAATAAGGTTTTCACTAAGTAAAAAAGAACTGAGAAAAAAGTGCACGTTAATGCAAGTATTACGACTGAAGATAAAAATTTTGAGTAAAGTAAAAGAGAGAAAATAAAGGCGGCACTCAAAAATGTGAGTATTAAGGTTCCTAGCCTGTCGATAAGTATACATTTACTAAGTATTTTTTTAGAAACTTTTAAATCTTTTGAAATGGCGATGACCTTGTAGGCATCTCCGAAAATAAAGCTTGGCAAGAATGCAGTAACAAAAGAGCTGGCCCAATGATATATTGTATAAGTTGAATATTGTATTTTGGTATCAAGCGAGTCTAGGATGAGAGTTTGCTTGTAGGAGCTTATGAAATTAATAAGGGAAAAGATGAGTAAGACTGAAACAATAGAGGTGATAGAAATGATAATATTTGTTTCAAAGTCATGTTTTCTAATGAAGTAAAGAGTAAGTATAACTGTGAGAAGAGATTTAGAGATCTTGAATAATTTCGGTAAATATGGATTCAGTTGCTTCAGGTTGAACATGTTCTCAACTCCTTGAAGTATTTACATTTTAATTCATGATAGTCTTGAGGCTTTGTATTTGTTTCACTAGATTTTTTAATTAGTTCATCAAGGAAAGGTTTGAATATCTTTAATTGTATGTTTTTATCGATAGCATCTTTTAGGAAGTGGCATTTGGATTCAGTAAAGTTATTGTTGGAAAAGCATTGCTTTAGGACAACCTCATTTAGGTACATCTTTTTTGAAAATTTTGTATTGCTTAGTTTACAGGCATTTATATTATTATGGTTTTGACACAACACTTTCAATTGATTTTCATATTCTGAATGTTCAGGGATAAATTCTAATAGTTTGAGGCATGTATCGATATAGGGGAGTCCCACGTAATGTTCAGATGGAACTTCAGGATTCATGCAAAATTGATATTCTTGAAAAGTTGCAGAATAGTTTTTAGCACAACTAATGTTAAAAGTGATTATTAGTAACACGCTTTTTATTCTAAGTAGTGATCGATAGAGCTTCTTAAAGTCCCATCTGCTTGCAAATATTATGTATAAATAAACAATAAGAGCACTCCAGGGATGAAACAGTGTATACTTAAACGCTGGGGAAGAGCCTATCGCCAAATAAGAAAATGTATAGAACAGTCCAGACAGGTTGAGTATTTTTATATAATTAGGAAGGTTGATTTTTTTTAAAAATGACAAGAGCACACAAAGTAAAGATGCTAAAATATAAATAAGTAAGTACTCAATATTATGTTCTAATAACGAAGATTTATTATAGAAATCTAAAATAGGACTTAGAATTTTTTTATGTAAAAAAGATTTGTTCCTAGTGATATTATGCAGGCTCGCTTTGTCCATCGAGCGGCCATTATTGTGATTCATAGTTATAAAATATTTAAAAAATATTATTCTATGATGAATATATTCCTTAGGGTTTGTTAGAATGGTTTTTAACCAGAAGATGAAGAAATTGCTGGTTTCAGTCTCTGTATGAATTTCAACAATATTGGAAGTATCGTACAGAAATGGCTCTACATCATTTGGCATATATAATCTCTTATATGTTGCATGATCAAGCGGCTCTGAGGTTTTACTATTAAGAAAATGCTTATTGGGTAATGGCTTTTCTCTCCGTGCAATGATGCCGGATATATCAAACATTGGAAGCAAGACGGCTGCTCCTGAAACTTGTGGTTTATGTAGAGTTTTATTTACAATGATAAATTTAGTTGAGCTAAAAAGTATTAAAAATAAAACGCAATTAAGTAATGACTTCAAGATATCTCTCTTTATAAGCCAGCTCTGATAGAAAATTATAAAAATCGCTAAGATGAATCCGTTATGTCTAATTAAGCATGCTAAAATTAAAGGTATCCAAGAGTAAAATGATACTTTGTTTTCTTGGATTTTAATGATTGCTATTGTTAACAAAATCATAGCTGTAAATGGTATATCTTTGTAAAGGTGAGCAGAGTATAAGAAGTACAGAGGGGAGATACAAAAAAGAGCAAAAGCAAAAAAGTTTTTATACCACTTATCTTTAGAAGCATTATAAAAAATAATGATTAGTGATAGTAATGATAAAACAGAGAAGATTAAAAAAAATAGCCCCATGTTCCCAGAGTATTTAAAAATTGCAAACCATATGAGTTCTATAAAGACTGGGTTCCAGTCGAATGAATGTTTGAATTCATTGAGGGCACTAAAGTACATTTGACGTGGATGACTTGAAAAAAGACCTGGGTAAAAGTAACTACTTATAAAGATTAAAAAAATAATACTTGAAATCAAGTATAAAGCTTTGTGTTTTGTCTTCAAGACTTCATTTTAGAGTAAGCAGTATAGTTATGCTAATGATTGGCAAAGTTTAATTAATTCAATGTGTTATGATTATTATTGAGCAGTGATTAAATCATTGATTTTATTTGCTAATATTTTGTAACCTTTATCTGTGAAGTGACAATCATCAGCAAAAATCGTTTTCATTTCATCTACTTCTAAGTCTTGGAAAACAGTAGTCCAATTTGTAATGTATGCACGATCATCATTACTTACCTGCTTCATCACCTGATCATAGAAATGTGCATACTCGTTCTCAGCAACTGATTGTTTTGAAAGAAGCTGAGGGTGCACATCGTAATGGGGCTGTAATATAGATTTAAATTCTACATTATAGGATTTACTCAACTTATGCATAAGCTCAATATTATATTGAATTTGAGATCCTAGAGTCTTTGCTGATTTTTTTAAATCAAAACTTTTATATTCATTAAACTCAATTGGCTTTCCAATTGAAGACTTGAAGTTGATATCCTCATAAGTAGTTTTGAAAAGTCGTTTTCTAATTTGAAATAACAATAAACTTCCAAGTGGGGTAGAGTTATAGAAATAATTCTTAACTGCTTTATTTCTAAAACTTTGAGAGCGAATATTTTCAACCCAATCATAAAGTTCTTCAAAAGACTCAGGAGAATCTAGAGGGATCGGCAGATTTCGTCTTCTATAGCTATTAGTTACGTCGTTATATCCAGTAAGGCTAATGACTAAACTTGGTTGATACTTCATTATTTCTTTAGAAAGCCTTAAGAATTCTTGATAGGAGTTCCATGAAGGAACTCCTGCTCCAACAAAGAAGTACTTATTCTGAATTTGATTTAAGATATGAGGAATTGTTTTGGTATACTCACTTGCCTTCCAGCCAAAAGCAGTTGAGCCTCCAATTAGAAAAGCAAGCTCTCTATCACCTTTTTTCTCAGGTCCTAATCCACCTCCGAACCCTCTTTTATCAAACCAGGGTAGAGTATGATCCCAACTCTTAATTTCTTCTAATTGTTCTTTGTTATCTGTGAAGAAGAAATAAAAATATGGATGTAAGAATTGATCTCCTAAGTAAACAGAAGGAGCTTCATTTTTAGGCTGACTTTCTTGAAAGTGCTTGAGGTAGAAGCCAATATCAATTGCAAAAAGGATTAAGTAAGTAATACTTAGTACAATAAAAGCAGATGCTGCTAATGTAGCTATTTTTTTCTTCAGAATACCTCCATTTATACTATAGAGTTAGATATAACGAAGTAATTGTAAACAATAAGCAGGAGCGCTGCGTTGCCGATTTTTTTATGCTTTTATTCTTCTTAGACTTTTTATTGAATATCCAGAGATTACACTGTAGTTGTGATTTATATGAACAATATATTATTAATTTTTCTTCTATCAACACTCAGCTTTTCTAAAAGTATTAATTTTGATTTAAACCAGGCTTTAAAAAGGTCTCAGCACTTAAGTCTTGAAAGCAAAATTGAATTTTTTAGTAACTTGTTTCTTGGAAAAAAATATCATGATGGACCTCTAGGTGAAGGAGAGCATGCTGAATTTGATGCTGATCCTCTTTTTCGCTTTGATTTATTTGATTGTACTACCTTCATTGAAACTGTTTTAAGCCTGAGCATTTCTAGTAATCCAATGGAGTTTCACTCTAACTTAGAAGATATTCGCTATAACGGTGAAATTAGTTTTGTTAACAGAAACCACTTTATTAGCTTAGATTGGATTAAAGATAATGAAGGCCTTATAGAAGATATAACAACTCAACTTAGCCAAGTCACTTTAGAAGCTAGCTCTATTATTCAAAAAACTAAATGGTATGAAAAAATGAATTTAGATAGGATCCAAGGCTTTGATATCACTGAAGAAGAAAAGTTAAAAAAATTGGAAAAACTAAAAAAGTTAGCTCCCCATGTTGTGGATCAACAAGTAACTCTACCTTATATTCCTATCTCTGAAGCTATAAAAAACAATGTATTAAATAACATCCCTTCTGGAAGTATTATTAATATTGTTAGGCCTAATTGGAACCTTGCGTCTTATATTGGGACTAATCTCAATATATCACACCAAGGTCTTGCAATTAAAATTAATAAAGAAGTTTATTTTAGACATGCTTCTAGTAAAGTTGGAGAGGTTTCAGATATTCTTTTAAAAGATTACCTGAAACCTTACCTTGATCATAAAACGATTAAGGGAATAAATGTCTTAAAACTTTATTGAACCACCTAGGCTTAAATTACTAACCGTATTTTTCAAGTTTATATTTGCTTCAAGATAGGCCTGGATGTTTTTAAACTTTGAGTTTGGGATCTTTCCATTTAGGCCAATTGCTAATGAGCTAGCAAGGTTTACTTCATCACTATCTTCAAAGATTGAAATCTTTGTAGGCAGAGCTAAGAATGGGTATAAATGTACAGAATTAAAGTTTAGCCCTTTTGATACAGTTGGAGACATACCAAAGTTATTAAAATCAGCTCCGTTCCAATTGTCTCTTTCATAAAATGCCCTTAATGAGAATCTTGGTTGATTATTATAATCAGGAAGAACTTCATAAGTCGCTCCAGCTACAAATCCCAAATAGTCTCCTTTGCTTATTCTTAATCCAGCATCAAAGCCAATTTTCTTTGTTGCACTATGGAGGTATTGAACTTGCATGCCTGGATTAGTAGATCCTCGCAATTGCTGATTATACTCAAGCGAGAACATATTTTTATATTCATGCAATGGTATTGAAGAAACACCTACATTTGAGGCTAGCAAAGATGAACTAAAGAGAGATAAAAGAGTTATTAGCTTTAACATTTGAAATCCTTTTTTATTTAATAGTAGCGCTAAAGTTCTAACTCAAAATGTGCGGAGTGTTATAATCTCTATATTGACTTATTTTAGTAAGGAAATTAACTTCATAATTACCGATTTTCATCTATGGTGGGTGTAGTTCAGTTGGTAGAGCAGCGGATTGTGATTCCGTTTGTCGTGGGTTCGAGCCCCATCATCCACCCCATTTCAAAATTTTTATGCTTTTTAAGAATATATTCTTTTCATTGTTAAATAATATAAATATCATTTTATCTAATTAAAATATTCATCGAAAGGAATTTACATGAAGTACTTATTAATCATTTCGTTTTTTTTAGCTTCTTGTGCATCTCAGCCAGTGCAAAAATCAAATCTAACATTTGCTAATGTAAAAAACGGTATTAAGAAAGGTCACACAACTCAATCTGAAGTTATTCAATTATTAGGATCTCCGAATATAACTTCTAAGAACCGTTCAGGCGATGAGGTTTGGTCATATTCAAAACAATCTACAAGAACTGACACTGGAAATGTTGCTGGAGCAGGTGCTGGTCTTGGTGGTGGTTTTGCAGGAATTTTTGCAGGAAGCCGAGGTTATAATCAATCCAGTGCTAATACATTTGATTTAATTATTACATTTGATAAAAACGATATCGTATCTGATTATTCAGTTGTGTCTTCACAATTTTAATAAATATTTATTATAACAAAGGAAAAAAATGAGAAACTTTTTAAGCGTAATTTTATTAATTGTTCTTGCTGGTTGTTCAACGGTACCACCAATGACTAAACAACAAAAAAGAGCCATTCAGATGAAGAACTTTGAAACTTCATATGACAATGTTTTTAAGGCATTTAAAACAGTACTTCAAGATGATGGTTATATTATTAAGAACCAAGACTTTGAAGGTGGAATGTTACTTGCTCAAAAAGAAAGAGATATCAATGAAGGCAAGTCTGGATTTGGAAAATTTATGAGCGTGATGGCAAGATCAAAAAATGATCCTACAGGAAAAGGTTTCGATTTATCTGTAAGCTTTGATAAAATCAATGACAAAACAACTGAAACTCGATTGATTCTTCAAGAAATGACTAAATGGTCTAGTGGTGGAAGTAAAGGTAGAGAAGTTGTAGATGCTCCACTTTATAAAGCTATTTATGATGATGTTGCTATTGAAGTTAAGAGAAGAGAAGCTCGAGGCTTATAATTAATTCATAATAGGAGAGTGGATTTAAAGATCCACTCTTTTTTTTTAACTTTTCTATATTTTAAATTGAATCAATATCTAAAGTTCCATCTTCTAGTCTATTAACTTTTTCAATCATTCTATCAAATACTTGAAGTGCACCTAGCCTATCAGAGTATTCTTTATATCTAGGAGACATATATTTTCTATTTAAGACAATATCCTTTGATCTGGGAACTTTTCTAACATAGGAATCAAATCTACCATTACTTGGATGCATTCCTTTAATTAAAAATTTTGTCCTAGGATTTGAAGCAAGTGATGCTCTTTCGCGAGCATAAGCTTTAGAGTAACCATCAGTGAAAAATAAAACATAATCAAAGTCCATATTCTTTGACCTTGTTTTATTATAAAGTGGGTGAATTGCTTCACCAGAGCCTTTGCCTTTTACCGAACCAGGAAATGAGTCAATACCATTTTTTAAATCAGCGAAGTGATTATATTGATATATATAGTTTGTGTAATTCTCAATATTTAGCAACCGTGATAAGAAACCATATCTTTTGCCTTCAACATAACCAAGACTGATCTCTGATCCTTCAGGAAGAACCTCAGCAATAGCTTTCATATGTACGAGAGCATAATTCTCATAAGATAAACGTTGCCCTGTATCGTCTAGCTCAACATTTTTCTGAGAGTAGCTACAAGTATTAAGGGCAATTAATATTTTTTGTGGAGATTTATTATCAAGAACTTCTCTAGGTAGAAACATTGAGTTTGCAATTTCTCCAATCCCATCTTTTACAAGGCTTCTTTTTTCTTCGAGTGTTTCTTTGAATTGACCCATTATTTTTCTTTTCCACTTCTTAACGCTAATCCAATCATTTGGTCTACTCATTAAAAAATCATTGATGTTAATTCCACCATTGTAGAAAAGATTTTTTCTGCTTTTATATATATCATGCCATTTTTCTCCTATAGAGTCGGAAAAATCAACAATATTGAGAAGATTAAATAAATTCGAAGGCTGCCTTCTAGTTAGATAAAGAGTAGTTTTCTCGTTTTCATGACAGTCTTTTTTTTGAGATTTATAACAAAATGGAACCAAACGATTTTTTGGTATGATTTTCCCAAATTTTAGTCTTGCAACTTCTTTAGTTATTTGAATTCTTTGCTCTTGATTAAGTCCTTGATAATAAGTAACAAAATTTTTGACATCAGTATTACTAGACTTACCAATATGAGAAATATATTGCATCAATAGATTGGAATCTAAGAACTCTTGCATTGATGTGGCAAACATTCTTTCACTTTCCATACTTTGTGCTTGGAATTGATCTTGGTACTCTTCTTGAATTTCTTGATAGGCAGAAGGCTCAGATTCTTCAGCGAGGCCATGATCGTCTTCTCCCGCATTTTCAGAAGCTAGACCCTCTTGGATTGGATCAACTTCTTCTGGCATTTCTTGAGCGACAGATCTTAATTGTTTTGAATGTGAACAGCTCAAAATAACTAGCAATGAAGTAAGAAAGACAATGTTGGTTTTCAAGGTAACTCCTTAGAGATGAAATGATTTCAAATCGATAAGTTATTGATAAATACTATAGTTTATAAGTGCACTTTATATGGCTTTGTATTAGTCATAAGCAATAACAATCAATATCATATATTATATATGAACCTTCAAAATTTAAATTTTATAGATTTATTTTCTGGTATTGGAGGCTTTCACTTAGCTTTGAGATCTTTTAAGGCAAAGTGTGTCTTTTCTTGTGAGTGGGATAAGCACGCTCAAAAAACATATTTTAATAACTTTGGAATCAAACCTGCTGGAGATATTACAAAAATTTCTGAAAAAACGATTCCAGCACATAATATTTTATGTGCTGGATTTCCTTGCCAGGCGTTTAGTATCTCTGGAAAGCAAAAAGGGTTTGAAGATACAAGGGGAACCTTGTTTTTTGAAGTTGCAAGAATTCTGAACTATCACCAACCCAAAATCGTAATATTAGAAAATGTTAAAAACTTCATTAGGCATGATAGTGGAAAAACTTTGGATGTTGTGATGAATACTTTAAAGAAGCTTAACTATAATACATCTTACAAGGTCTTAAAATCAAGCTACTTTGGAGTTCCTCAGGCGAGAGAGCGAATTTATATAGTTGGTCTTCATAAATCATTAGGGCTTTTGAATTTTCAATTCCCAATAAAAAACTCCAGTCAAACTAAAGTAATAAAAAATATTTTAGAAAAAAATGTTTCAGAAAAATATTTTATCGATAGGAAAGACATGAGCTTCTATAAAGATGAATTTGAAATAAAAAACAAATTCTCACCTCATCAAATTGGTAAAATTAATAGAGGGGGGCAAGGTGAAAGAATTTATTCTATACACTCATCTGGCATCACCTTGAGTGCTAATGGGGGAGGAGCAGCAGCAAAAACAGGAGCTTACCTTATTAATAAAAAAGTAAGAAAACTAACTCCTAAAGAATGTCTTAAATTACAAGGTTTTCCTACCGGGTTTAAATTGCCAACAAGTAATAATTTAGCATACAAGCAGTTGGGTAACTCTGTCTCTGTACCTGTCATTAGATCAATCATGAAAAATATTATTAGTAGTATTGAAGTTTCCCAAAGAAAACCTGGTCTAAGGATATGAGTTCTCAAAAAGTTTCAATTGTTGGAGCGGGGCCTTCAGGGCTATTTTGTGCTTATTTACTTTTAAAAAATGGTTTTAAAGTTGATCTTTATGATTCTAATCCCGGGATAGGGAGGAAGTTCTTGATTGCAGGAAAGGGAGGCTTAAACATTACTAAAAGTGAAGAGCAAATGAGTTTTTCTAAGAAATATGGAAAAGATCAATTATATTTTCATTCTCTTTTGAAAGATTTTGGACCAGAAGAGTTAGTGCAGTGGTGTAATGAAATTGGAATAGAGACATTTGTAGGTAGTACCAAAAGAGTATTTCCTGAAAAATTCAATGCTGGAGATTTTTTAAATAAATGGAAAGATAAATTAAATAGTTTTGAAGGTTACTCTTTTTATGCAAACTATATATTAACAGACGTGACAAAAGAAAAAACCTTAACTTTTGATTTTAAAGAGACAAAAAAAAAGATTCATTCAGATATTATTATATTGGCAATGGGTGGAGCGAGTTGGAAAAAGACTGGCTCCAACGGGCTATGGGTGGCAATGTTAGATTCTTTAGGAGTTAAAATTTCTTCTTTCTTGCCAATGAATTGTGGTTTTGAAGTTCAATGGTCTGATGTTTTTTTAAAAAAAGTTGAAGGTAAACCTTTAAAGAATATTTCAATTAAATTTAAAGAAGAATCTATTAAGGGTGAGTTAATGATCACATCTTATGGTTTAGAAGGAGGAGCTATTTATGCGATTTCGAATAAAATCAGAGATGAGATTTTAAAATATAATCGCTGTGAAGTGCTTATTGATCTTATCCCTAAGCTGACTAAAGAAGAAATTCTCAATTCACTTAAAAGTATGAGAACAAAGGATTCATTAAAAAACACTCTACGCAAGAAACTAAAACTTTCTGAAGAGAGTTATCAATTATTGCTTGAGAAATCTGACAGGTTAGATATAAACAACGCTGAGTACTTAGTTGAGAAAATTAAAAATACAAAAGTTGAACTAAAAAGTATACGACCTATCGATGAAGCTATTTCTACAGGAGGAGGTGTTTGTTTTTCAAACTTAACTGATTCTTTAGAGTTTAAGGAAATACCTAATCTATATTGTGCTGGCGAGATGTTAGATTTTGAAGCAATGACTGGAGGTTACTTACTACAAGGCTGCTTTAGTACAAGCTATAGAGTCGTTAAATCAATAATAGCATCCTTTGAGTAATGAGGAGATAAAAAAAGTGGTCCTCAGGGGAGTGAGGACCACAATCTTATACTTAAGACGATTTTTCAACCGTGCTTAAATAATCATTGCAATTCTTTTTTATCGCTATCAATTATGAATCTATAATTTATAGCTTCATTAAAATCTATCTAAAATTTCAGAGTCTTAAAATCGAATAACTCTAACAGTAAGAGATCTTTAGAGTGTCACTTTGACTTACTAGATACCATTTTTTCACCTTTAAATTCAATGATTGATATTATTGATTCTTAAATCTTACAGTCACAATAGGAGTGGAGTCATTAAGGAGTGTCGATTCAACTCCAGAGATTTATTTATTTTGATGTCTTGAGAGCTTTTTGTAGGTTTGAATGAATTATTTTTATAAGAAATAACCAAAAAATAGCTAAAATTGCGTAGGTACAATATTTAATAAAGTCATTATTAGGATCGATGAAGTTTTCGCTAAGGGTAAAAAGAGAAATCAAGCTCAATAAATATAGAGGTAAAATATAAATATAGTGTTTAAAGAATGCAATAGGTTGAATTTTAAATGAAGAAAGAAATAAAACAATTAATCCCCTCAGAACAGGTGTAAACCTTACTAGTAATGTAATGAAATATGGTTTTTCATTAAATTCTTTTGAAATCAGTTCTTGATATGATCTTGGGAATTTTTTCAAAATAAATTGTGATTTTAAAATCTTGTGTCCAAACTTAAATCCAATTGAAAATAAAATTGTTTCTGCAAAGGCAATACTTAAAACAAAGATAAAAAATATTTGAATTATATTTAATGCAAGGCTTTCTCTGCTCAAAAGTAGAAGAATGAGAAATACATCATTATGTCCAGGGAAAATGGTCAAAGCTGTGGAGAAAACAACAGCACTGATTAGTAGTACTTTATAAATTGGAGCTAGTTCAATTAAGTATGAAATTATTTCTTCCATTCATAAGATTATAGCAGCTCAACTAAGCAGGTATTATTTTAGGCAGATAGCTCTATCATCATGAACCTTACACCACCTGGCCTTGCCTTTCCTGCGCCAGTTTTCAAGTTTTAAAAGATACTCTTGAACTCTACTTGTTAACCTTTTATTTGGTCTTGCAGTCCATAATTTTGATTTTTTTATTTGACTATAATACGCGGTATCTAGCTCTTTAATAGTAACGTATTGCTTCTTAATTTTTTCATCATGATCAAAACAAATATTACTTATAGTTGGTGTGGTTTTATCTAAATAATAAATATAATCACAATATCTTTTCATATTTTTACTTTGATCAAGTGCGATTTTTAGTTTTGTTGATAATTTATTTTGAGCAGGAAAGAAGACATCAGTATAAAGTGCTCCGGGAGTTAAAAGTTTTTCTTTTAACTTACTATAGCTTTTTATTTGTGGGTAATATCTCTTGTAATGTTTAAGCATTTCTTTTTCATGTTTTTTTATAGACTTTTTAAAGTCATTTAGGCCTTCAATATTAGTATCAGATAAATAATTTAAGAAATTTGGAATATGTGAATTCAAATACTTATCATCAAGCTTTTGCATCAATTGATTAATCTCTAATGTAGAAGTTGCTTCTTTTAGGGGCTTTACCTTCCTTATCCATTTTACAATCTCTTCATTAACCCATTTAATTCGATTTAATGAATTAATTGTATAGTCTCCAAGTGGTTCTCGGTATTGTTTATTAGATTTTGCCTGCAGCTTTGTGATGAGTTGAGCAAATATTGTATTATTAAGAGGAATTATTTCCCCTGCAATGAAATTATTAAATTTCATTGATATTTTATCATCTTCTAATTGAATACAGTCTTCGTAATCAGGGAAAACTTTTTTCAAAACAGGAGTTGATTTTACAATTTTAGTGATTAACTCTTTGTCAGCCTCATCCATAACAGGATTTCTATAATTTTCTAGAAGAGAATAATAATCATGAAGGCTAGATTTTGAAGTGTGAAATAATTGAGTCATGGCAGCACATCTTGCAAACTTTGCTTTTGGCATATTAATTGTATCTACAATGTTTGAATCATCAATTAATGCTGTTAGAATCTTGTCTGCTTTCGTTTTTGCTCTCCATGCATGAATTATACCATTGCATTCTTTACAATTTTGAGAAAGATCATCTAATTTATATTGTAGGTAGCCTTTTTCACTATATTGAGGGTTTCCATCAGCATCTAGGATAACTTTTCCAGAAATATCAATGTCAGGATTAATAACTCCCTTGGCTATCAAGGCATCCTTTTTGTCTGATCCAATATCTTTACCAAGTATTTTTAATTCTTCTATCCTTATATCGACATTTAAATAATCAGAAATATCTTTTTGAATCTCAGAGTAAGTACAGAATTGATTCATAAAAAGATATTTTTCATCAACACTTTTCTTAAAGTTTGCATAGTCTTTAGAAAAGATGAGATCAATGCCAGATAAAACAGATGCTAAAACACCGCCACCAAGATTAACCATCATTTGATAAGGACCAGCAACATTGCCGATGATCCCGGAAACTTCTCGAACTGTTGTAGAAAACTTAGCTAAGAAAGAAGTTTTATCTTCTTCTTCGATACAATGAGATTGAGCTCCTGTAATTTGAGTCGTTACACTATTTAGATTCTTGGAAATATTATCAATGAATTTTGAAACTTCATCTACTTCTTGCCCTTCAAGTTCAGCAATACTTGAATTGGTTAAACCTTCTTTTAATTTGTTCCAAATCGAAGTACTTAAATCCTCATTAATATCTTCTAGTGTATCATTAAGGGCTTTGCATTCTTTGCTTGATTCACTGCTTTTAATTTGATTTTGTAAGTCCTTAATGGAGCCGATAATTCCCATCGCCTCATTATTTATTGAAGGACAAGTAGTAATAGAAAGTGGGGTTCCAGCAAAAGCTATGTTAGTCAAAAATAGTAAAGTTAAAGCAAGATTTTGCATAGAAGTGCTCCTTAATTTGAATATAGTCACTTCTAGCTTTTGAGAATAATTCTGGCAAAATAGGTTGGTAAAAATTACAAATAAAAAGGCCAGGAGGTGTGTCCTGGCCTTGAAGGTATATTTATTAGATTAAGAGATCTCTATTTTTCTTTAGCTAAGGCTTTAGCCAAGTCATAATTCATCTTAGGAGAAAAGACTTGTAGCTCGTTAACAAATGCTTTTCTTCTCTTTCCTTTGACCCATAGAAATCCTTTGATTTCATTTAAGTTTTTGGCCATTTCTCTTGCAAGCCATGTATAGATTGATTGTCCGCCTGATGTAAGTTTCTTAGAAGCTTTAATGCCTAAGTATTCGTTTTGGATATCTCTTATGATTGATTGGTCTACTTGATCTGCTTTATTCCACTTAAGACCTAATGAGATTTCTTCTTGAGCATCTTCAACTAATTTATTGATTACAAAGTTAATGTCATCTAAAAGATCATCATTACTTGCAATCCCAGGAGTCACAGCGAGTTTTGCAAAGTATTTAGAATAGTTTTGATCTTGGTCGCCAGTCCCAAGACTCATCTTGCCTTGATCGAGTACTTTTCCATTAATCAAGACTGATGCATTAATCCCTACAGAACCAGCTCTTATAAGATCAATAACGTCTAAACCATCAACTGGGACATTAACTGTTCTTCTTTCTCCGCCATCAAGTTCTTCGGTTTGAAGAGTAAAAACTTTTCCTTGAATTAGAACCTTAACTTCAAGTAGAGCCGTTGTTGATTTATTAGAGGGATTTATTAAAGATACTTGAACATTTCCAGCACCATTAGTTGTTTCAACTTGTGCTTGAACATCATTAATCTCTGCAATTTCGTGAATCGTTAGTGTTTTAGTTTTAGTTGTAGCTAGTAAATCACTTGCGGCAACACTTCCACTTAAAGCAAGAGTGGCAGAGACTCTAGATCTTGGCTTTAAGGCAGCCGATAATTGAGCGATAAATGGACTAGAGTTATCTACGTAAGTAATTCCTGGAATATTCATTATGTGTTGGTTTAAAGAGCTTATTCCATTTCCATTTAAACTCGCTTTTACCTGACCAGCTTTTAAACCAAGGTTAGCAGCACTAATATTGGCCTTTAACTTCTCACCTGGTCTTAAGATCCCATCACTTACTTCGTCAGAGATAGAGAAACCTCTTAATTCAACAACTGCAGTATCAGAAAATCTCTTATAAATTTGATCATACTTATTTTCATAATTCTCTATAGCAACTTCAGTAAAGACTTCTTTTGATAAATCTTTGTATTTTTGATCATAAAAACTTTTCTCTGCAATCTTTTGAGCAACTTTCTCTCCCATTAATTCACCAGAAGGAATTGCAGCAAAGTACATTTGATCTCCAGCCTTAGTGTATGCTTTAGAAGCATATTTAGGAGCAAAGTATTTCTTGTAAGAATTAGAAAACGATTTTTTGTAAACGTCTTGCATTTTAGTTAATTCTTTTTTATTAAGAATTCTAGTTTTTTCAACTTGTTTAGTTACTTCAGGAGTAACTATTACTGTTGTCACTTTCCCATTTTCATCAGTAACTTCTTTTGTGACAGCTGCTGTTACAATAACTGTTTCTTTATATTTTGTTTTCCATCCTTTCATTCCTGTATATTCATTTTTAAGAGGATTTCTACCTTGTAAAAAATTCTTTAAGACCAATCTTGGGTTATCCCACTCATACTTTGCTAAATCCATTGTTCTATTTGATCTTCTATATCCCCAAAGACTAATTGGTTTATGAGATCCATGAAAATGAGTTCCAGAAGTATCACATATTTTTTCCGCTTTATACTCAGCTTTTCCAGCATAGTGGTGAATAACACTTGCTTCTATTTGAGTAGTATAAGGAGTATCCTCATTTATCCAACCAGCAGTGATTGCATCAGAGAACTCTGAATCATTATCAAAAATATATCCTTCATCATAGCCTTCAAAAGTAATTTTAGGATGTTTATATTGATTAAGAGGTACTTTCTTAGAGTTTATTGCACTCCTGAAAGCACTAATTACCTGATCAACTGCCTGAGATGAACCAACATGTTTTGCATCTTGAGCTGCTCTATTTTCAGCACTTGGCATATCAAGTGAGTTAATAAAAGATTGGGCCCTACTAAGTTGAGAATCTGTTGGATCTTTCATTTCTACGAATCCATCATAAAAACCTTGAGAATAACCATCTAGGCATCCTAGATAAGCTCCGGCAGCTCTAGCAACCTTCTTTGCTTGAGCTTCAGCAGCAGCAACAGCATTAGCACAGGCTAAGTGGGATTGTTTCTTATCTTTTAAATTCTGACAAACTCTATTAACGACTTTATTAATCTTTGAATGATCTTTATTCAAGTTTGAAATAGATCCTTTATAACCTCTCTTTCCACCCTCCCCTCTTCGTTGAGCAAAGGTATTAATTGAAAGACAAACTAATAGTGATGATATTAAAAATTTCATTATTTTTCTCCTCTATCTTGATGATTTGTTTTTACTTTGACCTTGACTCTGGAATCAGTCGTTAACAAATGTAAACTGAAGAAAAAAATACAGGTAATCATTACACTTAAACTTAGCATGGCACACCTCCGCAAGTTTGATGGGTTATAGATTCGAAAGCGATCCATGCTTAAATCTTAGATGTGATTTATATAGCAATTTTCATACCAATAATTTATAGAGTTTTATTGCGATTTGGAGCCTAATTGATACTAGTTTAGCTTTCTTTGGTGTCAGTTTTTTTCACAAGTGTTAATAAAGAAACTTCACCTTGGTTAAGGAGTCTATTTGGAGGACCCCAAAATCCTGTACCTCGATTGACATAAAGATAGGCTTCTTTATGAGTATAAAGACCCTTTAGATAAGGTTGAACGAGACCAACTGCAAGATTCCATGGAAATGCTTGTCCTCCATGAGTATGGCCTGAGAGCTGTAAATTTACCCCTAGTCCTTCGGCCTGATAACATGCCTTCGGTCTGTGAGCTAAAAGAATTTTATAAGATTGATCAGGAGCGTTCTTTAAGGC
The DNA here is from genome assembly GCA_938017795.1 of uncultured Bacteriovoracaceae bacterium. GTDB lineage: Bacteria > Bdellovibrionota > Bacteriovoracia > Bacteriovoracales > Bacteriovoracaceae > JAHDHG01. The sequence goes on from CALIJZ010000029.1 coordinate 55,881, forward strand.
TACTTTCGGATCAAAAGAATGATTTAGCTTAAACCTTGGAGCTGTTTTATCTGTGATTCCAGCAATAGTTACTTGAGTACCATTAATATCAATCACACTATGCTCATCTACAAGTACATTAATCCCAAGTGCTTTAATTGTATCAATCCAACCTTGAACTCCCCAATAATACTCGTGATTACCAACAACATAATAGACTCCAAATTTTGCTTTTAAATCCCTTAATGGCTCAACCATGTCTTTGATTTCGAGAGCTTTTCCATCAGCAATATCACCAGTAATGAAAATTAAATCAGGGTTTAATCCATTTGTTGTATTTACAGTATCAATTGCGAAGTCTTTTTTTAAAGTAGGTCCTAGGTGAAGATCTGATATTTGAACAATCTTAATGCCAGAGAGGCTCTCGTAGTTTTGTGGCAAAGGAATAGATTCAGTAATGACTAATGGCTCAAATGCATTCTTGTAACCTTTATACGCTAAAGCTCCCGCACCAAGAGCGCCAACTCCCCCAATAGTCTTCCTTAGAAATTGCCTCCTAGAGGAATTTTGCCCTTTTGAAGTTGTGAAGAAAATATTTGCAAGATAAGTTAGAAAAAAGACCCAAGTTATCCCGATAAAGATATAGCCTGATTTTTGATACGATTTAAGAAAATCAAATGAATATCCCTGCCTAATTACCACGTTTGCAATAAGAAAAGAGATAAAGAAAAAATCCACAATATATACTAACTTTGGATAGCCAAAAGGTTTTAAGATAGAGACCTTTATGAAATATCGTAGGATAAGACTTAAAATTAAATAAGAAATACTAAAGAAAATAAAAAATTTAATCATAAATGCTCTTTTATTAAGGTACTAATCTGCGAATTCAAATCATTAATGTCTAGTTTCAATTCGCGACTTATCCAATTAGATAGATCTTTTGGTAAAGGTGCAATAAACATATTCTCTACAGGTGCTGGTATTTTTAAAGCAATTGCATGTAAAGCATGCCTTGGTATTTGCATTTTTTTAATATCCTCTAAAGTGTCTTGTTTATCTTTAAAACGCTTAAAAATATTTATATCTCCATTATATAATTTATCACCCAATAGTGGAAAACCATGATGAGCTGCATGAGATCTGATTTGATGCTGCCTCCCAGTTTTCGGAAATGCTAAAGATAAGACAAACTCTTTAGACTGATAAACTTCTACAAATTGAGTTTCACTTACTTTTCCTTCTCCAGAACCCTTTGGAAAACAATGAGTATAAAAATTTGGTTTAAAATCTGCAATCTCTCCTAGTTCTTGCTCGGCCTTAATTGGAAATGAAGTTTTTAAATTATTATGACCTATAAGAAAGTATGCTTTTTTGATTGCTCTTTGTTCAAATAAGCGAGTCATCTTACTAGAAAAGTTCGCATCACTTGAAATAATCATAACTCCTGATGTTTCTCGGTCTAATCGGTGAACTGAATGAAATTTTTGATCAAACATCTTCTCAAGCTCTACTGTAGCAACATAAAAAAGGTGTTTCCCAGTAGGATGAGTTGCCATGAAAGGAGGCTTATTAATGACAATATATTTATCTGTTTTAGAAATAATAGAAAGTTTTTCTTCAGAAATTTCTACGCCTGCAAAAGTCTCAAGAGGAAAATCTTTCTTAAAAGTTGTAATTTCAACAACCTCATTTGTTTTAACCTTGGTTGATGATTTGAGGTTTTGATTTCTATCTAAGATCTTTATAAAGCCTTTAGATATAAATTTTTTAATTTTTTCACGAGAAAAGCTTTGAAAATGAATTTGTAGAAAGTTATCTAATCGAGAGTTATGATCATCTTGAGTCACAGTGTATGTAACAATATAGGAATCATCGACAAAAGTGGAAGTTTTTTTCACTCAATATTAATAGCTTCTTTTAATGAGATATTGAAGCATTTGGAAGGCCCCTTCAGTACTATATTGATACTCTTGCCTTAAATTTTCTAATAAAAGTTCGATTCTTTGCTTAGAATTATTACTTATCGCATCATGATTATCTGAGATATAAAAAACCAAAGATTTTCCTATTTCTCGAATCACTTTTTTCTGCTCTTCTCTAAAAGATTCTTTCAAGAATTTAATGATATCTGGAAAGACTTCGGTCATTACTAAAGGAGCTCCTGGGTTATCAATAGAAAATGCCCCTAGTCTTGAAATGATATGAGACCGATAATCATCCCTGTTATCTTTTATTTGAACATTATTTTCAAATTCTTCAATAAAAAACATATCACATTCTTCATGCTTGCCTGTTACGGTATTTTTTATTTTCTCACCTTTAATATAGGCCCTGATTTGATGAACGTATTTTGAGATATAATCTTCATAAGATCTCTCATCTATTAACCCTAAAGAACTTCTAACTTCTTCATCGAACTGATTTAAAATAAAGCTTTCAATGAGGTCAATAAGTTTATGAGTATTATGATAGTCGTTCTCAGGAGCAATATTTAAAAAATCAAATTCATTTTTTCTTTCACTAAAGTCTCTAAGATATTCTAAAACCTCAATAAAGGTAACAAGTCTATATTCATTAGCTAAGTCATAAATAATTTGCTTCATATCTCGAGGGGAAATACCGAACATTCCCTCATACGAAGGGTCGTTTTTATACTCATCCCATACAAAGTCATAATTAGCTTGAAGAACTTGTTTTTCTTTATGCGTAAATTGTTCTGAAACACTACCTGTTGATAAATATAATGCTTTTTGAAGTGGAGAAAATAAAGAAATTAGTGAGCCTAGTTTTTTATCTGGGTAATTTTTAGGGTTTGGTTTTCTTAATCTACTCATGACTGCCCAAAGTGAAAGAGCTTTAATCGCGTGTTTTTCAAAATGACATCTATCTTTTAAACTCTCAACTTGGCCTTCATAAATATTCTCTTCTAATTGATAATTTAAAAGATAAGGAACCTTGATGAAATTAAATCGTCCTCTAAAAGAATTATAATCTGGGTGTTGTTTGAAAGCATTAAAATGTAATTCATTACTAGAGCCAATAAATAATACATCTAGCTCACTGATTATCCCACCTAGATTGATAGCGTGATTTTCTAAAGTTGTGAGTAAGTATTTATAGGTATCAATTGGTCTTTTGAGTATATCAGAAAATTCTAAAATTCCTCTGTTGGCCATGATAACTTCTCCACCAAGAGAGAATAAGTTTAAGGATTGAAGGCTTGCAGGCAATGATGCTAATCTTCTATCCATTGTAATTTGTTGAATATTAGCATCAACATGCATTTGAGGTTCAATTGTTACTGCACTATTTGATAATCTTTTATCAATAAATAAACGTTCAACTCTGATATATTTATAAACTTCTAAGTAATCACCTTTATGAGTCTTTAAAAGGCTATCAAAAATTAACTTATTGCGCTTAGAGAGTTCACTATTATAAAGATAAGATTTTTTTATTGAATTAAGGTAATCAGGAGTATCTTTAAATAGTTTATCTAAAATATTTCTTCTTTTATTTAAAGGGATTAATAAAATAGGATGATCTTTTAAATCAGAACCTAAAATTGCACTAACTTCTCTATCTTCAATATAAGCATATGTATCCAAGGCTTGTTGCTTTTTCTCTGCACCAAAGCCTAGTCCACCTTTAATAAAACTATCAACCGGGAAAATCCAGCTAAATGTATATAGCGAACCTTCATCTGTCAGAGAGTAGTCTTCACCAGCATCCATTATTTTTTTTATTAGACTAGATTTTGAAGACCCATTAGGTCCAACTAGTAAAATAAACTTATTATTAAAACCTTCCTCTACAAAGTTTGAGATACTTTGAAAAATTTCTTCTTGTGGTTCATGCTGACCTTGAACAGCAGCAAAAGATGGTGAAGAAGTTTTGAATAAATTAAATGTATGTTGCTGGTCAGTCCCGAAATGTTCAAACATATCTTTAAAATAAACACAACTTGGTCTGCATTCTTTTCTAGGATCTTTTTCGAAAAGTTCCATATAGTCTTCAAATGATAAAATCCTATTAGAAATATCACTTTTTTTAATTTCATTAATCCATTCCATGATTCGCCTTTTTGAGTCTAAATGGTATCTTAAAATAGTATATATGAAGAAAATATTAGTTTCATTATTTCTTGCCTCTTTTACTCTCGCATCTATGTGGTTTTTATTTAAAGGTAAAACAAATACTTCTCTAACTAACTCAAAATCCATTGCCCAAGAACAAGATTGGCTTAATTTAATAAAAGCTATCAAGAAAATTCATTATTTTTGGGAAAGTGGTGATTATCCCTATTTAGCAGAGATGCCTTGTAATAGTGATTGGGACCCTAGCTATGTTTCCAGAGAATTTTTAAAATGTAATGCTGAAATTTTACAATGCCATCTTAGCTATCTCGCTCAAGACGGTAAGGTAGAGTTCGGAGAACCTGGTAAATCAGTATTTGTAAAAAAAGATATTGAATTTGTAGCTGAAAATAAAGTTAAAGATGGAATAGTTTTAAACCTTAAATTTGGTAGAAATCAAGAAAGAAGAGTGAACTTTCAATCAAGGTGTCATGAATCTTATCTACCTCAAGGCAATTATACTTATAGTCCTCTAAATAAAGAAAATTCTTTAGATAATATTGACAGGGAAGAGTCTAAGCAATGGGTAAATGATAAAAATATTTTTGTAGATAAGTTCCTAGTTACCCGTAAGGACTATAATCAACTCATGGGCCAAAAATTAAAGAGAGAGCAAAGAAGCTATTTTCCTGTTGATAATATATCGCTTAAGCAGATGCGTAGTTACTGTGAAAGACAAGGCAAGAAGCTCTTAAGTGCTAAGATATATGATGCAATGACATATTCAGACTTAGCTAAGATTGACTTATTTGAAGATATTTCTAAAACAAGTTGTAATGTGATTTATACTAAGGATTGTATCGGAAAAACAGAACTGAAATTTCAAGATACTAATAATGTTTCTTGGATGGGAACATATGATATCAGGGGCGGGATTTTGGAAGCAGTTGATAATAATATGGATAAAGACTTTAACATTGTTTCAAGTTCATTTTATTTTAAGTCAGATAGTTTTTGGCATAATTTAACTCATCGCTTTCAATGGAATGGTCAAAATCATAGAGAAGTTGATTTTAGATATATTAGTTCGGTCACCGGAGAGAAGTTAAAACTTATTGAAAGCAATGATATAAAAGTAGGATTTAGGTGTTATCGTGAAATTTAATGTTTTTATCTTAATCTTTTCAATCTCGTTATTTTCTAAGCCTAAACAATTAGTAGATGAAAATGTATTTTTTAAGATTTTAGAATCAGAGTTTTTAAATTTTGAAAGGCAAGGGAAAGTTGAAATTTCTACTGAATGGGTGAATTCAAAAACGATAAGAATAGAACAATTTTTTTACACTTCAAGTAATAGATTAGCTTGTTTGCTTTTAAGAGAGAAAAAAATTGCACTATACTACCCACAAGGAGAAGAAAACTGTATTGGGAAGATAGGTTATGAGTTGAGTTTGAGAAAGCTTTATAACTTGAAAAGAAAAAAGATAATAGTTGAAGACTCATTTTTTGAAGCAATTATATTTGAGTATAAGACAAAAAAATACTTCCTAGGACTTTTAAATCTTTTAAAGCCCCAAAAGTATGATCTCTGGGATAATAGTTCTGATAATAAGTTTATACGAGGAGTTAAAATTTTTTAATAAATTTAATTAAGCAATTTTGATTTTTTTCAATGTTTTGTAAGCTTTAATAATAGCTTCACTAATCCGAGCATAATCACTTTCTGAAGTATCACAATCTACACTAACTCTGATAACACTTCTGCCAACATCATCATTAATTCCCATTGATTTTAAAACTGCAGAAGTTTCAGGTTCATTGTCTGAACAAGCTGAGGATGTTGTAACAAAAATATCTCGACTCTCAAGTTCTATTTGTAAGGCCTGACCATGAATTCCAGGTATTGATAATAAAGTGGTATTTGGTAATCTCTTAGCAGATTCTCCGATAATGATGGCCTCTGGGATCGTTGATTTAATAGTTTGTTCAAACTTATTTTTTCTCTCCTCTAGAGCTCCAAATTGTTTTTCACACTTTAAAATATCTTGAAGAGCAACAGTTAAACACTCCACACCTATATAATTTTGTGTACCACCTCTAAGAGCATATTCTTGACCACCACCAAAGATAATAGGCTTTAATTTTTCAGGTTTTTTAACAAGTAAAATCCCGCATCCACCAAGTGCCCCAATTTTATGAGCCGATAAGATTGCAAAATCTAAGTTTGATTCTTTAAAATTGAACTTTGTTTTTCCAATGAGCTGTGTTGTATCACAAAAATAAGGTGTATTTGTACTTGCACACCACTGAGCAAACTCTCTATAGTCTTGAATGACCCCAGTTTCATTATTTGCAGCCATTAAAGCAGCAATACAATACCCTTCACTGCTTTTGGGAATGATAACTTTTCCATCTGAATCAGTATCCAAGTGATCAATTTGAAAACCTAAGCTTTCTAAAGTTTTACAGGCATTTCTAATAGCAGCATGTTCGATCTTAGAAGTTAAAATTTTCTTATTACAATTTGATCTAGCAATGTGAGAGTAAAAAACTTGAGAAATTCCTTCACTTGATCCAGAGTTAAAAATAACTTGATGAGGTTCAGCACCTAACATCTCGGCACAATGAACTCTACATTTCTCATAAGCATCTTTAATTTGATTACCTATTGAATGAATAGCATTAGGATTTCCAAATGGTCCATCAAGTCTTTCTATTAAATATTTCTTAACAGAGTCCTTAAGTTGACTCGTTCCATTATAATCAGCATAAATACTCATAACACACCTTTATTATGAAAATTTTAAATTATGAAATTTTAAACATTTGATCTAATGCTTTCATCGCATATTTTTTTGTTTTATCATCAACTTTAATAACGTTGATAGGTTTACCAGCTTTAATCGCTCTTAGGCTTGCAAGTAACCACCTTGGTCTTACTCTATACATTGTTGTACATAGACATTGGTAAGGAGACAATGAAATTATCTCTTTATCGGGATATTTTGCATTCAGTCGATTTACTAAATTTATTTCAGTACCTACGGCAAACTTAGATCCACTTGGAGCTTTATCAATTGTTCCACAAATAAAAGAAGTAGAACCTGCAAGGTCTGAGTGCTTCCACACATCATATGAACATTCAGGATGAACGATAACGGTCATGTTGGGATCATTTTTTTTCACTAAATCAATATGCTCTTTTTTAAAGCCTTGATGAACTGAACAATACCCGTACCAAAGAATGACTTTCGCTTTTTCAACTTGTTCTGGGCTTAACCCTCCATTGTATTGACGTGGATCATAAACAACCATTTCGTCTAATTGTATTCCTAGTTCAAAACAAGTATTTCTCCCAAGATGTTGATCTGGAAAAAATAAAAGCTTATCACCTTTTTCTAATGCCCAAGAAATAACACCCTTAGCATTACTTGATGTACAAATACTACCATCGTTTTCACCTACAAAAGACTTTAAAGCGGCTGTGCAATTAATATAAGTAATAGGAACAATTTTTTTATCTGTAGAATTTGTTAAAAAATCCCATGATTTATCAATCTCTTTTCTATTGGCCATGTCAGCCATGGAGCAACCTGCTTTCATATCAGGCAAGATCACGACTTTTTCTTCGCTTGTAACCATGTCAGCGGTTTCGGCCATGAAATGAACCCCGCAAAAGATAATATGTTTCTTATCTAGCTTTTTAGCAATTTGGGCCAATTGTAAAGAGTCTCCGGTAATATCAGCAAAGTCTATTACATCATCTTGTTGATAATGATGGCCTAGAATTACTAATTCATCTGCCAGCTCTTTTTTGAGCTGTGCACATTCAATCAAAACATCTTGTTCAGACATTTCTTTTTCGTTTATCTCCGGTAGGTGAGATTTGAGTTGTTTTTTGTCGTATAAATCAATCATGTCAAAATTCCGTTGGTGTCTTACTAGGATACTTAGAAATATGTCATCTGCCAATTTTTGACGATTTTAGTTTATCTCTACTACACTTTATTAAAGGATTGATTCTTATTGGGTTGTCGGGAGGACACTAAACATGAAAGTTATTAGTATAGCAAATAATAAAGGCGGCGTTGGTAAAACAATGCAATGCTTTCAATTAGCAACACATCTAGCTAACAAAGGTAACAGGGTTCTTGTGATCGACTTAGATTCTCAAGCAAACTTAAGTAATACTTTAGGTGTTGATGTTCAACGTACTCTTATTCCTGAATGGTTAATTGGAGATGTTCCCTTTGATGATATTATGGTTCCAACTGTTGGAAAGTATGATTGCTTTGAAAACATTTTTTTAGTTCCATCAAGCAGACACCTTGCTAGTTTATCTAAACTTTTAATTTTATCAGAAAGTGAAATTAGAAAAAATGCTGGTAGAAAAGAAAGACTTTTAAAAACAAGACTCGCGAAAATAAGTTCAAGGTTTGATTACGTAGTGATTGATACACCACCAGTTTTAGGTGATGAATTAATTATGTCTTTAGTAGCAAGTGATCATATTTTAATTCCAACTCAGGCTCAAGATTATTCAATTGATGGATTGGAAGAGTTAATGGATACATTTGAAATTATCAAAGAGAGTGAAAACTCTAAATTGAAGTTTTCTATTATTCCTTCAATGTTCAATGGAAGAAGAAAGATTGAAAGAGTAAGAATGGAAGAGCTTTCTGAAATGTTTGATGTAACCCCTCCAATTAGAAACCTTGTTGAAATGCAAGAATCTATATCACTGAAAAAACCAATGTTTAAAATGGGTAAGCGCTCTAAAGGTAAGCAAGATTATGAGCAACTTTGGAATTCTCTAGGATTATAAATTAATTAGTTAGGATATATATTTATGGCAAAGGCATTTGAAAAAAGAGTATCTAAGCGTAATAGAAAAAAAATAGATCTAGAAACGAATTTAGATTATGACATCTTTAAAGTGAATGATGATAAGCTTCTAAGAGGAGCAGAACTTCAAAAAGTTAAACTGAAAGATATTACTGTTAAGAAACAAGTTAGGACTAAGTTTGAAGATGATACAATCTTAGACCTAGCTGCAAATATTAAAGAAAATGGTTTAATTCAACCTTTAGTGCTTCATAGAGAAAATGATAAATTTGTACTTATCTGTGGAGAAAGAAGATTCAGGGCCATGAGTACAATCAAGAAAATGACCGAAGCTCCATGCTTTATTCTTGAAGATAAAAATCATGAAGAATTAATGGCCATTCAATTCTCTGAAAACTCTTCCAGGGAAGCTCTTCACTATATTGATCAAGCAGATAGCATAATGGCTTATAAGAAAACTACTGGCTCAAGCGAAAGAAAGATTCAGTCATCTCTTGGTATCTCGAAATCAGAGGTTCATAGATGTTTGAAAATTGCAAAATTACCTTCATCGGTTAAAGAGGCTGCTAAAGATTATAATATTGAGAAATATGTTTTACTTGAATGGAGTAAAATAAAAAACAGAAAGAAGAAAAAAGAAATAGAATCTCTTATCGTTAGCGGAGAATTAACAAAAAGATCTCAATTAAAAGAAATGATTTCTATTGAAGATACTAGGATTGATAGAAAAACCAAAACACTTGTTAAAAATCTATCGGCACTTGATAACCAAACAAGATTACAATTAAAAGAAATGTTAGAAAGAAGCTTAGATTAATCTATAAACTGTTTTGAAATCTGTAGAGAATCTAAGACATTATTTGATCTATGTTTATTAAAATAGGGTTCTCTTGAATCCTTATAAGCCATACATCTACCAACACTAAGCAAGTGTTTTCTATTCTCTTTTCCACCTAAATGGTTTCTTTCATAAGTCACTTTTAAAAACTCTTGATACATGGCCGACATTGACTTTAAATCAGTTCGCTCCAGAGTAGACTTTAATCTTCCTGGACCTGTGTTATAAGAAGCAGCTATTAATTGCATTCCACGAAATCGATCAGCATCGTCCTTAAACAATGATTTCATATTTTTTATAATATTTTCAGAAGTTGCATTCTTTCCTAGGATTTTTTTTCCTCTTTCGTATAAATATCCATCTAAGTCAGATGAGAATTTATAAAGAGCGTAAGATGAAAGGAAAATTCCATGTTTATAGTTATAAGGATATATATAGGCTTTGTTCCAACGTTTTGGATTGAAATTTTTACTCCAACTTACTTTATAAGGTGCTTGGTAAGGACCAGCTAAGTCGAGATAGAAATAATCATAGGCCATTGATTGATATTGTTTTGATCGATAAATTGTCTTATATACTTTTTTACACCAAGCAATATCTTTATCACATGAACTACTATTTTTAACACATCTTGGAGTTTTTTTATGACATGTGAAGTCTGATAAAAAGTTTTCATAAGAGTGATCTTGAGTGAACTCAGGACAAATCTTAGTACAAGTATCATAATTTTTCACATCAAAATGTTCTCTAGATGTTAATAGTAAGTTATTCAAAGTTTTTGATTCGAGTTGACCTATTCCATAAGCGAACCGAGACTTTCCCTTTTCTTCAAACCTTGATTCTACGAAAGCATTACAAACAGTTAATCTCCATGGGAGCCAGTGGCTTAGATCAGCATATTTAGAATGCTCGAGTATAGAACTTAAATAGCTTGAATAGTCGCGATGACTGCTGCTTCTAGATTTAGACTCTTTATGCATATTTAAGTATGAAAGAAGTCCTTTCTCATTTTTTAGCCATTTATTAGGAGCATTGATAGATTCGAGGAAAACAGTAGCTGAAGGTCGCATTGAAACGTCGTAAACAGTTTCATTCGGAAGTAAATTTAATGAAATCAGCAAAACGATAAGTATTTTCATAGTATTTTTTTATCATGTTGAATCTCTAAATCTTGACTGACCTATATAATTTTCGAAAGTGTCTATTTTTTAGACAATAGTTATAAGAATGAAACACTAGAGCTATCTTGCAAAGAATAAATGATATTTTAGTAGTATGAGACTCTTGTCTATATATTTATATTTTCTAAGTTTATCTAGTATTGCTATTAGCTCTGCACATGCTGATGACGGTTTAGTATTTGAGACTAAATCAGCTCATAAGTTTTCAAAACAAATTAAGCATTCCCATGCAACAAGTTTGAGATATAAGAAATTTACTAAAAAACATAACCCTTTATTTCAAAGGATTCGCTCTCAATTAAAAGTTTGGAATGATCTAGATATTGAGATGAAACAATTTGGAATTGATGAAGCTGGGTTTTATACTCACTTAGCAAATGATGAAAAGCTAGCAGTACTAGGTAGAGAATTTGGTCGTTATTTCATTAGGCAAACGAGAGCTCCATTGAAAGTTCAACTAAAACAGTGGGAACGAGGGCTTCAAAGAAACTATGAAATGGAAAGTTCTCTGGAGTTAACAGAAACAGATCAAGCATTTGAATATAATTTATTTTCTTATAATAATGCGATTTCAAGAACGAGAAAGACAGAAATAAAAAAAGAAAAAAAACTAAAAAGATCAGATATTAAGAAAAGAAATTTTCTAAATTCAATAAGGCTAAAGGTAGGAGTAAACGTAACAAGAGGAGTTTTAGCTACTCAACTTAGGACTTCACATGTCAACCTTGGATCATATGTTGGTGTCAATAAAGAATTAGAGTTTTATGCTTATAGAGACTTTAAGAAACTAAAGTTTAAGGTTCACTTAGGTATGAACCTTCAAGAAGATAGAGCTTATATCCAACTCGAAAAGAAATTATTTAAGAATAAAATTCGATTAAACTTTAGCACTGAAGAAAACTTCGCCAAGAACACTGATTTTATTGATAATGCTCTTTTTTCAATGAATTATGTCCTAAGATTTTAGATAATTTTTCTTTTAACATTAAAAAAAATAGCTGATATTATTAGAAAAAAATAAAGCAGGATTTTATGACAGAAAAAAGCTATATCAGCAGTGCTCCTTTATATCAAAATGCTCTTTTTCAATTAGAAAAAGCATCCAAAGTAACAGATGTTGATCCTAACTGTATTGAAAGATTAAAAACTCCGAAGAGGGCGATACAGGTCTCGATTCCAATCAGGCTAGATGATGGAACAATTAAAACTTTTGAAGGATATAGAGTTCAGCATAATATGACTTTAGGTCCAGGTAAGGGAGGAATTAGGTTCCATAAGCATGTAAACTTGTCGGAAACTGCCGCTCTTGCAATGTTAATGACTTTTAAGTGTTCTTTAGTAGGTCTTCCCTTAGGTGGAGCTAAAGGCGGAGTAAAAGTAGACCCTTCACTTTTATCCAGACAAGAACTTCAAGGAATGGCTAGAAGATATGCTACAGAAATTGGACCTTTCATTGGTCCAGGAATGGACATTCCGGCTCCTGATATAGGAACTGATGGTCAAATTATGGCTTGGTTTATGGATACTTACTCCCAAGTTAAAGGTCATGCAATCCCTGGTGTGGTAACGGGAAAGCCTATTGCAATTGGTGGGTCATTAGGAAGAAGAGATTCAACAGGTAAGGGAGTTGCATTTTGTGTCCAATTTGCATGTGAAAAGTTAAATAAAAAAATTGACTCATCAACTAGAGTAGCTATTCATGGTTTTGGTAAAGTCGCTATTCCGGCAGCACTAGATCTTAGTGAACTTGGAGCCAAAATATGTGCCGTTAGTGATGTTTCTGGAGGAATCTACAACTCAAATGGTTTAGATCTTAATAAGATATTAGAGTTTTCCAAATCTAGGAAGCTTTTATCCGAATATGATGGGGAGTGTGAATTTATCTCAAATGAAGACTTATTGGAGCTCGATGTAGATATCTTAATTCCTGCTGCGATTGATGGTGTTATAACAAAAAATAATGCTGAAAAAATCAAGGCAACTATTATTGCTGAAGGAGCTAATGGTCCATGTACTCAAGAAGCAGTAGATATCCTAACTGAAAAAGGTGTATTTATTATTCCTGATATTTTATGTAATGCTGGGGGAGTGATTGTTTCTTACTTTGAATGGGTTCAAGGTGTTCAACAATTATTCTGGGATTTAGATCATATTAATTCAAGATTACATTCTATTTTAAAAGAGTCATTTGAAAATGTGTATAATACCAGACAAAAATATAATACTGATATGAAAACTGCGGCAATGAGTGCTTCAGTTAAAAGACTAGCTAAGGCAATGCGCTTAAGAGGAATGTGGCCTTAATTTTTTAAAATTAAAAAATATCATCTGATTCCTTTTTAAATTATAGAAACCATAGCATTTTCTATAAATGCATACTTATATAAAATCTTATCAATTTATTCAGGGTAGAATTCAAAGTTATAAAATTTTTTCTTATTCTTCGCGAGGAGTTCCGGGTCTAGAGGTTGTTGGCTTTGGTACCCATAATAAACACCTAAAAGAAAAAATTGTCTATATTTCAAAACTAAAGAAAATAATGATTCCTAATAAGAAATTTACAATTTGCTTAGATCAAACCTTTAATAATGTTTTGGTATCTAAAGAAGCCTATAATTTTGAACTTCCAGTCTCTATTCTTTTTTGGAGTATGGTAGGGGTCGTAAATTTTTCTAATCTTAATACATGCTACGCTAGTGGTTACTATGAAATGGATGGCAATGTTAGAACTAACTATTACCCAAAACTAATTGAGCAGCTTCATTTGAAAAATGATTCATTGATTTTAAATAGTGATCAACTCCGAGAAGATTTCAGAGGAATTAGTGTCGAGAGATTATTGACTAGTATGCTTTAAAAGTGATTTTGTCGTAGTTAACTTTTTTATCTTTTTTCCATTTTGCGTTTGGACCAATTATACCTGCAGAGTGGATTATTTTATCTGATGTTCCACCGTCAATATTAGTGATTCTCAATAATGCCTTCGGGTAATGGTCCATGATCTTTACATAGAGTTCCCTGTTTTGTTTTTGTGTCATTCTTCCAAACTTAAATGAAACTTGACCGTTATCCAAAAAAGAAGCAGACCCAATATCTACAGATTTTTCTTGTCCTGGGGTAAGAGTGGCAATCTTCTCATACTTCCCTCCAGGAAAACTCATAAAGAGACTAACTTTTTTAACATACTTAACTCTTTTAATCTCTGCATTGATTGCAACATTGGCTTCCCAGTATGAAACAGGCTTGATGTAGTAATAAAAGTTTTTAGGCATTCCGCACTTCACTTCAGATTCGTAGTGCTTCACATAACAATCAATACTATAATCAGCTGATGCAAATTCAGGATTAAATTGTGCCAGATTAACCTCTGGCACTTCGGGAATATCTAATAAGTTCAATTTACTTCCATCAGGCTTGGTTCCTTTTTTAAGGATTATTTGGGATTGATCCCATAGCCTGGATCTGATTTCATCGAGTTCATTAAACTTTTTCGCAAGATATTTAGTTCTTTTAGATCCTTTATCTGCTTTTTTCGTTTTCTTCATCTCTTTTAAAATTTTAGTCATCTGAGATTCAACTTCAACATATTGGTAATATATAGTTTGTAGTAAACTATGATCTATATCTTCTTCACTAGTAAAATAATCAAAGTATGGCTCTAAGTAGTACTCAACAGGAGGAGCTGAGTGAAAACTGTATTGTTCTAAGTAGTGAGCAATTCCATCAAGAACCCCATCGAGAGAATCAATTGAACCATTAAAAGATGCAGTTAATCTATTTAAATGTTGAAGACCACCACCACCAGTTGCATGGAAGTTTAAAGTTGCTTTTTTCCCAATCTTCTTGGCTGCTTTGAAGTAATTGTCCAGACTTACTCTAGCACCCATTCCGCCACCTATAGGGCTGATTTTTCTTTTAGTTGGGCTTGTCGATGAACCACTTTTAGCCCCTCTTCTTAACAAGTTTCTAAAGTCATCATCATCAGCAAAGATATCATCATCATCATCCCAATCGTCATCATCATCTATAATATCATCATCTGGATCAAAAATATCATCATCATCCCAATAATCGTCATCATCATCTCCCCAAGAACTATCTGGAGGACTTCCTATTTCAAAAGCAGCTCTGATTTGTTTCTTCTCGTGTTCAGTTAAGTTTTCAATTTTAAAGATCGCAGAAACAATCCCTTGTCTTCTTTGCCAAGCTACAAAGTGAGAACCACAGTAGTATTCAAATTTTTCATAATCTTCAGCGTCTAAAAGAGCTTGATACTTTTCTTTAAGTTCAAATTCTCCATCTGAAATCATTTGTCTACCAAAGTTTGATTTTACTTTTAGAACTAGGTTCAAAGATGACTTAGAAACTTTTAAATCTTCAGTCATTTGTCCTTCTAATTTCATTCCGGGAATCTTCTTTCCAAAAAATTTAAATTGGGCAGCAATGACTCCTGAAATACTAAGGATATCATGTAATTCTTTTGTATCTTCTATAAATTTAATATTAAAAGTTGTTTCAGGAACACCTTGAGCACCACTACCAAATCCATCAGCAAGACCACCGTCTCCACCACCTGTAGCAGAAACATCAGGGTCATAAGCACCCGGATTAGCTAGACATGTTTTTTTAAATTTTAATGGAAAGTTTTTATTTACTCCTCCACCAAGCCTTAAATGTGTTTTTCCACCATGATACTTAATTGACTTTGCAACACCAAAATCTTGAGACATTAAATTGAATGATCCAATTAAAGTCGCAATAAATAGTGGTGTTAAAAAAATAAATTTCATAACCCTCCTCAAAGTTTAGAACATTTACTAACTACAGAGAATTTAGAAATTTTTATTAATATAAAAATTTTCAAAAAGTTTTCTCCTTGTTCGAACTAGTTTTATGGCATGACACTAGTACGTTTTTCTTACATTTGAAAATAAATTGATTCGTTTTGTAAGTTAATGTTTGCAAAATTTATTTAGACTTACAGAGAGTGCTGTGATCTTTCTTACAGTCGGCTGAATGCGTTATTTATATAGAGATCTTTTTAATTACTTCTATATGTTCAATATCTATTCCATCATCATTGGTAAGGCATTGCGAAAGTAAAGCCGTCGAAATTTTACCATTTTTCAATCTAATTACCTTCGGTTCATCGAATTTGAGAAAAGTCTCAGCGGCCAAAAAACCCATCTCTGTTGCTATAAGTCTATCATGTGGAGAAGGACTTCCACCTCTTTGAATATGGCCTAAAATACAGACTCTAGAGGAGATACCATACTTGGAACTTAAAACTTTTTGTATATTATAAGAGCGACCCTCAGTGGCTCCTTCTGCGACTATAAAAATAGATCCTTTTTTACCTCTTTGCTCACCTCGCTTTATACTCTGAACGAGATCCTCATAATCAATATCTTTATTGGGTAGAACAACATTTTCAGCTCCTGAGCAAAGAGCAGTTTTTATCGCTATAGAAGAAGATCGTCTCCCCATAACTTCTATTAAAAAAACTCGATCATGACTAAATGCAGTATCTCGGATTTTATCTACAGCATCTACAGCTGTTTGCACTGCAGTATCATGACCTATTGTGTAATCAGTACCACTGATATCATTATCAATTGTTCCAGGTATGCCAACTACTGGAAAATTAAAATCTTCCCATAAAGCATAAGCCCCTTTGAAAGACCCATCTCCTCCAACAACGGCTAAACCATCAATTTTATGTTCTTTTAGTTTCTCATAAGCAATTTCTCGAAATTTTTTCTCTTTGAATTCTTCAGACCTTGAGCTTTGTAAAAATGTTCCACCTCTTTGAAGAATATTACCCACACTAGAAGCACTTAGTTGAATAAAGTCACCGCTAATTAAGCCTTGATAACCTTTCTTAACACCAAAAACATTATGACCACTATATATTAGTGTTCTGGTAAATGCTCTTATTGCACAGTTCATTCCTGGACTGTCACCACCGCTTGTTAAAATTGCATAAGTACTCATGAGTACAATTTTAAAAGAATATTCTTAGTTATGATAGGGGTGTTGGGTAATAATACTGTGAGAGCGATAAATTTGCTCTACTAATACAAGTCTTGAAAGTTTATGAGGCAGAGTTAGATCAGATAAAGAAAGATGATTTGGATATGATTTTAAGATTTCTTGAGTAAAACCAACAGCTCCTGAAAAAACTAATACTAATTGATTGATGGCTTGAGTCTTGGATTGAATAAACTTTGAAAAATTTATTGTATCAAGAGATTTACCTTTTTCTCTAAAAAGATAAACCATTTTAGAATCATATTCCTTCAAAGCTTTTGTTAAATATTGAGATTCTTTGATTTGATTCTCTCCAAAGCTTTTACATTCTTTTATTTCAACTTTAAAAAGTTTAAGTTGTTTTAAATAATGATGTTCTAATTCTAATAAAGCTTTATCTTTATTTTCAAATGGACAAAGAATTATGATCTTCTTCAAATTCTAGAAATAATCTTTAAGGTTTGTTTTACCAGTTGTTTCACTTGGAAGAATTTGAGTTGAAAAGTAATATTCGTTTGGAATTTCAATTGTTTTATATTCAGTCCATAATGAATCTAGGTCAAAAATATCTCGATGAACTTCTTGAAATAAATGAACAATAACATTACCAAGATCAAGAAGGATCCATTCACCGTCTGTATAACCTTCAACTGACTTTACAGAAATTTTATTCTCTTTTGCTACTTTTTCAATAATTGAAGATGTTGATTGAGCTTGAACTTTGTTATTTACTGAACCAATAACGAAGAAATCGGCTAAGGGATTGAACCCACTTGGATCATAGATTTTAAGATTAACTCCTTTAAAATTGGCTATAACCCAAGCACAAGCTAGAGCTAATTGTTTTGAGGAGTCTTGGTCTTTTTGAGACATGATTTTACCAGTCTCTTGTAAAATATAATCTTTATTCATCATTTTCCTTTGCAGTCTGTATAGCTTTAAACAATAATTCTTTCAAAACATCAACGTTTTTCCTCGAGACAGAAGAAATAGGAAGGACTTTTCTCTGCGTTTCTTCTTCCATGATATCTTGGAATTTTTTAATCTCTTCATCACTCATGGCATCTATTTTAGTTAAACAAACTATTTCGATTTTATTTCTTATTTTCTCACTAAATTTTAATAACTCTGCTTTGATGGTTGCATAGCTCTCGACAGCTTCATAAGGTTCTAAAAACATAGAGCAATCAATCAAGTGAAGATACGCTCTTGTTCGTTCAATATGTTTTAAAAACTTATGACCCAAACCTTTTCCATCAGCAGCGTCTTCAATTAATCCAGGTATATCTGCAACAACTAATGAGTCTTCACCCCTTTGAACCACACCAAGGTTTGGCTCCAAAGTTGTAAATGGATAGTCAGCAATCTTTGGCTTGGCAGCAGAGATTACTGAGATCAATGTCGATTTACCAGCGTTTGGTAGTCCCACTAAGGCAATATCAGCCAAAAGTTTTAATTCTAATTTAATATCTAGTACTTGCTCTGGTTCGCCCTCAGTTGCTCTGGTTGGAGTCTGATTTACTGATGTTTTAAAATACATATTTCCAAGACCGCCTCGGCCGCCAATAAGAATTTTTTCTACTTGACCATGAGATTCAAGGTCGGCAATTAAAACATTTGTTTCTTTATCTATAACCATTGTCCCTACAGGAACTGGAATATATAGATCCTCACCGCCTTTGCCATCACACTGAGATCCACCTCCAGCTTGACCTGGAGAGGCCTTATAGATTTTTTTTCCTCGGAAATTTATTAAAGTGTTAAGTTGATTAGTGGCCTGGAAATATACATCTCCACCTTTTCCGCCATTGCCACCGTCAGCTCCTCCAAGAGGAACGTGTTTTTCTCGTCTATAACCGACGCATCCATCTCCGCCTTTACCGGATTGAATATTAATTTCTACTTCATCTATAAACTTCATTCGTCTTCTTTTTAGAGAGAAATTGCCAAAAAAAAAGAAGCCCTAATGAGCTTCTTGATTTATATAGCAAATAATTTTTGTTTTTTAAACTATCTTTAGTAATTTCTAGCAATTAAGCAGAAACAACCGATACCATTTTCATTTTTTTATTATATCTCGAAAATTGTACCTTACCATCTGAAAGAGCAAAAAGTGTAAAGTCTCTACCCATACCAACATTTGCTCCAGCATGAAATTTTGTACCTTTTTGTCTTACGATAATATTCCCAGTTATAACTGATTCACCACCATATTTCTTAACCCCTCTATATTTAGGATTAGAATCTCTACCGTTACTTGTTGAACCACCAGATTTTTTGTGAGCCATTTTTTACTTCCTTATTTCTTTTCGATTCCATGATCGTGTTCATCTTGCCAAGCTTTAAGCTTGTCCCAATCACCCTTAGCTGCCATTCTTGCTTGCTTTGCCCATGATCCAGGATTTTTTGATTTATATCTTGGTCCAGCTGCTTCAAGAATATCTCTTAAAGGTTGGATTTTAGTTTCTCCCAATTGGGCCCAAGTGTGAATACCATTTTCGTTTAAAATTCCAGCTATCTTTGGTCCAATTCCTTCAACTTTTGTTAAATCGTCCTTAGCTCCAGCTGATGGTTTAGCTTTTTTAGTTTCAGTTTTCTTTGCAGCAGGTTTTTTAGCAGCTGCCTTTTTCGGAGCTGCTTTTTTTGCTTCTACTTTCTTAGGAGCTTTTTCTTTAGTTGTTTTAACTTTTTTATCACTCTTAGCTACTTCACCAGCACCATTATGAATTTCTGTAATTAATAAACCTGTATAATGTGTTCTGTGACCGTTTTTCTTAACATACTTTCCAGGCTTTCTTTTTAATACAATGATTTTTCTATCTCGAGCTTGTCTAACAACTTTAGCAACAACTTTTGCTCCATCTACAACTGGAGCTCCAATTCTTGGACTCTTTCCACCAGTAAAAAGTACTTGATCGAAATCAACAACATCATCAACATTAGCAGATAATTTATCTACATCAATAATGTCTCCAGCTTGAACCTTATATTGGTGACCTTTAATTTGAACTACACCGTACATTTTCGTGCTCCTTAAAATAAAACAAAATACAGACTAATTTCAATACGTAATTTAGTAAGAGAAGTCAAACTTGGCATCATAAGTCCTGAATTGGGACTATGTGGGTTTGTTAATTTTTTCTTCCAACTTTCCTTCCCTATAATTTAGATAGCCAAGGATATTATTCCTAGAGGTAAGTCATTTAGCAAGGATGGAACAAATGAAAATTTTAATGATGATTTCGATGATGTCACTATTATCGTGTGGACTTAATAGTAGGTTATTTGATAACCCACTCGCAAAATCAAGCAGTGCAGCAGCTGGAGCAGGTGATGGAACCGGTAATGCAGGTAATGGGCCAGCAGTGCTAGATGCCACAGATGATTTAGTTACTGGAAGTATGGCAGGTGGAGCTAACCCAAGTATAAATGTTTCAGCTAATGATACTGGTAGTAATTGTGCACCAATAACTTATACAGCAGGAGCTTGTACGAATTGTACTTTTACAGGCACGCTACCAACAGTAACAATAACTCCAACTACAATAGGAGCATGGGACTTTGCTTACACAGCAACTTGTTCTGATGGAACAAGTTCAGATACTGCATTTGTTTCTGGAACAGCAGTAATGTTACAAGCAGTAAGCGCAAATGATGATGTAGTAGCAGCAAGTACATCTGGAGCAGCAAATCCCGCACTAGATGTTTCATCAAATGATACAGAGACTAATTGTGCACCAATAACTTATACAGCAGGGACTTGTACGAATTGTACTTTTGTAGGTGCTCTTCCAGCAGTAACAATAACCCCAACAGCAGTAGGAGCATGGGACTTTGCTTATACAGCAACTTGTTTTGATGGATCACGCTCAGATACTGGATTAGTTTCTGGAACGGCCATAGCACCACCGATTAACGCTAATGTCGATGCTCAAACTGATCTAGTTACAAATAATCGTACATCAGTTTGGAATACAGACTTAGGCCTAACTGATGATGATGGAAATCCAGTTAGTGATGGGAAGGTGAGAATTACTTTAAGAAATTGTGACGCTGGTCAAACTTATTTTGATGGTGACTTTTTAGTTGGATCTTTTTTAAATTCAGATAACCCTACAAATACTTACGGGGGACTTTTAGATTGGAATAGTGATGTACAACCATTTTTTGATATTCCATCTGAACTAAAAAATGGGACGAGCTATGGATTTAATAAAAAAGCATGGGCACAACACGTACAAGCAAATTACCCTCAGTTAAATATTTATAATCACTTTCATAAAAACTCGACAGGAGAAGCTGTTAACTTATGTGTTGATTACAGATTAGATAATGGAGCAGGATATTCTGATCCAAGCACAACTGTATTTTTAAAGTCTTATCATTACTCTTTAGATAATGATGCTCTTGTTGATGATGAATCAAGAGTTATAAATGGTAGACTTACTATTGGTGGACCGGTTTTTATTGATCCATCATTTACTCCTACGAGCTATGATAGAGCTCTTTGTTCATTTGAGAGATTAAGAAATGATGTTAGAGCACAATTAACTCATGTTGCTTCTTATTTTCAAGCTGGAGCATGGGTAAGTAGTGCAGCTACAGGTGGGTCATATTGGAGAACTATAGCATCGTTTTTAAACACGACAGCTTATAGTGAGCACGTCACTCTTGATATGCCTCAACCAGATCCAAACCACGGGCAAAGTTGTGTTAACTATCAAGAATTGTTCTATATTTACGCAGCTGTTACTGATGGATCTCTTCAGAAAGTTAGACTAAGCAATGGAGTGGATAATTCAAAATTTGTTGAAGTTGAGTTAGGCATTTACGAATCATTCTAATTAAAACAATCAAGATCTAGGGGGCAATCTGCCCTCTAGATTTACTTTCAAAATATTATCTGTATTCTAAAGTTATGAAAGAATTTTTTCATTCATATTTTCAAACAATGGACTTTCAAGTTAGTGAACAAAAACTAGAGACTTTGAGTAGTTTTTTTAGTGAACAAAGTTTACAAAAAGGTCAAAAATTCATTGAATTTGATGATACCTCAAGAAAAATTGCATTTATAAAAACGGGCTTAGTGAGATTTTTTCTTAATACATTTGAAGGCCAAGAGTTTAATGTTACCTTCAAATTGGAAAATGAATTTTTCATGAGCTTTTATACGATTATGACAAGAAAGCCATCTCCTTTTGCAATTGAAACGTTGGAAGATTCAATTCTTTATGTTGCTGATTATGATGAGGTGAATTCTCAATTAGAGCAAGATCCGTTTTGGATTCAAGTATTAAAGAAGATGTATGCTCATAATTTTATCTTGAAAGCTGAAAGGGAGATTCAGTTTTTAGTATATGATACAAAAACGAGATATTTGAACTTATTAGATTCGCGTCCAGATTTAGTAGCTCGAGTTCCACAATACCATCTTGCTTTATACTTAGGTGTTAATCCAGTCTCTTTAAATAGAATTATAAAGTCTTTAGATTAAGTTTTTATATCGCTAGAGCGTAAGAAACAATTCCAAAATAAATTAAAAGTCCTGTGATATCAACAAATGTAGTTATTGCTGGACTAGCTGCAACTGCAGGGTCACCTCCTAATCTTTTAACTAGTAATGGAAGAGCTGTTCCGATCATGGCTGAAGTAATAACCTGGAGTGCGATTGCTAGAGAAATATAGAAACCTATTGCAAAATAACTTAGGCTATCAGGGATCTGAACATGATCACTCAGAAAAGCAATATTTAAAAAGACTAATAAAGCTACACATACAGAAAGTAGGATAGAGATCTTTGTTTCTTTTAAGATAATTCTAACCCAATTAGAATCTTTGATCTCACCTAAAGCCATTGCTCTAATGACAACTGTCGCCGCTTGTGAGCCTGAGTTACCACCAGTTGCTGCCATCATAGGCATATATAATGCTAGAATCATAAGACTAGAGAGCGTATCTTCAAATTTATGTACAATAATTCCTGAGATTAATCCAATGGCAGCTAGACCTATAATCCAGAAAACCCTTTTCTTGAAATGATAAAATGTCGTTGTTTCCATGTAGGAGAGATTATCTTCAGTTGGAACAATCCCCATGAATTTCTCCATGTCTTCAGTTTGTTCTGCCCGTAGAACATCCATTGCATCATCATGGTGAACAATTCCAACTAATTGTTGGTAAGTATTTAAAACAGGTATCGCTACCAGATCGTATTTTTCAATCTTCTTTGCTACGGATTCTTGGTCTTCAGATAATTCAGCATAAATTACAAACTCGCTAATTATATCTTTGATTTTGGCTTTTGGATCGCAAAAGAGGAGGTCTTTTAATGTTAAAATACCTTGCATTTTCATCGATTCATTAACGACATAAAGGTAATATATCATTTTTTTTGAAGGTGCGTCTGATCGTAGTTTTGCTAAAGCTTCTTGAGCACTCATTTCAATTAAAATGGTGGCAAAGTCGGTAGTCATGATACCACCTGCCGTTTCAGAAGGGTAAGAGCTTAAAACGATAACATCTTCACGGATTTTTTTATCTAAAAATGGAAGGAATTCATTTTGTTCATCAAGGGAGAGTTCTTTATAAATATCAGCTCTAACGTCGGAGGAGATATGTTTATAGATGCTGGCAAATTTTTGCTTTTCTAAAGTTCTAAAAATATCAATATTAGTATCAAGATCAAGTTCTGAAAAAATTCTTCCTTTTTCTTCTAATTTTAAAGGAGATAGATATTTTAAAATATCTTCAGTCTCTTTAGTACTTAAAAAATCGATTGCTTTTGCCGTAGGCATTTCTTCTAACATTTCAGTTAGTTTTTTTATGTCTCCTTGTAACTCAAGAGCTTCAAGAAGAGTTGAATCTTCAGTGACTTCTTTATTTTCCATAGTTCTTTACTTATACATATATCATATCAGATAAATCTTAGATGAATACATTGAGTTTTAAGCATATCGAATGACTTGGTTTAATTAGAGAGTATTAAGTTCTATCTGATAGCTAGCTATCGTTTTAAGGCTCTGCTTAAAAAGCCTTTGATCTTCAATAGGAATTTCACCTAATCTTGAAATATCAATATTAAAACCAGCTACAATTTTCTTAGATTCAGTGCGATTAAACTCTATTTCAACTTCAAAGTGTCTATCCCTTCCAATGCTAGAGTAGATCCATCGTGCCTGCAAAACCTGAATTGGGTTGTTTTCAAGACATGAAAACCCATCAGTTCCCCTTAAGCCATCGTGGAGTTTACGACAGTTATCTCGATTAGAAATAAATACATCTCCATCTTTTAGCCGATAATATAGTGCACCGTTTAACAGAGGTTCTTCTACAACAAGGATATGGTCGTCCTTATCAATGGCTATTATGACATTGACGTCTTGGGAGAAGGACTTTGATCCTAAAATAGAGAGTAAAATGAGTGCTAATTTCATAATATTGATTTTCTTACATTATTTAGAATAGATATGTCGAATGACTAATAAAAGAGTAAGTAGAAGATACACTCTTTTGGCTTTAATGATCAGAAGCAATAAAGTAAACTTCCTATTATGTTTGAAATACAAAAACATTTAAAAAAGAGAGTTTTGATTATTGATGGAGCGATGGGTACCATGATCCAACGATATAAGTTGGAAGAAGCTGATTATCGTGGAGCCAGATTTAAAGATTATCACTTAAATTTAAAAGGCAATAATGATCTTTTAACATTAAGCAATCCAAAAATTATTGAGGAAATTCATTGTGCTTATCTGGAAGCAGGTGCTGATATTATTGAAACGAACACTTTCAGTGCAACTACTATTTCGATGGGTGATTACGAAATGGAGGAGTTAGCCATTGAAATGAACTTAGAATCTGCTAAGATCGCTAAAAGAGTGGCAGATAAGTTTTCGACTCCTGATAAGCCTAGGTGGGTTGCAGGTTCAATAGGTCCAACTAACAAAACAGCTTCTCTTTCACCTGATGTGAATCGACCAGGCTTTAGGGCCATTGACTTTGATGAACTTTATATAGCTTATAAAGAACAGACTAAAGCCTTAATAGATGGTGGCGTAGACTTATTATTAGTAGAAACTATTTTTGATACATTAAATTCTAAAGCAGCACTTAAAGCCATCTATGATTACTTTTCTGAACAAAGTATTGAGTTACCTGTTATGGTTTCCGGTACAATTACTGATGATAGTGGACGAGTTCTATCTGGACAAACTCTAAAAGCATTTATGTATTCAGTTTCTCATTTTCCTTTGTTATCTATTGGAGTTAATTGTGCTTTTGGGGCCGATAAGATGAAACCTTATATAAGAGAGCTAGCTCAAGATGCTAACTTTTATACTTCTGCTTATCCTAATGCTGGTCTTCCTAATGAAATGGGTGAATACGATCACACTCCTGAAATGATGGGAGAGATAATCAAGGACTTACTTGAGTCTAAATCACTAAATATTGTTGGTGGATGTTGTGGTACGACAGATGAGCATATCAAAATTATCGCAGATATTGCTAAAGAATTTCAACCAAGATTACCGGAAGAGCAATCTCCTAGTTTTAGAGCAAGTGGCTTAGAACCCTTAATGGTTTTTGAGCAATCAAACTTTATTAATGTAGGAGAAAGAACAAATGTAACAGGTTCTAAAAAATTTAGAACTTTGATAGAAAATAATGAATTAGAAAAAGCTTTGAGTGTAGCAAGAGACCAAGTTGAAGGTGGAGCGCAAATCCTTGATGTTAATATGGATGAGGGGATGATTGACTCTCAATCAATGATGAGAGAATTTTTAAATTTAATTGGGAGTGAACCAGATATTTGTAAAATTCCAATAATGGTTGATTCTTCCAAATGGGAAGTTATTGAAGAAGGTTTAAAATGTTTACAAGGCCGGGGTGTCGTTAATTCAATCTCTCTGAAAGAAGGGGAGAAAGACTTCTTAGAAAAAGCTCACTTAGTAAAAAAATATGGAGCAAATGTAATAGTGATGGCCTTTGATGAAACAGGTCAGGCCGATACGTTTGAGCGAAAAATCCAAATATGTGAAAGAGCTTATAAACTTTTAGTTGATAAAGTTGGATTGCCTCCAGAGTCAATTATTTTTGATCCAAATATTTTGGCAATTGGTACAGGAATAGAAGAACATAATGATTATGCAATTCATTTTATAAATGCTTGTAAGTGGATCAAGGAAAATCTTCCATATGCTAAAGTAAGTGGCGGGGTTAGTAATTTATCTTTTTCTTTTCGAGGAAACAACGTTGTAAGAGAAGCTATGCACTCTTCTTTTTTATATCATGCTACTAAAGCTGGAATGGATATGGGGATTTTGAATCCTAATATGATTACAGTCTATGAAGATATCCCTAAAGATCTATTAGAAAAAGTTGATGATGTTCTATTTAACAGAAATCCCGATGCAACAGAAAACCTCGTCGAGTTTTCTCAAGGGCTTACGCAAGAAAAAAAGATTGGTAAAAAAAATGATGAATGGAGAAAATTAAGTCTTGAAAAAAGATTAGAACATGCTCTTGTAAAAGGAATTATTGATTATATAGATGCCGATACTATGGAGGCTCTTGAAAAATATAACGAGCCAATTAAAGTGATTGAAGGACCTTTAATGAATGGAATGAGTGTCGTTGGAGACTTATTTGGAGCAGGTAAGATGTTTCTTCCTCAGGTTGTTAAAAGTGCACGAGTTATGAAGAAGTCTGTGATGATTTTAGAACCGTTTCTAAATGATGCTTCTCAAAAAGTTATCAAAAAGAAAGGAAAAATTCTTCTAGCAACAGTTAAAGGTGATGTACATGATATTGGAAAGAATATCGTAGGCGTTGTGCTTGCATGTAATAATTATGATGTAATTGATCTTGGTGTGATGGTGACTTGTGATAAAATTCTAGAAAAAGCAATTGAAGAAGATGTAGATATAATTGGGCTTAGTGGGTTAATTACACCATCGTTGGATGAGATGGTTCATGTTGCTAAAGAAATGGAAAGAAAAAATATTAAAGTTCCTCTTTTGATTGGGGGAGCTACTACATCTAAGATCCATACTGCAGTAAAAATTGATCCAAATATCTCAAGTTCTGTCGTTCATGTTGTTGATGCTTCTAGATCTGTTCCGATTGTTAGTGAGATCTTAAGTACTGATAAGCGTGAACAATATATCTTAGATACAAAAAATAATTATGAACAAATGAGGGAAAAATACCACCTAAGTAAGCAAAGCCAAAATCTTTTAAGTTTCAC
The DNA here is from genome assembly GCA_938017795.1 of uncultured Bacteriovoracaceae bacterium. Taxonomy (GTDB): domain Bacteria; phylum Bdellovibrionota; class Bacteriovoracia; order Bacteriovoracales; family Bacteriovoracaceae; genus JAHDHG01. The sequence continues at coordinate 83,079 of CALIJZ010000029.1, forward strand.
TGAAGCTCAAAGAAATAAGCTTAAAATAAACTGGGATAGCTATAATGCACCTGAACCAACATTTATTGGTAATAAAATTATTGACGATATAAAAGTTGCAGATTTAGTTCCTTATATTGATTGGTCACCATTTTTTATGACTTGGAGGTTGCGAGGTACTTATCCTAAAATTTTAAAAGATAAAGTTTATGGAGAGCAAGCAACTAAGGTCTTTGATGATGCTAAAGAAATCTTAGATAGAATTATTAAAGAAGACCTATTAACCCCAAAAGCAGTCATTGGCTTTTATAAAGCTCATTCTAAAAATGAAGATATTATTTTACCAGAGACAAGCGAAACCTTTCATATGCTAAGGGCCCAAAAGAAGATGACTCAACAAGGCTCTAAAAACTTATGTTTGGCTGACTTTATATCTCCAGATAATGATTATCTTGGAATGTTTGTAGTGACTTCTGGCTCTGAAGGGGATGATATAGCTAAAGAGTATGAATTAGATGGAGATGATTATAATTCTATCATGGTCAAGGCACTTGCTGATCGACTAGCTGAAGCATTTGCGGAGAAGCTTCACGAAATGGTGAGGACTCGTTACTGGGGCTATTGTAAAGAAGATTTAAGTAAAAATGAACTCATCAGAGAAAAATATCAAGGTATTAGACCAGCACCCGGTTATGCAGCTTGTCCCGATCATAGATCAAAAGAGAAAATTTTTAAATTACTAGATTGTGCTAACAGTATCGGGGTCGAATTAACCGAATCAATGGCCATGACTCCAGGCTCAAGTGTGTCTGGTTGGTATTTCGCTCATCCTGAATCACGATACTTTAATGTTGGAACAATGGGAGAAGATCAGTTAAAAGATCTATCTCTAAGAAGAGACGAGTCTGTTAAAATTAATTATAAATGGTTACAAAATAATTTATAAATATGATCTCTCAGTAAATTTTTAGTTACTAAATTAAGTGTGTGAATAATTATTAAGAATTTTATCAATAATCACTTAAAAGATGTTTGCAACTTTTAAATTGAAATTCGCAGGAAATTATCTGGTAAGCCTACTATAGTGCTCATAACTAATCCGTGAGAGTGACACCTAAGTGATTGATTTTATTTGTGTTTATGTTCTCGTAGTAAACTAACTCTAATGAATTATAGGACTAACTGAATTTATGAGAATTTCTCTTTTGCTCTCTACATTATTATTAATTAGTTGCATAAATAATAAGAATGCAATGTTATTTGGATTTTCTGATATTCAATCTGCTTCTGTAGATCTTGATCCAATTGATCTATCTGCCATTTTAGGTCCAAATAATTTTACCGGAACATGTGCTCCTGAGAACTCAACAGTCACAGTTAAATGTGATGCTGGAGTAAGTAGTGCTGTCAATTGTGTAAATGGGAAATTTATTGCTACAAATGTCTTAATAAATTCAATACCAGTAACATGTGAAGCATATATTTCATTGAACGATACAACAGTAGTAGATGAAGAAGATGCAGTTTTAAGTCCTCCGATTATTAGTAATATCTCTGATCAAACAACTGATGAAGATATGAACAAAATTATAAACTTTATGATCTCAGATTCTGATGGAGTATTAAATTGTTTAAGTAGCATGAATTTTAGTGGGCAAGACCCTTTGAAAGTTCAAAGTATCACATTTTCTGGAGTTGCTCCAAATTGTAGTGCTACTATCGTGCCAATAGGAGATGCTTTTGGATCTGACAGTATGATTGTTTTTACCCTAACAGATTCAGACGGGAGAAGTGTTGCCGATGATTTTGATTTAATAATTAATCCAATAAATGATATTCCTAATATTGCAACCATTGCAGATCAATCCACTACAGAAGATATAGCACGTTCAATTAATTTTGTTATTAGCGATATCGATTCAACTATTAATTGTAGCAATGTTTCAATACAAGGTAGTTCAAATGCAACTTTAATTCCGACTGCAAATATCGTAATTAGTGGTGCCGGTACAAATTGTACTGTTACGATGACACCTCTTAATAACCAAAGTGGATTTTCAGATATTACACTTCGACTGACAGATATTGGAACTCCAATCCCGGCCGAAACATTTGATGAACTATTTAGATTAACGGTAACGAGTGTTGATGATCCTCCAGTAATAAGTAATATTTTAAATCAAAGTACAGAAGAAAACACTAATAAGGTTGTCAGTTTTACTATTAATGATGTTGATAGCGTTTTGAATTGCACTACCAGTATGAGTACTAGTGGTGTTGATGCAGGATTAATTCAAAGTATAGTATTTTCTGGAACTGCTCCCAATTGTATTGCGACTATATCGCCGGTTGCGAACGCAACTGGAATTGATTCTGCTGTAACATTCATAGTAAGTGATGCCTCCCAAAGTGTTAATGACAGTTTTGATTTTGAAATTTTAGCCTGTCCTGATTCAACTATAAGTTTAAATTTTAATGTTGTAGCAAGTGATTTAACTGGATTGGTGAGAGTTGATTCAAACGACGATCCACTCTCTATAAACTGGGGAGATGGTAGTCCGGCGGAGCCAATAAATGGAAGTTTAATACATGCATATGCTTCTGTCGGTCCTAATACTGTTACCATTACTGGTTGTATGAAAGACATAACTAGCTTTGATTTGTATCAAGGACCATCAAATACGGATAGTTATTTCAGTGGAGGTCTACCTAATTTAAGTGGTATGACGAATTTAGGTTTTTTAAATTTAGGTTATAATGAATTAAGCGGTAGCTTAACAGCTAGTAGCTTTGCAAATAATACGTTGTTATTTAATCTAAGATTAAATAATAATCAGTTTACCGGAGCCTTGCCGACAGGAGTTTTTGATAATAATCCATTACTTCAATATATTTCTCTAAGTAATAACAAATTCAGTGGGACTCTACCAGCGGGAATTTTTGATAATAATACCGTTTTAAGTGCATTATATTTTAATAATAACCAATTCAGTGGAGCTTTACCGGCTGGAGTTTTTGACAATAACCCTGGTCTTTTATTTTTGATTTTTAATACGAATCAATTTAATGGTGCATTACCTGCTGGGATCTTTGATAACAATACAGCGTTAAAATATTTAAACTTTCATACTAATCAATTCAGTGGAGTTCTACCTTCTGGAATTTTTGATAATAATACGTCTTTAATTCAATTATATTTTAATAGTAATCAATTTAGTGGGGCATTGACTTCGACTATCTTTGATAATCTTGCTTCAGTGGTCAATTTAGTTTTTAGTGATAATCAATTTAGTGGTCTATTACCTTCTGGGATTTTTGATAATATTATTTCTGTGAAGACGTTGTCCTTAAATAGTAATCTGTTTACTGGAGCTCTACCAGTAGGGGTTTTTGATAATATAATAGATGCAATTAATATTAATATTTATGGAAATGATTTTACGACCTCGGCGAGTTTAATAAATAATAATAAATTAACTGCTTTTACAGCTTCGAGTAATCAATTTGATATTAACAGCATTAACTCTTTTCTTGTAGATTTAGATACAAGTGGTGCCCCAGGTTCCACTTCATCAGCTGCAGGGTATAAATTAGAAAACCAGAGTCCTTTGGCTCCTCCTAGTGGGGGAGGTTTAACAGCAAAAAATAATATGGTTGGTGCAGGGTTGTTTGTTACGACTGATTAGACTTATATTCTATGAAAATATAATTGTATTCTTTGGACTAGTCTTTAGAACCTACAGTAAGAATCGTGTGAATAATAAAGTAAAAATGTCCTCACTCCTGAGGCGGCAACTGCCTTGGGATAGAGTCAGTACTAATCTCCCACTGCTTTTTTCATGGTAATACGGAACGGAGTCCACAAAATAGGATCTTCGAAGTATTGAAAACTTAAATCATTAGAACTTCTTAACGGCACTATAAGGGTTCTCACTTTAGTTAGTTTGTTGAACATCTACAAAGAGATGGGTTTGGAAATCTTACATCTTATCTCAGTATCAGAAACATTTCAGTCCAGGAAAAAGTGATAAAGCAAAAAAAATGTAGGAAAAGAGTTCATTAAAGACTTCATCGACATTTAAAGAATGGATTTATGATAAAAAGAGATGAGAGGTTTGGGGTGTATTATGGAAAGGTTAAGTTGAAACACGAGTTTTTGAAATGAAAATCAGAAGCTTCACAAGAACACTTTACCTTGAAATTTACAAGCTATAGACTCAAGTGAGTACTTAAGTTGTCATTTTCTTTATATTACTTTTTCCTTAACCCATTGAAATCATTAGGTTTATCCTTGATTTACCCTCTGAACCTGAGAACTTGTTTTAAAATATAAGAATCTAACCGGGGGGAAAGATAATGCGTTCAATAATAATATTAATAAGTTTTTTAAGCATCATTTCGTGTAGTAAAGAGCAATGTGGAGATGATACTTCAAATTGTGTTAGCACTGCCGAAGCCAAATCTTGCCAAGAGTTAACTGGAAAAGATTATTTCTCTTCTTTGAACCTTCTTGTTGATGATTTAGTAGTATGTGTAGATCAACGTCCAGAATGTATTATTGGAAGATGTGACTATGAAAATCAAAAAGTTATTGAAGATCCTACCGATAATTCAAAAAATTTAATTTTAGAAAGACGAGCCGGTGAATCTGAGATGTATTGGGTTGGCGAAACCGAAGTAAAAGAAATTGAAATAGATTCTGATAATGATGGTTTTCCAGATAGTGTTGATGATTTATGTCCCAATACGCCACGAGGAGAAGAGGTTTATAGAATTGGTTGTTCTCTTGAAGAGTGGAATAAGGTAATGGATGAAGATGGTGATGGAATTTTAAATAATAATGATAGTTGTCCTGGAACTAAGCAAGGGCAAACAGTTGATCTTTTAGGGTGCTCTGAAGAAGACCTTGCTGATAATGAAAATCCAAATGATATCGATAATGATGGAGTCGATAATGAAAATGATAAGTGCTCTGCAACTCCAGAGGGTTCCGGTGATGTAAATTCAGAAAATGGATGTAGCAAGCAACAATTTGATGAAGCTGACTTTGATTCTGATGGTATTAAAAATAAAGATGAAGGCAAAACTGAAGATGGAAACTCGTGTGTTGAGTTATCAGGGAAAGTCTTTAGTAAGGGTTGTCCGTTAGAGAATAGTCATAAACAAGAGATTTGTGAGAAATTTTCAAGCAATTATATATATTTGAAGGGAAAGCTCGAACTTCAAAATACCGAGTCTTTAATATGTGCAATTAATCCAAGATTTGAAAGCTTAGAAGAAGCCAAAGTAGAAAAAGATTATGAGACAGTAAGTAAAGGTATTACTTATGATGTTTCTAAAAGAATGACAAAAGAAGATGGTTCACTTTACCTTGTTGAAGGAGAATCAATACGTTTAGCAAATGAGAAAATGCAAACTGATTTATTAGAAATAGAGATAGAATTAAATCTTCCAAGTTTTGAGGAAACTCCAATCTTTAGTTTTAGATATGTTGGAATTACAGGAAGTATGAGTAAATTTGAAAAAAGAGAACAATCATCAACATTTAAAGTTAAAATAGATAAGTCAGATCTAAATAGAAGTGTATTTGAATATAGGTTTGAAAATCTAGGAGATTATTATTGTGGGGATAGAGGAGAAGGTGAAGTTTATCCTAAATACGCATCTTCACTTGTTTCAGAAACGAAAATTAGTATTACATGTACAAAAATAGAAATGAATGGAAAAATTGGATTCTATGTAGACGATTTTATGAATGGAGATATTTTAGAAGTGAAAGTTTCATTTGAAGATCCTGAGAACTTGATGTCTATACCAACTCTAATTTTAAATAAGAAAAGTCCTTCTATTGAGTTATCTGGTCAACCTGGACAAATTATTGAGATTAGAAGTGTTCAAGTTCTATCGGGAAGTGGGAAGAATTATCCTGTAAAAGTTAAAGTTGACCTTACTAACGAAGTGAAACTTTTAGATGATTTAGGTGAAATGACATACTTTTTGTCGACTAAAAAGAGTTTAATATTAAAGAACAGGTTTGGATTTAAGTTTGAGTTACTTGAAAAATCTGAAGAAGAAAAAGAAGAAGATTCAAAGAAAAAGCCTGCTCCAGGAAAAGATTTAAGGTAAAATATAGCTTTGAATATTACTCAATTTACTGGCCTCATGTTATAATACTCTAAATATAAAAGGTGTTGTGAATGAAGTTTATTGATCTAAATACACAGTATAGAAAAATAGAAGTAAATATTAAAAAGAGAATCCATAACGTCCTAGAACATGGGATGTACGTTAATGGTCCTGAGGTTAAAAGTTGTGAAGAAAAACTTGCTGATTTTGTAGGTGTTGATCATTGTGTCTTGTTGGCCAGTGGTACTGATGCAATCTTTTTACCTTTACTTGCATTAGGGATAGGTCCTGGCGATGAGGTGATTGTTCCTGCTTTTAGTTTTTATGCTACCAGTGAGGTTGTAAATTTAGCCGGAGCTACTCCAGTCTTTTGTGACATTGATCCTCATAATTATCTAATGGATATCTCTAAGATTCAAAGTTTGATTACTAAAAAAACTAAAGCAATTATGCCAGTAAGTTTATATGGGCAATGCTCTGATATTGACCAGTTAAAGAAATTTGGGCTTCCTATTATTGAAGATGGTGCTCAAAGTTTTGGAGCTACTTATAAAAATAAAATGTCATGTGCTTTATCAAGTTTTGGGGGAACTAGCTTTTTCCCGGCCAAGCCTTTAGGAGCTTATGGTGATGCAGGTGCATTGTTTACAAATAATGCTGACCACGCCTTAGCCATAAGAGAGTTAAAAGAGCATGGATCACAAAAGCGATATCATCATACACGAATTGGGATAAATGGAAGATGTGATAGTATTCAAGCAGCGGTTATTGAAGAAAAATTACAAATATTCCCGGGTGAAATAAAGCAGAGGCAATTGATCGCAAGTAGATATTATGAAGCTCTTGAAGGAGTAAAGATAATGAGAGTCGACGAGCACAATACTTGTGTCTATGCTCAGTTTACTATCGAGGTTGATAATAGAGAGAAGTTTAGAGAATTTATGAGCGAAAAATCAATTCCTACAGCAGTACACTATCCCAGTCCTTTAAATAAGCAGCCGGTCTATGAAAAAGAAAGTTTTTTTAATTTAGATTTTGAAAATGCTCAAAAAGCATCTGAGAGGGTCGTTAGCTTACCAATGCACCCATATTTAGAGGTTTCAGATCAGAAAAAAGTCATTGAAGCAGTTCTTCAATATCATAAAATTTGATAGAGTTTTTTATTGGAAAATCAAAAAATTAAAAAAATATTAAAAGAAAACTTTGGACACTCAGATTTTCGTTTGCATCAAGAAAAGATTATTAAATCTGTTTTAAGTGGCAAAGATGTTCTTGGAGTTATGCCAACCGGAGGTGGTAAGTCGGTTTGTTATCAATTGCCAGCTCTTTATTTTGAAGGAATTACAATTATTATATCTCCTTTGATTTCATTAATGAGAGATCAAGTAACTCAATTAGAAGAAAATGGAATTGCGGCTTGCTATTTAAACTCAGAATTAAGTTGGAGTGAAAAAGAAATAATTGAAGAAAGAATTTGTGATAAAGAAGTTAAAATTGTTTATGTTTCTCCGGAAGGGATTTTATCAAATTATCTAATCGACTTTTTTAAAGGTCTTGATATTTCTTTGATTGCTATTGATGAAGCTCACTGCGTTTCTCAGTGGGGCCACGAGTTTAGAAAAGATTATATTCGATTAGGAGAATTAAAAGATATTTTTCCAGAAGTTCCATTTTTGGCTTTGACTGCTACTGCAGACTCAAGAACCAGGAATGATATTGTAAAACAACTAAGATTTAACTCAACTCATGAAAAATATGTATCTTCATTTGATAGATCAAATATTGCTTATACAATCACAGACAGGGTCAATGAAGTGAAGCAACTCAATGAATTTATAAACTCTGAGCACTCCGGTCAAACCGGCATTGTCTATTGTTTATCTCGAAAAAAAGTTGAAAAGATTACTAATGATCTAAAGAAACTTGGACATAATGCTCATGCATATCATGCAGGCTTGAGCTCCTCAGTTAAAGCAAATGCTCAAAGTTTATTTAATACTGAAGAGTGTGTAATCATTGTAGCAACTATTGCTTTTGGAATGGGTATTAATAGGCCAAATGTAAGGTTTGTAGCTCACCTTGATCTACCTAAGAGTATTGAAAGTTATTATCAAGAAACTGGTAGGGCCGGTAGAGATGGAGGAGAGTCAAGCGCTTGGATGATTTATGGTTTTCAAGATGTTATTAAGCTTTCTCAAATGTTGGAAATGACAGAAGCAAGTGAGACTTATAAGAAGTCAGCTCGCTCAAAACTTGATTCGATGTTAACTCTTTGTGAGACAACTGATTGTCGTAGACAATACCTTTTAAACTATTTTGAAGAGGAAGCTGAAAAAACTTGCGGTAATTGTGATGTTTGTTTATTTCCTATTGATAAAGTCGATGCTCTTATAGATGCTCAGAAAATTCTTTCATGTATTTACAGAACAGGACAGATTTTTGGAGCAAATTACTTGATTGAGGTTTTAAGAGGAAGTAAAAACGCAAAAGTCCTTGAGAGAAAGCATGACCAATTATCTGTTTATGCAATAGGATCGGATAAACCCAAAGCTTATTGGAGTAGACTTTTAAGACAATTACTTAGCTCTAATTATATTGCTATCAAAAATTGGGAATATAGAAATTTATGTCTAACTAAAAAAAGTAATGAAATATTAAAAGGTGAGGTAACTTTTGAAATCAGAAAGAAAAAAGATACAGATTCTAAAAAATCAAGAAAACGAGCAAGCGTAGCAGAAGTTAGTCATGGTAGAGCTGAGTTGTTTGAACAATTGCGCAGCTTAAGAAAGAATCTTTCTTCTGAAAAAGGAGTCCCTCCTTATATTATTTTCTCAGACAAGAGCCTACATGATATGTGTCAATTATTACCGAGAGATAGAAGTGAGTTCTTAATGGTTAATGGAGTAGGACAGAGTAAATGTGAGCAATACAGCAAAGATTTTTTGCAAGTTATTAGAGGACATAATTAAACTATCTTTTTCTTGATTGAATATCGTTAATTAAATTTTGTATTAAACTTTGATGATTTTCATCTTTGAGCCAATACATGGGTCCATTTAATAACCGCTGATTTAGGGCAATTACTTTTTCATCATCTTGATAAAAATGAGATCCATTCAATGAAAGTAACATGGAACCAGCACATATATCCCAGATATGTTTATTAGTAAGTGAAATGACAAAGTCACAATTATCAGCATTCATTAAAGCTAACTTATAGGCAATACTTCCAACTGGTTCAATTTGAATGTCTTTATGATTATAGGATTCAAGTTGGTATAAATTATAATCTGACCTAGAGATAAAAGTGAGAAGTTTTTTTTCTTTTTTAAACTTTTTGAAAGAAGATTTATTTTTCTGAAACCTACTGTCAAAGTATAAGAACTCGTCATCTGTAAAAAAATTCCAAATCCAATGAATATTGTTAGCGTTGTTTAAATCATAGGACTCTAGGAAGGAAAGACTTATGCAGCATTCATTAATGTTGGAGCGAAATTCTCTTGTTCCGTCTATTGGATCTAGTAATAGAATAGGAAGTTTTAGATCATTAATTTGTTCTTCTTCTGAGTAGAATGAAAATTTTGAATGCAGATTATGTTTTCTAGATAATGATTGAATAAATTTAGATATATTGAGATCCACTTGTTCCACGGGACCGTTAATTAATTTCAAAATCCCTGCTTTGGCTTCATTTATATAATTATTCACAAGTATAATTTAGAGCCCTCAGGCTTGTAAGTACAGTCTAGAGTGATGTAAAGAGTAGAGTTTCTAAGACCTTGTTATTGTTTAACAAGTAGTAATGAAAATGATATATCTTTAGGGAATAGAGAATTATTATATAGAAGGTCTAAATGATTAAAACTGCAGTTTTTCCAGTGGCGGGCAAGGGAACAAGATTTCTACCAGTTACAAAATCTATACCCAAAGAAATGATTCCTCTCGTTGATGTACCTATCCTTCACTATGTAGTTAAAGAAGCGGTAGATTCAGGTGTCGAAAAATTAATTTTTATAAACGCTAAGAATAAAAGATCTATCATTGATTACTTTAAAAGAAACTACGAGTTAGAGAAGTTCTTAGAAATTAAAGGCCGTAACGATTTAATAGATTTGATTCGTGATCTCTCAGAAAACATTGAAATTATAGAAGTTATTCAAGAAGAGCAATTAGGACTTGGTCATGCCGTAAAGGCCAGTAAAGAGTTAATTAAAAAACATGAGTTTTTTTCAGTCTTACTAGGAGATGAGGTCATTTATTCTGAAGTCCCTGCAATAAAGCAAATCAATGAAACGGCTAAAGAGTTTAATGCTCCAACATTAGGAGTTATAGAAGTTCCAAAGGATGAAGTATATAAGTATGGAGTGATAGATGGTGAAAGTGTTTCCCATAAAGGGTTTAAAATTTCAAAAATGGTAGAAAAACCAAAAGTTGAAGTTGCACCATCTAACTTAATTACTCCTGGGAGATATATTTTTAATTATGATATTTTCAATTACTTAGATAAAACGTCCAAGGGGACTGGAGGCGAGTATCAATTAACAGATGCAATAAATGCACAAGCAAAAAACGAAAGATTTTATGGCCACCTTATTGTTGGAGATAGATTTGATACTGGAACTCCTTTGGGTTATATGGAAGCAAGTCTAGACTTTGGACTAAAAAGACCTGGGATGAAAGAAAATATTCTTAAAATGATGAATGAAAAGATTAAGAAGTATTCGTAAGTAAACTTAAGGAAAGTATTGATATGAAAAAAATTTTAGTTACCGGCGGAGCTGGATATATCGGTTCTCATGTTGTTAAGAAACTTGGTGAAAATGGATTCAACCTGATAGTTGTAGATGATTTATCAAATGGTTTTAAAGATTCTATCACTTATGGTGAGTTTATTCATGGAGACATCGGTGATGATGAAATCTTAGATCAAGTCTTTGAAGAAGAGATAGATGCCGTATTACATTTTGCAGGCAGTGTTGTTGTTCCAGAGAGTGTTGAAAATCCAATTAAGTATTTTAAGAATAATACATCAAATACCTTAAAGCTATTACAGAAATGTAATGAAAAAATGGTAACGAACTTTATCTTCTCATCTACTGCTGCTGTCTATGGCGATACTGACAAGAAGATAGTGACAGAATTAGACCCATTAAATCCAACTAATCCATATGCAAGTTCAAAGCTTATGAGCGAGAAAATGATTAGAGATATTTCTAAAGTTTCTAATTTAAAACATGTGATTTTTAGATATTTTAATGTTGCGGGTGCTAGCTCATGTGGAAAGTTAGGCCTAAGAGGCAAAAATGCGACTCACCTTATGAAGATTTGTGCTAAAGCAGCTACAAAACAAATAGAGGAGATGAGTATTTTTGGTACTGATTATGAGACTAAAGACGGAACAGGAGTGAGA
>CALIJZ010000030.1 GCA_938017795.1 uncultured Bacteriovoracaceae bacterium
AGGTTTACTCTCAATTTTTACGCGCTTTGACAGGCCAGTGACCTGGTATAAGTTTTGTTCCACTTCCATGTGAAATACCCCTTTACTGTATCATATCAAGAGAATCTAGAACCTCTGTGTTAAAAGACTTTTTTTCCGGTAATTTATTTTTAAACCTGACTCTAAACCTTGGGTTTACCGAAATATCTCCCGGTGAACTTGAATCTCCAGCTACAGACATCTTACTGAAATCAAATTTTTCAAATTTCTTATATCTATATTTAGGAGTTTGAGAAAAACCCTCAAGTGATATAAGCGAAAATGTAATAATTAATATATATCTCATTTAACGATCCTTTGAACTTCGGAAAATAAACCATAATTTGGATTTTCTGGTCTAACCTGCATTGTTGAAATAATTGTTTTCGCTTCTTGCTTTTTTCCCAGCTTGGCATAGGAATAAGATTTAAATAACTTCATGGCCTCAGACGAGCTAGAAGTTTTAGAAAATAGACTTATTGCTTTTTGATGCTTACCACTCATTGAGTAGGCCATTGCATGTTTACCTACTACATTTTTATTATAGAAGTTTTTATCTTTTACCCTTGAGAAATGGGTTATTGCTTTTTCTCCATGACCAAAAGCAAGGTATAAGCGACCAAGGTTAAAATTACTAACCTGAGATGATGGATTGATTCGAGCGGCAGCTTTAAATTGATCTCGAGCTACAAACCAATTACGTTCTCTAATTGCAATTAGCCCTAAATTATTCTTTGCTGGAGCAAAATTACTTTTTATCTCCAGAGCTTTATTGAAAAAAATTTTCGCACTATAATTATTATTCTGAATATAATAGCAAAGACCGATTGCATTCCAGTATGTTGGCCATTTTGAATACTTATTATGTAAAGTAGCAGCTTTTGATTGGCCACTAGAAGCCTGACCTGATCTACATAGTTTTGTGATTTCTAATATCTCATCATTAGTTTTAGTAACTACCCCTGGGTTAATTCCATCCAAGGTCTCACTATTAAAACTTCCCAAATTTGCAATTCTTATTTTATCTGAACTTGCTGAATAACTAACAGACCTTGGAGGAGTTTTTTTCTTAATGATTTCTTGAGTTTTCTTTTCAACTCTTGGTTCATTAGAACTAGAGTCTTCTTCAAGACCGGCACATGAGATAAAAAATACAAAAATAATAAGTAACTTCATTTATCTTCCTGTCCTTTCAGCGTCATAAAACTTCATATCATCAAATACGTTATACACCGGAGTTTGTTTCATACCTTGGTATGTTGAAAGAATTTCATTGTCTTTTACGGCTCTTTGGGCCAAATTTTGAAAATTTTTCACTTTTTCTTTCAATTGACCACTTACTTGCCCCATAGATTGTTTAAAACTAGCAACATATTGAGGACTCTTGCCTGGGGGAGTAAAGCTATCTATCTCATTAATGAGTGACTGATATCCTTCTATTAAAATTGGATATGAGTGGGCTACACCGAAGTTTGCTCCCATTTTTTGAACACGCTTAACATTTCCTTGTAAGGCATCTAGTTTTTTAATCTTAGATTCCAAAGTAGATGTAAACCTATCTTCCGGAAAAGCTAACCTTACAGCTTTGACTCGCCTTAGCTCATCTTTTAATTTTGCAATATCAAACATCGAAACCGCATTAAGTCCCTCTGGTGGAACTTTTAACCTTCGAGATTTAGAGTTTTTGTATAACTGTTCAATCTTTGATTGCCAAAAACTTAGCTTTCCAGTGTTTCTTTGTTTTTGATAATGAGCATATATTCTAAATGCAGGATCAATTAAGTACGGTTGAAGATCTAAACTTTGCTCAGCTATTGGAAAGAAGCGCTCTAGAGAACTGAAATCATTTTTTGAAACATAGTAGTCAACGATTTCTTTATCTGTTGAAGTAATCGACTTTGTATCCATTCTACAAGTTCGAGCTGAGTTTCTAAGCTTTATTAAATTAGAAATCTGATTAGATGCTTTATACATTGATACAGAGTTATTATAAAAGCTCTTTTTAGCACTCGAATTTGATTTACAAAGTTTTGCATATCCTCGATGAGAAATATCTGCTGAAGATTTAAACTGAAGTCTTTCAAATAAATATTTACTCACACTTAAAAATGTTCCTTTATATTTAGTAAACTCTTTGTCGTCCATTAAACTAAGAGCTTGGGTTCCCCAAGAATAGGTATCTTGTAATTTTTTATCTTCATAGTTAAGAACCATTAAGTTATAAGCTGCATTTGCTTTTGCTACTTTTGAACTACCTGTTGAGAAAATTTTAAGATAGGACTGCTTGGCAGATTTAAAATCTTTCTTAGCTAGATATTTTTCTGCTTTTTTCACTTCAATTTTTTGCCCAACATCAGCAAGATCTTTCATTCCCGCTGAGGACATTCTGTATTTACCTTTCTTAATATCACCTAGTAACATTGCAAGATCTCCATCTTTACCTTGTTTAGAATAAATATTAACAAGAGAATTCACCATCTTTTCTTGATCAGCAGTAGCATTTGGATATTTCTTTGAAAATGTTCCTAAGATTTTTTTCATTTCAGTAATGTTTTGTTTTTCATATTGAATTTTATATAACTTTTTATATATCTCTTTAGCTTTACTAGATGACGAGTCATGCTTTAGATAGGCCATATACACTGGATAGTAGTATTTCTCCCTATTTGGGAACTTCTCTTTAGATTGAGCAATTGCTTGCAACATTCCTTCTATAGATCTATCCATTGTTTTTTTATTATTTGTTTTTTTAGCAATCGCGTATCCTTTCTTATAATTATCAATTGCCTTGTCATATTGTCCCGCTTGAAAATATGTCTCAGCCATATAGAAATGATTATCATTCTGAGTTTGCGGCTCTAGCCCTTTAAGAAGTGTCAAGTACTTTACTACTTGATTAACTTTTTCATTTGTTACAACTTTTGATTTTTGATATGACTTATCACCAATTTTTTTTTGTAGTTTTCCAATTTGTTTTTTTACTTGAAACTTGAAGAGTTTTTGCTGGTCGGCAGTTAGTTTGTAATTTTTTGTTAATTTATAAAGAGCAATACTATCTTGAAGATGATAATTATTTTTCTCATACTTATCAAATAGCTGCATTCTCGTTAAGTAAATTTTCGCCTTACTTTTATTATCTTTTGCAATTTTCAATGCTTCATTTAAAACAGTTGTTGCCTGAGTTAGCTTGCCTGATTCTTTTAAGAAAGTAGCAATTGTAATTAACTCTAATGTGAAGTCTTTATTATATTTTTTATAATGCCTTACTCCTTCATCCATACGACCAGATTCAGCATAAAAGAGACCAATGTCTTTATTTACCTGGCTTGTCATATCAACATATTTTTTATTAGCACTTAACTTCTCAACATCTTTCATATACCTAATGGCTGGATCATAATTTCTCACTCTAAAATATGACCACGCTAAATTATATGCATCTTTCGTCCACCATCTATCACTCTTGTTATTAATGTTTTTCTCATAATAATTGATAGCTTGTTTATACTTCTTGTTATTGTAATACATTTCCGCTAGTGCATTTTGAATTCTAACTTTAGACTTTGAATCATTACCTGATTTTTGTTCTGCTTTGATTAAATAGTCTAGAGCTTTCTTGTCATCTCCAAACTCTTTCTCATTAAAACCTAGAATATAGTAAACATCTCCTGCTTTTTCATAATCTGGAAATTTTCTTAATAATCCAAGAGCTTCATCTCGCGCTTTCAAAAATAGCCCGTAAGATCCTCGAAAATGTGAGTCTTTGCTTGTCGACTTTCTTTGACTAACAGACAAAGAAAGATATCTATTATTTTCTTGTTCCTTAATCAATCTACCTTTTTCTAAATATAATTCTGACTTTCTAAAAAGTATATTAGGGTTCTGACCTTGAAACTGCCTAGAAAGTCTTGTAACTTCCTGTATTTCTTGATCAATAATGTTAATGATTCTTTGGCTTCTATTACTTTGACCAAAAGAAAACAAAGGTAGAATTAATAATATATATAAATATTTATTTTTCATTCGGACACTCCACCGGAAGAGCAAAGACATAATCTCCTAACTCATCACTCCAAAACTCTTTATTGAAACTCCAAAAGTATTGTCTATCATTTCTTTTTAGATACTTGATATCACCTCTTTTAGTAGAGAATTCTTTCCCCTCATAAAGGGCCTCTTTTTTTCGACCGAGCACTTCTAGTTTGATATAACTCATTGCTTGAAAAGATTTTCGTAAATCTAATCCATGTTTTTCTAATTTACTCTGTGCAACCAAACCAATAACCTTTTTCTGAATCTTAACAAACTCATCAATATTATTATTTAAAAGGCTTTGTAACTTACCAGATTTAACTTTTCTGATCTTCTTTCTTTCAGCTTCTGCAAACCGAATATTATCAAAAAATGATTTAACATTGGGAGATTTATAAACCCCCTTAAGGGCGTACTGAAACTCTTCGTCTGATTCGTTTTGATAATTTTTCACTAATTGATAATAATAATCTGGATTACTTTGTTCTTGCTTGATTAATTGCTCTGACTTTTGAGCTGTTTTTTCATATCTATTATAAAAGTCCTCAACAACTTTAGATACATCTCCATATAAACACATTCTCAGGTAAGTCGTAGCTCTTAATAAATATATCTCAGGGTTTGAAACAAATCTTAATTGTGGAGCCTTGTAAGTTACTAATTTACCTAAAGTTCTATTATAATGCTTTCTATAATAACTACTCCATGCTTCCTCTAATAAAATTGGAGGCCAAGCAATAGATCTTTTATCTAAGTCTAAATATGTATAGTCTGCTTTTTTATAATTTTTTTGTGCATAGTGAACTCTAGGAATTCCAGCTATACAGATGTCTCTATTTACCTTAATTTGCTTAAAAACTCTTGTAGACAGAGAGTCATCCAACCTTGAAGCAGACGAATCTAAACAACTTTGATAATGATTTAGAGAGCTTGAATACTCTTTTTTTAAGTAACTAATTACTGCAAGAAAATTTTGAGCAAAAGGATAAAACGTACTAGTGGATCTAATTCTTGAAAAGAGACTTTTAGCTTTGTCGTAATCTCCTTCACCAAATACTTTTTTGGCAGCTAAATATCTCATACTAGTAGTTGAGCCTCTTAATAGAAGCGAAGTATCTAGCCCTTCAAAGTTCCTAGCTCCTACTGTTAAGATAATCTTTTGTAGATATTTCTCGACTGATCCAATATTTCCTTTAGATAAGTAAATATGTTCCTTTAGTAAAGGAACAAGTGAATATCTCAAGCCTTTTGAATAACCATACTTAATATTTTGTACAAGCTTACCTTGTCCATAGGAATATAATGAGAATATGAATAAAAATAATACTTTAAGCATCCTTGCTTCCTTAAATTAAAATAAAAAGTTAATTCCTAACCCCATATTATAGTTATGAAAAGTTACATCAAATTCTTCTGGAGTGGCACCACTTTCCTCTCTGGTCCATACACCCTGATAATGAAAACCTGTAAATTCAAGTCGCAATCCTATTGATTTTGTTAGATACCATAAAAGCCCAGTTGACCATGTTAAACCAAGAGAACTATCTTCATTTGTATCAAATTGTTTCGCTTTTACTTGTGATGGAGAGACTGAAACATCAAAAGCAGGAGAATCATCTTCTGTTGAGACTTGAGCAACTCCTAAAGAAACATACCAGTCTACATAATAAATAACATTGAATGTATTAAACTTTCCATACCACGGAGACCAGACAACGCTAGCAGAAATATGTTGAGTGATAGCATTATAGAAAGGAACTGCTTGTTGCTCTGCAACCCGATCAAAAGTATCATTATAACTTGGTTTACCTATTCCAAAACCAAACTCTACTCCCCAATCTTCTTTAAAAAAATAGGCTGCTTTAATTCCACCACCAAAAGTATTCACAAACTTATCAGAAATATTTAAATTTCCCATTAAGGATAAATTAAATCTTCCGGACTTTCTAAACTTTCTATTTTGTAAAACATAAATTTCTTTGTCATCATCCATCCACTCAAATTGATACAAAGAATTATCTGCACTAAAAGTTGGAAATGAAATTGTGACAAATAACATTAATAAAATTTTCTTCATTGTTTTATTTACCTTTTTAATAATTTTAAATAGTTATCTAGATTTTATCATGCTCTGCGTTTCAATCAACCTATTGAATGTAAATTCAGACAATGATTGAGTAAAATGCTTTTTACTATTTTTAAGATTTCATTACTTGGAACAAATTAGTTGATGAGAACAATCTAAGCAGTGATCATAATTTTTTAAAGAATAGTCTGTTTGGGATTCAAATAATTCACACATAAAATCACTCAAGTTCTCATTTTTGTTTGTACATTCAATAAGCTTTTTATCGTCCAGAGAGACAATAAACGACTCAGAACTATAGTTTTCTAACTCAAAAACCTGAGTAATTCCATATAAGTATATTTTTAATTGGGCCTTATAGCTATCTAAATGTCTCGCAACATCTCCAGTTTTGAAGTCCCATAAAACAACTTTTTTATCTTTATGATTTATAAAAAAAGCATCCGCTGTTCCTGAAATCATAAACTTCTTAAAAGAAAATTTGATATTTTTTTCCGTAAATTTTTCAAAATCGTTAAATTTAACAAGCTCACTTTCAACCCAAGATAAAATATCACCGTCTTTATCTCCAAAAACTTCATCACCTTGAATTAACTTTTCTAATTGATGGTGTAGTCTAATCCCTCGACTTAAAGAACTTTTCACATTTAATTTTTCATCTATAAATAATTTATTCATTGATCGTAAATCATTTTCTCTTATTTTTAAGACCTCGCTTAAGTAAAATAAATGAGAACAAACCGCTAACTTAGATAACCCAGTAACAGAAACGTCTGGAAAAACCTTGAATACTTTATTTGAAACTTTGTTTCGAAAACCTAGATCGTATTTTATATAAGCACCTTTAATACTCTTAATCTTATTCATATTCACTTCAACATTTTTACTCTCGATTTCCCAATGTTTTCTAAGTAAGTTTGCCCACCTCGTATCTTCTTTATAAGGAGTTGATTCTAAAACGACAAAGTTAAGAGACTCACGTGCTCTAGTAGTTGCAACATAAAACAATCTTTTTTCTTCTTCTATGTTTTTTCTCTTCTCAGCAATTTTATTAAAGTGATACTGAGGTGTTATTTCATCAATTCCTGAATAGTTTTTAAATTTCAGACCGGTATTTTCATTAATAATAAGAGAGAGATCAGATGGTGAACGATTAAGAGCATGAAGATCAGCAACTGCAACAAAGTCAAACTCCAGCCCTTTAGATGAATGAATAGTCATGATTTCAACGTATTTATCTTCAATCTCCTCTTGTAAATAAACTTTTACTTTATCGCCTTTAATTGAGTCTAGGTACTGGTAAGTCTTAGCAAAGTTTTCTTCAAAGGCCTCGCAGGCCTGCTTAATTAATAATAAATTAACATCGTACTTAGAGATGACAATCGATTTACGTGAAAGAAATAAAATAAATGAGAGGTAGAGACCATGAAGAGTGATATCTTCTTGTAAGGTTTCAAGATCTGATTTTTTAACAAGCTCAGTTCCATTAAAGAAATGAATAATTCCATTTATAAAGTACAGACTCTTTTCAAACTCCTCAACGTTTTCAACTGAAAGCAAACTTTTTAATAAGTATTGAAAAATATTGAGCAAAGGTTCACTATCATTAGGTATTTTGATCTCTGCTACAAAAGGAATTCCCTCGTTTGCAAGCTCTTCAACAAGTATAGAGACTCCGGTTAAGTTCTTATACAAGACAGCAAAAGTATTTAGCCCAGGATCGGCTAACTTCTCTTTAATGACTTTTGATAAAATCTTAGCTTCAGCTTCTCTTAACTCTTCAATCTTAGAACTTGAAAAATCCATATCTCCATTATAAAAATTAACCTCTCCTCCAGTTTCTTGAGAGACTTGGTTTACATTCTCTCTTGAAAAAATATCTGAGAATAATTTATTATTAAAGTTTACGATTTGAGATTTAGATCTATAATTATTACTTAACTCTAGCAAAGGAAGTTCACTTTCTGCACTTTCAAAAACTTCAACCTCACCTCCTCTAAAGGAGTAAATGGCTTGCTTTATATCTCCAACATAAAGCTTAGATTCATTTGTATTCACTAACTTATCTATTAGCTCACATTGTAAAAAAGATGTATCTTGAAATTCATCAACTATCACCTTCTCTAACTTTAGAGATATTTTATCTATATTTTTAAGAAGTAAGTATT
The DNA here is from genome assembly GCA_938017795.1 of uncultured Bacteriovoracaceae bacterium. Lineage (GTDB taxonomy): Bacteria > Bdellovibrionota > Bacteriovoracia > Bacteriovoracales > Bacteriovoracaceae > JAHDHG01. The sequence goes on from CALIJZ010000030.1 coordinate 8,305, forward strand.
CAAGGTCAGTATGTCCAATATACGAGTCGTTATAATAATGCTTGTCTACAAATTTAAAGATCTGATTCAATCCATTACTAAAGTTTTTAAAATACTGCTTTTTTTCTTTAAAGTTTTCTATTAGCGGGAAAAAAGACTTAAAGCTTGTTTGATATTCTTTAAGAGATTCAAAGAACTCTACCACCTGCCCACTTACAGATTCATTTTTCCGAGGTGATTTTCTTGTTTGAAATAAGAATACACCCAGCTCGTCAAATCTTTTTTCGAGATCAGCTATTTCAAAAATTCCTTTAAGCTCTAAATAATACTTCTCCCAAGCTTTCTTTGGTTCTAATGATGAGACTGGAAACTGAAGATCATAATATTCAAACCACACTCGCTTAAAATAAGCTTCATCATTATGAGGAACATCCCTCCAGTTAAGTCTAGCAGAGGCATTATTGAAAACATGAGTGAATGTTTTTAAAAGCCTTGCTTCATTATAATAAAATATTTCTTTATTTTCGCTTAAAGAATCAATTCCTTGAGAGACAAGCTTTCTTAATTTTTCTTGTATAACAAAGAAATCAACATGCTCCTGATCGCTTCTTAAAAGAGAATGACTTCTCAATAAATATGAACAAAGGGAATGTATGGTTCCAACAAATAAATAGCTTAAATTATTAAGGATTAACTCGAAGACTTTTGAATCCTCAGCAACCTCTTCAAAAGCCTTATAAATTCTTTCATAAATTTCATTTGTAGCTTTATTAGTAAATGTAATCACACAAATTGAACGTAGAATATTCCTAATCTCTTCTTCTTCATCTATAAGCTCATTACTAAGATCAATCTTGTTAAAATAAGCTTTCAAATACTCGATGATAACAAATGTTTTCCCTGCACCAGCACCAGCACTAAGAAGCAATGCACCTTTATGATTAATAACTTTGACTTGTTCGGAACTAAGTTTCATCTTCGCTCCAAGCAAACATTTCTAAATTCACAATAAGAGCAAGACATTTCATCTTGAGGTGAAGCCAAAAACTGTCTATCAATTGAAATTCTTTTGATTAATTCATCTTCAAACTGTTTATAATTTTGAACTGTATCTAACAAGCTATTATTGGCCCTTTTATTTTTACCATCTTGTTCATAACTAAAAGTTGATAATATTCTTGAATCTTTTGGAGATGTTAAATTGAAATACCCCACCATAAAGTCATCTTTTTTAACTATTTTGTCGGCATAAAATAGAGTTTGAATCTTTTTTAATTCAATAATCCCCTTAACTGTAGGAATTGAGGATTGACCTGCTTTAAAATCAATAATTGCTTCACGGTTTTTTCCAACCACATATAGATCAATAGAACCTTTATAACCAGGATTTGTAATTTCTTTTTCAAAATATATTTGTGGTTCTTCAAATTGCTCTAAAAGTGCTCTGGTAAACTTCACTCCATTATGTATTCGATGAAATGAGATCTCTTTCATACTACTAAACTCTTTGAACTCGACTTTCTTGTTAGCAAAAAACTCTAAGAAAAAATTCTCATACCACTGCCCCATCTCAGAATCAGCGATATTCTCAGTCATGAACTTCTCTATTCCTAAATGTTCAAATCGTCCTCGCTCCAATGAGCTCATAAGCTCTGACGAGTCTAATGGCTTCATAAGCTTAGTTTCATACTTAAAGTAAAACTTACGAGGGCAATCTAAGTAAGCTTGCAAGGAAGTTGCCGAGTGATACTTCCTATTACTTTTAACGTTTGCAGTTAAGTTCACATAGCTGTTTATATTCTTAGTAAGACTCTTTACTTTCCATCTCGAAACATCTCCTCCCTCTAAAGTAGATTGAATGTTTTTATTTTCTAAATAAAACTTCTGATCAATTAATAATTTCTTTGTTTTATCAAAAAAGAGCTCATCTCTATAAAAATTCTTATAGAGCTCTTCAAAGCGAGTGTTTTTTATTGCTCCAATAGCACCCAGAGCTTTTAAAGTTTCCTTAGGTAAGTTCCAAAAGGGATTACTGGCATGAGTTTTATCAGACTCATAAAAACAAATAACTTCTTTGTCTCCTATATAAAGTAGTTCATCTAAAGAGTAGAGAGCATAGTCTTCATTAAAATTTACAAGGAAAACTCTGGGTAAATCCAAGTCTAAAATGCTTATAGTTAGATGAAAGTCGAAAAAAGAAAATTTCTTTTCTTCAGAAATTTTTTCAATTTGAGCCAGGATTAAAGATAAAATCTTTATCTCTTTATATTTATATTCTTTAATCATTGACTCTAGTAGAGCTGATAAACTTAACTTTAAGCCTTTTACTTCTTTTCCAATATATTTTTTTAGTATTTTTTTAAATTTAATAAGAACTTGCTTGAAATATTCCTGTTCGGTCTTAAAATAAACTTCACTTCCTAAGGATTGTATCCACTCCAAGTCAAACGAGTTTACAGATAAAATATTACTATCACTACCTGCAAGAAAGTCTCTTTTAAAGCTCAAATTTTCTATAAAATTATTCGATGGAACTTTTGACCTCGCAATCCCAAGTTCTTTGATCTCATAGTCTGCTATCCAATTCACCCAATCAAGATGTGTACTCTCATTTATAACTTCAGAAGGTATTCCTATAGATACTTTTGTAGTCCTAGATAATTCGTTAAAAAAATCTATTTGGTTTGAGTTAAAAAACTTAAAGCCCCAAAATATATAATTTTCTTTTGTAAAACTTGAGATCCTACTTTGCAATTCATTAATAAGTTTTGCTTCATCGTAAAATTCATGCTCTTCAAGGATGCGATAAGAATGATAGTAAAAAGATTGTTGCTCTTTTGTTAAGGTCTCAACGACAGATGAGAAACTATCAAAATCATTGGTATTATTTCTAATTTCAGTAAAGTAATCAAAGGCCATCTTGAATAAATTAAAGTTTTCATCTTGGCCAGTCTTAATCCAAATCTCGGATAATAGTTTCATCAATTCTGATTTTTTTAAAACCTCAAGGTCTCCACTGTGGTTTTGAAGAAAATTAGAAAATGAAATAACTTCCAAATGATTTAATTGGGCCCTTAAAAGGTCTGCTTCATTTGGACTAGGAACTATAATTATGGACTTTTCACTTGATATGTCTGACCAAAACTTATCTTTATAAAGACCGTTTATAGATTTAAAGGTTAATAAATTTAGCATTGTTTTATGGGTATTTCCTAAAAATACTCCACTCACCAGTTTCCAAAAATTCGCAAGCTATTCTATCGTGTAATCTATTATCTCTTCCTTGCCAAAATTCAATTGAAGTGGCTTCTACTTCATAACCACCCCAATCATCTGGCTTATCTAGGTTTTTTTTCTCTTGTAATAACTTATATTCATTTATTAATACTTCTCTTGATATTAGTTTTTCACTTTGCTTTGAAGCTAAGGCCGCAGCTTGACTATCAAAAGGTCGCGACTGGAAATATTCTATAGACTTTTGTTGCGATACTTTCCTAGCAACACCCGAAATTTTCACTTGTCTAAATTCATCAACCCAAAAAAAACTCAATCCTACTCGGTTCTCCTCATCTATATCAAGACCTTTTTGACTCAAGTAGTTTGTATAAAAGATAAACTTTCTTCCTTCTAATTCTTTTAACAATACGACTCTAGAGCTGACTCCATTTTTTGAAGAATAAGTCGAAAGAGTCATTGCATTTGCTTGAATGACCTTGTTTTCAATTGCTTGTTCTAACCAAAGTTTAAAAAATGCTATAGGATCACCATGAAGATGTTCTTTGCTTAAACTCTTATCTCCATAATTAGCTCTCAATGACTTAATATTTTTCACTTAAAGATTTTTATTAATTGTTTGAAATTGATAAATACCACAAAATAATTCAGAACTCGCACCATAACTTAAAAGAGGTGAAATAATTCCTCTCTTTTCCGTTTTAACTGAATTACTTAAGTCTCCCCAATCTTTTCCTCTTTTTGGAAAATCAAGGTTAATAGTTCCTCCCCCAGTTAGCAGTATTAGTGTGTCTGTTGAGTTATATGTTTTCTTTATAAAGTTGATGAAATTTTCAATTTCAATTAAAACCTCTTGAGCAGCTTTATAGTTCCTAGAATTTAAGAACCTAGAATAATTTAAGTTTCTATAAACGAAAACTACTTCATCATTAACAAATCTTTGATTAAGAGAAATAAAATTTTCTTGCAAAGAATTAAAGCATTTTCTTTGCGTACAAGACTTATCATCATACAGCCCAGCATTTAACTTCTTAGTATTATTAGCATGAAAGCTTAATCTTTCTGATGACATCATACTGTTAGTTCTATTTAGGTAGACAAGATTTGTTAACCAAGAACTAGATTTACAATTTAAACTTTTAACAAGTGAATCCTGAGAATCAAACCCTTCTTCAACAATAATCTTAGAATGGTCTCGATATTTAACTTTCTGATAAAATGGATCTGAAGAAAAACTTTGGCAATTCAAGTCATCAAAACTTGTGCCTGAAATTTGGGAATTTAGCGAATGAGAAACCCTCGGCCTCATTTCAAAAAGAGTATAATCCCAAAAACTCCCCAAACAAGAAAACCTACTATAAGTCTCTCCTTTAGATGGATTCCAATCGGTAAATTTCAATAAAGCCAAATGTTCTTGAGAAAATCCTGGAAGTTGAATCCAAAAAATATTTTGTGCCTCTTTGCCAACTTTATGCTCATTCCCACCAAGCTCTATCGTTTGCGAGCAAGAAAGAAGAAAAAAACATAAAAAAGTTTTAACTAAGTTGTTCATTAATTTTACCAAATACTGCCTCAGGTCTTATATCTACCATACATTTTTTGTAGGTATCTTGCGAACACTTTCCACGCCCATCTTTGCTACATGGTCGACAAGCCAGATTTACCTCAAGTACCTCTACGTTTTTACTTGTCGGATAACCAAATGCTGTTGGCCCCATTAAGCACACTCCGGGAACATCTAAGCTATCACCAATGTGTAAAAGACCTGTATCAGCTGAGACAAATTGCTTGGATTGAGACACGATATAGCAACTCTCTAGCAAAGAGCATTTTCCAACATAATTTAGAACTCTCTTAGAAAATTGATTCATCACTTTGTCAGCGACATTTTTTTCTAGTTCTCCTCCAAGCAAAACAACCTCTTGGTTAGTCTTGCTTAAAATTAAATCAATTAAAGTAATCCAATGCTTAGTTGGCCAAATCTTTAAATCCCAATTCGCTCCAAGGACTAAAGCTATTTTTCCTTTAGGTAAATCATTACGTGAGATATCAAAAGTCCATTCAGACGATTCAACCTTCTCAAACCCAAGAGGGCTAACAAAGCTCAAGCGAGAAATAAAAGGCCAATTCTCAAAATAGTTCTTTCTAAATTTAAAAAGAAAAAGTCTCTTTAGCCTCGATTTTTTCCTAGTTATAATTTTTGAACCTTTACCAATTCTAAGAAGACTTTTAACGATAAAACTCCGAATGTTACTATGCGCATCATAGATATGATCATACTCTTGTGCTCTCAATCCCCAGGCCATCTTAATAAGACCTATAAGACCATGGCCTTTATTAAATGAATGTATTTGAGTTATCTTTTTCTCGAGTCCAACGATCTCACTAAAATTTGTTTTAGTAAGAAAATCGATCTGAATATTTGGGTATTTACTCAACAAGACAGGAATACACGACAAACTTTGTACGATATCTCCAAAACTGCTGAATCTTATTATTAATAGCTTTTTCATTTCTTTTAACTTTCTGACTATAATAGTCATTAAATAATCTAATTTAAAGGAACAATCCTATGGATATGAATGCTTCTCGAGAAATCATGTGGAACATCCCTTCATCGTTTAAATACGCGATGTACGCCTTCTTCTTACTTTCAGTTTGTATTTTCTTGAAAGGGACTTATTCCAAATATCAATTCGTTACTCAAGGTGGATCTATAAAAGGATTATTACCTGAGAAACTAAATTGGAAAAATCTTTTTGAAACAATATTCTTTCAAGGAAAGATCAAAAGATTTAAGGCCCCAGGAATTTTTCATACATTAATTTATTATGGATTTGTTGTTTTATTTATTGCAACAGAGTTAGTTGCAATACATTTTGATACTCCTTTTAAAGTTTTCAAAGGACCTACTTATATTATTGTAAGCTTTCTGGCTGACTTTGGTGGACTAGCAATTTTAATCGGTCTAGGACTTGCTTATAAAAGACGTTATATTGATCAGCCAGATTACTTAAGTTCCACCAAACCAAATCAAGAAAAGTTTATGTACTTTATGTTAGCAGCTCTAGTTATCCTAGGCTTCCTACTTGAAGGTATTAGAATTGTAGGTGTTGAAGACCTAGCAACAACTCCTGAGTCTATGTATTCACCTATTGGATTTTGGATTGCCAAGTTTTTAAGTATATTTAATATGAGTGATTCAACGTTAAGCCTTGTGTATCGAGTCTCTTGGATGGTTCATATGATTAACACCATGGCATTTGTCGCATCAATTCCTTATACAAAGTTCTTTCACTTCATTGCAGCGCCTATAGGAGCCTTAGTTACTCCACCAATGCGAGGAGCAGTTTTAGAGCCAATGAACTTTGAAGATGAAACTGCAGAAACATTTGGTCTAGGCAAACTATCTGAACTTACAATGAAGCAGAGACTAGATACTCTATCATGTGTTGAATGTGGAAGATGTACTCAAGTTTGTCCTGCTAATCTTGCAGAGAAACCATTAGATCCTAAGAAAATCATTACTAAAATGCGAGACACTGCTGAGGCTGCGGGTAAAGCAGATAAAGATCTCTGGGAAGAGCAGGTTTATTTAAATAATGAATTAGATGCCTGTACAACTTGTGGTGCTTGTATGGAAGAGTGTCCGATGAATATTGAACACGTTGATTTAATCATGGATCTTAAAAGATATAAGGCACTTACTCTTGGTCAACTACCTCCAGCAGCAGCTGATGCCACAAATAAAATTAGAGTTAATGGTAACCCATGGGGAATCTCTCAAGATGAGCGATTTAAATGGGCTGAAGGACAAGACGTTCCAGTGGCAGTTGAAGGTGAAAAAATAGATTATTTATATTACGTAGGTTGTGCTGGATCTTATGATGCTTCAAACCAAAAAGTTGTGAAAGACACTGTAATGCTTTTAAAGAAGGCCGGTGTAAACTTTGCAGTAATGGGTAAAACAGAAAAATGTAATGGTGACCCAATTAGAAGATTTGGTGATGAATATACATTCTTTGAAATAGCTATTGAAAATATCGCTAATATGAATAAATATACTTTTGATAAAGTTGTTACTCACTGTCCACATTGCTTGCACACTATTGGAAAAGAGTATGCAAAATTTGATGACGGTGACTTTGATACTGTTCATCATACTGAACTATTAAGTCAACTTGTAAGAGATGGAAAATTACAACCTAAAAAATCGATCAATGAAGAAGTAACTTTCCATGATCCATGTTACCTAGGTCGCCACCACGGTGAATACAATGCACCAAGATCTATTCTTGAAGCCATACCAGGACTTAAAGTTACCGAGATGGAAAAAAATAAAGACAAGGCCTTATGCTGTGGAATGGGCGGTGGAAATATGTGGTATGAACTAGATGAAGGAAAACACCTTGCTGAGAATAGACTAGAAGAGATTGGAGAAACAAAAGCTCCAAAACTTGCTACAGCTTGTTCTTATTGTATGATCAATTTCAACTCATCTAAAGGAACTGTCTCAACGACAGAGAATCTCGAAGTAGAGGATATTGCACAAATTCTAGCAAAATCGATTGAATAGAATGAATTATGCTTTTTTAGCATATATATTTTTTTTTATATTTTGCTTTGATATAAATGCTCAAAGTAATCAAGGGATTTTGCACTCCCTTGATAATCTTATTTTTAAAGATAAGCAAAAGATCTCTTTCTATGCTTCCAATTCAAGTTTTCCTGTTGTTGTTTCTAAAGAGTCTGATCTTGATATCAAAAAATACTCTTATGAGTTAAATATAGATTATCTAAACTCTTTATTTTTTAATTCTTCAAATACCCTCAATAATACAATTAAATCAAACCTTTGCACTTTGTATGAACTACTTTATCTAAATGTTTATCAGCATAAAGTATTTAATAATAATCTTTTGGCTAATCAAATTAACAAGCGAACAAAACAAGCAAGAATAATAAAGGGATCAAAGACAGTAATTCTAAATCATTTAATTAACAAAAATTGTCCTCAGTCTAAAGCCAATATCACTCTTGCAAAAAATAACAACTCTAGAATTTTAAAAAACTATAGTTTTAACGAATTATTACAAAGCAGTAGATGCGAACAAAAAATATCAACTCTTATTAAGTCTCAAAACTTTTCTTATCTCGCCTATTTATCCAAAAGAGCTAAAGCTAAGCCTTCACTTTTTAAATCTCTTTCTCAGCAAGAACTAAATGGTCTAAAGCTATTCAATGAATATTTGCAAAGTAACTCTAAGATTTGCTCCGTTCACACAGGAGAAAACCTCCTAAGTATTAGCCAAGATCAACTAACAAGAAAAAACTATATAACACCTCTTTGCAAAGACTATTTCAAAACGAAAAGATCGTTAAAAGAAAATGAAATTTTAAAATGCGTAAACTCAATAAGAGATAATCTAGACTTCTGCTATACTCATAAATCACGTTATAATAATGCATTTTTCCCATTACAAGACTGCAAAGTGATCGGTGAGAACTTTATTTTAAATAAGTATAAAAACCTAACTTCTGATTGTCCTGGCAAAATTGCTAATGAAGGAATCGTCAACGCAGCTCGAGTTATCTCGACTCTTAGTAATACAAAAGAAATAAATCACTGCTTTTCTAAGAAAATTGAAAAGCTTGTAGAGTTTTCAAGCAAGGCCGGGATTGAAGATGTATGGGATGTGAAACTCTGTTACTTAAATAAATTCTACAATGACAAGAGATGTTACAAGACACTCTTTGATAAAGTAGATGGCCCTCTCTCCTATAAAAGTATCATTGAAAAAATCTTGAAAGACTCTAAAATTATTTCTTCCAATATAAGTTGTATGACTACCAAGTATAAAGTTCTAAAAATCGGTGAGTCGACTTCTGGCTGTGCTATTCAAATCGACCCAACGATTTGTTCTTTAAACTCATGTCCTTTTGTTATCTATATTAATGGAAATAAAATCAAACATGATATCGCTTTAGAATCAAAAATTAATCTGAGCTATTTCCCCAAAACTAATCGAGATATTAGCAATTCTTTCCAGAGTCTTTTAAAGTCTCAATATAAAATGAATTCTAGCCCTGTAAAAAACATGACTCAGCTTAGAAAGTTTATAAAAAAGAAAAGATCAATCATACACGGTGTAGGGTGTGCCGAAGAACTACTTTCAAATTTTTATTTCAGAAAATCTTTTGCAAGCTGTCGTCCAGTCCCCTTTCTTATTTCGGGGATCAAAACTGATAAACGAGGATATAATAATGCACTTGTTAATCTTTCAATAGATAATATGATAAATACTAGAGAGATAGCATGGAATGATATTTCATCTTCTATTTCAAGTTACTCAAAACACTTTGGTCAATGGAGTCTTTATGCAATTTATAAAGATTAGTCTCTTGTTGATCGTTAACTTCAGTAACGCATCAGTGAGTGCTAAATTATTTAATCCAAAGTTCTCCACTTCACAAATAAGAGCTTATTACCCTGATCTTAATATTAATTATACTCAAAATTTCAAAGGTGAGTTATTTGTCTCAAAAAACAATAGAAAAAAGAAGGTCATGCAAAGCTCAAATTCTGATGTCCTATATACTCTGAACTCACATGGTAATAAAATTATAGGAATTGAAAAAATAGAGAATTTTTCACAAAATTTAAATTTCAGAAAATTATCTTCTCTGTATTATTCGACTATTGGTGAACAAAAAGTCACAGAACTTGGTAAAGGAGTTTCTCTAAGTATTCATTTAAATGGTGAGTATGCTAGTTTTTACAACCCCAATAATAAAAAGATAACTATTAAAGGTCTAAAAGATTATTCAGAAAAAACAATTTTATTAAACAACAAATGGAATCCATACTTTTTCCCTTCAATTATTATGAACTATTCTAAAGACATTATTTATAATGAATATGCCGATAATGGAAAAATGATTGTTAGTAAGTTTAACTTAAATAGCAAGAAGAAATCTACCCTTGTTAGGTCCAAGAGTATTAAAAGAAGATTTGATTTTTGTATAAATCACTCAAATGAAATGATCTATATTCTCAACTCTAGTATTGATACAAAAAACTCTCTGCCAACATTTATTACAACCTTAACTGGAGAGCAAATCTATAAGACTGACTATAAGATAACAGGGAAATTAATCTGTCATCAAGGTTCACTTTTTTTCTCTCAAGAAAAAACTAAATTATCAAATGATTTAGATTATAAATATTCATTAAGAGGGTATGAATTTAAAAACTCAAAGCTTAGCGAAATTCATAATTCTCAATACCAAATAAACCTCTTTAAACAATCTGACTCTGTATACTTTCAAAACAATAATAATATTTACGAGCTATTTAATAAATGAAATATTTCATCATCGTTTTATTCACTCTCAAACTTTGGTCTCAATCAACAACCGATCCAATAGAATTAAGATACCTAAATGCTTGCCTTAATAATCAAACCTCAAAGATAAGTAATATTTCTCTTTCTCAAGATCAATATAGTTTTGTTTTAAAATCAATTATTTTAAAAGGGATTTTATCTCGAGACAACTTCCCGAAGTATCTTACAAATAAAAATATAACGAAAAAGGAGATACCTAAAATTTTTGAAATCGCAGAAAAGAAAAAATCTCTTTTTTGTCCTCTGACTAAATACATAGTAAATGGTTTGAAAAATGATTATTTGAAAGATAAAGAAAAGTTTATACGCTACTTACCTCATTTAACTCCCTGGCTGTCTTACCTAAAGAACTCAACAAGCCCAGAAGCAATCAAGCCACTTTATTACAAAGTAGATCAACAAATAAAAGAAAGACTTTCAATTTTTAGTGGTAAGGTAGAAATTCAATCATTTTACCTGCCAGCTAACCAAGAAACGATGATAGAAAAAGTACCAATTATCGATATGGACGCTGAATTAGATTCAATTTTTGAAACAATCGAATAATTAATGTCTATTCATTCTTCCAGGAAAACGATGCTGTACATTACCTAAAGTAGATGTTTTGATTTTCTTGATTGAGTCAATTCTTCTTTCTGCCAATCTATCAGTCGCATGATTAACAGGAATACCTTCATTGTCAGAAATATCAAAAACATTTAATGTTTGCTCATAGATACTATCAATCATTCTCCGCGACTTAGAATCACTCCAACCTTCAAATTCAATACTAACATTCATTAACCCACCAGCATTAATTAAATAATCAGGTGCATATAAAATATTTCTTTTCTTTAATTCATTGCCATGATGGTCTTGATCTAATTGATTATTAGCAGCTCCACATACGATATCACATTTAATTCGAGAAATCGTATCGTCATTAATTGAAGCTCCTAATGCACAAGGAGAAAAAATATCACATTCTACATCATAAATTTTTGAAGGATCTATAAACTCAGCACTTGGAATAGCTTCTTTCATTCGCATAATATTCTTTTCAGAAATATCAGTGAAAATAATTTTGGCACCTTGCTCATTTATAAGTTTAGCAAGTTCAAAGCCTACAGAACCGACTCCTTGAAGGGCCACTACTTTTCCCGCAGGAGATCTTGTTCCGTAAGTTTTAAAACAAGAAGCTTCTAAACCTCTAAAAACGCCAAGAGCAGTATAAGGAGCAGGATTTCCAGAGCCTCCCCTAATTTTAGCAACACCAACGACATTACTTGTCTCAACAAACATCTCTTCAATATCACCAACTGTAATATTCACATCTTCGGCTGTAATATATCTTCCGTTTAAAGATTCAATAAAACGCCCATAAGATCTAAAAAGCGCTTCTGACTTATCAACTTTAGGGTCTCCAATTATAACAGCTTTACCTCCACCTAGGTGCAGGCCAGAAACAGCTGCTTTATAAGTCATTCCTTTGGAAAGTCTTAGAACATCTTTAAGAGCATCTTCTTCTGTAGCATAAGACCACATCCTTGTTCCACCTAATGCTGGCCCAAGAGTTGTATCATGAATTGCTATAATGGCTTTTAAATTACATGTTGGATCACTAAAGAAGACAACCTGCTCATGGCCCATACTATTTACTTGTTCAAATATGCTCATAACTTTCCTTTAATAAATATTCTAAAAATTGTGATAAAAACTAGATTATATTAGTAGATTTTTTACAGTTTTTGGGTATAAATTTAAGTATGCACCGTGCAACAAATCTTTCATCAACTAAATCTATTGACCTCATTGATCATGAAACTATCTGTGACGGTTTTGATAGAAATAACCTAGAACTAAAGCATGGCTGCTTGGCCGGAAGCTGTGGAGTTTGCCTCATTGAAGTAGTATCTGGCGAGCAATTCTTAACTCCTGCTAAAACTATAGAAATAGATACGCTTGAGAGAGCAAAAAGAAGTAAGCCCGAACTTCAAAATCTATCAATTCGTCTTGCTTGTAAATCCAGAATCTCAGCAGAGGGTGAAGTTAAATTTAGAAAGCTTTAACTATATTTTAGAAGAACTCTGTAAAAATCTTCCATCGTAAATGGCATATTTAAATAGTCATGAACACCTAAGTCTGATTCTAAATGAGCCTTTACTTTTTCAGGAGTAAGATGCTTTGAAGTAAGTGTTATCTTAACATGCTTAAACTTTTTCTTCACTAAAGGAATCATTTGATTACAGAGTCTTGGGTAACCACTGTAATTAAGAAAAAGCACAGTATTTCTTTCATCTTTTAAAGTTTTAGGTAGGTCTTCAAATTCCTTAATGATTTCCATATCTAAAGATGAATCAATCTCAGGAAGCAGTCCTTCAAAATACCCTGACTTATAATCAAAGAACACAACCCTAGCTTTTATTTTATCAATTTGAGTTGCATATTCTCGCAGAACAACGTTTTGAGGTCCAGCAGCAACTCCGCCCAACATCTCAGGAAGGTTTGCTCCCACTCCAACTTGAACAACTTCTGGTCCTTGCTTATTTTCAATCTTTCTTTTTACTTTTTCATCAATTTTAAAGATTAAATCAGTTTCAATATCAAATTCTTTATTTGTCATATCTAGTTTAATTCTAATACTTTTTTTCTATTTTCTCTTCTTATTTTCGCATTTATATCATCTGCAGCATCTACGGCACTATCCCATGCAGTATATATTTGTTTTTTAAGACCAGCTCTGAGATCTCCAGCAATATAAAGGCCGTCTATATTAGTTTCACCCTTAGGATTTGTTAATACAAAACCTCTTTGATCAACTTCTGCTCCAGCAGCGATAGCGAGTTCATTATAAACAATCATCCCGAGGGAAATGAAACAAATTTCAGCCGAAATATTCTTGCCTTCAGATAAAACAAATCCATCAAGAGACCCCGATCTAACATCTCCAAGTATTTGCATTATCTCCTCGTCATGAACTTCTATTTTATAAGCTTCAAGAAGTTTAGAAGTCTCGTCTGAAAATTCTACTTTCTTACCATTTGTTAAAATATTAACAGTAGTATTCCTATATCTCTCATAAAGCATAATCGCGACCCAAGCAGTTGAATTGGTCTCACCAATAATAGCAAGTTCTTTATCAAACACATGATGACCATCACATCTTAAGCAATAATCGGCTGTCTGTTTATTAGCAAAAGGGAGTATATCTCTTATGGATTCTTGTATATGAGGTTGAACATCTGTAACTCCAGTACATAAAATAACATGCTTACATTCATAAACTTGGTCTTCAGAGTCAGTAACTTTAAAAACATCTCCGGTTTTGACAAGTGAAGTGACGCCAAGGTCTTTTTTCCAATGAAATTTCTTTTTAAAAACACCTTCTGCTAACCAATTCAAAGATTCTAAATTAGGCTCCTGAATTCCTCGAGTATATTCTAAATGCCCTGGCATATTCTCAACTTTCTTCACCCACTTTTCACGAGATTTTTTTCTATCTTTTTTTGTTCCAGGAAAAAATAGAGTTTCATCATTATTAAGAACAGTTCTTAAAACAGCCATTACTCCAGCAGAACCTCCACCAATAACACATATAGGATATATTTTATTCATAAAAAGAGATTAACTTAATTGCAATCAAGAAGAAAGTGATTTTGAAGCCAACTCAACATCATCAATTTTCTCTTGAGCAGTTGCACTTTCAATTGTGTGGCCATCTAAAGATTTTATTATAATTTTCTCTATATTGGAATTTGTCACTTTTTCTAATTCAAAAGAAAAATTCTCCCATAATATTACTTGACCCTCTTTTGGAAAAACGTCTTCAAGCATATCAAGAATAAATCCTGTCAAAGTAGAATAATTGTCATTAAGAGGAATCTTTATATCATATTCATTATATAAATCTCTCAATGAAATAACACCAGAAACTGTTAAACCATCAGGCCCAATAATATGATTAGCTGTTGGAAGATCAGCTTCTTCAGTATCATGTTCATCCAGGATTTCTCCAAAGATTTCTTCCATAATATCTTCAAGAGTAATAATCCCTACTACTAGACCACTTTCATCTTTAACTAATGCAAGATGAACCTTATTTTTATTCATATGATCAAAGACTGCATGGATTTTCATACTCTCATAAACATAAAATGGATCTTTAATATATTTTTTTAAGTTAAAGTTTTCTCTTTCTTCCTCATCAACAAAAGCAAGGTCCTTAACGTGTAAAAAACCAACCGGTGAATCGAGGTTATCTTCAAAAATAGGATATCGAGTATGTGAATGTTCTCTAACTGCAGCTATAACTTCATTAAAGTTTGAATTTATCTGAATTCCATTCACTTTAGTTCTTGGAACCATTGCATCTTTAACTTTGATCATTGGAAACTCTAAAACAGAGTTAAGCATATCAATTTGTTTAGAATCAATGGATTTTTCTTCTTCAGCTTGATTGACCATAAATTCAATATCATTTTGTGTAACAAGCCTTTCATTAATTTTTGCATTTTTTCCAAGAAAGCTCTCTAAAAGAAAAGTTATAAAAAAGACAGCAGGTGAGAATAAGTAATAAAAAAATTTTAAAATAAATAAAAGTGGAACTACTAATCTTTCAGCACTAGATCGAGCAAAAGTTTTAGGAAAGACTTCTCCAAAAATTAAAATTAAAGTTGTCGTCACACCTGTTGCAATTGCTATAACATTACTTTGAAATAACTTCATTGCAATTGTAGTAGTTAATGCTCCTAAAAAAACGTTCACTAAATTATTTCCAATCAAAATAGTAGTCAGAAGTTCATTAGGTTTATTTAACAAAAACTCTAAGTTTTTATATTTCTTCTCATTGTCCTCAATTAGTTGTTTAACTCGATCTTGAGGGATCGTCATTAAAACAGCTTCAGAACCTGAGAAAAATGCAGAACCAATTAGTCCAAGAACAAATAAACCGACATCATACATATCAAGCATTTATAAAGTCCTTAAAAATATTGTAAAAATTATTAAAATAGATAGGTTAGATTCAGACGGGGGTTTTATTCAGTTCTCCTTTTTTCGTCTCTAATTCTGGCAACTAGTTATTAAGCTAATCTTCCTTTCATGAAAACCCACATTTTTGGGCCCAGATTATTAGATTGATTATAGCATGAGTCAATTTTTTGCTCAAATCTGAACTCGAAAATATTCAATGCTCCAGCTGTTTTCCTTCGAAATTATGATCTGAATACACGATTCTATCGTGCATTTCATGATTAAAACCATAAATAGATGGCAAATTCTTCACTTTACGGAAGTTCGTATTACATTTATAGCAGATGACAACATTGCCAATTTTACTGAACAAAAATAGGTCAAATAGCCACAAGACGATAAGGCTAACTCCATAGGTCCAAATCGATAAAATAGCAGCAATAATAAATAAACCAACACCAACCTTCCTGTTGAAATCTTTTTGCTTATAAAAATCTTTCCTAGAACAAGAGGGGCAATCTGACAAAACACCTTCTAAATGATCAGGTGTAAACTTTACACCTGTAACATGCTCACAAACTGAACACTTAACCTTAGAGGCTTCTAGTGAGGGAATAACTTCGATCCCTGAATGACATTCTTCACATGTAAATTGAACTTCCATTAAAGCATCCATGATTTGTTAACAAAATAATATAATGCAATCAATTCAGAAGTTAGAACAAAGAATGTTGTAACATACATTACGCCAGTAGCACTTTGAATTGATCTCATTTTTGATAAACGATAACTGAAAATACTCAAAACGGAAATAGCTAAAAATCCCCATAATAGTCTCATGCTAATCATTATCATATCAAACATGCTTGCAATATTTAGATCGATATTAAACTTCCAAATAGAAAAAATACAAAATAAAATCTTAATAGTTAATAGGGCCCACAGAACCCAATGTAAATTAAGTAAAGGCCTCTCGCTTAATTTAGGTACAACTAAATAATAATGCCCCAGTATCATCGAAAAAATTATATTACTAAAATATAAAGTAGAAATTAATAAGTAACTACTTGAATATAAAAAATTAGTTTTGAAATAACTTTGAAAAGAAATCAAAGAAACCAATCCAACAACCATAGAAAAGCATGATAAAAGAAAGACGAAAAACTTTAATCTCCCTTGATCGACCTTTTCAATAAAGAAAACAAAACAAAAACTAGAAAGTGTAACTCCAAGGAGTAAAATCTCATATAGCTCAAAGCTCATTTCAGTATTAATAAATTTCTTTGTTATAAAAATTGCAGAGATATTACAAACAACACTAATCAAAACTACAAGTTTATGAAAACCTGGACCAGTTTTTAAAATATTAACAAATGGGAGGAAGAATAACATTCCTAAAGAAATATAAATCAGAAAATAACAAATCACTTTATAATAAATCATTTCCATAAAAATCCCTCAAATTCTAAGAATTCCTTCATATCATTTCCAAAGAATGATTTCAAATCTGAAAAAATTTGTAGGTTTGCCGGTGGAATTTCTTTATAAAAACGATCATCTTCAATACTAAACCAGTCTTTCAATTTATGATCTTCATCATTCTTAAAGAGATGTATATAAAAGAGATATGTTTTTTGCTTGTTCTTATATCTAAAGAGTTTAAAAAAAAGTGGTTTATCGACTTTAATACTCACTTCTTCTTCAATTTCTCTTATAATTGCATCTCCTGGGGATTCTCCATTTTCAATTTTCCCTCCAGGAAACTCCCAAAAGTTATAGAGATCTCCTTCTTCAAGTCTTCTTTGCATAAAGACATGAGGCTTGCCATCTATAAATTTATAAATAATTCCAAGTGAAATAAGAAGTGTCACTAACTAGAAGTACCAACGAGCTATTAAAGCAGCCTCAAAATCAAAATCTGTTTCTTCAATTATTGAAAAAACTCCCGCTGCTTCGACAAAGACCTCTAAAGGAATAGACTTCCAAAAGTGCCCAATCCCAACAACTGCTCTTGGTCCAAAAAGAAAGTCTTGATTTTCTTTATCCTTCATTCTCAAGCCAGCCCCATAATAAATATCTATAAAATACTCATCAATGGTAAAAAGGTTTCTCTTATGTCTTAAAAGATCTGCTCTAATATTAAAAAATTCGTCAAAATCGTAAGAGAGCATCCCGTCAACTGACCAGCTTTGATTTAAGAAGTAATTTAAAGAAATTCCTGTAGGAACACCAAGAGAAACTCCTGCTCCAAACTTTCTAATTTTCTCAGCAAGTCCAATATTGGAAACTAGGATAAAACTTAGAATTATAAATTTTTTCATTATTTTGCAATCCCCACAGCTCTTGTTTCTCGTATTACAGAAACTTTAATTGTACCCGGGTAAGACATCTCTTCTTCAATCTTTTTAGCAATGTCTCTAGATAAAATTACAGTCGTCTCATCATTGATTTTATTATTCTCAACCAATACTCTAATCTCCCTACCGGCAGAAATTGCATAACTCTTTTTCACGCCCTCGAAGCTATTTGCAATTTTTTCAATATCAGTAACTCTACTTACATAAGATTCTTTCAAGAACTTTCTAACTCCAGGCCTTGCTCCACTAATTGCATCAGCGGCCATGACTAAATGGGCAAGTACTGTTTCTGGCTTCACATCCTCATGGTGAGCTCTAATAGCATGAACAATATCAGCATGCTCTCCATATTTTTTTACAAAGTCAGCCCCAACCATCGCATGGGATCCTTCCATGGAAGCATCCATGACTTTTCCAATATCATGAAGCAATCCAGCTCTTCTTGCTTGTTTGGTATTTAATCCAAGCTCAGCTGCCATTGCTCCACATAAGAAAGCAACCTCAAGTGAATGCTGATATTGATTTTGCATATAAGAAGTTCTCCAGTTTAATGCACCAATCATTTTTAAAACTTCTGGATGCATTCCGTGAACTCCAATTTCCATTTGAGCTTTTTCTCCAAGATCTCTTAGTCTCGACTCAAATTGTACTTTTGACTTTTCATAAAAATCTTCAATTTTAGCTGGATGAATTCTTCCATCTGCAATTAATCTCTCTAGTGTCATTCTTGCTATCTGCTTTCTCACAACATTAAAACAAGAGATAACAACCATTCCTGGAGTATCATCAATAATTAAATCAACACCACAAATTTGCTCAAAGGCACGAATATTTCTACCTTCCCTTCCAATAAGACGACCTTTAATATCATCACCAGGCAGTGCAACAGAAGAAATCGTTTGCTCAGCAACATACTCTCCAGCAAATCTTTGAATTGCTGTAGAGATAACTTTCTTGGCCATCTTTTCAGACTGCTCTTTTGTATCTTCTTCAATTCTTTTAATTTCTTTAGAAGCATCTACTTTTGCTTCTTGAGTATAGATATTAATAAGTTCTTCTTTAATACTATCCTTACTCATCCCTGAAACAGAAGAAAGCTTTTCAGCATACTCTTGTTCTTTGGTTTCATATCTAATTTCTTTTTCTTTTAATTTTGTCTCTAAAATATCTAGAGTAGATTTTTTATCTTTAAACTCAATTGCAAGTTTCTCTTGATACTCAAGTTTTTGATCAAGTTTAACTTCTTTTTTTGCAAGCTCTCTTTCAATATTTCCCAACTTATCATTTCTGGATTGGTACTCTCTTTCTAGATTTACTCTTTCATCTCTAATAATAACTTTGGCTTCTCCTCTGGCTTCAGACTTTATCGATTTTGCTTTATCTTTAGCAGAATTTAAAATCTCATCGCCCTCTTTTTCTCTTCTTTTTTTCTCGCTAGAGCTTTTTACATAACCTGGAGCATAGCCTAATACTAAACCAGCTACTCCCACTAACCCTGTAACAATGATTGAACTCGAATCCATTAATAACTCCTAATATAACTTAATTAACTTTTAATATTTCTTTATCTTTTACAATATACTCAACAGCAATATCATGATCTTCTCTTGGAAGTTCATCTACATGATTAAAGCTCACTCCAAGAGTTAGTCCTTTATAATCAGCAAGGTAGCGATCATAAAACCCTCCACCTCTACCAAGACGTATCCCTGATTTATCAAACGCTAAAGCTGGAACGACGATTGCTTCTGGAGTAATATCTTCTCCCCTAAATTTTGGTTCTAAATCATAGCTTGGATTCTTATTCAAAATAGATTTATCAACTGAAGCAAACCTCATTTGTGATTTATCTAAATAAGGAAGAGAAACCGAAGTCGTCTTAAATAAATCAAGATCTACAAAATTTATTTCATCATCTAAGGCAACATAAGCTCCAACTGAACTTAAGTTTTTCTCAGAAATAAAATTTTGAATAATACTTTTAACTTCTAAACAAAGATGACTTCTTTGATCATTGGATAAAATTTTCTTTTTAAATGTGATTCGTAATTCACTTTTCATAATATTAAAAGCGAATCTAAGTTTTGAGTCGTTACTTAATTAACAATAGTAGAATTGTCCTCAACTACTTTAAATTTGTTAATAAATTCCATTGCTTTATTAATGGAACTTTCAAACGAATTGATTTGTTCTTTACACTCTTTTTTTAAACGAACATTATCTGCGGCTAATTTCAAAGATGCCAATAAAATAGTCTTAGATCTATCCAAGTTGCTAGAGTGGTTAGTGATAGAGTCAATCTCAGCCTTCAATAACTTTATAACTTCATCAGGGTTTATATCTGTTGAAGATTCTGTTAATCGTACTTTGTGACCCAATATGTCAAATTCTTTAATCTCATTAGATTCATTCATTGTATAAAGAGTAAGGAAATTGGTAGACCTAGTCAATTTGATATTGAGAAAACTTAGCCAAGAAGTGCGTCTAAGTACTCATCAGTATTAAAGATCTCAAGATCCTCGACGTCCTCACCTACTCCAATATAAGTAATTGGAACTGATAAGCTAGATGCCATACTAATTGCGTTTCCAGCTTTAGATGACCCATCGCACTTAGTAAGAACTAACCCAGTTAGATCTAATGCTTTATTGAACTCTTTAGCTTGAGCAAGAGCATTTTGTCCGGTTATAGAATCAATTACCAAAAGAGTTTGATCTGGAGCACCAGCAACTACTTTCGACAAAACATTTTTTGTTTTAGCTAGTTCATCCATTAAACCTTGAGCTGTATGTAATCTTCCAGCTGTATCTAAAATACAATAATCAGCGTTCATACTTTTAGCTTTAGCAAGCGTATCGTAAGCAACCCCACTTGGATCAGCCCCAGAGCCAGCTTTAATAATCTCAACTCCTGCTCTTTCACACCAAACTTCTAATTGCTCAACAGCTGCGGCCCTGAAAGTATCACATGCCCCAACAACAACTTTAGCACCTTGTTTTTTTAATTTAGTTGCAAGCTTTCCAATCGATGTTGTTTTACCAGCTCCATTTACACCAACAACCATAATAACTTTTAATCCTGATCCGGGCTCATATTGAAATAAAGAAGTCTCTGCAGTTTTTTGAACATCTTCTAATTTATCTTTCAGGTATTGTCTCGTCCAAGATTTAAAATTGGTAAAACTTGAATCAGCTTTTCCCATTTCTTTTTTGAAGTTTTCAGTAATATCATCAATGATTTCATGTCCCATATCAGCACTATAGAGAAGCTCCTCAATTTGATCTAAAGTGTCTTCATCAATTTTTTTTGAGGAAAATATATTTTCAAGTTTTCCCCAAACTCCGTTTCTAGTTGCCGATAACCCTAAAGATAATCTATCTTTCCATGATTTTGATGGTTCGATTTTCTCGATAACTTCAGGAGCTACTTCTTCAACTTTCTCTTCAAGCTCTAATTCTTCTTTGGCACTTGGTTCATCAACAACTTCGCTCTCTCCAAACCCATCCGGTAATTCATCTTCTGAGATCTCTTGGACTTTCTCAATCTTTGATCTTTTACGTTGAATTTTAATTAGAAAAAGGAATCCTATTAAAGATAAAAGTACACCTAAGCCTAAATACTTATCTTGCTCAGATAATAAATAATACTGCTCCCTTATTAGGTCAGAATATTGATTGATCAAATCTTGAGCTTGAATGACTATTTCGTTAAAATCCATAAAATTATTGTAAGAATAATTACATAAGCAATTACATTCAGTAAAATTGTTCTATGAGTAATTTAGAACAAAGACTCCTATTTATTAATAAAATTCGAACCTTTTTTGCTCAAAATCGATTCATTGCAGTAGACTCTCCTCCAATTGTGGATAACCCTGGAATGGAACCTCATATTCACCCTTTTTCAGTGGGAGAGAAGTATCTTCACACTTCTCCAGAATTTAGAATGAAAGAGGCCCTAGCAAAAACAAATTTGAGTGCAATTTACTCCCTGGGTTATTGCTTTAGAAAAGAACCAGTCAGTCCTATTCATAGATCTCAATTTCTTATGTTGGAGTGGTATCGAACAAACACATCACTTTTTAATCTTATTGATGATATCAAAAAGCTGTGTACCTTTTTAAAAGGTTCAGAAATAGAACTTAAAATAATTTCGATGCAAGAAATCTTTAAAGAGTTTTTAAAAATAGATATCCTCGACTTTTTAACAATTGAAAAAATAAATACTCTTTTTAAATCATCCTTTAAAGATTTGCTACCTACTGATCAATCTAAACTTGCTTGGGATGACTATTTTTTCTTACTATTTCTAAATCATATTGAACCCAAATTAAAAAAGTATCCTTATCTCGTTATTACTGATTTCCCAGCTCCTCTCTGTGCACTCGCTGAAATAAGTGAAATTGATAAGCGAGTTGCTAAAAGGTTTGAGTTCTATATCGAGGGTATAGAAATTGCTAATGCCTTTTATGAGTTAAGAGACCCGTTAGAGCAAGGTTTTCGATTTAAAAAATATGAAGAACAAAAAATGAGAGATTATAAATATTCACTACCATGGCCCAATAGGTTTTTAGAAAATCTTGAGCACCTTCCTAAGTCAGTTGGTATTGCTTTGGGAGTAGAGAGATTATTTGGTCAATTAGTTAATGGTAAAGAAATTTTCTGGGATTAATGAACGATTTTCCCAACTAAGTCATAGTCATGTGAGTCTGTGATTAGAACCTTTACTATATCGCCAGGATATCCTAATCCATCATTAATAATAACACATCCATCAATATCTGGAGCCTGCCCAACATGCCTACCTTTAATCAGTAAAGCTGTTTCAGGGTGAGCGCCTTCTACTAAAACTTCTAAAGTTTTACCTATATGGCTAATCATTTTTTTGGCACTGATTTCTTTTTGTATTTCATAAACTTCATCAAAACGCTCATCAATAACTTCTTGAGAGATTTTATCACCAAGATTAATAGCTGGAGTTCCTTCTTCATCTGAATATTTAAACACGCCAAGGTGATCAAATTCTACTTCAGCAATCTTTTCTTTTAAAAGATTAAAATCATCTTGTGTCTCACCAGGAAATCCTACAATTACTGATGTTCTTAGAAATATTCCAGGGATTTTTTCTTTCAATCTATAAATTTTTTCCATCATCTCTTCAGTCGAAATTTTACGATTCATCTTTCTTAAAATCTTTGATGAGAAATGTTGAACTGGCATATCTAGATAGGTACAAATTTTCTTTGAATTTGCGATAACATCTATTACTTCTTCTGTTAAATCATCAGGGTAGTAATAAAATAACCTGATCCATTCAATCCCATGTACTTGTTCAAGAGCAAGAAGCAATTCATGTAAGTCATTTTTTTCATTTAGATCAACACCATAATCAGAAAGGTCTTGCGAGATAAGGTTTAACTCTTTGACTCCACTTTCAGCCAATCTTGTTGCTTCTTTAACTAGAGACTCAACTGATCTTGATCTAAGCTTCCCTCTCAAAGTAGGAATAATACAAAAAGTACAATTTCTATTACACCCTTCACTGACTTTAAGCCAGGCCATATATCCTGGAGAGGTGTTGATTCGAGGATCCATATCAGAATGAATATATTTGGGTATTTCTACAAATGATTTTTTCTCTAATTTATCTTCTTCTAAGGCCTTTAATAGAATTGTAATTTTGTTGTATTCACCAGTTCCAATGAACAAATCAACTTCTGGCATAGAATCTTCAAGATCTGTACTATATCTTTGTGCCATACACCCGGCCATCACTAAGGCCTTACATTTACCCTGTTTAGGATCCTTTAAATCAGCAAAGTCTAAAATGGTTTCAATAGATTCTTTTTTTGCAGCTTCCACAAAAGAGCAGGTATTTACAATTATGACTTCTGCTTCTTTAGGCTCTGTAACTACGTTGTATCCATCTAAGCCTAAGTATCCAAGCATAACCTGAGAATCAACAAGGTTCTTAGAACACCCTAAAGAGGAAAAATAAAGACTTTTTTCTGACATGCTCATACTTACGAAAATTGAACATATAGGTCAATTTAGGTGCATAGAAATTACAATGTATACGTGGAATTCACCAAAGAATTTAACTAATAAGCTTAATTGTCACTTCTTCTGAACTTTTTCTTAAAACTCTTTCTAAAAAGCTCTCTTTTTTCATCATCTAGATAGATCTCTTTTAGCTTCTTTCTTCGTTTGGGAGGTAACTTCTTAAGTTTACTCATTCTTTTTCTGAGACGCTTTTTCTTATTTTCTGGTAATTTTTTAAACTCATTGACCCTTTGCTCTCGAGTCATTTTTCGCCACTTCCCATAATCTTCAATATTCATAGGTTCATCAGCCAATACAAATGATGAGAATCCAATTATTAGAGCTAACAAAAACTTCATTATGATTGACCTTCTTCTAATAACTCATCCCATTCTTCATGAGCAACATCCAGTACTTCATCATCAATATGCATCAATAGTTCCATATTCTGAAGGATATCCTCATCTTCATCAATTACTGATTCTACTATTATATTTTCAGTTGAGGTTGAACTAGAGTTATAAAAGACTACTCCCATCAATAACATTGCGGCTACAGAAGCCGGCACCATCCAAAAGGCCCAAAACTTAGAAGGTTTTTTTTCATTAAACTCTTCATTAAATCCTTTCCAAAAGTCTTTATCAAAGTCCTTTGAAAGGTCATGTTTTAGTTTAGATTTTAATCCATCAAAAAATTCATCACTCATGGATATCTCCTTTTTCTAAACAATCCTTCACACAAGCGATAAGATTGTTTTTAGCTCTATTTAATAGAGACTTTGTCGCCGATAAAGTAATATTTAATGTTTCAGCAATTTCATCGTAACTTTGCTCACTGAATATTCTCAAATTCAAAGCATCCTTTTGACTAAGCTTCATATTATCTAAGCATTTCATAACGATTGCTTTATCAGATTCTAATACTAATTTTTCTTCTATTCCCATTGACTCATCAACGATTTCAAACTCTTTTCCATCTTCTGATCGAAATTTTTCTATAGAGATTTCTTTTTTCTTCCTTAAATAGTCATAAGTAGTATTTCTAGCGATTGTCCAAAGCCAAGTAGTAAATTTGTACTCATTTCTATAAGAACCTCGACTTTTATAAACCTTCATGAAACTAGTCTGAGCAAGATCTTCGGAAATCCCAGGGTTTTTAGTCATGTTGTAAATAAAGCTCACTATTGGTCCTTTATACTTATCAAAAAGAACTCTGAAAGCTTCTTGATCATTTTCTTGAACCAAAAGCATAAGCTCTTTATCACTTATAGGTTTTACGGACGTCTTATCGAAAGGTTTCGAAAAAATTTTTGTTTGTTTCTTAATAAATTCAGTCACTTAAAGATTCTAAGATTATTCAGAACCTTTTTCAAATTGAGGCGTATTATACTCATACCCGCTGATTCTACTACGAAATGTTGTAGTTAAATCACGTAACATACTGAAAAAGGAGGGTTTTATGGAACCATTTATACTAGCTACAGGGATTTTAATTGGAAGTGCTGTTAGTCAGGGAAACATTAATCACCGTCACCCGCATGTTGAAACAAGAGTACATTACCACTCGGATCATTGCCCGGACTCTCACTTTAGATCAACTTTTACTTATCGAAGTCCTAGACCAAGGTACAGACATTACAGACCTAGATTAAGACCTGTTACTTATAGAAGACACCACTTTCATAAGAAGCATACTTATATCAAACCCAGAGTAAGAAGTGGTGTACGATATAGACCAATAAATACTAGAACCCAAACAAGAAGTTCTCGATCTCGATTGAGAAAAATTTAATCAACCTAAGATTAAATGTGTTTTTGAAGGGTCCATAAGGGCCCTTTTTTTATGCATGAAGTGCTGCGTGAATAATCATTTGAGTAACCTCAACGCTATTTCTTAAACCAATAAGCTCGTCTCTTAGCTCTGCATTTCGATAAAATTTTTGAATCTGAATATTTAATTCTCTCATCATTGCTTGAGCTCTTAACAATCTATTTCTTGATTTTTTAATTCCTACGTAATTCCACATCGTGTGCTTGATAATCATCTTATCTTGATTGATTAAACTAAGATCAATTTCTTCTTTTGAAGTAACCCAGTCTTTTATTTTTTCATTTTTATAAAGTTTACACTCTTTA
Organism: uncultured Bacteriovoracaceae bacterium; assembly: GCA_938017795.1. Lineage (GTDB taxonomy): Bacteria > Bdellovibrionota > Bacteriovoracia > Bacteriovoracales > Bacteriovoracaceae > JAHDHG01. The sequence goes on from CALIJZ010000030.1 coordinate 34,407, forward strand.
ATCTGCTCTTGGATATCAACTGCAGCTTTATAGCCAAAAGTTAACCCCTCTAACAATGAAGTTGAAGCTAATCTATTCTCACCATGTAAGCCAGTACAAGCGACCTCTCCGACTGCGTATAAATGCTTTATAGTTGTTCGACCTAAAAGATCTACCTTGACTCCTCCACAAGTATAGTGGGCTGCAGGAACTACTGGGATAAGATCAGTGCTCATATTAATTTTATGTTCAATTAGATGATTAAAAATTGTCGGAAACCTATGTTTTAAATGTTTTTCAGACTCATGAGTAATATCAAGAAAAACTGAATCCCATTTATTTTCTATCATCTCTGTCATGATTGCATCTGAGACAACATCCCGTGGAGCAAGCTCAAGATCTTTATGATAGCGTTCCATAAAACGCTCTCCCTTAGGGTTGACTAGCTTAGCCCCCTCACCTCTTACAGCCTCACTTATAAGAAATCTTTTCTGAGCAACCGGCCCAAAAAAGGTAGTTGGATGAAATTGTATAAATTCCATATTGGTAACTAACCCACCTGCCCGACGTACCATCGCATGACCATCTCCCCTCGCTCCTAATCCATTGGTATGGTGAAGATAGAGTGCATTAAGACCTCCAGTTGCAAGAACTGTTTTCTTAGCTAAGACTTTCATCACATTTTTTTTCTCTTGATCAAATATATAAGCACCAACTATCTTATTTTCTTCATATCTTTGATGAATTGTCGTTCCATGATGGGATGGAGCAATCAAATCGATAGCTGTAGCTTTCGTATAAATAGTAACATTTGAAAACTTAGAGAGATAATTTAAAAGAGATATTTCAATTGCTTTCCCTGTCGCGTCAGCATTAAAGAGAATTCTTGGGAATGAATGAGCAGCTTCTTGAGTAAAGGCGAGAGAACCGTCATCATTTTTTGTAAATTCAGTCTTAGCTTTCTCAAATAAGATCTCTCTTAAAATAGGAGAAGATTCATTTACTAAAACTTCTATCGCTTTATCAAAGGAAGTATCTCTACTTGCACTTTGGATATCATTACCTATAAGTTTATCATCATCTTGAATATAGATGATCCCACCCTGGGCCCAGTAAGTATTACTCTCTTCAGGTTTTTTTCCTCTTGTTACAAGAGCAATCTTTAAATCTTTATTTTCAGCCAACTTCATTGCACAAGTTAAGCCTGATATTCCTGTTCCAATTATTAAAACGTCATAATTTGCATTCATATTATTTATTGTATTTTAATGAGAGATCTACTTTTTGGGGGGCGTAAGTTAGCATTCCAATGCTCATGGCGTCCACCCCTTCAATAGCATAATCTTTTAAAATTCCTAGATGTAATCCGCCAGAGACTTCATAAGTCATTGAATCTTTTTTAATCTTAACCGCTTCTCTAATTTCATCAGGAGTAAAGTTATCTAGCATTACATGCTTCACACCCAACTTCATAGCAGCTTCCAATTCTTTGAGGTCATGAATCTCAACAACCCTAGGATTATAAAAAGCTCCCATCGAATCAAAAAACTTCATTGCCTCTTCAAGTCCTCCAAAGAAAGACTTATGATTATCTTTAATCATCCAAACATCTGTTTGATGCATTCTATGATTAAATCCTCCGCCAATTCTAACTGCATACTTTTCAAATGCCCGTAAACCTGGGGTAGTTTTTCTTGTATCAAGAATTTTTATATTTTTATCTTTTACAACATCAACAAACTCTCTAGTTGTAGTTGCAATGCTGGACATTCGATTTAATAAATTTAAAGCAAGTCTTTCCAAGGTTAAGGCCACACTAAAAGGAAGTTGGAAATGAACTTCTTTTTTTTCTTCTTCTTTAAAAAATTGACCTTCAAATTTTAAAAACTCTTTATAATCAATTGGTTTATCTAAAAAGACATTAAAACATTCAAAAAAATACGGAAGTCCTGCAAGTACAAGATCACTTTTAATTTTCAACTGACACTTCACGACATCGGACGGAAGAGATTGTATATAGAGGAAGTTTTCTTGAAACCCGTCTTCTTCTAAACTTCTATAGACAAACTTTTTAATAAATTCTTTTGTTAGACTCGTCATTTTAACCACTTAGTTTTTTTTATATATTACAGGTAATTGCAGTAATTCTAAACCCATGAATAGAAACTATTTAATTATTCTGCTTATTAGTTCAGCCTTACTCTCTCTTGAGAGCAAAAAGTTCAACTATTCAAACAAGCAATTTTATCAGAGAAGAGCAAAACTAAAGATCTCCGTCCCAAACTGTAAGAGTATTGCTTGCAAATTAGAACTAGCAATTAACACAGGAGTGAAAAAGATTCCACGATCAGAGATCTTGATATACAAAAAATTAAACCTAATTCACCTCTTTACTCCATCTGGTTTACATCTGGTTCCTATTTCCTTTTTAGCTAGAGCCTTCTTGAATAAATATATTCATATACTTATCATTTTTTTTGGCTATTTATTGCTATTGGGAACAAACAACTTAATGTCACTAGAGAGGATTTTTTCTTTAAAGTTGTTTTATCTGTTTTTAAAAAATTTAAATTGCTCTATAACAAGTGTTTTTCTTATTGCTATGATTTGTAATTTATTGACCGGGAATTTTGAAACATCAACCCTAAGCTTTGTATTTAGTTTTCTATTTTTAGGTTCGGTCATTTCTGGAGAGAATATAAAAGAGATCTCACTGAACTTATATATTAGTAACTTATTAATTTCTTATTTCTTCATTGGAACTGTGAACTTCATTGCACCAATATTTGGTATCATCATCTCAAGTATTTTTACATTTCTTTACCCTTTTCTCTTTCTAAACTTCTGGATAGGTAAAATGTTGTTGGGTTATCATAATGATTTTATAATGGATTTATTTCATCAAAGCGTAAAATCTCTTTATTTACTTTCAACAACTCTTCCTGACATTGAACTTTCCTTGGGAATAATTTTTATTATCTTACTCTCAAGAAGTAATAAAAAAGCTTTCTTATTATTAATCTTGATTTGTTTTGATCTAAATCAACATCAGATTCACGCAAGAAGTAAGACTTTTTATAAAAGAGTTGATATATCTAGATAGATTTCTTTTTTGCTTGTATTTACTTTAAGAAATTCACTTTCTCTTTCTTTTAATTTGCTGAGTAGTTTACTAGTAAAAGAGAAAATTCCTAATTTTGCTGAGTTCACTTTTATAGTAACTATTTTTCCTGACTCATCATAAGTTCCCAAACCAGAAATTCTCAATTTTCCACTTAAGCCTACTATAGCATCAGATTCTATAAATATTTTCCCATCTCTTATTTTAATATAACCATCTTCAAATCGACTTTTGCTTTTTGGAGTCTTAATTGAAATTATAGATTCCTTTAAATCCCCTTCATGAAAGCAGTTCCGTATAACGTCTTCTAAAAAGTTGGAACTTTTGTTATCAGCAGTGCATTTTAAATCAATATCACTGAGGGCGACCTCACTATCTTTTGTGTTACCTAAGAAAGATTTAAAACTCAAAGATATTTTTTCTTCGTTTGTATTATTAAATTCCAGAGCTTTAAGAGAAAGTGAAGAGATCTCTTTGATACTTGATGGAATACTCTCAAGAGATAAATCTTGATCATCAAAGATAAGACTTAACTCTTCATCTTGGTAAGCTAGAAGAAAATTCTGATTGTTCCAGCTCTGCTGTTGTAAGTGTAATGCAGAAAAATCTCCTTCACCAGAGAAGTCCAAGTATTCTAGATTTAGATTTTTTAAAACAACACCTGAAAAGGCTTGTAAACAGAAAAAGGCAACACAAATAAGTAACTTCAAAACACATCCTTATGTTTTTAAAAATTTAAGATTACTTTATTATAATTTCTTTTTTGATGGCATCAAAGGTTTTTTCTTCTCTGATTGCGTAAGTCAGGTTCTGCTTAAGTTTTTCGTTACCACCGTAAATAGTTTTAACTTGATCAATGGGAGTACTGGAAAGATCTGCCATTGCTTGAAATTTCTCATCAAGGTCAGACTCTTCAACTTTAACTTCATATTTTGCTGCTAATTTTTCAAGAATTAATCCAGATCTAACTTGGAACGTTGCTCTTTGTTTAAAGTCATCTTCCCACTTTGAGTAATAGTCTGAAAGCATTTGCTCATTTAGACCACTTCTTAGAAGATTGGCTTTTGTCTCTTCTTTTAAAGAGTTCACTTGATTAACAATTAAAGTTGCAGGCACATCAAACTCATTATCAGCAACTAGTTTTTCTAATATTTTTTGATGAAGTGTTTCATCGGACTTTCTCTTCTTCTCTGCTATCAATCTTTTATTTGTTCTTTCTTCAAAGTCACTAGTGGATTCAAAGCCAAACTCTTTAAGAATTTCATCATTATACTCAGGAAGTTTTTTTTCTTTAATCTCTAAAAGTTCTACTTCGAAAGTAACCTTGGCCCCTTTTAAATCTTCAGAGTGATAATCTTCAGGGAAAGTAAGTTCGATATTCTTTTTCTCACCTTTTTTCATTCCTTCCATCTTTTCTTCAAATCCAGGAATAAATTGTCCAGATCCAATCTCAAGAACATAGTCTGTTCCTTTCATATTCTCAGGACGCTCTCCATCTTCTTTGACACCTTGAAAATTCATAGTAGCAAAGTGTGACTTTTCTAAGGCTTGATCTGGTTTAGTAACTTCAACCATTTCACTTCTTGAACTTAGCATTTGATTTTTAACATCATCAAAGTCTTTAGCTGTAACTTCGTCACTGGTTTTTTCAAATTCATATTTAGAATAATTTCCTACTTCAAATTCTGGAAAAGTTTCAACCTCCGCAACAAAAGAAATATTTTTCTTCTCTACTTCATAGTTTGTATCTGAAAATTTTGGATAACCAATAGCTTTAATACCTTCAGTTTGAATTGCTTCATAAAATTCTTTTGTAACAAATCTATAAAGAGCATCATTTTCAACTTGGGGACCATACATACTCTGGATCATAGATAGAGGAGCTTTACCTGGCCTATAACCTTTTAACTTTGCTCCCTTTTGTTTTTCTTTTAGAGCTTCGTTAATTTCATTAGACAAATCTACAGATTCAAATTTAAAGCTTAATTTCTTAGTGCAAGTGTTGATATTCTCAATAGAGTAATTCATAGGTCAGTATCCTTTATTGTAAACAAGTTATATTTTGATGCGAAATTATCATATATTGCCCTTCAGGACAAGCTGCTTGACTATACAAAGATAATTTTATTTAAAGCTCAATAAACTTTTGGAAGCCTCATCTTACGAGTCGCGTTACTGTTATCAATCTTTTTTGCACCTATGGAAGAATATACTCCATTTACGAATATCTTTATCCCTCAAGGTTTTGATAGCAACGATATTATTGAAGTTATTGTAGAAGGTTACGCTCTAACCCTTTGCCATTATGAACCAAAAATCAAAGTTAAAATTGTTAAGAATACGATCAATCTGAGTGCAATTTCTCAATACAGGGCCCAAGCAGATTGTGTAAAATCTATGGTCCTTTTCAAAAAGACAAGCTTAGTATTGAGAAGATATCAAATACGATCGTGGTTTTACCTGAGTTAAAAATTGAAAAATATGCTAACTGTTGAAATGATCCCATTTAAATATTCTATAAATTTACCTAAAGAGTACCTAGATAATAAAAAAGTAATAATTCATATACGGAAAATGAGTGGAGAATCTATCAACTATATTTTTGATCCAAGTCTTTTTAGTCTTTTTAGTCTTTCAATTTAATATTCTGTAAAAATAATCCACGAGGGTCTAATACTTTTGATAATTTATTAGGAAGCTTTTCCTTTAGAGATTTTTCAATATCACTAATATCTAGGGATCCTTTACCAACTTCTATAATTGCTCCCATGATCAAACGAATCATCTGCTTTAAAAAACCGTTACCAGTAATTTTCAAAGTGAAAACATCACTTGAAAAACTAAGAGGAAAATCTTCAGATTTTAGTTTAAAAATCTGTGAAGAAAGTATTTTTCTTTTTGTAGTCGAGATATCAGATCCTAAAGTATAATAGTTATAAAAATCATGTTCTCCAACGAAAATACCTGCTGCGTGTTTCATTTTTTCTAAATCAAGTTGAAATGGTTCAAAATGAATGAATTGATTTTCAAAAATATTAGGTCTTAAAGGCTGAATTTTAAACAAGTATAAATATGTTTTTTCTTTAACACTGTATATAGGATGAAATTCTTCACTAGTGCGAAAAATATCTCTAACTAAAATATCTGCTGGTAATTGATCATTAAGAGCTTTCAATAGATTTTTTTCAGGTACATTACAATCTATCGAAAGTTTGCATAATTGGTCTAAGGCATGAACACCTCTGTCTGTTCTGCTCGCTCCAAGCGTTTTAAAAATACTTTTGGGAAATGCTCTCTTTAAAGCCTTTTCAATTTCCCCTTGTACGGTTATCTGATCATTTTGGATTTGCCATCCAAAATATTTACTCCCCAAATATTGTAATCTAAGTTGATAGAAATTATTCATCGATATCTAATAAATCATCAACTACATTTTTTCTATTTTTTAGAAATAAAACTAAAGAGATCAAGGCATAGACATTTAGAATTCCAAAAAGAATAACTTCTTCGTAAACAAAGATCAGAGCAATTAATAAAACTATTAATAAAAAAACTTTTCTCTTATGTTTTTGAATGAATTCTGACTTCTTAAAGGAAAAAAATGGAATAGTTGAAATTAGAAATAAAGAATAAACAAAAATATAAATTGAAGAAATATACTTGTCATTAAAAATATTAAAATCAAGAGAAATTAAAATATAACTTATTAAAGCCAGAGCTCCGCCAGGAATCGGTAACCCTTGAAAATAATCTGAGCTTACCTTATTTATGTTTACATTAAATCTAGCTAATCTTAAAGCTCCACAAAGAAGATAGATAAAAGCCAAGACAATTCCTAACCTTTCGTAACCTGATAAGAATTTCGTATAAAAAATAATTGCTGGAGCCATTCCAAATGATATTAAATCACTCAAGGAATCAAACTGTTCACCAAAGGAAGATTGTGTTCCAGTCCATCTAGCTACTCGACCATCAAATAAGTCAAATATAGAACCAACTCCTACAAAAAGACATGCCTTATAGAACTCTCCTTTAAAGGCTAAAAGGATTGCAACAAAACCACAGGCCATATTAAGAGCAGTAAATAGATTCGGTAAGAAAAAGGATATTTTTTTTGTTTCCATTAGTTTGCCCTACATAGAAATGTTTCTAAGGCATAAACACTCATACCTTCTTTAATATTTAGTTTTACATCTCCTGATATATTTAACAATAGTTTTCCTCCCAAAGGAAAAAGACCTATATTGCTACCAAGAGAACATTGATCACCTATGTCTACATTTACAACTAATTCATTATACTTTCTTCTTTTTAAAAACCTCATTTCAATTTCAACATCTTCACTTTCTAAGTTAATGAATTCAAAGCTTTCAGACGAATTTGAACTTACTTGATAGTTTTTATCTAGTGGTTTTTTTTTATCAAATCCAAGATTAGAGATTATACAATTAGATGGAGCGTAAATTCCCCATGGTTTATAAAATGGTGAAGAGATTAACACACTGATATTTCTCGGATCTAATACTTCAATTTTTTTCACTATACCAGAAACAGGCAGGAAAAAAATATTATCAGTTACATATTCTTGAGATGAATTTTTAAAATTTTTCTTTCTAAGAAAAAAAAGAATGATCATTACAAGTACTAAAAATGGGACAATCGCAGAGTAAGAGAAAAAATTGATAATCAAAGTCACTATTGAAAGGAATATTAATACAACCCATTTATTTATAAAAAAAAAGTTCATAACCTTTTATACTCTTCAGATAAGGATCTATAATAAAAGACATCTTTTTCTAATTTATTACTTAAAACTTCATTAAAAAAATCCGAGAATTTTTCATCAAAAACCTTGAAGTAATCCTCATCTTTGAGTGAATCATCATAGGAAATCACCTCTCTATCAAGCCTTTTAGAATTTAGTACATCTTTTGATATTTTCCTATACTCTATTTGTTCACAGTTTTTTTCAGCAACAAAAAATTCTTTTTTAAAAGCATTTGCCACAAAAAGATATTTCAACTCTAGTACTTTCAAAATTTCAAAACTATAAAAGTCATAACAGTTAAATTTATTAAGTTTTAGGTACTCTTCAAGCCCTTGTGATATTCTAAGCCCAGTATAAGATCCTGGGCCTTTACAGAAATAAAAATCTTGAATATCCCCAATTGCTAAATTATTTTGAGTTAAAATTAAATTTAAGTTAGTTAAAAGTTTTTTTGAAGGCCGCTGATCACTTATACTTAAGTCTAAAATCTTACAATCTAAGACTAACCAAATACAAGTTTTATAGCTTGTATCAATGATAATACTAAATTTTTTAGAAGAATCTAATAAAGTCATTAATAATCACAAAGGCCATTAAAGAAAGCAGTAGAAATAGTCCCGTTTGCTGAACAATCATCAACTTCTTTTCAGAAAGTGGTTTTCCTAAAATCGTCTCCACTCCTAATAAGAGAATATGACCACCGTCTAATACTGGCACTGGTAAAAGGTTAAAAATACCTAAATTTATCGAAAGAATGGCCATCAAGCTAAAGAAATGTTCTAAGCCGATATGAAAAGATTGAGAAGCCATATTCGCAATTGCAACTGGCCCACCTAAAGACCCAAGTACTTTTTTATCAAAACTAAATAACTTCATTATCACTTCAAAGGTTTTAGTTATTCCTCTCCACGTTTTAAATAATCCTGCTTTCAATGAACCCAAGATCCCTTTAGAAGGTAATGTATGAACACCAGGGTCATATAGCATCATTGAACTTTGAATACCTATTAAAAACCTTTCATCTACTTTTTTAGGAGTAATTTTCAGGTCTAATTCTTGACCATCTCGAATAATTTTTAGATTTGCCTCATTGTTTTCAAACTCTTTCAAAGCAATAGGAAGGTCGTAAAATGAATGTAAAGGTTTATCATTATATTCAATGAGAATGTCATCAATCTTTAGATTAGCACTTTGAGCTGCGGAGTCAGGCATAACTGCTGCAACTTTTAAATCGTTTACAAAATATCTCGCTCTTCTTAACAAGTTAAACATATCTTCCTGAGTATTACTTTGAAGAGATGAATGATACTTCTTTTTATTATCAAATAAATAGAGATTCCCGGTAAACCTTTCTTCAATTTCTAATAAAGACATTTCTAAGATTTCATTCTCCTCTAAAGATAAGAAGAACTTATTTCCATTTTCATTAAAAACTATCGCTTGAATTAAGTACTTTGAGTTTTGTACATAGTCTTCTAATAATGCCTCTACTGATTCGCTTGTTTCAATATTAACAATTTCATTTGCTCTTTGAACCTCAAAATTATTATTTAGATCATCTAGGAAAAAGATATCCTCTTGAGTATAGATTAAATCACCATTTAATTTTTTTATTATATCGCCGGATTTAAATCCTACTTTACTCATTAATGCTGTCTCTTTTAACTCTGCAAGTTTAAACTTTTTTACCGCTCCTCCTTTTAAAATAAGGAGTGAATAAATGAAATATGCTAAAATAAAATTTGCAATTGGCCCTGCAAGAACAATCCAAAATCTTGCAAACTTTGATTTATGATTAAAAGCTACTTTTTTTTCTTCTTCTGTTAACTTCTCGGCTCTTGTCGGATCATCACCAAACATTTTGACATATCCACCTAAAGGGATAAGAGCAAACTTATATTCAGTATCACCTTTTTTGAACTTTAATAAGCTTTTACCAAATCCGATCGAAAACTTTTCAACTTTTACTCCAAAAAATCTGGCTACTAAAAAATGACCTAATTCATGAATAAATACTAAAGGACCAAGAAAAATTAAAAAAATACCAATCTTTTGAAGAATTTCCATTTTTTTATATTAGTTTAATAAGAAGTAAATAAAAAGGAGCAGTAAATAGAATGCTGTCAGCTCTATCGAAAAATCCGCCATGCCCAGGTATTAGTGAGGAACTATCTTTTATTGAGTAATATCTTTTCAATTTAGATTGAATAAGATCCCCTAATATCGAGACTATAGCTAGCATCATAAAAAACAAAGCTACATTTAAGCTGGCTGAAGGAAATGCCCATGTCCAATATAGAGTCATAAAAATGGCCGTACATAATATTCCTGCAATCGCTCCTTCACGAGTTTTATTCGGACTTACACTTTTCCATAAGGGAGTTTTTCCAAAATTCTTCCCAAAAAACCAAGCTCCAGCATCAGCACTCATTACTAGAATAATTAAGCCAATTAAGGCATATGGAAAGCTTGCAGAATCTATAATTCTAAAAATGGTGAGAATAAAAAAAGAGAGCAAAAAAGGACTCATTTTCTCTAGAGTATTTTTTGCTTTGATCGTTTTAAAATCAAATAAGAATGAACCCAAGAAGCAGCAGATACATAATGCTAAAAATAAAGTTCCATTACTCCAAAGCGGAAATATATCTAGAGATGAAACAAAAAAAGAATCAAAAGCTATTATTGCGATATATGAAAAAACAGATAAGCTATAACTAGTAGAAAATCTTTTAATTTTATAAAAGTTTGTAAACAATTCATCGCAAATCAAAAGTCCAAATAAAAAGGAGATTATCTTGGAAGGAATAATTCCAAGCCATATACTTAAAGCAAGTATTGCGATAATGACGGATGCCGATAATAATCTCTTTTGAGTTGTACTCATTTTATAAATGTGTCTGGTTTTGGAACTCTGCCTGCTCGTTGGTATGAACTCCACCAAATCTCCTCTCTCGTTTTGAAACTTGAGATAGGATATCTTGAAACTCCTGTGAAGAAAAATCTGGCCAATAAGTGTTGGTAAAAAAGAGCTCAGCATAAGCTGACTGCCAAAGTAGGAAATTAGAGATTCTCTGATCTCCACCTGTTCTTATCAGAAGGTCTATATTGGGAATTTCATCATATAAATGTTTAGAGATATTTTCTTCAGTTGCAGGAATATTCAACGAAATTAACGTATTACATGCGTCAACTATTTCGGCTCTTCCTCCATATCCAAAAGCAAATCTTAGTTTTAAACCATTATTATTTTTGGTTAAACTTTCAAGCTCTTTAACTTTTTCAAGAGTTGCCTCATTTAAGAAATCAAAGTTACCAATAACTTTAAAGTGAATATTATTTTTTAAAATTTTCTGCTTTTCTTTAATTAAGAATTTATCTAATAGTTTGAATAAAAACTTAACTTCTTGCACGGGTCGAGAAAAGTTCTCAGTACTAAAAGCATAAAGAGTTAAGGAACTTAAACCAAGATCACTAGCACGTTCAGCAATTTTAGAAACAACACCCGCTCCTCGAACATGTCCCCATATTCTCGGTCTTGATCTGTTTTTTGCCCATCGCCCATTACCATCCATAATAATAGCAATATCTTGAATTTTACTCTTTTTAGTTAAGTTCAAATTAGATAGTCATTAATTCTTTTTCTTTTGCGACAATAACATCATCTACTTTTCCTACAAAAGAATCTGTAACTTTTTGTATTTCTGCTTGAAACTTCTTTGTATCGTCTTCTGTAATTTCTTTTGCTTTTTCAGCTTTCTTTACAGCATCGTTTTGATCTCTACGCAGGTTTCTGATTGCAATCTTTGTTTCCTCTCCCATTTTCTTAACAGACTTCACAAGATCTTTTCTTTTATCTTCTGTTAAAGCAGGAAAAATAATTCTAATAAGGTTTCCATCATTGGAAGGAGTTAAGCCTAAGTTAGCATTAATAATTGCTTTTTCTATTTCACTAATAAGTGATTTATCAAATGGTTGAATCTGAAGAAGCCTCGCTTCAGGAGTACTCATTTGACCAACCTGTTTAAGGGGAGTCGCAGTTCCGTAATAATCTACAGAGACTCTATCTAAAACGGCAGGATTAGCTCGTCCAGTTCTTACTTTTAAAAGTTGTCCACTTAATTTAACAATGGATTTCTCCATATCTTGATTGAGTGTTGTTTTAATTTGATCGATCATAAGAGTTTCCTTTTAAGATTTTATAGTAACCAGTGTTCCTAATTTATTACCTTCTACTACTTTTTTGATATTTCCTTTTTCAAACATATCAAAAACTATTATTTCCATTTTGTTATCCATACATAAAGTTATAGCAGTCGAATCCATCACCGTGATTCCTTTATTTAAAACCGAGATATAATCTAGTTGATCAAACTTCACTGCATCCTTGTGCTTTTCTGGATCTTTATCATAAATACCATCGACTTTAGTAGCTTTTAAGATTACATCTGCATGAATTTCATTTGCTCTCAGGGCTGCAGTTGTATCAGTTGTAAAATATGGATTTCCTGTGCCGGCAGCAAAAATAACAACTCTTCCTTTTTCAAGATGTCTTACTGCTCTTCTTCTTATATAAGGCTCTGCAACCTCTTTCATTTCTATCGCCGAAAGAACTCTTGTATAAATACCTTTTCTTTCAAGAGCATCTTGGATTGCCAAAGCATTTAGAACTGTTGCTATCATTCCCATATAGTCAGATGTTGCTCTATCCATACCTTCAACGGCTCCAGCAACTCCTCTATGGATATTCCCAGCTCCAACGACAATAGCAATCTCAACACCTTCTTTGGAGATTTCACCAATCTCAGAGCTTAGAGAATTTAGAATATTTATGTCTACTCCATATCCTTTATCACCAGCTAAAGCTTCACCTGATAATTTTAGAAGTATTCTTTTATATTTCATTTTAAATCCTAAAAAAAAGGGCCATTTAAAAAATGACCCTTTTTCTAATTTGCATTTAGCTTCTAGTCATTTTAGCGACTTCTTCAGCAAGGTTATCTTGCTTTTTTTCTATCCCTTCTCCCAAGTTAAACTTGTAGAAGTTTTTGATCGAAACATTTGCTCCGAAGTTTTTACTTGCTTCAGCAATATATTTCTCAACTGTTTGATCAGGGTTCATTACAAACTTTTGTTTCATTAAACAAATTTCTGAAGCCATTTTATTCAGTTTTCCTTTAACGATATTTGGAATCATATCTTCGGGCTTACCCTGGTCTTTTAATTGAGCTGCATAAATATCTGCTTCTCTCTTTTTAAAGTCTTCATCAATTTCATTTTCATTGATAAATCTCGTATCAGAAGCAGCAACATGCATACATACATTTTTTACCATTTCTTGAAATTCACCATTTGAACTTACATCAGAATCTGGGGCAACTTCTACAAGAACACCAATTTTACCGCCATGAGAGTAAGATCCGATATAACCATCAGTATTTACTTTGTGAAAACGTCTAATAGCAATTTTCTCACCAATTTTTAGAGTAAGGTTGTTAAGCTCGTCTGTAAGAGTTGCTTCTTCACCAAACTTAGAAGCTAGAAGCTCCTCATTGTTAGAAAAGTTATTATCATTAACGTATTTTGATATTGAAGTAACAAAGTTTTTAAAGTCATCGTTTTTAGCAACAAAATCCGTCTCACAATTGATTTCAACAACTGCAGCACTTTTTCCATTATCACAAACACAACATCCAACAAGACCGTCAGCAGCGATTCTTCCTGCTTTTTTAGCCGCCTTTGCTAGACCTTTTTTTCTTAAGTAATCGATAGCAGCCTCTAAATCACCTCCAGCTTCAGCTAGAGCTTTTTTACAATCCATCATACCTGCTCCGGTACTATCTCTTAATTCTTTTACATCTTTTGCTGTTATAGCCATTTTTATATCCTTTTATCTTTAAAATTAAGCGTCTTTAGTGCTTGTATCTTTTGCAGCTTCAGCGGTTGCAGTATTTTCTGCTTCAATTTCAGCTTCGATTGGATCTGCAAATTCTGCTTTAAGCTCTACATCTTTTTCATACTTTTCAATGATTTCTTTCTCTAAGGATACATCTCTTGATGAGTCTCCATCATTTTTAGCTTTAACTTTTACGTTCTTAGAACCTTCTGTTACTGCTTGAGCAAAGTAATTTGTAAAAAGTGAAATAGACTTAATTGCATCATCATTTCCAGGTACAACGTAATCAACATCAGTTGGGTCGCAGTTTGTATCTGTAATTGCTACAACAGGAATCTTTAAATTTTTTGCTTCTTGAATAGCAATTTTCTCACAACTTGGATCAATAACAAAAATTGCTCCAGGAAGTTTTCTCATATTCTTGATTCCACCAAGGTTTTTTTCAAGCTTATCAATGTCTTTATTGATTTTTGATTGCTCTTTTTTTGTAAGTAACTCAAAGTCACCATTAGCTTTCATCTTTTCAACTTTTCTAAGTTTATCGATAGATAAAGAGATCGTTTTGTAATTTGTTAACATTCCACCTAACCATCTATAAGTAACGTGAAAAGCTCCACACTGATCAGCAGCGTCTCTCATTACCTGAGAAGCCTGTCTTTTTGTCCCAACAAATAAAACAGACTTACCACTTGCTGCAGTCTTTTTAAGAAAGTTGTACGCCGTTTCCGCTAAAGTAACACTTTGAGCGATGTCGATGATGTAGATTCCATTTCTCTCCCCATATACATAGGGTTTCATTTTTGGATTCCACTTTTGAGTTTGATGTCCGAAATGTGCACCTGCTTGTAACAGGTCTTCTAGAACTAGTTTGCTTGCCATGAATGTCTCCTTTGGTCGTTAAGCTCGCATCACCCCTGACTGCTTGACGCAGACGTCCAAAGTTGGGGAGGTGATTATTTTCTTCGAGAAATTTAACATGTCGCTATGAAAACGACAATTCTTTATACTTAAAAGAAGGACTAATTACTAGAATTTAGGAAATTTTAATGATTCTTTGGTGGGAGTCTCTAGGATTATTCTCCTAGAGACAGTTTTTATGGCCTTAGATATTAAAAAATAATATTAACACTCATCCTCAGCTTTCTTGTCGATCGCAAAAGGAATACTTTGTTTTCCTACTTTTGAGTCTTTCTCAACAGCATTGATAATTCCAGAGTTTCCAGTCAACTTTAGTAAATCTGCATTTTTAACCTTTAACTTTGATTTAACTTCTACTTTTTTACCAGCTGCAACTTTAATAACCTGTATTTCCTCAAGTTGAAATACTTTTGAGTCAAGGCCGATATTAAAAGCTAAAGCTCCACATTCTAGATCATTATTATTCTCAATTTTATAAACAACTTCATAGCCTGGTTGATTTGCAACGCTTACTAAGCTTGAAGTTACTTTTGTATTATCACACTTACTTCCTTCATAAGGAGGATTTTCAGAAGGGTTATCAAAAGTTAACTTAAACTTTAGAGTTTCTTTTGTAGCACCTTCAACTAACTCAACTTTACCACCAGAGAAGTTGTAGCTTTGACCACTTGAGTTTAAAACTGCGAGGTAACTTGAAACTCCACCTCTACTTAAAGAAGCTTCAGTAATATTTAATCCAATAAATTTTGAAACTTGAGAAGGGGCATCTGCATCTTCTCCTACTTTAAACCTATGCTCTAAATAATATGTTTTTGAACCACTTTTTACAGTTATAACTCTTGGCAATGTTCCACCTTCACTAAAGCTTACTCCATGACCAATAGCTTCGATTTCGTAAGTTCCATTATCAGTTAGTGTTCTTCTAAGTTCTGGACGATTATCCATTAATCCAAGCATCAATGTTTTCGGAGCATTAAAGTGAGTTACATTATCAGCAAATGAATTTCCCATTGGACAAATTGTATGAGCATAAGTAACTCCAGGTCTTCCAGAATGTCCTAATCCCCACGTATGACCTAATTCGTGCAAGATTACATTAAACTTAGGAATTGCAACATGAGTTCCACCATTTTTTCCACTTCCTAGAGAACCAACATTAGCAACTCCACCATAACCACAAATTGGATCATTTCCACTTAGTCCAGGAGAAGCTACATAGATAATTGTGTCATAGTCAGATGTTTTGTGATTTTGTAATAATCCAGCAAGATCTACATTATTTCCAATCCTAGGAGTACAATCTCCTCTACCAAAGTTTCTATTAATTTTAATTAACTCTACATCTGGTGAACCATCACCATTAGCATCGATATTGAAATCCATTTGACCACCACTATTGTCAGCAGCATATTTTTTTAATTTTTCTAAATCAGCTTTACCACGGGCTACTGAGTAAACTTTAGAAGATTCTCTGTTATTAAAGTCCATAACAATTGTTAAAATCTTTAAGCTATAATCTTTCATACTTAGTTGTTGAATTTTTGAATTCATTACTTTCAATGAACTTACATGTAATTGCTCAATACCATTTGTATTTGCTCTAATTAAGCCTTGATTATTTCCTTTAACCTCAATTGTATCTCCAATGCTAACACTCTCAAGATCAATATCACCGATTAACTCTAATCGACTTCCTTCTAAAGTTGTCAGGAAGTTTCTTCTACTATGTGTACCTGCTGAAAAATTATCTTGAATTTCAGAACTAAACTCTCCTACTGTTTTTTCTTCAGTAGCAAATCTAATTTCACAACTTTTATCTCCTGAAACCCCTGGTCCTTTTGCAAAGTCTCCACCATCTTCAGTTGATACTCCTGCTGTAATTGCATTGAGGCTCGACTTAGCTCCTCCAAAACAACCCATTAAAGTTAAACTCAAACTTAAAAATAAAATCCGTAAAATCATAATCCATCCTTTTTGAAATTTCCCCTACCAAAATTTTAAGTCTGATCATGGGAATTTCAGCAAAGATAAGGATAAAACATGTAATTTAAGGTACTTAGTATTTTTAAGAGGTGAGATTTCTGCCTTGAAAACATGTCAACATGCCTTGAGGACGAATTAAATTAATACTTTTCTAGGTTTAGAGCCTTGTTGAGGACCAACAACTCCATCTGATTCCATTTCTTCAATCAAGTTAGCCGCTCTATTATAGCCAACTTTAAGTCGTCGCTGCAAAAATGAGGCACTTGCTGATCGTGTTTCTTGAACAAGATTAACGGCATCTTTATATAATACATCTCTATTAGAGATTTCTGGAAATGTTTGATCAACTTTAACTTCATCTGGAAACCTGAGATCTCCTCCCCCACTTTCCATTTCTTCTAAAAACTCCATTGCCTGGTCATTAAACTTCGGTTGTCCTGAACTCATTTTAGCAATAAAGTTTTCAATCTCATTTTCATCTATATATGAAGCATGTAAACGCTCCATTTCAACCCCATGTTTGTAGAGCATATCACCTTTACCTAATAACTTTTCAGCTCCCATTGAGTTTAAGATCGTTCTTGAATCAACAGGAGAGGTAACTCTGAAAGAAACTCTTGTTGGAAAGTTCGATTTCACAAGACCAGTAATAACATCAACAGATGGTCTTTGCGTTGCAAGTACTAAATGGATACCAGATGCTCTGGCTTTTGCTGCTAGCCTACAAATATTAGTTTCAATATCTTTTCCTACTTTACTTAAAATTAGATCCGCAAACTCGTCTACGATGATAACAATATATGGAAGCTCTAGTGGTTCTCCAGTCTTATATAGCTTTTTGATTTTTTCAACATCTTGCTTGCTAGAACGAGCCAGCTTTTCATTAAAACCGTCAATATTTCTAACTCCCATTTCTTTTAAAATGGTATAGCGTCTCTCCATTTCTTGGCAGGCCCATAGTAATGCTAGTGATGAGCTTTTTGGGTCAGTCATAACCGGCATTAACAGATGAGGGAGCTTAGAATATAAAGCAAGCTCTAATTGTTTTGGATCAACTAAGATTAATTTTAACTTATCAGGGTTAAGCTTAACTAATAAAGATACAAGAAGTGTATTGATAAACACTGACTTACCAGCTCCAGTAGCACCTGCAACTAGCATATGCGGCATAGCTCCAAGGTCTACAACTTTAGTAGCTCCAAAAGCATCTTTACCCATAGCAATAGGTAGTTTCATTGATGAGTTTTTATAGGCCCTTGCTTTCAGTACTTCATCTAAATAGATAATCTCTCTTGGGTTTCTTGGAACTTCTATTCCCATTGTTGTTCTACCTTTAAGTGGATAGATCATTCGGATGGGAGCTCCTGATAAGGCAAGAGAGAGGTCTTCAGTTAAACCAGTTACTTTTGATACTTTGACCCCAGGTCCAAGCTCTACTTCAAATGTATCAACTACAGGCCCTTTGAGAGCATTAATAACTTTTGCTTCAATTTTAAACTCACCTAACTTATCTTCAATCCTGTTCATAATACTTTCAAAGTATTTTTGATCTGGACCAGCAATCACTTTTCTAGACATACTCTCAAGAGAGGTAATCAATGAGTCTTGAGATTGATAAGAGCTTGTTGGCCTCTTCTTCTTTCTAGAAAGAGATCCCTTTATTTTTGAAACTTTTTGTAATGCTTTCACTGGATTAGGACGAACCGCAATTTCAGCTTTTTGTTCATCTATAAAGAATTCGTCTTTAGATAATTGTTCAAGATCTACTTCATTTTCATCTTCTTCAAGAGTCTCTTCATCAAAAACTTCATCTTCAAAATCAAATTCCTCAAAACTTTCAGAGATATTTTCTTTAGACTTTAAATTAAATAATTTTGGAATTGTGATAGATTTATATTTAGAGAAATCGATATTAAATGTAGGTCTAAAAGAAAGAACTGATTTTCCTAAAAGACAAAATGCAATACCAAATAAAGAAGCCGAACAAATTAGAAAAATTACAGAGCCACCAAAAGACTTATAATATGAATCAAGCCCAAACCCAATCATATGCGGGTAGAAATATGAACTAAAAAAACTGCCAAGAATAAATAAAAATGCAAAGCAAAGAGTACTGACAATCATATTTTTTGAACTCAAAAATTTATCATGAAGAAGTAGAAACACTCCAAAGGCCATACAAACAAACACCCCTGTATAAAATTCAATAAAAGCAAAAGCTGAAAATATATAATAGGTAAATGAATTTGCTGAACTAGAAGATGATGAGATGTGAAAAGCATTATCAACTAATGAGTTTGAGAAAAAAAAGTAAAATGCATTAGTTAAAGCAAAAACGCCTAATCCAATAAGTAAGAAATGTCTTGAAATGACACGCACTATTAAAATTTAACACGTTATTGCATAGCGTTCAAAGTAGTGGAAGTATAATCTTGAGTATTTAGGTCTAAAATTAAAAATGCTCTTTTCGGACATTCATCCCAAAAGAGCATTTTTTAAAAAAGGAGGTGCATCGTGCTATTTTGCCACCAAGTCGCCCTGGCAGTATTTTCGCCGCTGACAGGCTTAACTTCCGGGTTCGAGATGTTGCCGGGTGTTTCACTGTCGCTATAGACACACCAAATCTGGAGTCCTGGTCATACTAGTTAAGTCAGCTTTCAAAGTCAACCACTTATTCAAATAAAGTGTATTTCATCTATTTTTTTCATATTATATCATTTTAAGGAGAAAAATCATGATCTTAACTAACCTTGAGTCAGTTCCAGGTAAAAGTATTTCAACCCATTTTGGACTTGTTAGCGGTAGTACAATTCGAGCAAAACATATTGGAAGAGACTTTATGGCCGGATTCAAAAATATTCTAGGAGGCGAGCTTAAGGGTTATACAGAACTTTTAAATGAATCAAGGCAAGAAGCTGTAAAAAGAATGATTGCTCAAGCAAACTCCCTGGGAGCAAATGCAATTATTAATATTAGATTCTCAACAAGTTCAATTACACAAGGAGCAGCTGAGCTTTATGTTTATGGAACAGCTGTGAGTGTTTCATAATGTTTGGATATTCAACTCTAGCCATTTTATTAGCTATTGGTTTCATATTTGGAACAGTTGCTGAAAAAAAACATTTAAAAGAATTACGAGAAAAAGAAAATCTACTCAAAGGAATTCTTTTAAGTACTTCAAAAAAACATAGTTTCCTTAAAGATTCTCAACATTCAACTTTAGTTACGGGCCATGTTGTAGTGGCTCTTGATTATTTTAAAAGATTTGTAGCTTCAATTGTGAATTTAATCGGTGGAAGAGTTTTCTCATTTGAGAGTTTAGTAGATCGAGGAAGAAGAGAAGCTATTATAAGAATGAAAGAAGATGCCCACCGAAATGGATTTAATTCAATTGTTAATGTTCGAATTGAAACAAGTAATATTGGCGGAAGTGCTGGAAAAAAAGGCGGCATGGGTGCCATAGAAGTGATGGCGTATGGAACTGCAGTAAAGCATTCATGAAATATGATCATAACCTCCCAGATGATTCAGTAAATGCACCCGATGAAGCGTGGTGGAAACAGGTTTTAAAACTTGGTTTTTCTATTATATTTGTTGTTGTAATTATTGGAGTCGGTTCTCATTTTCTAGGTCATATTGTTGGACCTATTATACCAGGTTCAGTTCATAAAAAATTATCCAATTATTATTCTAAAGCATTTGGAGATATAAGTGATCAAAAGTCTGCTCGCTTCTTATATACTCAAAGAATTTTTCAAGAAATTTTAGATCAAAAAGATCTAGATCATGAGCAATGGGAAATTAGACAGGTCCAGCAAGAAGTTGTTGCAGCGACTTTGCCAGGGAAGATCATCGTTTTTTCAGACAAGCTTTTTGATTTTGTTTGTCATGAAAATGCTCTAGGTTTTATAATATCTCATGAGATAGGGCATGCTTACCTCAAGCACCCCGAACTTGCATTTGGAAAACTGCTACCAAGCTTAGTCTTAAATTTTGTTTTTAATATAGATGTTGGAAATGATGTTCTTCAATCTTTAAGCTCTATGTTTGATTTAAAGGTTTCACGGACAAGAGAAAAAGCAGCTGATGAATTTGCAAAAAAGTTAGCACTAGCTCGTTATGGTCATCTGGATGGGGCCGATGAGTTCTTTCAAAGGCATTTAGAAGAGGAAGGTAAAAGCGGTCCTCATGAATGGTTTTCTACTCACCCAGATACTATTAAAAGAATTGAAGCCATAAATTCTCATTATGGACAGGATAATGAATTAATCCCAATACCTGAAAATGTTCGATCTAAAAAATGTAATATTTTCAATGATTAATAAAGTATCTTCTTATAAAAAAATCAGGCAATCTTATCTCATTTACTAAAATCGAAATCTTAGACAGTGATGAATACTTAGTTTATTAGATAAGTTTTTTCTCTAGAATCTGATTTCTTAAAAGATCATTAAAGTCTTCACGTTTTCGAATCAGGTAATCTGAGTTTCCTTTAATCGCCACCTCAGCTGGAAGGTAAAAACTATTATATTCACTGGCCATGCTAAAACCATAAGCACCTGAATCTAACAAGGCAATAATATCTCCAACTTCAGGTTTAGGTAAGAGCCTGTCTTTAGTTAACATATCCCCAGTTTCACAAATGTTTCCAGCAACCTGAAACTTCTTTGTTTTAGACTTTCCATTTAAAATCCTAACTCTATGATAAGCTTCATACATAATTGGTCTAGCTAAATGATTAAATCCTGTATCAACATTAATAAAGTTTTTAATATCGGTCATCTTTACTGAATTCACCTTAGATAATAAAACTCCCGCTTCTGCCACAAGGTAGCGGCCGGGCTCAAGCCAAATCTCTGGAAGATTTTTAAATCCAGAAAATTTTCTCTTGAGAATAGGACAAACAATACTTGCTAAACGTTCAGGAGAAAACCTTGCTTGGTTATCTCTATAGGGAATTCCAAGTCCTCCTCCCATATTGATAAAACTAATTTCATAGTTAAATCGTTTTTTAATCTCTAATGACACAGAGCTTAGAATCTGAGCATTTTTTTCGAAAGGTTTAGATTCTAAAATCTGGGAACCAATGTGACTATGAATCCCTTCAAAAGTCATAAACTTATTATCGATTGCAATTTTCGCTGCTTTATAGATATCTTCGTTTAAATACATTAACCCAAACTTTGTAAACTTATGACCTGTAGAGATATGTTTGTGAGTTGAAGTTGTTTCAACATCTGGATTGATCCTAAAACAAACTCTGACTGTTGTTTTTAATTTCCCAACGAGACTTTCTAGATTCTTCAACCCACTAAGAGAATCAATATTTATTAAAACTTTATTCTTAATTGCAAATCTTAGTTCTTGTTCTGACTTACTATTAGAAGTGAAGATTATATTCTCTCCTTTTTGACCAGCTTTCAAAGCAAAACTCATCTCACCGATTGAGATACACTCAGCTCCAGCTCCTAGAGAAGTTAAATAAGAGATAATATTTAAATTTGTATTAGCCTTATAAGCGTAGTGAACTTTCACCTTAGGATAGTGTTTTTTAAAGCCATCCCTAAATTCTAAATATCTCGTTTTAATTAAATCCCAATCATAAAGATAAGTCGGACTTCCATACTTATTAGCAATTTTCCTTAAATATGAATGACTAAATCTTCCTACAGATGATTGATATGGATCTAATAAGATCTTTTTTTCTTTGGACGGTGCTGACTTTAGGTCTATAGGCATAGAGAGCGCTAGGCCTCCAATTGTCGATATTTGAAAAAATTTTCTTCTATTAAAACTAGACATAAAAAAACTCCTGAAATTCAGGAGTTTAATATATAAAGTATTTTAGTGTTAAGATAGTATTTTTTACCAATCCTCATCTTCATCAAGTGAGTAATCAGGGATTTGATCGGCTTCATCAACAATATTGCTTAAAGTAAAATCAGCATCCTCTTCAACACTTGAGATTCCTCTTGTTGACTCCTCTTCTGTTGAAGTAGCTCCAAAAGTATCTTCTTCGAAGTCTGATAATGACTCTTCAGTATTCGTTGTCGGGTTTGTATCAGCACTTTCGTCAAACTCACCTGCTGACCAATCTGTATTGTCTTCTTCAGAAAACTCTTTTCCAAGGCTCTCTGTTGCAATTTGTCTCTTAGTTTTCTCTATTGTCTTGCTAGATTTAATTGGAGCATATTTCGTTCTGTATTTAATTTCTCCAGAATTTGTTCTATGTAAAACATAAAAACCTTGGTTCTTTACATCTCTTTCAGAGTGATGAGTTCCACAAACATTATTCACAACTTCTTCATTACAAACTGCTTGACCAGCACAAGTTAACTTTTTACCTTTAAATCTAAAACCAGCTCCACATAAGCAGCTTTGCCCAGGAGATAATTTATCTCCAGCTTCACAAGTTCCAATATTTGAATTACTCGCTACATATCTAAAGTTTTTACTTTTTACTTTTGAAGAAAAGTGATGAAATTCAGGATTATACTCTCCACTTAAGACAGCTACTTTCTGAGTAGAAGTACTTAAATTTTTTCTTGATGTCCCTTTAGTATTACAAAGACTAGATACTAGTTTTTTTCCACATAAATTATCACCAGAGCAAGTTAGCCTTTTACCTTCAGCAACAGAATCAGCAGGACAATAACAAGTTCTTCCTGGTAGAAGACTTTTATCCGGACTACAAGTTTTTTTAACTTCATCAGCTGCCATACCAGTACTTATACCAAATATTGGTAATCCTAAGCATAGGTACATTAACACATTTAAAATTTTCATTTTTCCTCCAAAATACGTTCTACAATTCTTAACGGAAACAATTGTAATTACTTTAATGGAAGTTTAGAAAATCCTATAAAAAATAACGATTTTGCTTATAGACGCAATTTGGTGTCAATTTTTATTGGCAGTTCAACCTTGATACCGACATTATCAAGCCCTTTTATGAGCTCTCGTGGTCGAATCGTTCTACCATCGATATTTAAGACCTCAACTTTGATCCCTCGCCCATCTTTAAAATCAACGATTTGCTCTAAATAGTCTTTTTGAACTGTTTCAAAATCGGCTGTAGATTTCTTAATTTCTCCTATATAAGGTCTGATATCTTTTTGAACGTACGCCTTCTTTTTCTTTACATAAGATTCAACGAACATTTGATCAGTTAATTCTATATTCTTATCTTCTGAAAAAGGAAGAAAATAGGTAATAGATTCAGTGGCCTCTTGTATAGACTTAACGGATTTATCGATTAACTTACAAGACTCAAAAAATATTCCAGGTTCTGAATGTTCTGCAAGACTTGCTAAAACTTCATCAGGATTTTCCCAAGGTTCTGGAACTCTCACATCAAAGTGCTCACAAAAGCTGCTCACCCCTACTGATAAAGCAGGACCAAATGATATAAGTGGTCTTAAATTATAACCTTCAGAAAAAAGAACTTTAATCTGAGCTCTTTTAAATATTCTTTGCATGATTTTTTGAAGATCAAGATGGCCTATAAAACTAATTGGACCAAGTTTAGAAAACTTAATTCTATATTTGTAACCTAAGAACTGACCTCTTTTTTCTCTAAAGTCTAAAATATCTTTCTTTAAAACTTCAGGAGCTTTATATTCTTCATCATCAAAGGCCTTGATTTCAGTTAAGTAATCTCTTCGCTCTTCAACCATGCCTTTAAGGTCACATGCAATACCGCAGTGGTAACAAACTAATCTTTTTTTATCTATATCAAATTTCTTCTCAAGAGTAGCTAGGTTAGAATCGTGAACGATATCTCCTGCTACCTTTCCACAAGGTGGTGACAATCTGTTTTTTGTAGCTTTTAACCATTCTCTTTCTAAGAACTTTGGTTTTAGTCCAACGTCAATATGATCCCATGGAAGTTTTCCAGTCATTGGGATAGTTCCAAGAGTATATTCAGGGTTTATCCCCAACTCTTCTACACATTCCATCCATGTATCAAAATTAAACGTCTCATCCCACCCATCAAACCTTGCTCCTCGTTTCCAAGCAAGTTCTAAGAGTTCTCCATGCCGTCTATCTCCTCTAGAGATGATTCCTTCAAGAAGTGAAATTTTAGAAAAATGTTTTCTAAATTTTAATTTATAGTTTTTAGCAAGACCGAAAAGTAGGTTCTGCTTTCTGATTATCTCATCAAGCTTTAACATTGGTGCCCATTGAAAAGGCGTATGCGGTTTTGGAACAAATGTAGAAGCTGAAATAGTAATGGTAGGGTTAGAAACTCCACACTCACCCCGAGCGACATCTCTTGCTCGCTTACCTGTCTCCATGATTCCTTGGACGTCTTCATCAGTTTCAGTTGGGAGACCAATCATGAAGTATAATTTCATTTTCGTCCAACCTCTACTGAACACGTCTCGTGCTGTTTGCATCATATCTTCATCAGAAACGTTTTTATTAATAACATCTCTCATTCTTGCCGTTCCAGCTTCTGGAGCAAATGTTAATGATGAGTTTTTTACTTCTGCTAGTTTATCTAAAATTTTTGTATCTAAACCGTAAGCTCTAAGAGAACTAATTCCAAGAGTTGATTTATCTTCTGATAACTTATCCAGAAGTTCTACTACTAATGGTGTTACAGCTGAGTAATCAGCAGTAGATAAACACGTTAAGGAAGCTTCATCAAAACCACCATTTTTAATCCCATCCATAACAAGATCAATTACTTGATTAGGTGATCGCTCTCTTACTGGTCTATAAATCATACCAGCTTGACAGAATCTACAACCTTCGGTGCAACCTCTTGCAAGTTCTACTGAAAAACGATCAAAGATCGCAGTCATATGAGGGATAGGAGATTTTGTTGGAAATGGATAATCTCTTAAACTATCTATGAAAAATCTCGTAATTCGATCTGGGATCTTTCCGGCGTATTCTTTCTTAGCACCAGTAACATATTGAAGACCTGATAAATCATCAATAGCAACATCGTAAAACTGAGGAACATAAATTCCTTCCCAAGTTGCTAGTTCTAATAAAATATCATGTCTTGACCTTTTATTTTTCCTTGCTTCTCCAATAAAACTAGCAAGCATTGCAAAAAGTTTTTCACCATCACCGATAACAAAAAAATCTATAAATGGTGCAAGTGGTTCAGGATGAGTTGCACAAGGACCACCAGCAATGACAAAAGGATGTTCTTCTTTTCTATTTTCAGAACGCAAAGGAATATGCGACAAATCAAGCATTGTTAAAATATTTGAATAACTCATTTCGTATTGAAGAGAAAAACCAACAATATCAAATTCACTTAATGATCTATAGCTTTCTAAACTAACAAGAGGAAGATTTTTTTCTCTAAGCTTAGCTTCCATATCAATCCATGGAGTAAAGCATCTCTCAGCAAGTAACCCTGGAACTTTATTGATTTCATCATAAAGGATTTTAAAACCAAGGTGACTCATTCCAATTTCATAAGTATCTGGAAAACATAGTGCTACTTTAGAGTGACATTTATCCCAATCTTTTTTAATCGAGTTATGTTCATTTCCAATATATCGTGCGGGCTTTGCTACATCTCCTAGAAAGGAGGCATAAGGGTTAATTGTGCTCATTTAAATGTCCTTTATTCCAAACGTGTTTGGGAGGGGTTCAAACCCTCAATTATTTACAATGAATGAATCTAACAAAGAAATTGCCTGAGAGCAAAATATTTGACCTTAAGATCATTTAGTCCTAAATCTATTCCAGATAACATTGAATATTGTTAGTGTTATTCCAAAAAGGAATATTCTTGGATTTTTTAAAAAAAGAGCTCGATTATTTTTTTACTGCGGCCATTGAGAAAAGTTTAACAAAAGCAGCTGATAAACTAGATGTAGGTCAACCTCATTTAAGTAAGGTTATTTCAAAATTAGAGAAACAATATGATGAAAAGCTTTTTTATAGGTCAAAACAAGGAGTTAAATTAACTCCGGAAGGCAATATCTTATTTGCGAAGATTCAAAAGATTAAGCATGCTTTACTAGATAATGATTATGATGATTTAAGTGATGAATATAGAGGAAATTATTCTATTTCGCTTCATCCAGTTATTGCTCACTATACGCTTCCAAAGTTTCTAGGGAAAATCTTGTCTGAAAATCCAAAGCTCAATCTTAAGATTTCCTTTCAGCCGTCCAGGGAAGTCGTAAGAAAAGTAGTGGAAGGAGAACTAGATATCGGGATAGTCATTAACTCCGGTGATCATCCAGATTTAGTTATCAAAAAGATAGCAAAAGAGAAGTGCTATCTCTTTACGAAAAATAAAAAACAAACTGATATCTTATTTTATAACCCCGAAATGATTCATATTATTTCCAATTTAAAAAAAATAAAAAAACTCTCACATGTCAAAAAGATAGTCCCTATTTCTAATTATCACTTAATTGCAGAATTAGTTAGCGATAATAATGGTCTAGGACTTTTGCCTGAATATTTAGCTAAAGATGTTGGTCTTAATATATTTTATCAAAAATCTTTTTTAGAAGCAGATGTTTCACTAATTTATAGATACGAATTACAAAACAATAAAACTTTTAAAAGTTTAGTTTCAGAGATAATAAACAAAGTACGTATCTGATGTATATAGCCTTAATGATCCTTGCAACATTTATCTGGGGACTAGGCTTTGTTGGAACTAGATGGACTTTTGAAGTGTATGATCCTTATTGGTCTCATGCCTGGAGGTATGTGATCGCTGGGTTGATAGTCTCACCTTATGTCTATTTAAAGAGAAAGGAGATTCTTTGGGTTCCCGCTCTTTCAATATCAGTACTGCTTTTTGCAGGCATGCTGCTTCAAACTATAGGGATTAAATATACCACTTTAGCAAAAAGTGGATTCTTAACAACCTTTTATGCAATCTTTACTCCTTTGTTTTTAGGGGTTTTATATAAACGAACATTTTCCTTAAAATATTGGTCATTAGTTGCTCTTTCTATGTTTGGAATGGGGCTTTTATGTGAGTTGCAAATTGAAAACTTTAATTATGGAGATGTCTTTATTCTTATGAGTGCAGTCTTGTTCTCTCTACATATTATTATCATTGAAAAATATGCTAATGATTTTTCTCCCTTAGTTTTAAACGGAGTGCAGTCTTTAATAATGGGAGTGCTTGGGGTTATGACAGCACTTATTTTCTCTGGGACTAGTTCGCCTATCTATTTTATTCCAGGTTCAGATAAGTTTAATTCCCAGGTTTTTCTAGGGTTTGTTATCTTGAGTATCTTTTCGGCCTTAGTTGCTTTTAGTATTCAAATATTTGTTCAAAAACATATTAAAGCACATATTATTGGTGTTGTGTTTTTGATGGAAGCTATTTTTGCTGCTGGGCTTGGTTATTTATTTTTTAATGAAAATCTAAGTAGTATTCAAGTCGCAGGGGCTCTATTAATTTGTATTGCACTCATAATGCTCAATCACCTTAGTGATGAAATAAGTTAACATATAGCAGAATTTCGTATTAAATGTAGTACATGAAAAAAATCTTAACCTTAATAATCATTTGTTCTAATATTACTTACGCAAAAGAAATTTCTATAAGCTTCGATGATGCTCCGATGAGAAGTATGGCCTTTTACTCAGGAGGCCAAAGAACTATTCAACTAATTAAAACACTTAAAGAAAAAAACGTAGATGAAGTGATTTTTTATGTAAACCCTGGAAAAATAAAAAAGCCAGAAGACCTGAAAAGACTGCAACTTTATCATAAAGCTGGTCACCTAATTGGAAATCATACTTTCAATCATTTATCTGCTAGTAAATCTTCTACCAAAGACTTCATTGACAGTGTAATTAAAACAGATCAATTCCTAAAAAAGAATAAACTATTAAGTCCTTATTTTCGTTATCCATATTTGAAACGAGGAGAAACAATTCAAAAAATTAGAAAACTAAAAAAAAGCATTTCTAAACTTGGCTATATTGATGGTTATGTAACAATAGATAATTATGATTGGTATATGAATCACTTATTCCAAAAATCATTAAAAAAAGGAATCAAGCTAAACCTTAATAACCTCAAAAGATTTTACGTTGAAAGCTTAATGAAAAGTGTCACTTTTTATGATGAACTTGCTCAAAAGGTTCTTAAAAGATCTCCTCGTCACGTATTGCTTCTTCATGAAAATGATATATCTACTTTATTCATAGGAGATTTAATAGATGAGCTAAGGACTAAAGGCTGGAAGATCATAGCTCCGGGAGTCTCATATGAAGATCCTGATCTAAGCATGTATCCAGATGTATTCAAACATGGACAAGGACGAGTTGTTTCAAAGGCATTAGAGCTTGGTTACCCAGGGAGAATATCCTCTGGATATGAAAACGAGAAAGTTTTAGATTCGCTTTACTCAAAGTATGAAATAGAATAAATAGAAATAAAAATAAATGCTTTTGTAATCTCTACTTTTCGCTTTCTTTATGAGATATTTAGTTCCTATGACTCAAATTTCAAAATCACCCTATAAAGGCTGCAGGGATCTATTTCCTAAAGCAAAAAGAGAACAAGATTACCTATTCTCTAAAATGAAAGAAATCGCATCCTTATATGCCTATGAACCTTATGATGGGCCCATGCTAGAGCTTGTTGATTTATATATGGCAAAATCTGGTGAAGAACTTATTAATGATCAGATTTACTCGTTTAAAGATAGAGGGGATCGATTTGTTGCAATTAGACCGGAGATGACTCCAACAGTTGCTAGAATGATTGCTCAAGTTCATAGAGAAACACCAAAGCCCATGAGATGGTATTCCATTCCAAATCTTATGCGCTATGAGCGTCCTCAAAAAGGAAGACTTAGAGAGCATTGGCAATTTAATTGCGATATCTTTGGAGGTCCTGAAGTATTAAGTGAAATTGAAGTTTTAGAAGTTATTAAAGATCTACTTCAACACTTTGGAGCAAACGACTCTCATTTTTCAATTCTTATCAATGATAGGGCCATTGTTAACGAGCTCTTTAGTAATGTTTTAAAAGTTGATGAGCAAACATCTTACAAACTATATAAAATCATTGATAAATCTAAGAAACTTCCAAGTGAAAAATTAGAAGTATTAATGGATGAAGTCTTATCAGCAGATCAAAAAGAAAATCTTAAAAAATATTTGGCTTTTGATAATTTCCAAGACGTTTTTAGTTTTCTAGATATAGAGAGTCCTCTAAGAGAGTTAGTTGAAAAAGTTAAAGAGACAGATCTATTTAAATATTTAAAATATGATCCTAGTATTGTTCGGGGTCTTGATTATTATACAGGAATTGTTTTTGAAGTTTTTGATCTTCATCCAGATAATAGAAGGGCCATTTGTGGTGGAGGCAGTTATGCTAACCTACTTCAAATCTTTAAAGAATCTCCATTACCTGGAGTTGGATTTGGTTTAGGCGATGTAACATTAAAAGACTTTCTTGTAACTCATGAGCTAATGCCAGATTTTACTCAACCTGATGATGCTATTTTAGTAACTTTTCAAAGTGATGAGCATGAAGCTAGGGCGATGCAAATCTCACGTGAGTTTAGAAAATCGGGTTTTGGAGTTGAGAGTAATTTAAAAGCAATCAAAGTATCAAAAGCTTTTCAATTAGCTGAGAAGAAAAATTATTCTTATTTGGTTTTAATTGAAGGTGATGAAATAGTTTTTAAAGATCTTGTTAATAAAAAAGAAATTAAATCTTCATCTATAAGTGATGAGATTTGGGATATGTTAAGTTAGAGGTAGAGATGGAAACGAATATCGAAAAAAATTATGAACCTAAGAATATAGAAAAGAAATGGTATCAGACATGGATTGATAAAAAATCCTTTGCTCCCAATATGAAGGCCCAAGAGGCCTTTTCGATTATTATGCCTCCTCCCAATGTGACTGGTAAACTTCATATGGGGCATGCTCTAGATAATACCTGCCAAGATATCTTAATCAGACATAAACGTATGATGGGCTTTTGTACTCTTTGGGTTCCAGGAACAGATCATGCCGGGATTGCAACTCAAGCTAAAGTTGAAAAGAAAATTTACCAAGAAGAAAAAAAGACAAAGCACGACCTTGGTAGAGAAGAGTTCTTAAAAAGAATCTGGGACTGGAAAGAACTATATGGAACTGAGATTACAAATCAACTCAAAACTCTTGGTGCAAGTTGTGATTGGGATTATGAATGCTTTACAATGGATGAAACTCCCAACAAAGCTGTCAGAAAAGTTTTTACTCAATTATATAATGAAGGTTTAATCTATAAAGATAAGCGAATAATTAATTGGGATACTGTTTTACAATCAGCGATTTCAGATGCTGAAGTTGAATATAAAGAAATCAATGGAAAGTTTTATCATATTCACTACAAAGTAGAAGGAAGTGATGAGGTTTTAGAAATTGCGACAACAAGACCAGAGACTCTCTTTGGTGACAGCGCAGTTGCCGTTAATCCAAAAGATCCTAGGTTTAAAAAATTGATTGGTAAAAAAGCTATCATTCCAATTTGTGAGAGAGTTGTTCCAATTATCGGGGACGCTCATGTAGACATGGAAGTTGGAACAGGTTGCTTAAAAGTTACACCTGGTCACGATTTCAATGACTTTGAAATTGGAAAACGACATAATTTAGAAGTTATCAATATTTTAAATACTGATGGAACTCTTAATGAAAATGCAAAAGCAGTTGAGGGTTTAAATTGTAATGAAGGAAGAAAAAAGACAATTGCTCTTCTGGAAGAACTAGAAATTTTAGTTGATACAAAAAAGCATAAGCATCAAGTTGCTCATGGTGAAAGATCTGATTCAATTGTAGAGCCGATGGTTAGTACTCAATGGTTTTTAAATGTTCAAGATATGGCAAAGCAATCTCTTCAGTCTGTTAAAAAAGGTAAGATGAACTTTGTTCCTAAACAATGGGAAAATACTTTTTTCAGTTGGATGAATGAACCTCGAGATTGGTGTTTATCAAGACAGCTTTGGTGGGGTCATAGAATTCCGGTTTATACATGTCACGCTTGTGAACATGAATTCTCTTTTGAAAGTGAGCCTAGTGAATGTCCAAAGTGCCAGTCTCATAAAATAGAGCAGGATCCAGATGTATTAGATACTTGGTTTAGCTCCGGGTTATGGCCTCTAAGTACTCTAGGTTGGCCTAATGAAGCAGAGATGGAGAAGAAGAAGTTTACAACTTTTTACCCAAACTCAATGCTTGTAACTGGTTATGATATTATCTTCTTTTGGGTAGCTAGGATGTCTATGATGAGTTTAAAGCTTATGAAGACTGTTCCGTTTAAAGATGTTTATCTTCATGGACTTGTTAGAGATAAAGAGGGTCGAAAGATGAGTAAGTCTTTAGGTAATGGAGTTGATCCAATAGAGACAATAGAAAAATATGGTTGTGATGCTATGAGATTTACTCTAGCTAATGGATGCGGCCACAATAGAGGGTTTAATCTTGATCCTCAACAAATTGAAAGTTCACGAAACTTTATGAATAAAATCTGGAATGCTTTCAGGTTTATATCACCATTTATAAAAAGAAAAGTAGGAAATTATAAAGTTGATTTAAAAAATATTGATACTCCGACCAAGTGGATTTTAACTGAACTAAATCATACGTCAGAGAAAATGAATAAACACCTAGAAGACTATCGTTTTGATGAAGCAGCTTCTACCATCTATTCATTTGTTTATGATAAATTTTGTTCTTGGTATCTGGAACTATCTAAGCCTATTTTATACGGAGAAGATCAAGATGCAATTAAAAAGAGGGCAAAGATTTTACGGTTTTTATTTGAAGAACTCTTAAAACTTCTTCATCCAATCTCTCCTTTTATCACAGAAGAGATTTGGTCTTATTTTGATGAGGAAAATCTTATCATTGCTCAAAAATATCCTGTGAGAAATGAATCTTTAGTTTTTAGTGATGATCATGAACAAATGAGTCACTTTATTGAAGTCATTACTCAAATTAGAAATTTAAGATCTGCTATAGGTTTAAAGCCTAAAGAAAAGATTGAAGTTCAATTTTATACAGACCATAAAAAAACTTCTACTTTTTTATATGAAAATAGACATTACCTTGAAAGTCTTGCTCAAGTATCTAAAGGAGTTGTGTATTCAAAGTCTGATGAAAGGCCTAAGAAATCCACGATGGCGACTACATCTATCGTTGAAACATTTATTCCTCTTGAAGGATTGATTGATATTGAAGCCGAAATTACAAGAATAGAGAAGCAAATCTCAAAGGTTAAGAAGGATTATGAGAAAATTCAAAATAAATTAAAAAATCCTAAATTTGCTGATAATGCTCCAGATGAGGTTGTTGAAGAAGTGAAGTTAAAAGGCAAGAATTTAAAAATTAAAATTGATGCCCTTGAAAAAAATATTGCTTCAATGAATTAGATTATTTTAAATTTATCTCTATGATAGAATTATAGATTGGGTGAAAGATAATTTCATAATCTAGTTTACTAACCTTTCCATTTCTCTTTCTTAATATTTTATTAAAGTTCGCTTTTATCTTAAATTCTTGAGAACATTGAAATCCAGACTCTGAAAAATGCTCAACAGAGAAGTCTCCCCTGTTTTTCATTCCCTCAACCTTAGCATCAATGGTATTTAGGAAACTTAAAAGATTCCATGATTTCTTTTTCACGTCCTTACCGTAGGAGGTGTTTTCTCTACAAACACTTGCTTCTTGTTCATAATTTTTAAAATTATAGATTTTCAAACTTTCAAGAACCATATTAGTTAAATCATAACTAATAGATAATTCTACATCTTTAATCGATAAATCTTCACAATTTATAGTCGAAAGTAAGAACTTTGTTTCAAATATCTCTTGAGTACTGTTTAAGATCTGTGAAGACAGGTAATGTGGCTTATTAGCTTTACATGTTTTTTGTAAAAACTCATATTTTTCTTGTTCTTGCTCAAGTTTTAAATGAAGATTTAGTCTTCCAACATTCTCTTTATTAATATTAAAGTTTGATTTCAACACAGGAAAGATTATTTCATCTATTAATGATTTTTGAGCTGTTTGAGAACTAGTTTTCTTTTTTAAAGATGATAAGAATAAATTTCTTTTTGCTAAAATTTGATACTGATAACAAGTTTGAACTGAAACTTTTTTATTCTTTAAATACTTACACCCTTTAGTTCCCATTCTAGTGTTACCATTATAATGAAAAAGACCTTTTTTATAATTATAAATAATTGAATCGATTGCTTTTCTCTGATTACCTCGGGCCATGAGAGCATTACTGACACAACGAGTTCCATTTTTACCACAGACTAATGCAAGTTTTACTTTTAAATGAACTGCACCAAAAAAGGTTGCAAAATATGGAGAATCTAATAATTTTATTTTCACCCATTTATATTGATCTGCTTTAGTCATCGGCTTTATAGAATCAAATGCTTCCAATGTCGGAAAACGACTGTCAAATTTAGAAACTTCTTTTAGCATTTTTTTATAAATTTTTCTCCATTGTGCTATCTGCTCAGGAGTCGCTCTACTACTTCTAATTCCAAATTGTTCCAAGTTCTCTCTTATCCCTGTTTCTACAAATTGAGTTAAACCTGTCCCACCTTTATACTGAACAGTCCTTTGAAAAAGAGACTCATGCTCAATTAATCCCACCAAAATTGAAGAATCAACTCCAACTACTTTGGAAGCAAGATCAATGCTATCAGCTATAACTTCTGAAAGTCTTTCTAACTGCAAATCATCCATTAAAGTTAAGTCTTTTAAATACTTTGAATTTTTTGTTTTTTTATACTTTTGTACATTCTCAAATGATTCAGGAGAATACGTATAATCCTTCATATTTGTACAACAAGTATTATAACTATTTTTCCAATAATGATGTGAACAATACCCACCTTTTCCATAAACCTTTAAACGATCATAAATATAAGAGCTAAGTTCTGAGGGCCTATGCTCACTAAAAGTTAGGTCACTACCGATAAGCTCTGCTGGAACATTGATATTTTCTACCCCTGCAAAACTGAATTGGCCTAAGCTCATCAAAATTATAATAAATAGTTTTTTCATCATCACACCTTATTTTAAACTGAAAGATTATTTTTTCAGATATTAGGCGTATTATTTACAAATTTTTCCAAGGGTGTATAAAAATTAGACAGTTTTTTTATTTTTAAAAAGAAATGAAGTAAGAATCTTCTTTAATTGAATTAAGAGCTTTTTTTACTAAATGATAGTCTTGAAAATTAGAATTCATATAATCACCAGCAACCCGAGAAGCCTTCATTACTTTTTTAGCGTAGCAATACCTTTCTTGAAGCTTATCAGCTGGTAAATCAAAGCCTTTGCACTCCTTAATTACAGCTCTATCACCATTATAGGAAATCAATGATTTCTCATAACTAATTTCAGCCTGTTTTTTATTAGATAAAGAAAAGTTTTCCAAGCAACTTGAAGATTTACAATTCTTAGCAACTAAGGCCTTTATAAAAATCGCACCAAAAACAACAGATAATGCTCCATTTTCAAGTAAAAGTTTTTTTACCCCTGATTTTGTATCAGTCCAATACTTTTTATCATTGTATTTACTTAAAACATCTAAACCTGGTATTTTGTAAAATGGCTCGATATTGGCTTTTACTAAATTGTAATACCTTCTAAACACTTCAACAGCTTTTGAATCAGCCTCATTTCTGACTATTCCTAATTGATGCATCACTTCACCAATTCCCCAACGAGTCATTTGAGTCAGACCAGCAGCATTTGTATGACTAATTGCTTGTTCCATAAAGAAAGATTCTCTCTCGAGTAAACCTAATAAAATCAAGGAATCAATTTTAAATGTATTAGCAATAACTTCGATAAAATCAGCAACTCTTTGTGATCTGACTTTTAAATCCTTAGAGTTAAAAGTTAAAAGATAATCATTATCTGATTTTTTGATGTCTAAAAATCTTTTATAAATATATTTTGATAAAAGAAACTCGTCTTTACTTAGATCTTTATGAATTCTAAAATCCATATTTACATTCGAAATCCCTCGGAGCCCTAAGACAGCAGAACTTCCAGGAAGACTCCAAATTAATAAAACAATTAATAATTTCATGAGCTTATACGATTTCATTGTTTAAACCTTTTGAAAAGGATATCAATGATTTTTAATTAGTATCTTTAAAGGCAAAGTTTGCATAGATGAAATAACTACAAGGAACAAAAATAAGAGTAAGGCTTGTAGAGAAGATTAAGCCATAAGCAAAAGCTAAGGCCATTGGCTTTAAAAAGGGATCTCCTCCAGGCATGTGAGCAATTGGCAATAAACCAGCAACAGTCGTAAAGGTAGTTAAAATAACAGGTCTAAATCTAGAAATACACGCCTCAACAACTGCTTGTTTTTTAGAGATAATTCGTTTTTTAATTCTAATATTTATAAAGTTCACTAAAACTATAGAATCATTAACCACAACTCCAATTAATCCAATCATTCCCATAATGGCCATAAACCCCATTGGCATATCCATTATATAAAAAACTAAAACCACACCAATTAATCCAAAAGGTATTGAAGACATAATAATAAATGGTTGGACTAAACTTCCAAACATTCCAACTAAAATAAGATAAATAAGTGACAAAGAAATTATTG
The DNA here is from genome assembly GCA_938017795.1 of uncultured Bacteriovoracaceae bacterium. GTDB lineage: Bacteria > Bdellovibrionota > Bacteriovoracia > Bacteriovoracales > Bacteriovoracaceae > JAHDHG01. The sequence goes on from CALIJZ010000030.1 coordinate 70,675, forward strand.
CTGACTTGGCCATCCTGAAATAAGTATCTTTTGTTTCTTTAAATTCTCCAGTTAGTTCATAGTTAACTGAATCAATTTTTTCGGATCCAAACATTTTCTTTAAGCTCTCACCTATTTCCAGGTTAGCCGCTGCTGAGGTTACTTTTGATGAATCAATATCTCCATAAACTGAAATAAGTCTCTTTTTATTTTTTCTTCGAATAACAAATGGAGCATCAATTTCATTTATATCTGCAATTCGAGAAAGACTAATTTTTCGACCCATTCTATTTGGTACTTGAATCTTCTTTAATATCTCGGTGTCTCGTCTCGATTCTTTATCAAGCCTTACTACGACTTCAATGTCCTCATCTGACCTTCTAACATTTGTAACACTTATACCCTCAATTGCTCGTCTTAATTCGATGGCAACATCAGTATTCATCACACCCAAACGTCTTGCTTCATCTTCGTTAATATCGACCAAAAATTGCTTATTTCCAGTTTCATAATCCATCTCGGTAGAAATTACTCCATTTATAGATTTGACTATTTTATCAACTTTTCTTGCAACTCCAAGAAGCTCTGGTAACTCATCACCAGTTAGCTCGACATTAATTGGAGGTTGAGTTGGCTTGCCTGTTTCTGCTCTTTCCAGGACTGTTTGAAAATCTGGTAAAAGTTTATCAGTCACTCTTTTTATATCAGTAATAATTTCATCTAGATTTCTTTCACGTAAGTCTTCGGTCGTTAAATATACAATAATCATTCCGTAATGATCACCAGTTCGCATAGTTCCTTCTGCAGAAAGTTGTGATCCAGCCATACTTCTCATATTTTCTAATTCATCATCACGTAAAATCCCCAAGATAGCTTGTTCGGCTTTGCCAACGGCCCTAGAAGTATTTTCCATACTGGTCCCTACTTCACCCTTAACTTTATAAAACACAATACGAACATCATCGTCTGGAAATAATTCCTTTTCTACTCCGAATTGGAAAAGCACACAAGCACCTGCAAACATCGTAACAAAAATTAAAATTGTGATATATTTGATATCCAAAGCAAAAGAAATAATCTTTGTATAAATATTTAATAAAGGTTGATACCACCTATTTTTCTCAACTCCACCTTCTTTTACTTTTACAAAATCAGCAAGGTGGCTAGGTAAAATAAAGAAACACTCAAGCCAAGATGCAATTAAACATATTAAGACAACTGCTGGCACTGACCATAAAAACTTTCCCCAAATTCCTCCGAGTAAAAACAATGAACCGAAAGCCACAATTGTTGTAAGAATTGTAGCAGTTACGGGAGCGAGGGTTTCTTTTGCTGCAAGTATAGCTGCTTCCCTTGGTTGCATACCTAGTTCTAACTTTTGATAAAAATTCTCAGCGACAATGATAGAATCATCTACTAGCATTCCAAGGACTAATATAAGTCCGAACATACTCATTAAATTTAAGCTCACACCTATATATTGCATGACTATAAATGAAACCATGAAAGCAAGTGGTGCTCCCATTGATGCTAAGAAGGAAACTCTAAAGTTCAGGAAAAACATCATACATACAAATACAAGACCTATTCCAAGTAAACCATTTTCAGCTAAGATTGAAAGTCTTCTCTTGATATAAAATGCTTGTTCATCAACAAAGTCATAACTTAGTTCTACCCCATCTTTAATCTTAATAGCCGCAATCATCTCTGATACAGTTTTCTTAGTTGCTTCAGTACTAACAATCAAATCTGAGTTTTGTTTTGCAACAACATCTAGAGTTATTGCTTCAACTCCTTTAACTTTTTCTGAAATACTTTTGTCTTTAAAAGTCAGAAAAACAGATGCAACATCTTTTACTTTAATTGATCTTCCCGAGCTATTAGACCTAATTACAATATCTCGAATATCATCTTCAGTTTTAAAGTCATTGAATGTTCTAATCAATAAGTTTCGATTATTAGTTTTAATACTTCCAGCTGAAAGATTAATATTTCTATCTTTGATCGCAGCCGAGAGTTCAGCAAGACTAATATCATACTCAATTAATTTTTCAGGAGTGGCTTCGATAAAATAAACATAATCTCGAACACCTAAGAGTCGAACATTTGAAACACCCTTATGTATTTCAATTTTATCTCGTATCTTCTTTGCATACTTTCTAAGTTGTTTTTCAGAGCCACCTGTAAGAGAAACTTTCAGCATAGGTTGAAGTTTAGTTTCAATTTTTGAAATTGATGGGGAATCAACATCTTCTGGGAAATCATTTATTTGATCAATACTATTTTTAATTTCTTGTAAAACCTCATCCACTTCATAACCAGGATCAATTTTTACAACTCCAAGAGAAAAACCAGACCCAGACATAATATCAAGTTCATCCACTCCAGAGACTTCATTCACCTTTCTCTCTATTGGAATAGAGACAAGTTTTTCAACGTCTTCAGCTGTAGATCCAGGATATGCTGTTCTGATGATAATTCGTTCAAAATCAACATTAGGAAACATTTCCTTATTCAATTGAAGCATTGAGATCGTTCCAATCACAACAATCAAAATAGTGATTAAATTTACAAGTACAGACTTTGAGACAAAGTACTCAATTAACTTATTCACGATAACCTTTTAAGTACTCATCTAATCTACCGGCCATATAATAAATATTAGCTCCTAATTGATGATAGTTTTTTAAATAATTTAATTTTGAAATCTTGGCATTGGTTATTGAATCTTCACTTGCAAGTACTAGATCAATTTCAATTTGTCCCTTTTCATATCTGCGTGTTTGCTCTTTATAAACCTTACCAAAGAGTTTAATTTTCTCATCTGACATTTGAATATTTTTCTCTAAGTTCCTAATCATGTTTTGAAATTTAACTGAATTATTCTTAAGCGAATCTTGAACTTTCTTTAATCTTACTTTTTCTATTTCATTTTGGATTCTTTTATTTTCTTGATCTACATTTGCTGCGCTCTTTCCTATAGGATAAAAAACATTTAGGCTAATTGATTTATTATCAAAAGTTTTATCTGATATTGAGTCACCTACAGAATCTCCAAACTTAGGGTCAACCCCACTTCTAGAGAACTCAACATTCAAATTAAGATCTATTCCATCAACAGTTTTAGATTGGGCAAGCTCTAATTCACTTAAGCGAATTTTCTCATTTAATATCTTAAGATCAATTGATGATGAATTTAAAATATCATCAGGGATACTTGTAATGCTTGAAGATAAGTTACTACCGATATCATCTTTATTGACTCTTTTATTTATAAGGCTAGAAAGTGAATCTAATTTTTCATCAAGCTGTAAATTATAAGTTTGTTGGTTATCTTTGATACTTATTAAAGCAGAATCTGCTTGCAGTGTATCTACCTTTAAACTAAGACCATCTCTATATCTGCTTTTAGCTAACTTTTTTCTTCGCTTTGCCCTAATTAAACTCTCATCACTCAGTCCAATTAATGATCTTTGAAATTTAGCATCAATATAGCTTTGAAAAAGTTGCAGCAAACCATCTTGGGATATCTTAGTAGCTTGTAATTTATTAGTTTCAGACTTTAGATTATTTAAAGACTTATCAAGCTTGTATTGTTTGCCTAAAAAGTTTTTCCATAAATCTTGAGTAAACATTAATTTATTTGTGTAGACATTAGCTTTTGTTCCACCAAAGCTCCCTAGAACAACTGGGTTTTGATTTGATAAATCTTGGATGTCAAAGCCTGTTTGAAATTGAAGTTCCCCGCCCCACCAAAATTTCTTACCTATCACTCCGCCTAAAAAGTACCTTGCAGTGTCTTGTTGAAAAGTTGAAAAGCTTGGAGGCCGACCATCACTATAACCACCTCGACCTGTAACATAAGGATTGTATGCTAAATCAATTATTTGTAGATTATTCTCAATTTGCATTTGAGTTAAACTTTGAATTTTCAAATCTTGATTTTTTTTCAAGTACTCATCTTTTAACGTATGGAAATTAGAGAATGAAATCAAAGGAAAGATAAAAATGATGGCCAAATATTTCATGGTGCAACGTTATCAAAACGTGCAGTTTATGTCTGCTTCCTGTAGTTAAACAAATACTAGTTATTTATATATTTAGGGCCAATTAAGACCCTAAATTTAGGAAAATAATTTAATCTGCAACACAGAGATTTCCACCACAATTTGAAGTACATGGGGAGAACCCTGGAGGACAAGCACATTGAGCTGCACTACTAGCTGATTGTCCGTTATTACACACAAAGTCTGAAAGGTTTCCATTACAATCATCAAGTGCCGTCCCTACTTGAACGCCATTTACATGAACATTTACTCTATGAGGAGAGCAGTTTGGACAACTTGGAACACTAGGATCTGGAGCAGCAGATCCATCTGCACAAACACATCTTCTAATATCACCACAAGAGTTTTTCTCACAGGTAACTAATCCACCGCCATAACTTTGGCTTCTCCAATCATTAGAGTTACAACTTGCTGGACACGCAGATGATGGGCACGAAGCAAAATTTGTATTGGGTGCATCAACCCAACTGCCATCACAGTTACATTCAACATTTTTCCAATTAGAATTACAGTCTCTATCTCCTCTTCCGCCAGAGAAAGTTCTTGGCTCATATTCACAAGCATCACATTGTCCTAAACATTGATCAATTTGTGTTTGAGAGCAATTACAAGATCCATAACTACATGTTGAGCTATTTAATACTTTCACTCCTCCACAGGAAACCGTTTGAGATGTCCCTGGACAGCTAACAGAAATTGAACAACTTGCAGTATTTGGTTTATCACAAACTGGTGTATCGGGAATACAAGGATCACAATTTAAATTTGATGAACAAGATCCATAATTACAATTTGGTTCATTTGTTCCAGAGCTAAGTCTTCTAGTTCCTCGACAACTTACCGATGAATCAACTGAGCCTGCTGGACAACTTTTAGTAGTTGTACAAGTCATTGAACCTGCACATGGGATAGGCTTTGGTGTACATGGATCACAAGCTAAACTAGTACAAGTTCCATAAGTACAATTTGGTACTCTTGCCCCTTGAACTCTTAGAAATGATCTACCAGTACAGTTAACACTTGATTCTATATAACCGGCTCCACAAGTTTTTGTTGTAGAACAAGTTTTCGACGTTGCACATAGAGGTGCTAATGTCGTAGAGGTTGTTGATGTTGTAGTCGTAGTTGTTGTAGTAGTCGTAGTTGTAGTTGTTGTAGTCGTAGTAGTTGTAGTACTAGTTGTAGTCGTACTTGTTGTAGTCGTACTTGTTGTAGTCGTACTTGTTGTAGTCGTACTTGTTGTAGTTGTACTAGTTGTAGTCGTACTTGTTGTAGTCGTACTAGTTGTAGTCGTACTAGTTGTAGTCGTACTAGTTGTAGTTGTACTTGTACTTGTACTTGTTGTAGTTGTACTTGTTGTAGTTGTTGTAGTTGTACTTGTTGTAGTTGTACTTGTTGTAGTTGTACTTGTTGTAGTTGTACTTGTTGTAGTTGTACTTGTTGTACTTGTTGTAGTCGTACTTGTTGAAGTCGTACTTGTTGAAGTCGTACTTGAACTTGATGATGAATCAACACTACATTGATCCTCACAGTTATTGTTTACACATCGCCCTTCATATAAGCATGGTCTTAAACTAGATAATTCCTTTTTACCATCTTTACAAACTATCCAATCTCCAGAATTACACCTGTAAGAAAGGTCACAAGTCTCACCAGATGGATCAAGAGAATCACAGCTTAAAGTTGTTGAAGTAGCATTTTCTGGAACACATCTCCACTGACAAGACTGATTATCAAAGACACTTTTATCGCCATAGTTACAATTAATTTCTGGTCCAGGAATACATTCAGACTCAGGAGCACATTCAAAGGCACAAGAACTGAAATTCCACTTAGCCAAAAATCCATCAGGACATCTTGGCTCATAACCCTCTGGAGGACATTGCTCACCATTTGAAATATTACAATTCCATCCACATTTTAATTCATTCCATGTAGGTTCTGACCCCTCAGGACAATTTGGTTCAGGAGTTGCTTCCTCTCCTAAGCAAACTGAAGTGTTAGCAGAGCTAACATCAGTAGCTGCACCTGGATCATATAGATTTGCATTATTAGAATTACATGCTGTTAATGATGTAATTATTAAAAACAAAAAATTTAATAATAATATTTTCAAAACTTACCTCTTTCCCTAGATCTTTTTACTTATTATCCAAATTTACTTCTAACCTTGCTCTCTCTTTAAGAGCATTAGAAGTGCTTAAGCCCTGCAATTGATCTTTAGTTAAATCTAAAAGCTCCATGCATATGTATCGATGACAACCTTTTGATAAAGTTTTAAACTCCTTGTGGCTAGACTTTACCCAATAGTCATTTTCTCCAGAACAATTTTCAACTTTGTCGATTAGTCCTTCAAAAGCTTCACCAACATTATCTACCCATTGGTTTAAATGATCTTTTAATGATTCAATATACTCTCTACCAATCACATCTACTGAACTGGTATTACAAAGTTTAATTCCTGGCCTTCCATCATTCACCGATGAAATCCCTCTAACGTTTTCATTTTCAACAACAATAGAACTGGTTGAATCTTCAACATTTATTGGAGTTGTCTCTTTTCCAGAAAATGTTTGACCTTCTGGAGAACATTGAAAAAAAAGGAATGATAATAAAAATACAATATAAATGTTCATGGTTTTTCCCTCCCTGGTCACCATAATAAATTATAGGTTATGCACTTGTTCTATTCAATGTATCCAAATTTTACAGATTATTAGAAAATATTGCCCCTAGTACTTGATGATACTCGTTAAGTTCGCTAGAACAAAAGTGCTGAGAAGAAAGTGATATCGCAGAGTTTTTCTGAGGAAAGTCCGGACACTATAGAGTATCGTAGCGGGTAACGCCCGTCTGCCGCGAGGCAAGGACTAGTGCAACAGAAAGAATGTACAGGTAATGCTGTAGTGAAACCAGGTAAACTCTACGAAGTGCAAGTCCACATAGGCTAACGCTTGATATCTTCTCGATAAAAGTTAGCGGGTAGGACGCATGAGCCTTAGAGTAATTTAAGGCCTAGATGAATGATGTCTTAATACAGAATCCGGCTTATTTTTTTCTCAGCTTTTTTCTCTCTATCAATTATGCCAATTATTAGAGTCAAAAACTAAATTTCAAAAATTTCTTCTTTAGATAATAACTACAATTAACTACCTGAATTCATTAGTTTTAGATATTAAAATCAATTATCAATCTACCCAATATATACTTATCAAAAAAGATTAACTAAATATTTCAAGGAGAAATAGAAATGTTTCAAAAGATTTTTATTATTACTATAGGATTATCTACTATGCTGGGTTGTGAAAAACTTCAAGAGCTTGCAGACCAGGCAAAGGATGATAATTTCAACTCAGTTTCTCTTGCATCAACTTGGAATGCTCCCTGTAAAAACAATAGTACAGAAAGTCCTAGCACTTCTGAAAAGTTCCACTTGGTAGTGGATGAAAAATCAGAAGGTCATCTAAAGATAGTTACTTATGATGGTGTGGATTGTGTAGAAACAAATATCAAAAAAGAACTTCAACTTGGCGTTGATTTTCAATACACGACAACTCAATTTGAGATGGAACTTAATAGTTTACAGTTAAAGCTTCATGATTCTGATGACGTTACCGCAATTAATTCTTCTACTTCAGAGACAGATAATTGTGGTTTTAATGACTGGGTAGAAGGCGTATCTAAAGAGCTTTTCGGTGAGCCATGTGAAGGCAGCTTAACTGATAATAAAAGACGTTATCTATTTACATATGAATTGTCTGAAGATCGCAATACCATTACATTAACAGATGAAGAGACTCTAGAGACCAGATCTTATAGTAAATAGTTCTCTTACTCTAAACTCTCTTTAAGAACCAAGAGTTCACAAGTTTCCAACTTTGAAGCGATAATTGTACCTGATTCAAAAAATGGATAATTTGACCACATACCTTCAAAAACCGCAGAGTCTTTTGTTGGGTTAGTATCATATTGAGCGAGGAACTTATACTCTTTATTTTCTATATTGCTAATATCATAAACCATTAAACCTGAATTATAGTTTGCGTGATAGACTCGATCACCTTTCACATAAAGGTTATGGTCAATTGAACTAACGGAATGTCGAAAATACATGTGATGTTTTACATTATCCAAATCTCTAACATCTATAATAATTGTTCTTGTATTTGGTTCACCTTTAAATAATTCATCATGTTCATCATTGGCAATGAAGAATTCATGATTCTTCGTTAGCCAACCTTGATGAGCATATCCTGGATTTTCAGTTATGACATAGGTATCAAGAAGTTTAGGATTACTCTTATCACTAACATCCATAATATGAAAGCTATCAGGATCAACATTTGGATTTTCAAGACGGTTACTTGTTGGCCCATTAGAAACAATACAAATTTCTTTACCTTTATGATCTGTATCAGGTCCATCATAAATTACACATTGAGCGTCATGGGTATAGAACTTTCCACAAGCATCAGTACCATCGTGCATCGCTTTAACCTCACCATTTTCATTTTCAGTTTTTCTTTCTATGCATTCTTTAAAGGTTGGGTTTTCATTAATAATAGAACTTTTGGATGCTGAGTTTACAATAAGGGCTCCGGGGGCTCCTCCAGTTGCAAGGTTTGCTGAAATACATCCTGCAAAGCTAGGAGAATCAGGGTCTTGAATATTTATAGCGTGCAATGAGAAATCACAAGCTCTAAAGTTTCCACTAGTTTGAGTCGCTCCAACAGCATAGGCAAAGCCACTTTCTTCATTAACAACTATATTATGAGCATTTCCAAATCTATTATAATACACATCTTCAATTTCAAACACTTGGACACTTGATCCATCTAGATTTCTCAACTTTGTAAGGTCGAAAATTTGTAAACCATGATTACTCGCTTCAGAAACAATTAAAGCGTGATTTTTATAAACTTTAATATCTCTCCATTCACTACTACTTCCATTTTTTGATCTTAAATCTGCTAAGTGAATTGGATTACTTGGATCAGTAACATCGATAAAAGAAGTTTTATTCGTTAATCCTAAAATAGCGTATTCTTTTTTATTTTCAGGGTCAGTCCAGCCCCATATATCATTAGCACATATTCCTCGAATTACAGGAACAGAAATTCCTTTTTGTGATAAATTCATCTTACTCATTAATTCTAATTTATATTTTTTTTCTCCTCCACCACCAGAGTCTGTTCCACCAGTATCAGAACCTGAAGAATCACTTCCATTAGTAGTTCCATCGCTAGTCCCACCAACATCAGTCTCTCCTCCACCTAATGTGCTTCCCGTATCTTGTACAGGCCTACTTGAATTAACACTTCGAACAGATGTACCAATACCTTTAAAACAACTAGTAAGAAATAATATTAAAATTAAATTTTTCATAATTTACCTCGGGTCAAGAAAGTGAATCATAATCATGACTGTTTTTTTCTTACCCTCATTATCAATAATATCCACATACTTCATCGGAGCGTTTCCAGCACTCCCAGCTGCAGAATCAAAATCCCAATCATGAAGTCCTTCACAGCTAATCCAAGTTTGCTTGATTTCTTCTTCTGAGACTTCAATTAAACATTGATCAAACTCTCCGCTATTTTCAACCTCTAGGTTTAGTAGATCAATATCTTCTAACTCACCAGTTAAGTTAGCTCTCACACTATATCCGATTTCAATTTTGTCATCAGAAATATCAGCATCTGTTGTTAGTTCTAACGATCCAGCCCTGTCTTGCCCCATCCAATGAAAGTCTTTATCAAATACTCTTTCAGGATTATGCTCATGCAACATTAAATTATAATTAAGACTCAAGTTAACAACTATTATATTGTTATCTTTTTTGAAATATATTTTGAAGGACTCTTTAAATTCTTTATTGGCTTCAATATCATCATGATCTTTTAATTTAATGAAAAGATCGTTTGTTTCAGAAAAATATCTTATCTCATCTAAGTGAGATCTTTGTTCAAAAACAAATTTCCCTTCAGTTTCAATCGCAGAGAAATTATAGTTTTTTAAATTCTCATTTAGTTCAATTCTAATAGAATAATTTGGTGGTTGAAACATTTTATCTTCAACTTGATTGATCTCAATCATTTTACATTCAGTCATTTTACATTCTAACTGAACTTTTGGTTCAGACTTTAAAGCTGTGCTCTCATTACAACTTATAAGTGATAATAATAGTATTAATTTTTTCATAAAAACCTTTGTTAATACTATTTTAATCTTATTTAAGAATGCCTACATTCTAGGCAAAAAGGTCTGTTGAAAAATATCTAAAAACGAATTTTCTCAGATAATACTAAAGATCTATGTTTATCTTGAGGTTAACTCAAAATCATACCTACTCATCTTTATTTAATTAAAAGCTCATTAGTTGCTAATAAGTAATTTTTATTAGTGCTTTGATCTTTAACTACAAAATGTAGCCAACCATCGGCCCTAAAGTGAGGAAATAGAGCAAATTGATTTGCTCCCATATTTGTAATTCTTCGAGGAGTTCCTTCTAATAAATCAATATACCAAATATCACTTTTTTTAGTTTTCAAAAGCTTTTTAAATTCTTCGTCCTCTTTTGATTTAAAGCCATACTCTTTAAAATCATTCTCATCGATATAATGATGATAAACCATAAAGCGATCGTCATAAGAGAAGTTTGCTTTTCCTCCCTTAGTACAAAATTGTGCAAGTTCTTGAAGCTCAAATTTATTCGTTTTTAAATTTTCTTTTAACTCATGTACAACAAGCCCTAGATCTAAATATTTATTAGACGAAGCATCCCAACCACTTTTCCTTGAAACTAAAAGGCTTCCTGTGTGAGAAATAATCCAATCTGCAAAAAATGGTGATTCAATTTTCTCATGTCTTCTTAAAACATAAGACCTTCCATCAAAATCTAGGTGAGTTAAATGTAAAAAGCTTCTATTAAGCCAAGATGCGAGTGGGTCTTGTATCTCTTTTTCAGGTTTTCTTAAATCAGTTCCTCCATAGTCGGAGCTATGAGTTCCAGCCACTGCAAACGTATCTGAGTTTTCTAATGAAATTGCAAGACTTTGATATAATTCAATCTCTTCAATACTAGAACATTGTGGCTCTTCGAAGCTTAAATAATTAGTATCATTATATTTTAATAATGAAAGAGGACAAAACTTACCTCCGGCCATATTAATAGATGTTCCATCAGGAGTGAAGTTTGGATCATAAGGAGATTTTATAAAGGTAATTTTATCTGTTTCAAGGTCAACCCCAAGAGATGCATATTTATCTATTTCTTCTGTAAAGACAATTTCATTGTCTTTATAAATATATCCTAAAGCTCCAGTGATAAAAAATCGACCATCTGGTGATGTTCTCGACCAATAAAAAAGTGACTTAGGCAGATCTTTAATAATCCTCATTTTTGCGTGGGGATGATGCTTATATTTCCATGATTTAGAAAAATCATATTTTTTGACTTCTTTAAACTTATCTTGGCCATCTGTTCCAACTTCAGAAAAACATTGAAATGTATTTGTAGAAGAGCAGCCATAGAAAGTTGTAGGTAAATCCTGGTGATAAGATTTCCAATTATAGGCCATTGATTTTTTTAATATTGTATTAAGTCTTTTAGAAGAATAAGGAGTACATGTTTTTGGATAAGCTCTATCACTATTTAAAATTTGTTCTAAGTGTATAAATTTTTTCTTAGACCATTTCTGCATTATGGCAAAATCTTCTTTTTTAAATAAGTTGCCATGAGGAGGCATTTGAATGGAAGAAACAGCTTGCTTATATTCGGACTCCCAACCATCTTTAAACATTAACTTGAAAGCATCTATAAATTTTTCTTTATCTATGAAAGCACTCCATATCCCATAGTCTTTGGCTAAATACTTATCATCTTTTTTTAGACAATGCTCCTTAAGTTTTTCTGGCTCATCTTTAAACCATTCAAAGCAATTCAGAACAATCATTGTTCTTTTAGACCATTCCAAAATTTGATCTTTATCTATTGTGTGGCATTGATTGCAACTTTGACGTGCTCCATCAACATTCGCACCCAACATTTGTAGGCTTTTTAGTGCAATTTCTTCATAGTTTTCATGAGTCTGAGAATAAGAGCTTGAGAAAATGAGAAATATAAAAATGAATTGCTTCAAAGGAAACTCCTGACTATTTTTGTTAAGTGAAATACTATATAAACAAAAGAATAATGAAAGCACTAGTCATCATCGCATCAATATTATCCATTTACTCCTTTCCCGGTGAACTACCCGCTTCTCTCAATCAAAATACTAAATATATCAGAAGACATTTTGGATTTCCGGATATTAGACCTTCTAAAGAAACTCTCAATTTAAAAATTAAAACTCTGCAGATCAAACAAAGAAAAGATCTAGCAAATACTTTATTTAATCTATTGATCAAAGAAAGCAATGGTCTTCCGAATTTTTTACAACTCATTAGTTCCAAGGAGTTTGAGTTTATTCTAAAAAGAGTAAAAAATAAAAAAGAAGGATTTGATTTTATAAATCAAAATTTAGATTTATATGAATTGCTTCATGGTTGGGATCAAAATTTATACAATGACTTTAAGTCAAATTTAAAGTCAAAAAAGCTAAAGAACTTAATGGGTATACCCAGAGTTGTCTTTAATCCTCAGTTTGTTAGATCTTTAATTGATAAAAAACTTCTATGGGCTGACTGTAGCTCACATGTTTATCCTGAAACTAATTGTGATAATGATACCTCAGTAAAAGATGGAAGTCTTATCTTAAAGTTAGAATGGAGAAGAGAATCTAATCCTATCCCGATTTTTAATGATGAAGAATTTAATGTTTTAAAAATGATAGAGTCTAAAGATAAAAGCTGGAAAACCTTGCAAAGAAACTACGTTGAAGATTTTTCAGATTTATTTTTTATTCAAAGAAAAGATGGAACAAAGTTTTATTTATTGGCCATACATATGATGACAAAGATTAGCAGTGAATGGTTCTGGTCTAGTTATTGGTATTCTCCTAAAGAAATAAAAAAAGCAACTCAACCTATAATTAAAAGCTTTAAATCTTGTCATGTTACAGACTATAAAGAAAATAGGCCAAACACTTTAAGTCTTGCTAATAACCAGTTTCAATGGTGCTCAAATCCATATTTCGAAAGAGGAGAAAATCTTGGTGTTACTAATTGTATTGGATGTCATCAACATGCGGGCTTTGAAGAAAGTCCTTTAGGTCTTGAATTTCAAATCCATCAAGGACAAGCAAAAAACAAGAATAAAAAATATCATGATTATATTTGGTCTATGAGTCAATATCCATCTGAACTTGGTTTTAAGATTAAAGAAAACTTAGGAAGATAATATTTTACAAGCCATCCTTTCTAGGAACAATGCCAGTAACACGAGTAATAACTCTTTCAAGAAATTTAAAAAAACCTATTTCAGTCAGAACAAAATTTAATTTCCCAGAGGTAATACAATAATACAAATCAAATGGTTTCTTATGATGTTTTGCATGTTGGATTGGATTTAAGATTAGTCCGATTTTTTGTAAAGATCTGACTAAAGAAGGAACACTCTTTTGATGGGCCCATTTATGAACTTGATTTGTAAAAATAATAAATATATTTAGTAAAATAAAATATAGCCCAAGTCTTGATTGAAAAAAGAAAGCCAAGAGCAATAGGAATATCCCTGCAAAAAAATTCGCTCCATTAGTTTCAATCCAATCATGCCTCGTGATCGAAGCAGGATCTATATGATGTTCTTTAAAGCTCCTAATGAAAAGATTGCCTAGAATAGGCCATTCAAGGTCTCCCCAAGTATCAGCAAACCAGTGAACTAAGCCCGATAGAAAATCAGCACTTAGCCAGGCAAATAGAGTAATTAGAATTAATGAAAAGGAAATTCCTTCATTAAGGCTCTCATTATTGAGTGTTAAATAGATAGTCAGGCTTAAATTCAACAGAATTGACATCAGCTCAAATAAGCGAATTTTTATATTATATCCATCTTCTAATTCTTGAATTTTAGTATGGTCTTTTTTCATGGTTATTACTTATAAAGCCTAAATCGTGCTAATATTGCCATATGCAAGATAGAAACTCAAAGTTTATGATTGAAGATCGATCTAATCTGATTAAGTATTTTGCATCAGTAAATCCACTACACCTTTTCTTCTATGTGCTTCCAGTTATTTTTATTCTGAATTATTTTTTAGCAATACGAAATGAAATTGCATCATTAACGTTTATATTAATAGGTGTTCTCTATTGGTCTCTTATTGAGTACGTAATCCATCGATTTATCTATCATCAAAAATTTAAGAGTAAAGCATTTAATTATTTCATAGGATCTTTTCATCAATATCATCATAAAAAAATGAGTGACCATAGAGTCTTAAACTCAGGCTTCTTAATGATTTGTCTGATTCTACCTATCGTCTTATCACCTTTGATGCTTATTTTTCATATTCAAAGTGTACTCTCTATTGGATTAGGATTATCTATTGGCTACTATCTCTATGAATGTGTTCATTACTTTATTCATTATCGACAATATTGTTCAGGGTATATGTCCTATATCCAAAAATATCATATGCATCATCACAAAAAATCACCTATGAAAAATTTTGGCAACACAACTCATCTCTGGGATTATATTTTTAATACTTACGACAGAACTTATAAAAGCTATAAGCTAGATAAAAAGACTCTTTCTACTTTAATTGTGAACTCTAAATTAGAGACAGACAACCAAAGTCAGCTTATTACTCCTGAAAACATTGATGAATATTCATACATTTTTCTCGGAGGAATACTTGGAGAAATCTTATCTCTTCCTTTCGTCGGGGACTATCTCAAAGAGAATAAAAAAATCTTAGTAGATCTTGGTGTGGATGAAAATTCAATTCTATGTACTACTCCAAACTCTTTTAGAGATGCTAAATCTAACTTACCTCTTTTGAAAAAGAAAATTATATCCTTAGTAGAAAAAAACAACAAGAAAGCCATTGTATTTGCACATAGCAAAGCATGTCTTGAGATCTTGCATTTGATAATTGATGATATTGATTTTTCTCGGCGATATTTAAAACATGTTTACTGCGTTGGCGCTCCACTGAAAGGGTCTTCCCTTTTTAAAAATAATAGTATTGGACTATTTAATTACTTAAGCTACCCCATACTAAATTTCTTTGCTCTTTTTATACCTGGAGTAAGATGTCTCTCTCCTAATTTTTATACTGCATTTTTCAAAGAAGAAATTCAATCAAATCAAGCAGTTTACGATTTTCTAAATTCTAATTTCTGTCAAATAAAAACTGCAACTACTAAAAATAAGAATGTTCCTAAAGTTATAAGACTTTCCCACCTGTTATTATTAAAAAATCATTCTAGTAATGACGGGCTTGTAACAATTGAGGACCAGGGCCTTGATACGATCAAACTACCCTATATTGAGCTTGAAGCTGATCATAGTGATCTTCTGGGATGATAATGAGTGATCTGTAATTCAAAAACTTCGTCACTCGTGAATTCCTCAGT
>CALIJZ010000031.1 GCA_938017795.1 uncultured Bacteriovoracaceae bacterium
AAGGTCCTTTATAAATGAATACATTAAAGGCAACACAAACAATATTTACAGCTATCAGGGCCAATACAATATTAAAAGTTAGCTTGAAATTATACTTTGAGCTTACTTGAGTGAGAAAGGCGACTAATATGCCACCGCTAATCCAGCTTGCAATCTTAAGCCCTAATTCTAAAATTTCACTAGATTTACTTGCAGCTAAAGCGACAATTAATAAAAGAGAGATAGTTAAAGTCGTATCTTTAAAAATTATTTTTTTATCAGTAATTTTATCTCGATTCCAAATATCTATGCTTAAGCAACTTCCTACTGCATTTATTGTTGAATCCAAAGTACTCATCGTTGCAGCTAGAACTCCTGCTAACATTAAGCCCCTTAATCCAACTGGAAATTCGGTTGTAATGAAATAAGCAAAAATCTTATCTATTTTTACATCTGAATCAAGCCCTATATTTTGATAATGACTCCATAAAAGGGCACCTATTGATAAAAACAAGAGACCAATGAAAATTGAAAAAATTGACGAGAGTTTAATTGATCTTTGAGCAGTTTTTAAATCTTTACACGCTAAAAGTCTTTGAACAAAATCCTGATCCATTCCATGTGTACAAATATCAAATAATACCCCACCAATTACTCCAATAAAGAAATCTCTATAAAGATTTGAAAAATCTACGATTTTATTATTCATATAGGCTTCGTTCATTAACTCAAACCAAGTGAACTCACTCACATCAACTATAAGGTAGTGAGCAAAGACTCCTCCTATAATAAATATCAATACTTGATAAAAATCAGTTTTTACAACAACCTTTAATCCACCGATAAGAGTATAGATATAAGTAATGAATGCACTTAATCCAATTGCCGCATAAATACTTAGTCCAAAAAACTCGGAAATAAGGATGGATCCAGCATAAAGTCTAACTCCTACACCTAAAACTCTCCCAGTGATATAAAATAAACTAAGAGCTATATGGGCTCCTCTGCTTGATTTCCTATAATCAGTGATAATTTCATAGAGGGTAATTCCTTTCCCATAAATCTTAGGTAATATATATGCTGAAATTATTAACCTCCCAATAGAGGCTCCTAAATAAATATAAATAAAGCTGAAATTTTTTCCATAAGCAAAAGCCGGAATTCCAATAAATGTTAAGGCCGAGACTTCAGTTGCTATAATTGAAAAGATTGAATCTTTTAAACTCAGCGAATTATTAGCTAGATAAAAGTTTGATAAATCAACTTGTTGTTTTTCTAAAGTTAAGGCTTTAGATCTATTTTTTATAGCAAGAATAAAAATAAATGAAATATAACCAACTACGACTAGAAGATCTATCATTTAGCAGCTAGTGATTCTTTAATAATCCCCAATCTTTTATTAATAGATAAATTGGGCTCTGATTGATACTTAGAGATATTTATTAAATCAGGTTTGTCGCGAAGTAAACAATACTCAGCACTAGAGTTACATAGAAAGTTTATATTTTTTATATATTTTTTTAGTTCTTTATCTAAGCTGATTGTATTCAGTGTTTCAAAAAGTTTAGTTCCACTTATACATTCTAGAGAATCTCGACAAACTTGAGCTTGCTCTATTTTTAATTCTCGAACCTTTAATAATCGATTAATCTTTAATTCTAAAGAATAATATTGAACTCTCATATCCATTGCCCACCTATAGGCTATTAAATCTCTTGGATCGTAAGATAAGTATGAGTCTCTAAATAATTTCTCAACTTCCATCATAGTTAAACCAATTTGAGCATATTGCAAATCAACAAAAGTATTACTTTTTAAATCTATATAAAAATCTTTGAGCGATGGATCAATCTCTGTATTTTCTCCAATCAGCTTATCTATCTTGTTAAAGAATTCTACTACTCGTTTATCCCTAGAAGGTGTACTCCAATCATCATAGGCAATAGTTCCTAAATCACATGAATATTGCTGACAGTACTCATACCCTTGAGCAACTATTTCATCTCTTTGATTTACAAACTCTTTAACAGCACCAAGCATAGAAGAAATTGTTGCTCTAGCATTTTTCTTAATTCCTAAAGTATCCATTAAATAATTTGTAAAATTAACACTGCCATCTAAAAACTTAGTTTGATATTGATCTTTAGAAAACCATGACATGTCTTTACCATTGACTAATTTCCAATTTCTTTTTGATTTAATAGGCCATCGAAACTTTACAAACCCTCCATCAGATTCTGGTATTGCTTTAAAGTTTAACATTACCTCTTTGGCCATAGGTCTAATTGCAGTAGGCCTCGTTGAATATTGTTTTAAAATTGGGACTCCTGATCCATCATAAATTATTTGCGAGATAACTCTTACGTGCGTTGGGTTTAATTGGATAACTCCTTCTCTAAAAGCATCTTTGGAGAGCTTAACTGGATAAGTATCTAACTTTAAAGTTTTAGTATAAGTACTATTTTTTAAGTACTCTAAGGCTGCTAAAAAAACTTCGTCTTTGTACCATAAAGTATCTCTTTTTAGCCTTTTCCACTTTCTTATAAAATTATCTTGAGAAAAGATTTTTCCTGAACCTGCTAAAGTATTAGCAGCAGGGAGAGAATGAATTCTAGCAAAGATCCATCTAAGAACAAATGCAACATCGGCACAATCTGTAGAGATATTATGATTAAGAAAAAAGTTTTGATGAAAGTTTTCTTTTACCCATAGTGAGTATTTACTCTCCCAATCAAGGGTCCAATTATTTTTTACTGTCCATATATTTTTTGAAGAAACAATATCATAGTCTCTATTAACTATTATAGATTTCCCTGAAGAAATATTTTTCTTTTTATTCCTTATAAACTCATTTCTTAAATGCTGACTTGTAAATACATTGTGAGAGATTCTCTGATCAACTGCCCCCTCACGAGTCAAAAATTCATCAACAAAAAATTTTTCATTTTCTTCATAAATTTCAGTTCTAATTTGAATGTCTTGAGAAGCTACCTTACTATTTAGATTAGTTGATTGACCACAGGAGATAAACAAAAGAGCGGTTATAAGTATTAGACTATTACTTCTTAAACTCTTCATTATTGATCCTTTTTATTTTTCAATTAACTCAAAATACTTTCGATCTCGTGATATATCTATAATAGGATAATCGAAGCTGAAATTATTACACAATAACGCAGCCAGTCTATGAGTGTAAAACTTGTCAAAACCTTCACAGCTCACTAATCTTCAAAAATAAATTTATTACACAAGGAAATATAATGGAATTAGTTAAAAAATCAGGCGAATTTTCAATCTATAAGAAGAAAAACAATAGATTTTGCGTTCAAAATAAGAATAAAAAATATATTAACGGTGATGAAAAACAAAAGGTCTTACTTTCTGAAGGCTTAATTACAGTTGCTAAAGCTAAGCCAGTCGAGGAAGCTCCGGTTGAGGAAGCTGCAGCTGCTGAAGCTCCAGCAGAGGTTGTTGCTGAAGATACTCCAGCTGCTGAATAGTTTAGACTAATAACGAATCGGTACCATAGATAATTTTATGCTGTTGAGGGATTATTCTAAATTTCCCTCCTTGGTCATTATTCCACTGATAGGTATCTTTGATTAATTCTCTATTAAAACTTGTACCTGGAATAAAACTCGGAGTTATTACCCATACAGGGTGTATTTCAAGTTGATCAAAAATTCTTTTATAGGCTTTTGAGATATAGTCATAATCATCAGATGATTCTACTACTGACTTAATTTGATACTTCCCAGGGTATTGCTGAACTAAGTGCATGAGGTGTGAAATCGGTGTTCTCACCCCTGTCGAAGGCGTCTTAAAATCAAAGCTAATAAAGCTCACCATCTCAAATAACTCATCATCTACTCTTGTTCCAGAAGCTTCAATATTTACTTGAAAGCCTCGATTAACAAGTTCTCTAGTTAACTCTTTTACACGAGGTAAATGAATTGGATGCATTGGATCCCCACCAGTAATTGATATTCTTTTTAACTGCTTGGCCTGTTGATTAATTTCTTCAAGAAGCTCATCCATTGAATAAGATATTCCACCAGAATTAAAATCCCAAGTCTCTTTAGAGTCACAATTTAAACATCCAATATTACACCCCTGAAATCTCACAAATACTTGTGGTGTTCCTATTAAAACTCCCTCACCTTCTGTGGCAGGATATATTGAATGTATGTAAAATTTCTCACCTAACATATATGTTTTCTAACATAAGATGAATTTAAATGAAATAAGCTTGTAAAATACGAGAAAAATCTACAAAAAAAGAGGGCCATCTGCCGTATGACCCTCATTTTAGACATCCTGTCTGAACTAGCAACATCCATGTCGCTATATTTAATTATAACACTGTCTGGGTTCTAGGAAAGATAAAAATCATTTTTTCCGGTGACATTTTGGCTTTTAAAAACTGACTTTCTTGTCATTGTATTTCATAATTAGGCATGAAATATTTATCATTCGATTTAGAAGCTACAGGACTGGAGCAAAATGACCTCATTATTGAATTTGCTTGCATTCCTATAGATGTTTCTAAGAAAACCATACTAGAGAACTTGAGTTTTCACCGTTTTATTCAGTGTCCAAGCTTTGATGAACTTAAACCAAAGTTAAACCCTTGGGTAATGAAAAATAATGAAACTCTTATTAAGAAAGCTCATCTTGAAGGCGAAAGTCTTGTAGATTTTAAAGTTAGTTTTGAAAAATATTTAAATCAAGAAAAAGTTCAAGAATTTTTTAATAAAGAACCAATTGTATTGTTTGGAAAATCTATCAATGCCATTGATTTACCTTTTCTAAACCGTGACCTTGGCTGGGAGTTTATGAGAAAATATTTTTCTCATAGAGTTCAAGATGTGAGCTCAGCCAGTTATTCATTTATGGATAAAGGAATATTGCCCCCTGGAAGTGAGTCTGGATCTAAGCTTATGAATTTTCTAGGTATGGGCGAAGTCGCCCACACCGCACTTGAAGATGCTATTAATACTGCAAAAATGTATTTTAAAATTTTAGAATTATAATCTTATTTTAAAACCAATTCGTCTTGATAAAAATTGGCCGGATTAAGTGCCTTATTTTCAAAGCGAATCTCAAAATGCAAATGATTACCTGTTGATCTTCCCGTACTTCCAACTTTAGCGATAATTTCACCTCGCCCTACATTATCCCCTTTGACAGTTAAATTACGACTAGCGTGAGCATAAACAGAGTGATAATCAGGAGTATGCTCAATAATTGTCACATTTCCATAACTTCCCATCCAACCAGAGTAAATGACTTTTCCAGATTCGGCAGCAAGAATAGGTGTTCCTTTTTTTGCTCCAATATCAATTCCTTTATGCATTCTCTTTTTATTTCCTAACTTTCTTTTTCCATAACCAGAGGTAACTCTATAATTATCTTCAAGCGGCCAAGTGAATTGTAACAGTTTATCTCCAGTTTCTTCATCAAGAGGAAAAGAGTAATCATAATTAATTCTTTGATGGGCCGAAGCGACTGATCTAGTATAATCGACAGTATCACCGAGCTTGATAAGTCTTGGTTTAATTTGAGGAACAAATACTAGAGATCTTCTTTTTCGAGCGAGTATACTTTTATCTATTTCTGAAAATCTACTATGGTCTCCGTGATCTTCATGACTATGTTTTACTTTAAAAAAATGTCCGCTTTGAATGGTAGAGCAAGAAATATAACTGAAGGCGAAAATTAATAGTCCAATTAGTTTCATGAAAATCCTTGATTTAGTACTTCAATTAACTTTTGAAGCTTTTCTAAATTTACTTTATCTCCAATAATAACCGGTAATAAACTTACAGACACATACCCATCAAGAATTGCCTGGCAATCAGAATTGTCTATATCTTCATGCCCTTCTAATTTACCTACAATCCAGTAATAATCTCTATCTCTGCCATCTACCCTCTTTTCAATTTCCTCAGAGTATTTTCTAAAACCTAAGTTAGTCAGTTTTATGCCTTTGATTTCAGATAAGTCCGTATTAGGAATATTAATATTTAGTAAAGTCTTAGGAGCTAAAATATCACTGATTCCAGCTTCAACAAATAATTTAGTAATATGAGCTGCAGTATCAAAATGAAAATTTTGATCTTCAACTAAGAATTTACAAGCAAGACTTACTGCTATCCCTTTTACTCCATGAAAGACAGCTTCTCTGGCCCCACCAACAGTAGCTGAATAATAAATATCTTGAGCAAGATTAGCTCCTTTATTTATTCCTGAAATAACTAAATCGGGAAGATTTCCTTTATGAAAATGACCTAGTGATAATAAAACACAATCGGCCGGAAAACCGGTACAGTGATTTTTATTTTTACCGTAATTTTTTACTCTCAGAGGTTTATTTAAAGTTAAGCTATGCCCGCTAGTCGATCTTTCACCACTTGGAGCCATAACATGTAAATCTTTACAGATCTTAGATATTGCAACATGCAAAAGTTCTAATCCATCAGATTCATAACCATCATCATTTGTTAATAAAATTTTCATCTCGCTCCTTAGACTATATTAATGATTCGGATCATTTAGATCCTCTTTAAGAAATAAAAACATTAAAGAATATATTTACCTCTTATAATTTAAAAGTTTACTAAAAAAAATATGATTTTTAACTGTCCCAATTGATTCCGGATGGAATTGGTAGGTTATCGAATTCTTTAACACTGAAGCATAGATAATATTATCTTTCACTAAAGTGCTGATATTTTTTTCTCTAAATTTAGACTGAAAAATTTCTAGAGAATTATATCGTTGAACTTCTATTTCATTTTCCTCAATAAGAAAGTAATCCTTCCAATATTTATTAAGTGTTATTTTTTCACTAAAGCCGTGAATTGGTTTATTAGAAATTCTAATAGGATAGCCTAAAGAATTTAAAATAATCTGATGACCTAAACAAATCCCTAAAAATTTATAATTATCATATATTTTTTTCTTGATGAGTTCATATAGGCTAATATACATTTCAGGCCTGCCAGGACCGGGGCCAAGGACAAATACATCATTAGAAAATTTTTTATTTTTTAAATCTGCTTCCAACTTAGTAAAATGAGAAACTAATGGATTGTTTCCTTCTTTAAAGAAAGAAGTCGCAATATTATAAGTAAAACTATCTTCAAAATCGTAAATCCGAATAGTATTCAATAAATTCTCCGAACATTATTATTTTCCCACTTTCCATCACCAAAGTTAATATTAAAGTCTATTCCAAAACTATCATCTTTAGGTCGTTGCAAATAATAACCTGCTAAGTACCAACAATTATTATCTCCAAGATATTGCAAAGTAGACTTACGACTAATAAAGCTGCCTGTGGAAAAGTTTCTACCTTCATAAACTGAAGCGATAAAGTTTTTTCGGATTACTAGATCTACTCCCCAAGAGTATAGCTTCCTTTGAGAGAAGCCATTATAGCTATATCGATTCAGAAGCTTTAGATTTCCAAAATCATTTTTTAAAGTAATATCACCGATGAATTGCTCTGAGTCGTAAAAATAATAATTTTCTAACTTGAGATTGAACTTTGGGGTAAAATAATATCCAAACTCGCTACCTAGTCTTGTTAAATCGTTTGTAAACCCTGAGTTTTCATTCAATTGATAACCTTGAGATAAATTCAAATAAGCTAGTTTTTGATAATGAAAATTATCCTCAGGGTAGCTAGCATTATTTTGGTAAGATGCTTTTTTATATTTTTTTCTTATTAAAGAATGATTCCAAAATAAAGCAACGGTATTATTACTAAAAGGCATTTGAGTTCGACTATATTCTTGTCCTAAAAGATGTTCAGTTGATCTCACAGCATCCCACATATCAAACAAACTTCCTGTACTATTGATTTGATTTTTAAAATTAGCATTCCCACTTTCTTTTTCAAATGGAATATAAAAATGAGAAAACTTAATTGTTTGCAAATGTTTTATTGAAGTTTGGTAATCAAATTGAATTTGTTCATTTTTTTTCAAGTCTAATTTTTCTAGATAACCAATAACGCCTTCACTATTTTCCTGAGAACCTAAATTTGATTTTATTTTCTTGCTAGCTTTCCCATAAACCTTTCCTAAATCAATTGAAAAGCTAGTATCTAAAACCCCACTATATTTAAAGAAATCATCAGAAATACTTTTGTCAAAAAAGTATTTCTGAGCATCAAAACTATAATTCATATCAACCCTATAGCTACCAGGGTTTAAGACTTCTAAGTTTAGATCATTATTAAAGTTTACTCTTTTAGCATTTCTAATTATCCCCAAAGATTGTGGTGAGTCTTGACTAAAGTTTGATAATTTCAAGGATGAACTGGTATTCATATATCTTAAAAACTTGCTATTTCTATTAAAGACTTTAAATGGAGTCGTTGTCAGATATATCTTAGGTAATAAATTTACAGTATTATCATTAAAGTCTAAAAATGTGTCATATTGGTCGACCTTATCAGAAAGGAAACTTTTTTTCATGCTCACTAAAGTACCAATATTAAAAACTTCTGATCTGTAATCAAAGAAAGTGCTTAGTCCATAATTTTCTTCAACTACATCAACTTGAGAAAAATCATTATGCTCATAATAAAAATCTAAATCACTGAAATTTTGAAGCTTCAAATGAAAGTTTGCGTTTTTCCAAAAACCAAAATTCATTTCATGCATTAAGCCATATCTATTTGGATTTTTTTGATAAGTATCATAGATATCATCATATAAATACCTTACTTTTGTTTTTAAATAAGAGTTTGAATTAAATGCTTTTCTGAATTCAAAATCTCCACCCGGTCCATGTCTTGTCCTAAAAGTTGGTTCGAGAGTCATATCCATTGACTGATCTATTGCCCAAAAAAAAGGGATTTTAACAGAGTGACTAGTAATACTTTTTGTTATATTTGAATCAATATTACTTCGGAAATTCTTCCTCCTATATTCAGGAAGTAAAAAACCTGTTTGACGATTATTTTTGATAGGAAAAATAAAATATGGAATATAGAAAAAATCAACTCCCTTAATTCTAACCAAGGCCTCAGAAATATGAACATATTTTTTAAGTTGAATTCGAATTTTCTTCCCAAAAATCGTCCAAGATTCAGTGCAATCAAGACAAGTTGTAAACTCGGCGTTTTCTGTTAAGAATTCATCATCATTAATTTTTTTAATCGTACCAGCGATCACTTTAAACTCTGGAGAAATTAAACGAGCATTCTCAATTGAAATACTTCTTTTTTTATAATTATAATCAATTTTTGATCCATAAAGTGTTAGATCAGGGTTTACTAAACGAACATTACCTTCCAAGGTTAAATCACCAGTTTCTTTTACAAAACGGGCCTTCTCTCCATAAAGCGTTTGATTCTCATCTACAATGACGACACTCCCCATAGCTTCAAAGATCGCTCCTTGGTTTTTGCTCATTCCTTTATTGGCGTAAATTTGGACTCTTTCAGAAATTTTTAGTTTTAAATTCACCTGAGAATAAACGTTTGGTGATATGAATATCGTGCAATATATTAGAAATAAAATAATAAGACCCTGTAAAAAGAACCCTTTTTTTATCTCTACTTTGTGAATACTTATACGCCTCTTCCCAAGTTTCAATGACACCAATCCTATCGGAGTTTATTGATTCTGCGATTCCTCTTAAGGTTTCAAAATCAATAGATTTTATATGATCAAATGAAGTTACTAATATTTTACAATTTTTATTTGAATAGGCCAATAACGATTTGAGAATATGAGAAATATCTATTGGGCTTCTTCGAGAGCTTGAATAAACTATTAAATCTGGCTTTATACCCTTCTTACAAATATCTTTGCCTAATTGTCTAATTCCTTCAATATTATGACTACCTGATAAGTATATGTCGCATTTTTCAAAGCTAAATTTCCAATTTCTTAAAATTGGCTGAGATTCATGATGTTCAAACCTGGGCAGACCAAGCTCTATAGAAATTAAGTTAGAAATTTTATAATTATAATCATGAAAGTTATCTTGAGAATCTACTAATTGCTGATCAAAAATTCCAATCTCAAAAACTTGATTTAACCGACAATATTTTTTAATGAGACCTTGTAAATACTTTTGTTTAACTCCATGAATTAATATTTGTTTTTTTCGAGTTATTGCTAATTTTTCAAATAATATTTCTCTTAGAGTTGATCCTAAATATTCTTGATGATCTCGTGAGATAGAAACTATTGCACTGATATCAGCATCAAATAAATTTGTCGCATCTAATCTTCCTCCGAGTCCAACTTCTAAGATCAAAAATCCTACTTTTTTTTTGTTGATCCAACTTAGAAAAACATAAAATAAAAACTCATAAAAACTCAGCTTATAATTATTTTTTACTAAGTAAGAATAACAGTGCTCAATATTTTTTTCTAAATCTTTATAAGATATAACTTCGCCATTAAATATAAACCTCTCTCTTATCGATAAAATATGTGGTGAGGACCATAAACCAAATTGTTTTTTTGCAAGACGAAGTTTTTGACTAACATTATAACTAACTTCACCTTTTCCGTTAGTTCCCCCAATAATTATGACTTTTGCTTGATTGTTTTTTATAAGATCTTTAAAGATTGGTTGAATCCGGGTTAGGCCTCTATCAAGAGCATCACCATAATTTTCAAATCCGATTTCTTCTTTTAGAAATTTTAAAATTTTTTCTTCAAAGTTTGGATCAAAATCAATCATGAAAGAAAATTTAAAAAATAATGAATCTTTTCTTTAAGTTTAGTTCGGTGAATAACTTGATCAACAAATCCATGATCTTTTAAAAATTCTGACCTTTGAAATCCCTTAGGTAGCTTTTGTCTCATCGATTGTTCAATGACTCTAGGGCCAGCAAATCCTATTAAAGAATTTGGTTCAGTAATATTTAGATCTCCAAGCATAGAAAAACTTGCTGCACATCCTCCGGTAGTTGGATCAGTCAAAAGTGAAATATAGGGAATTGCAGCATCTCGTAATTTTTTTCTACAACTTAAAGTTTTAGCCATTTGCATAAGTGAGAGAATTCCTTCCTGCATCCTAGCTCCTCCAGAAGCGCTAATAATGAGACAAGGGACTTTTTTCTCTAAAGAATATTCCATAGTTTGAGCAATTAACTCTCCACAAACAACACCCATTGATCCTCCCATAAAAGGGAAATTCATGATTGCACATGATACTTCTATGTCATTAATTTTACCAAGTAATCTTATTACACTCTCATTATCTCTGGTCTTATTTTTGTACTTAACTAACCTTTCTTTATAATTTAACTTATCTTCAAACTCTAGAGGGTCTTTACTTTGTAATTTAGAATCAAAGACTTTCACTGATCCTTCATCAAAAATAAGATCTACTCTCTCACGCCAAGAAATTCGATAATGATAATCACAAAAAGGGCAAACGTTTATATTATTAATAAGTTTTTCAGTGCTTAAAATCTCTTGGCACTTTGTACACTTCTTCCAAATTCCAGTTAAGCCACTATTAGAACCTTTTTTGGTATTTTTTAATTTCGGATTTTCAATTTTTTCAAACCATGCCATAGATCAATTTTATCCTCTTTAAAACTTATCGCCTACTAATTCTTTATACATCTCTTTACTGTCAATACTTAAAATCTCACCTAATAACTTTGCTAGGTCTTTCTTTTTTCCTTGATTGTTTAGAACATTTCTAGCTAGCTGCTGTAAATGCTCGTTATCAAGATTGTTTTCTTCTTGATTCTGAGCTTCGAGAGTTAAAACAAATTCCCCTCTAAAATCAATTTCAGTAAAATCAATTTCGGTTGGATGATTATATCTATAGACATTTTGAAAAGTCTTAGTGATCTCTTTTACAATACTAACTCGAAAATTTAATTGCGTTTCAATTAATAGTTTAAGAGTCGCTTCTAATCGTCTTGGAGATTCAAAGATGATACTTGTCCCTCTATATTGATAAAGGCTTTTAAAAATCTCTTTAATTTGAGAATCTTTTCTTGGTAAAAAACCTATGAATTGAAAAGGTTGCGAGCGTAAACCACTTAATTCTAAAGCACTAATAACTGAACTAATTCCACCAATAGAATCTATCGCTACGTTATTTTCAAGGCAATATCTAACTAATGGGTAAGCGGGATCAGATACTATAGGGCTTCCAGCTTCACTTACAAAATAGACATCTCGATGGTTTTTTAAAATTTCAAAGATTTCTTTATATTTTTTTTCATGAGAGTGATCATGAAAAGAAATAATTCTCTTTTGAGTCGCATCTATACTGAAGTGATCAAGTAATCTTTTAAATGTCCTCGTATCTTCGCTGACAAATAACTCTTTGGATTTAAGAACCTCTAAGGCCCTCAAACTAATATCTTCTGGGTTTCCTATAGGAAGGGTTAATAAAACAAGTGATCCAAAATTTCCTACGACTGACTGCATTATCTCCTCTTGGTAGAATATGAACACAAGATTACAACGTGAGTAAATGTTTTACAAAATTAAGGAGTTGAAATGTCTATTAAGGCCACTATTTTACGAGATTCAGTAGGTAATATCATAGTTCAACTCAAAGGATACCTAGATTATGCTAGCTCAAGACCTCTTCGAGAGACACTTGAAGACGTCTATCTAAGCTATAATAACGTTGATATCAAGATTGATATGTCTGGAGTGAGCTTTATAGGAAGCTCCGGAATCAGCCATTACGTCAATACCATGAAATCCATTTATCAAACTGAACTTAAGGTCATTCAGCTAACCAACGTAGACAAGGACTTTAAAAGAGTGTTTGAGCTTTATGGTTTAAGTAATAATATTGTTGAAATAGAAAATTTCGATCTTGATGATGACTGGCAATCAAAGCTTAAAAGTAAGTCGACAAGGGTCTAGTTTTTTATCTAGAAAGTTACTTTGAGAGTTAAAAAAAAATAAATATATACATCCAAATTACTTGCCTCTGGCTCGACCTCTCTTAGGTTCTAATTCTTGAACTTTATTATTAAAAAATCGCTTTTTAAATACTTCCCTCTTGGAATCATAGATTACTCTTTCTAAAATTCGATCTTCATCAGAGAACATAAAAGATTTCAAGTGAAGATTTAATGGATATGGATTATCAAATATATTACATATCGCCTCACAATTATCTATTTCTTGAAACTCGCAATTTTGAGGCTTATATTTATACTTGTTGTTATAAGGATAAATAAAGTCTTTATGATTAAAGTCTGCAATACCTTTGCTATAAGCAACAACATTAAATTCTTTAGCTAAACTCCCTTCAATACTATCTTTTACACAATATCCACCGTTTGCACCCAGAATCACAAGGTTACGAACATTTAAGTCATTCAAAGCTTTTGATATCTCCTTTACAGACATATTATAATCAGAGAACATTCCATCTCTATTTTTAATAAAAGTTTTTTGATTTCCATAGCCTTTAAGAGCTTTCTTTAGATCTTTGTTTGTTTCTCCAAATGTTACATATTCAATAACAAGAATTGGTATATTCCTTGATTTTGCATCGTTAATAATTTCGATTTGATGACTAATAATCTGATCAACTTTCAATATATTTGATGGTCTTTTATGAAATCCACCCCTGGTAACAAACTTAGGCTGCATATCAATAATCACAACCGCTGAATTTTGTTTTACTTCTTGAGGGTAACTAACCATTGATATTGAGATTAGTAGACTGAATAGATGTATATAGCTCACATTGTATTATCGGATGATATTTAAAAGTACTTGAGTATATTCTAAGATCAAAAAGACTATAAAGTTACTTCCTTGAAATCGTTAAGTTAACTGGTATATCTAAAATAAGAGATAAAAACCTTTGTGAACTTCTAAGCCTTTTCATTTGATAAGCTGAAGGCCCAATATTTTTTGAGCTCTTAGCCTCTACTAGAACCAATCTATTCTTTGAAAAATATGCAATATCAATTTGTCCACAACCTCTTGAACGAAGCAGAGTTGATGAAATTAAACAAGCCGGAAATCGAGAATGAAAACGCTCTGAGAGTTCTTTTTCAAAGTCTTGCCCAGATTTATAACTCAAGAACAATGCTCTCGAACACCTTTAAAACTTTTTCTATGAATATCTAAGACCCCAAGATTAATTATCGCTTCCTTATGAGACTTTGTTGGATAGCCACTATGTTTTTCAAAACCATAACCTGGGTATAGATCACCCATTTGATCCATTAAAAAATCTCTATACTCTTTAGCAATAATAGATGAAAGCGCAATAAAGACAGACTTCAAATCTCCCTTGATTAGTGATGAAATTTTATTAAAGCCTTTTTTATGAAAAACTTTATTCCCATCTAATAGAGCATAAGCTCTAAGATCAGATCTACCTCTATAAGTAATTGAAAGTGCTCTTTTCATAGACAATAAAGAAGCTTGTAGGATATTAATTTCATCAATTTCTTTTTCATTACAACTGGCTATTGCAAAGCCCAAGTATTTATTTATGCTATAGAGTTTATTTTCTTTTAAAGTCTTTAGATCAATATTCATCTCATCTAAAATAGCTAATCTCTTCTTTTGATTCAATTTCTTTGAGTCAGTTACATTGATATTTTTTAAAAATGAAATTTGCTCTCCTGCACCGTCAGGAAAAAGATAAACGCAACTTGAAACAACCGGACCAGCAAGTGGACCTCGTCCGACCTCATCGCAATAACAAAAAATCTCACCATCTAGGTGAGATTTAATATATTCTAAATCTGAAAATTTTGAATTACTTTCTAGTGAAGTCGATTGCAACTCTAGCTTCTTTACCTGTTCTATCTCTAAGATGGAATAGTTTAGCTCTTCTAGCTTTACCTCGAGAAGTTACTTCTATTTTGTCGATGATTGATGCGTGGAATGGGAAAGTTCTCTCAACTCCAATACCATCTGACATTTTTCTAATAATGAAATGACCATTAATAGAGTTTCTTTCTTTCATCCCTATACAGATTCCTTTAAACAATTGAATTCTTGTCTTTGATCCTTCTACAATTTTAACGTGAACTGCTAAAGAGTCTCCTGTTTTAAATTCAGGAAATTTTGTAACATTTGGGTTTAAATGTTCAGCATTGATTTTATCAATTAGATTCATACTTACCTTCTTATGGTTTAAATCATCCCGTGGGTCAGAACTTCAACTTTTTAGATGCCCAGAGGGAATGTCTTTTTAATTAGGTGAAATTATCGATAATTGGGCAAGTTGTCAATTGTGCGAAGATATACTCAGTGCACAATAGTTAGGAATCAGGAAGCCTGTCTCTAATATCTAGATAACTCAAGGTTGAGATAGTCAATACTCGGATTTACAGTACCTTCTATTAATGGAGTCCAAAACTTAGAAGTAAATAACTTGTAGAATTCCCCTATTGTAATGATTTGCCCATCTCCATCTCTAAAATTTCCATTTTTAATTGAACAAATGGCTTTTGGACTACTAGGCTTTTTTCCAAAATAAACAATATTTTCGCCCTGCTCACTCAATACTTTAATAGAAAACAAGGTTTTCCCATCATCTCTATTTTTTCTGAAATACGTATAAGAGTTATTTTTATCAACGATTTTTTTTACCGACCAAAGAGTAAATTCATCGTCTTTATATTTCCTATAATATTTATAATTTGTATTATTTTTTTCAAACCTCCTGGTGGAAAAAATAACACGATCATTACTTTTACCATGCCGAAGATAATAAAAAGAACTTGAGCTATTTTCAAATACTCGCTCGGAAAAAGAAGGTACTCCAAATTGAAACTCTTTGAAATATGTAAAGCTACCATCAGCATTTGAAAATAAATCAATAAAATAATTCTCAGATTTCTTATCAACAATATTTTTTATACAGTTACTCATTTTCTGATGTATAAAGTTAGAGTCTCGCAAAATCTTCTGCATAGACTGTATTTTCAAATTACAATTCTCACCTGCTTGTAAACCTAAAGAAATTAAGACAAAAAAGATACAAGCTTGAAAACTATGAAGGTGACTCATAAAAATCCTTTTTTATAATATATTGCTATTATAAAAAGAAAAGAGATTCTTAGATAGATAAAAAAATTGAGATTCTCTAACTGTACTTAAAGGCTAAGGTACATTTTTTAAAGGTGATAAAATCCCTTAGCGAAGTTAGGGTAAGAACTTCCTGTTCCTGGAAAGACATCTCGAGTAAACTCAACGCTTCCATTTTTATCTACTCGCCATAGTTCATGACCAGATTGCCCATCACTAGCACTGAAGTATAAATAATCTCCAAAACTATGCAAGGACTTAGGGTAAGAGCTTTCAATTCCACTATTAATATCTTTGACTAAAACTTTCTCCCTCGTTGTTAAATCAAATGACCAAAGCTCATAGCCAGTCTCTGCTGTATAAGCACTAAAATATAGTTTATTATTAAAAGCTTCTATATAGCTTGGCTTAGAACTTGGATTACCTTCAAAGATATCGCTTATCACTCGTAATTGATTAAATTGCATATCACATAACTCTGTTCCACTACTTGTGTCTCGACAGCTGCCGTAGAGCACACCGTTATGTGCTTTTAAAAACTTTATATCTAGATCAGTAGTATCAACTTTTGATAATACATTTTCTTTCACCTTATAGAGGTGAGATCGATAATTTGATCTGCCCTGACCATCAGTTATACCAGAAAAATACAATTCATCTCCAAGTACAGATAAAAATTTCGGGAAAGTATCCCTTCCAGCTAATACATTATCCTCAACAACTAAGGTATTAGTTCCATCGTGGTAAAATAACTCATTTCCATGAATAGTAGTACTTGCACTAAAATATAAAATTCCTGCTGATACAATTAATTGAGCTGGGTCTGAACCTTTAGTCCCGCCTTGAAGATCTTTTACTTGAACAATATTTTGATTAGCATACATCTTCCATAACTCACGACCAGTTTCTCCATTAGAAGCACTAAAATAAAGGCCATCTTTATAGACTGTTAAATACTTAGGATTAGAACTACCGGAACTATTTAGATTCTTCACAAGAACTAAATTCCTTCCAACTAACTTATATAACTCTCCATTATTTCCTTCTATATCATAAAGGCCAAAATAAAATGATTCATTGAAATAAGCTACCGAGCTTATTTCTAAATTAGATGGAATATCTGTAACGTCTTGAATTTTCCCTTTGATATCTACTGCATATAGCTTAGATATTCCTTGGCTGTTGGCAGAAAAAAAAGTTACTTCATCTTTTCCTCCGGCAATTGAGCGATCATCTTGAAAGCCACTATTAAGGGAACTTAAAACCCCGCCACAAGAACACAATAAAATAATTATTAAATACTTCATTTATCTAACTCCACCATGAAGGCAATTCCTAATTTTATAAACTTCAACCCCTTATCTACATTTCCATTTACTTTTTCTAAAGTATCACCTGTTGTATGAATGCTTTGATTAGCTCCACTAAAACTAGATTCAAATGGAAAAGATGAAGGATAACCAAGATTGGTCCAAGAAGCATGATCTGAACAACCATAGCCACACTCAGTTTCAGCATAACGATCTTGACCGATGTATTCGATAATTAAATCTTTTACAAATCCATTTTGAGCACTATTGGTAAAATCTGTAACAAGATAAATTTTATCATCAATATTGTTATACAAAGTCATATCCATTTGGATTACTCCAAGAACTTCTAGGTTTTGATCTTTAACATAATTAACATAATCTGCAGAACCTAAAAGACCATCCTCTTCAGCGGCGTAGCCAACAAAGACTAAAGTATGTTCTGGCTGATAATTAGATTCAACTAATACTTTTAGAACTTCTGTCATTGTAGCAATACCAGAAGCATCATCATCAGCACCAGGGGCGTGACCTACACTTTGAGTATAGTTTTTTGAATCCAAGTGTCCGCCTATAACGATAATTTTTTCACTTTTTCCCTTTAGCTTTGCCACAACAGATGGCTGAGACCATGGGTGGTGGAATAATAGGACTTCCGCATCAGAGCGAGACTTTGTAATCTTTCTCCATTTATTTAATATCCATTCACTACCGTCAACACCTGTTGGACTTCTAAAATATCTAGAATATAAACTCGAGAGTTCACCAATTGTTTTCTTGAAGTGAGATTCTGAAATTTTTGAAATCATAGGATTGATTATGGATTGTTTAGAAATAGAATAATCCATTAAAATAGAATTTATTCCTTTTAGGCGCTGAGAACTATTCATTGTATTTATGGCACTTTGCTCATCAAAAAACGTAGATCCCGCTCCACAGACAAACTCTTTTTCATGAATTATATCTGAGAATTTTGTTATATTATATTCACTAGTTTCAACTAATAAGAGCTTGTCGCTCTCTTTTAAAATTCGAATAGAATGCAGATCTAATTTATTTGCATGTTTTTCAAATCTTTTCTTATCAATCACTTGATAAACTTTTTGTGAATATATATTTAGACTAAAGAGAACTGGTATTATTAAGTATTTCATTCCTTATATATTAAATGAATTTATAAATAAAAAACCTGCAAGGAAAAGTTCTCAGCCTTTTAGTTGAGATAAATAGATTGCAACGGCTGACCTTACAGAAAGGTGATTATAACCATCTGAGTTGATGCCTAATATTGGATCCACGGAGTAAGTTTTTTGCTCAAGTATTTCAGGATGAAGTCCATGCCCAGTTCCAAAGACTAATAAAATAGGTCTATTTTCTCTCTTAGAATACTCTTGAAGGGCCATCATCGAACCATCAGATTGTTTAAAGTTAGCTCCAGTCATAGCAATAATAGGGCCATCTAATTCATCTGTAATATCTTTAAAAGTATTTTTAATCTCAATAAATGATAGTGCGTCGGCCCTATCAGGATTATATATATGAGCAAAATCTTTGTTCCAATAACCTAAAATTTCATTAATCAGTGTGTGTTGTTTCTCAATCGGAGTCACTATAAAATATTTTGAAACTCCAAACGTCCTAGAGCTTCTAGCAATATCATGAATATCTAAGTTTGTTACACTAGTTGTGACCTTTTCTCCATTTTTATTAATAATAGGATGATGAACAAGGGCAACATAGATTTTAGGATTCAATAGTTTTCTCCAAAAGATCAGGTCTAAATTTTTTAGTCATCTCTAAACTTTGCTCAATTTTATACTCTTGTATATTTTTATGATGACCGCCAAGCAAAACTTCTGGAACACAAAGACCTTCAAACTCTCTTGGCTTAGTAAATTGTGGATATTCGATAGAGTTATCCTGAAAAGATTCTTCTATATTTGAATTCTTATTTCCGAGAAAACCTTCAACAAACCTTAAGCTAGCATCCAGTATACTCATTGTTGCTAACTCTCCTCCAGTTAAAACATAATTTCCTATTGAGATATATTCATCTACATAATTTTGTAAAAACCTCTCATCTATCCCTTCATATCTCCCACAAATAAAAACAAGTTCTTTCTCATTTTCATTAAAAATTTTCTTTGATATTTTTTTTGCCATCTTATTATCAAAAGTATGACCTCTTGGACTTGGATAAATAATATGTAAATCTTCTCTTGAGATTTCAAATTGCTTTATAATTCCTTCATTTATTGAATTAGCTAAAACATCTGCTCTCATAACCATTCCAGCTCCACCTCCGTAAGGATACGCATCAACACTTTTATAATTGCCCAGAGAATAATCTCTAATATTAATGATCTCTAAATTTAATGAGAATTCACTTGATCGCTCACCATTTAAAGCTTTTGAGATAACTCCAGAGTTTTGAAAACTATCAAAGTAATCAGGAAACAGTGAAAGAATATAAATAGTCTTAGTTCGCATTTATAAATATTCCGGCAATATTACTTCAATGGTATTTTTATTAAGATCAATTGATTTTATGAATTGATCAATCAAAGGGATTTCAATCGGAGTCTTCCCTTTCACTACTAAAATATCTTGAGCTCCATTTGAATAGAAATTATCAACTCTACCTTGAACTAAACCATTTGAAACAACATCTAAGTTAATGAGGTCATTAAGAATAATCTCACCATCCTCACAATCGATCTCTTCCCGATCAATATAGATATCTTGATTTAAAATAGCACCCAAATCATTAATATGATCAACGTTTTTCAGTTTAATCATAGTCTTTTTAGAGTTATGGAAATTTATTGACTCAACTTCATAAGTTTGAGAATTAATAACAATTTTTTTCCCTGGTTTTAATGATGAATCTTCAGTGTTTTCTAGATAACAACTCATCATCCCTTTTAAGGCATGAGGTTTCAAAATTTTACCTAATAATATGAGTTTCACCTTTAGAGATTTAGCTTTAGAAACTCAAGTTCGCAAGGAAGGTATGTAATTATTCGATGATTTCCAAAACAGATCTCTTCTTAAGCTTGGTGGAAGCGGCATTTAAAATAGTTCTTAAGGCCCGTGCTGTTCTTCCTTGCTTCCCAATAACTTTACCAAGGTCTGACTTATCAACTTTCAGTTCAATAACTGTGGTTTGTTCTCCTACAATTTCATTCACTTCAACCTCTTCAGGAAGGTCTACTAACGCTTTGCTGACAACTAAAATTAGATCCTTAAGTTCTGTACTCATTGACTACTCCTGATTTTGCAATTCTAAGTCTTGATGAGTTTATTTTAGCCCTTATTTGTAAGTACTGCCAAATAGCACGAAATCAACGCGATGCAACGAGGAATTATGCTTAAATAAAAATTTGATGGAAAAGATTATATAGAGATCTTATATTTTTTAAAAAGCGAAGATACTGAATCACTTAATTGAGCACCATTTTTTACCCATTCAGCAATTCTTTCAGTTTTAATTGAATTAAGAGGCTCTTCAGACTTAGGAACATACTGACCTAGTTTTTCTAAAAATTTACCATCTCTTGGTGACTTTCTATCAGCAGCAACTAAAGTAAAAACAGGTGCTTTTTTCTTTCCACCTCTAGCTAAACGAATACAGATCATTATTTCTCCTAAATCCTAATAAATTAGATAAGCGATATTATGTTGATTTGCTACAGCTAGTCAAGATCTATTGCTTACTAACAAGCTGCAGCTAGAGAATTCACCCTTCCTAAGGTTTTTACTTCGTTTTATAACCATGTCTTAGAACATATGTAGGATTAGTAATTGTCACTAATACTTTTTCTAATAGGTTAAATCCACCTTTTTTCATATGCTGAGTTAATTGATAAGTACCTTCACCAATTAAGGCTCCACCAATTGGTGTGAAAATCAAATCTTGAATACTTGGAGTTTCAACCCAAGACTCAACAATATATTCCCAAAAGGCAGACTTATAAGTTGTATAAATAAATGATTGAAGCGGAGTATAATCTAAATCTCTAATAGCATTATAATATAATGAACCACTAATTGGATGACTAACATAGTTCACAACCCAACCATCTTTGTCCCAAGCTGGTGGTTTTGTGAAAGCATCAGCAAATTTACGAGGAGCATTTTCCCATAGTCCATTTTCATCCCATTTCGTGAAATTTCTAGGAAGTGATAATAAGTAACCAAATTCAAGAATTTGTCCTAAAGTGATTAATAATTCAGTTTTTAAAAGCTCTTTTCTTCTTTTTTTCTTTTGTTCTTTTGTAAATTTAACATCAGGGTTAGCCTCTTTTACTTCAGCTTGTTTTTGAATCTTTTCAAACTGAGCATTTTGAATGATAGACATAATTTCCATTGGAATGGATCTTAATGAAAAAGGAATATTCTCCTGAAAAAAGCAATCTCCTTCAAATTCTGGATATTCCTTAGTAGAAATGACCGCCCCATTTTCAACTTCATCTATTTCTTTTAAAATTGAAACTAATTGTCTAACTCTTGGTTTTTCTTTTTGACTTTCTAAACTAACACAAACAACATCTTTAGATCTATCCTTTTTTGATATCTCAAAAAACGAAGTATCGGCAAAAGTAGTAGTGCTTAATAGAATTAACCATAAAATATTTTTTTTCATAAGATCTTATAGCAGCATTTCAAAGTGCCCATTCAAGATACTGTAAATATTACCAAAGGCTCTTTATAGGTATGTAAATAATGACTTATTTTTAAATATTCCAGAAGCCATAAGAGAACAAAGTCTCATTTAACTAAATCCTTAATAAGAACGGAATTTGAAAAATTTACCCTTAGAAATGTAATGAATTCGAGTCATGGTAAGAGAGAAACATGAAAAAACTAAAAATCTTTCTTTGCTTAATATCAATAAGCATTACCTCTATGTCTCAAGTAGATGTTCATGTTCATGCTGAAAAAAATAATCATGATAACTTTATAAAGTATTTACTAAGAACTAAAGAAACAATTAAAACAAGCTATGTTTTCTCCAGCTCATACAGGGCCGACACGAGAAATTTCAGAAAAAATACAGGTCTAAGTTTTAAAGAGTATATTAGAAATGAAAACAACTATATTGCATCTTTGCAGAAAGTCTATCCTCATAAAGTTGTAGGCTTTTGCTCAGTTCCTTGGGGATATAAAAAAGCTGCAAAAGAAATAAAAAGATGTGCTGAAATGGGTCTTCAAGGCTTAAAGGTTTATCCACATAGGTTCATTTCTAAGAAACAAGGACATTTTAATCGAACAGTCAGTAACTTTGCTTATGATGTGGAAGAGCTTAATTTCCTTAACATTTTACTAAGAGCCGCGGCGGAAAATAATTTAATTTTTGGGATCCATTCTTCAGAAATTGGATCTACTGAACTATCAGCATTTTTATATGGAACTGATTTTCGTCATTTACCAAATCTTGAAGTTATCTTCTTACATGGTTTCTCTAGTCAGGGGATAGAAGCGCTAGAAACATTTAGAGCTCACTTAGCTTGGGATCCTAACAGTAAAATATATCTAGAATTCAGTACATTAGAACTTTTAGAAGGAACTCTCTTATATAATATGTGGGCCGATCTCTTAAAATATATACCCAACAAAAATATTCTCTTTGGTTCCGACACAGCTACTTATTATGAACCTGATAATACTCAAGAAAAAGCAATAGAACTCTACAAGAATCTATTCAAAGATAACGCTAAAGAAATTTTAAAAAATAATTTAATTAAACATAAAGAGAAAACTATTTAAAAAAACCACCACCAAATGGACCTTTACCTTTTTTCTTACCAGGCTTTCTACGCCCACTTCCTTGTTGCTGCTTCATTCCAGGCATAGGTGCTTTTCCACTCATCATACCTTCAATATCAGGCATATTCCCACCTTTCATCATACCCATCATTCCACTCATCATCTTTCTCATTTGAATAAATTTTTGAATAAATTGATCAACGTCTTTTTTAGTAGTTCCCGATCCTTTGGCAATTCTCTCTCTTCTGGAGTCATTTAGAATTTTATGATTAGCTTTTTCTTGCTTTGTCATTGAAGAGATCATGACTTTCATTTTCTTCATTTCATTCTCAGCATCAGACAGATCTCCAACTTGCCTAAGAACTCCACCCATGCCAGGAATCATTTTCAGAAGTCCCCCCATCGAACCAAGCTTATTCATCATATTCATTTGTTTCATAAAATCATCGATGGTGAATTGATTCTTCTCCATCTTCTTCATCATCTCCTCAGCTTCTTTTTCATCGATCGCTTCTTCAGCTTTTTCAACAAGTGTAAGAACATCTCCCATATCGAGAATTCTTTTTGCCAATCTATCGGGGTGAAAAGGTTCGAGATCTTTCATTTTCTCACCAGTTGAGAAAAATCTAATTGGAACTTGAGTCACGTAGCGCATAGATAAAGCTGCACCACCTCTAGCATCAGAGTCCATTTTTGATAAAACAATTCCAGTTAGTTCAATTTTTTCATGAAAGGTTTTGGCAACATTTACAGACTCTTGCCCAGTCATTGCATCGGCAACTAAAAGAACTTCTGGATCACCAAGGTAGTTTTTTACATCAACTAAATCGGCCATCAAAGCATCATCAACTTGTAATCGACCGGCCGTATCTATTAGTACAACTTCCTTTTTTAATTCTTTTGCTTTTTCCATACCAGCTTTAACAATTTCAACTGGGCTCATCGCCAGATCAGAGTCAAAAAAATCAACACCAATATTCTTAGCATGAATTAATAACTGATCCTTTGCTGCAGGTCTGAAATTATCAGCTGGAATTATATAAACATCTTTTTTCTTTTTTGATCTTAAAAACAATGCGAGCTTACCAGTAAAAGTAGTTTTACCAACTCCATTTAAACCACAAATTAAAATGGGATAAGGAACTTTCCTTTCAAGGTCTAATTCTTCGTGGGCATTTCCCATCATATGAGCAAGCTCATCATGAACAATCTTTATAAATTGCTCACCAGGATCAACTCCTCTCACTACTTTCTCACCAAGAGCTTTTTCTTTTACTGCGGCAATAAATTGTTTAACGACTTTAAAATTGACATCAGCCTCAAGAAGGGCCGATCGAACAATTTTTAAAGTTTCTTCAATATTACTTTCAGAGATCTCACCTTTACCAGTAAGGTTTTTGACGGCATCACTAAACTTTTCACTTAAATTATCAAACATTTATTAACTCCAATGCTTTCTCTGGAGGTCGACAAACTACTGCTTGGTCACCTCTTACTAAAACAGGTCTTTGAATCAAACCAGGGTTTTCACTCATTGCTACTATTAACCCAAACTCATCAACACTTTCTAAATTAAGCTCTTTATATAAGTCTTTTTTTCTAATAAATTCAGAGGGTTTCATTTTTAACTTTTTCAATATTTCTTCTAACTCTGATTGGTTCAACTTATTATCGAAATAACTATGATATTTTGGTTCAATCCCATGTTTATCAAGGAGATCCTTTGTTTTTCGACAAGTTGAGCATTTATCATAGAAATAAATTGTATAATCCATAGGCCCATTATTATATCAAATATTCACTTCTTTAAAAAGCTACTCATTCATGCTAATAAAGCTTATTTATGGCCTATAGTGATAATCTACAATCTAAAATCGATAATCTTAGACAAAGATCTAAATCGATCTCCCTTGGGAGTATTGGCTTTAGTTCACCTCTGATTCTGGCTCCTATGGCCAGTATTTGCAATTATCCATTCAGATTATTGCTTCAAGAACTAGGAGCTGGTGGAACCGTTAGTGAGTTAATTTCTGCTCATGCTATTCACCATGGAAATGAGAGAACAATGAAGATGCTTAGAATTCATGAAGATGAAACTAACGTCGGTATTCAACTCTTTGGAGAAGACGCAGACATGATGGCTGAAGCTTCTAAAATCGCTCAAGACTTTGGCCCAAAGTTTATTGATGTCAATATGGGATGCCCTGTTAGAAAAGTTGTCACCAAAGGCGGTGGATCTGCTTTATTAAAAGATCCTAAAGCTCTTGGTCCATATTTACGTAAAATCAAATCGGCTATCTCGATTCCTTTGACAATTAAAATTCGTATGGGTTGGGATGATGAGGGCATAAATGCCGATGAAATTATTCATGTAGCTAATGAAGAAGGAATTGAATTTGTTGCAATTCATGGCAGAACAAGGGCCCAACAATATACAGGTCAAGCAAACTGGGAATACTTAGAAGGGCTTAAGCCAGAATCTCCTCTTCCTTTAATTGGAAATGGAGATCTACACACTCCCTATAGTACTCATCAAAGATTAGAGCATACTCAATTAGATGCCTTAATGATTGCTCGAGGAGCCCTAAGAAATCCATTTATTTTTTTAGAGAGTTATCTTGAAAATCCTAAAGAGCAAATCTTTAATGGTGATGATTACCTAGAGATAATTCAGCGTTTATATGATTTAGTGTGCGAGGCTTTTGATCAAGATCGAGTTAGACTTATTCAACTTAGAAAATTTATCGTCTGGTTTGCTGCCGGTTTTCCAAATGCGAGTAAATTTAGAGCGAGTGCCTTTGAAAATCAAGAATTAGATATTTTGATGAAATTAAGTAAAGAATATTTTCTATCAATTGAAAACAGAGGAAAATTCATTGATCATGAAGCTGTTTTTATGAACTCTGGTCATGGTTAAGAATCTATTTATCTAATAAGCCAAAAACTCTTTTTAATAAATAACTTG
Source organism: uncultured Bacteriovoracaceae bacterium (assembly GCA_938017795.1). GTDB lineage: Bacteria > Bdellovibrionota > Bacteriovoracia > Bacteriovoracales > Bacteriovoracaceae > JAHDHG01. The sequence continues at coordinate 26,043 of CALIJZ010000031.1, forward strand.
TTCTCTCAACTGGATTTTCTCTGATTGATTTCTCTGTTTTAGCTATTTCTTTAAATAATCCATTTACAGCTTGATTCGTTACATAACTTGTTAAATTAGGATTTACTTTTTTTACAAAAGGAATTTGATTATATTGCCCCATCACATCTCCCCAATACTTTGTGGCATTTACAGCTTTTAAGCTTTTTGTAATATCTGGGGAAAAGGCAGTCACCAATTTACTTCCAGTTACTCTTTGGAGATATTGTGTTGCTTCATTGGAGTTACCATTTAAAATTTTAACTACGTCCATAAAAGTTAATTGTGAAATAGCACTAGCAAAAATTGGCTTTGCCTTTATAGATGCATGCTCAGCTGCTCTATTTAATGAAGTTGTGACTTTATTAATTAAAGCTGATCCACCAACGGCATTAAGTGTATCTGCGACAATCTTTGCTTCTTTAGGAAAAGCGATCTTGATCAATTGATTTCCTAAAAATCCATTTTTCTTATTTGTATTTGTCACGGCAGAAATTAATCCATTGGATAAGGCCTCTTTTAATCCCAGGCCCATTTCCTTTTGAGTAACTGGTCCTTGAGTTGTTCCACTACCTTGTAAAACCGCTCCTGCAACTTGAGCTAGCTCAGCACTAGTACAAGAAAAAAAAAGTGTAATTAATAAAAGATATTTCATACTTATTCCTTTTTAAAGATAGTATCAGTATCAATGTCAGGCTTAAAAAATGCAATCCCAAATTTATTATGTGCCTTTCTATTTACCTCATTAAAAAAGTCAGCAAAATAGTCAATCATCTTCTCAGGAGATGATTTTTCTCCTCCTAAACTATCCAAAAAATCTCCATATCTCTTTTTAGATATAAGAGAACCAATCAAGTGACCAATTTGCTCTTTTCTAGCGACCGCCTTGGGGCCAATATGAGCAGCACCATTTACAACCCATTGAATATTTAAAAAGGAATTTAATCCAAGTTTTTGAGCAATTAGAAGATCAAAAAATAGCTCTCCATCATTATTGAAAACATTCATTAAACTTAAATAATTTTTCATCTCTTTAACATAGATCTTTGAGCCAATCTGATAAACAAAATCTGCTTTGCGATGCTGACCTATCTTTGAACCTTTAGCTCCATATTTATAAGTTTTCTTTCCAATACTTATAGTTTTATCACCTTTATTAATAGTCACAGATTTTTTATCAATATACTTAATTTTCTTATTGGTCACAAAAGCAAATTGAGCTTCATTACCATTTAAATATTCCATGATAATATGTCTCTTTCCTTTACTATCTTTAACAATATACTGATCAACTTCAAAACCAATTAATTTGAAACTTTTAAATAAACCTGTAGGCTGTTTTTTTATTTTTAAAAAATATTCATATGTAAAATGAGCACCACGAAATTTATGATTTTGAAAAATTTCTTCACCTTTATTAAGATAGCTCTCAATCTCAGAAACCATCTCTTTAGAAAATGCCTTGGAATCATTTTCATTTAAAGACTTAGGACTCACTTTACTTGTCCCGGCTCCCAACTCCGCATACATCTGAGAAATCCCAATAACATGTTGATTTTCTTCAAATTCTTTTAACATTTTTTCAAAATACTCTTTAATAGTTCGGTTGTTATCAACTGTTCGTAAATATGAAAATTTCAGTAGGTTATCTAAGATGAAAATAGATTTTAAAACTCCATCATCTTTAGAATTGTTTCTTAATTTAAAAAACACTTGAGAAGGTGCATGGTCCCAATTGATCTCTTTCATAATTTCAAAAACTCTTGGGTCAAGAAATTCATCCGCTTGTAATTGCTTAATTTCTCTAATTTGCTTTAAAACCCTGGCTGAGTCTGAGGTTTCAATATTTTGAAAAATCATATTAACAAAACTTTTATTTATTGTTTCTTCAAGAGACTTTACATCCTTATAAACTAGATCCAAGTTCTTTTTTGAAAGTGAGAGAATATTCATTAATGCTTCAGGAGAATAATCAAGGTCTAAAACATTATTTGATTTCTTACTAGATCGATTTAATAACCTATTTACAATATTTCTAAATTTTAAAACGACTCTTCTACCAGTATATTTAAGGTAAATATTTTCTTTTAATTCCTCTGCAATCTTAAGTTTGACTGTATTGGGAGTTAACCTCCCATCAGAAATCCTGTTTAATACATTTACTACTAATTTTTCTGATCTTTTAGTTTCATATTTTAATGCCAAAAGAAAGTTTAAACTTTTCTCCATTGTAGACTTTGAATATTTCTTTTTTCCTAGTAATTTTTGAAAACCTTCCCATGCAATTTTATCTTTCGAAGTCTTATTGATTATTCCTATAAGATTTTTATGATGATGGGTTGATGATTTAGAAATTAACCTCTTCCAAAAATTTAACTTTTTCCCATAAACTGAATACTCCAGCAAATATAGAATCTGTTTTTCAGAAAGAGTATCAAAGATTGCAATCATAGCACTATCATCTAACTTTAAATTTTTATCAACTAGATGTTTTAAATAGTTTCGCTGAGGACTGCTATTTAATACTATCCCCATTTGCTCACTTAAAGGATTTATCACTGATGGAATTTCAAAGTTTTCATTTTTCTGATCTACAGATTCAACAAAGTAATCTTGAGTTTTTCTTTCAAAATAAATATCACAAATTTTTTCAACATTATTGGAAAATAGATTTAATGCTAGTAATAATAGTAAGAATTTTCTCATCCATTATTAATCGGAAAAAATCTCACTGAATATTAAAAGTATTCAAACCAAGAAGTTTATTCCGATCTGAGCTCACTAGATCTTCTATAGGCTGCTTTAATCGCATCCAGAGTAATACTCTCAAGATTAGCTCGCCTATATGTTTCCAAGGCCTCATGAGTAACACCTTTTTTTGAGGTTACATTTTGTCTAAGTGTAGATAAATCATCACTAGATTGCTCAAACAATGCAATAGATCCACTGGCAAGATTAGCAATAATGCTTTTACGATCTTCGTGGCTTAAGGAACTTTTTTCTAAAGATGCCTCTAAGCTTTCTAAGAAGTTATAGATAAGAGCTGGTCCACTGCCACTCACACCAGTGATATAATCTAACTCATCATCGGAGCTCATGAGATAACTTGACCCGACTGCGCCAAATAATTGATGAAATTTTTCAAGACCGGTTTTGGGAAAATTTTCTGTTGAGAGATATAAATTAATTCCTTTACCTACTTTTGAGCAGATATTTGGCATAATTCTTAAAATATGATTATTAGGAAAATCTACTTTCATACGATCTATACCTATTCCAGCAAGTACGGACCAAACTTGAGCTCCATCTGGAATAATTGATTTATACTCTAGTATTGCTTCAGTATATGTTTGCGGTTTAAATCCCAAAATATAGATATCTTGATCTTTAAGTGAGTCAAAAGATGATACATATTGACCATTTAAAGTTAGTGCTAAAGACTTAGCTCTCGTTGCTGATGGAGTATAAGTAAAAAAATTGTTTTCTTTAAGTAGATTTTCATGCTTGGAGATTCCCTCAAAAATTGAAGTGATTAAATTCCCACAGCCAAGTAAAACGATTTTCATGGCCAAGCTTAACAATAATAAGTATTTTAGGCCACTTCTTGATGCTTATGAATTCTTGGTAAAGTAATATTTATCTCTGTCCCTCTACCGATATTATTCTTTAACTCTATTGATCCATTATACTCAGTTAGGTGCCACTGAACGAGACGTAAACCGACCTTTCTACCACTTAAAAGACTATTGTCTGGTAAGCGAGATCTTAATTTAATTCCACATCCATCATCTTTAATAGTTAAATGAATATCCTGATCAGTTGTATGAAGACGGAAATATACCTTGCCCTTTGCACTCTTACCCAAATTGATTCTCTGATCAGGGTATTCTATTCCATGATCAAGAGCATTGATTAATAATGGATTGACTATATCTCTTAAAATTCCAGTTTCCATTCTGCTTAGGTCCAGTTTTTCAATGTCTAAGATAAACTTAACTTCTTTCCTGGATAACTCACTAATATTACTAACAAAATATCTAAGGTACATAGAAAGATTATCTGAATGGACATCTAAAGTATTTCTAGTAATGGATTTGATATTTAATAACTCTTTTCTAATATTTTCAAAATCTACTTTCTTACCCTCTTGAATCTTTATTAATTGCGACTCAAATATATGAAGACGTTTTGCTAAAGCATCATTTTTAGTACCGAGACAAAGTCCTTTCAGTGAATGAATTATAAGAAATAACTCATCAGTTTTATCAATGTGAAAATTATTATAAATCTCCTCTAGCTTGAAGGAATATTTACAATACTCTTTTAAAGTATCCATCTTGTTGTTTATCGACACTTTCAAGTGACAGTTAATAGTTGATAGATGTGATATAAAGATTTTGCCTAACAAGAAAAATAGTCGATAAAAAAGAGACTGGTTTTGAAGGCACTTTGAAACTTAAGCCTCAAAGTGCCTATTAATAGATTTATTTAGCAGCTGAGAATTGTTGAGCTACATACTCCCAATTTACAACGTTCCAGAAGGCCGCAACATAGTCAGGTCTTCTATTTTGGTAATTTAAGTAATAAGCATGCTCCCAAACATCTAATCCCATGATAGGAGTTCCATTAACTGACTCACTATTCATTAATGGATTATCTTGATTAGCAGTAGAAGTAACTTTTAAGTTTCCACTCTTATCAACAATTAACCAGGCCCAACCAGAACCAAATCTTGTCTTGGCTGCGTTAGAGAACTCTTCTTTAAGTTTATCTAATGAACCAAAAGCAGAATTAATTGCATCAGCTAATTCTCCACTTGGAGCTCCTCCACCATTTGGAGACATAGAGTTCCAAAAGATTCCGTGATTATAATATCCACCACCGTTATTTCTAATACCAGCACCTTCGTTAGTAATATTAGAAAATATTTCTTCTAAAGATTTATTTGCATTAGGTTTACCCTCAATAGCTGCCATAAACTTATTGAAATACCCTTGATGATGTTTTGAATAGTGAAGCTCCATAGTACGAGCATCCATGTGCGGCTCTAGGGCGTCATAAGCGTAAGGTAATTCTGGAAAACTAAAACTCATTATTTACTCCTTGTAATAAATTTTGATCTTATAAAAATGATCGTTTAATAAAATTAAGATTTTCATCTAATGTAATTTTGATTGGCTTTCCAGTTGGGATTTCAAGTTTCACTATCTCATCCACAGGAATTTTTTCTATATGCATAATTAAGCCACGTAAACTATTTCCATGAGCCGCAATAATTATTTTCTCACCACTTTTTATTTTCTTTGTAATTTCATCTTCCCAATAAGGAATAACTCTTTGGCATGTATCACTTAAACTTTCTCCACAAGGAAACTCTTTAAGTCCTTTATAAACTGCTGGTACAGCTTGTTTCTCAGCTTGAGGAGGTCTAACATCAAAGCTTCTTCTCCAGATATGGACTTGCTCCTCACCTACTTCTTTAGCCATCTCTTTTTTATTTTTTCCCTGGAGAGCACCATAATGACGTTCATTTAAATGCCAATCTTTTATAACGGGAATATTCATTTTATCAGAGTGTTTTAAAGCCAACCAAAGTGTTCCAATAGCTCTTTTTAATAAAGATGTATAAGCAAGTGTTAAAGGATAATCTTTTAAAAGCTTGCCTGCCTCAATAGCTTCTTCCCTGCCCTGCTCAGATAAAGGAACATCTGTCCAACCAGTGAAAAGACCTTCTTTATTCCATACACTCTGACCATGTCTAATAAGAATTAATTCATACATCTCAAAACCTTCAATACAATGTGTTAAGAAAGTATCAAAAAATGGCAGAACTTACCATCTTAAAGAAAGATTTATAAATTCGAATTGCCTGAGATATAATATTTTAGTGGAAAGCACTAAATTATATTCATTCCATCCAACAAAATTTGCTGCAAAGTCTCTTGTTTTACTCGGCCATGGAGTCAATCTAAATCCTGAAAAAATGAACGACCTTCTTGAAGAACTCAACTTAAATGGTCACGATGTTGTGAAGATTGCACTGGCTGGTCACCGCCCTGGAGAGAATCAAATCATTTGTTCAAGCAAATTATGGATGGATGAGTTCATTCAAGCCTATAATTATTCCAATAATATCGCTAAAGAAAAAAATTATCCTCTAAATTTCTTAGGGTATTCTTTAAGTGCACTAATTGCTTTGAACTTAGAAATAGAAAATAAAGTCAGCTTTCATAGAAAGATATTTTTAGCTCCAGCGCTTGAGCTTAAGGGCATCACTAAAATCATGAAAGTATTATCTAATGTCAGCTACCTTAATAAATTCACTGTTTTACCAGATGAGAACTTTCACATGAATAGTTATAAGGCACTTTTTGATCTACATCAAATCTATCAAGAAAATAAAAGTAAAACGCCGGATACATTAACTCTTATCATTACAAGAAAGAGTGACGAAGTGATTTCCTATAAAGATACTTTAAAATTAATAAATTCTTATTCATTGAATTCTTGGACTCTTAAAAAATTAGACGATTCTCAAACAGTTAAAGTTCAACACTTTTGCTTTGATAAAAATTGTATGAATAAAAAACAGTGGATCAATCTGATCGATGATTGTTCAGATTATTTTAATGTGACCTTGAATGAATTTTAGTATTTAGAAAATTTTCTTTTTGCTTTTTAGTATCTATTTTTATTGAAGAAATATTCTTAGTCAGTTTAACAAAATGTCTATTATCATCATCTTCATTTACTTCTGGAGCATTATCTCCAACTTCTAAAGCCTCAGAGATACAATGTTTATCTCCTATAAAAGAATAAATCTTTCCCTCACAAAAGATACTACCTTGATCTTTTTCTATTAACATTTCTTGTCTAACACCAGTAATTTTTCTTTTTTTGCAATCAGACTTATTAACTATTGTAAGATTGTTTTCGCAGACATGAAAAGCTGCTAATTTTAAAGTTTCAGAGAAACTAGAAAAGCTTATTACTAAAACTATTAAATATTTCATCTAATTCTCCATGCAATTCCCAACTGAGAGTTGGAATTCTAATTCTTCTTTTCTGTTAATTAAGTCATGGACTAAAAACTCTGTAGGTCGGGACTTTTCATCAACATGTACAAACTGAACTATTTTAGTTAAATCTGCAAAATGATCTTTCTCTCTACCTAGTAAACTTGCTGTTGCTGAAAGATCAGGGCTTAATAATACTTGGCTAGAAAAATGCCCACCATGGCAAGAGTTACATGTATTAATAGAAAATCTATTTTTTACAAACGATTGTTCTTCTGGAGTAGCAGAAGGAGGACCTATAGGTAACCCCTCTAATGCCTTAATCCAGCTTGCATTTTGACCATAGTCAACTTGCCACGCTTTTAGTTTATTCTGCAAATCATAACTTGAATCGGGATCTAGGATTTTTGAAAAGTTAACTTTTAACTCTGATATAACTGATCCAATACTACCAGGAAATATTCCATCTTTTAAAATCTTATCACTTGATGGACTAAAGACAGTTGGTGGTCCACCGTTAAAATTTGAAAAATTATCTTTAGGAGTCTGTGGCATTCTATGACGTTGCAATAATCCATTACTAGCTATCCTAAATTCGAACATAGTCCAAGGAGCTGAATCTGGAACTCCAGATTCATGAGGAGCTAAGAAATCATTAATTCTTAATTGTCCTAGGGCACTTCCATTTTTCCAAGAGCCAGAATATTTTGCTTTTGTAACTCGATTAGTAATTTTCACTAAATGATCTGTGTATTCTTTACCACTTAAGCATTGAAGTTTTCCAATAAATTTATTCCATCCATTTCGAGTTAAAGCACCTATGTCTTGACCATCTAATGTTGCTGGTTCAAGTGGTAATTTATATTCAAAGATTACATGGTTCTTTTGTAGACTGAGAGCGTTGGGATCATTGGATTTAAAATGATAGATAAATCTAAACTCCCCAGCATGAAGCAAATTTCCAGCAGCATCTTTTTCAATAAGATCCGGTCTAAAAAATACAGCAAGTAACTTATAAGCACTAGAGTCAGCTGTTAAGACCTTATCAACTTGAGTCCCAACTGGAGACCATTCATTAAAAATTTTATCTCTAGAAACTTTTCTAGGCCTTACATCATTTAACTCTCCACTTTCAAATAATTGATTTGGTACAGTTTCATATCCATCAAGATAACTTCTTGCAAATTGATTAAAATTTACACTTCCGTTATCTGGTAACATAAATTTAATTAACTTAGTAAAACTAAATTGTTTTTCCAACTCTATAATAGCTTCACTTCCCAATTGATTAGTAATATCTCCATCTGGATCTATAGAAAAGCTAGGAGGAATATTTTCTGGATCGACCCTACTAATAAACAATGTCTTAGCAGCACTAATATCAACTGATGATCCGGGGTTATCTCCATCACAAAGGCAAGGCTCATTAGCCTCCTTAAAAACTGTAATGTTTCCCGAGTCTTCAGTTTCTACTAAACAAGAGCTAAACAAAACACTAAATACAACTACACTAATAATTTTTTTCACATATTCAGTTTATTTCAAATCTCAAATTAAAATGGAAGTAGGTAGGATTTATCTAGTTTTCATTAAAAACCTACTATTTTAGTTGCCGATTTAATCTTAAACAAATTCAAGTTCTCAATGACAAATTTGCAGCTGCAGCTCTATAAGTTGTCAAAAAAATTATTTACTTGAAAATAGAGGTGATATCTCGATAATAATACCAATGTGTATATGAATTTATCACGAAATGGATAACAAGGAGAAAAAATGAGAAAAATGATTACTGTAATTGCTATGCTTGCTTTGGCAGGATGTGCAACTAACCCTGATGGAACAAGAAGAACAAGTAAAACTGCTGGTGGTGCTGGAATTGGAGCGGCTGCAGGAGCTTTATTAGGAACTGTTCTTGCTAAAAAAGGCAGTAAGACAAAAGGGACTTTAATTGGTGCTGGTATTGGAGGTCTTTTAGGTGGTGGAGTTGGATTAATTCTAGATAAAAGAAAAAAAGAATTAGAACAAGTTGCAGAAACAGAAGTAACTCCTGAAGGTAAATTAAAGACAAAGATTAAAGGTGATGTAACATTTGCTTCTAATAGTGCTTCTATAAACTCTGCTGGAATGGGAAAAATCCAAAATCTAGCAAATATCTTAGCTCAATACCCTAATGATACAATTCAGGTAACTGGTCATACTGATAGCCAAGGAACTTTATCTTGGAATGAGCAATTATCATCCAGCAGAGCTAATTCTGTAAAAAGTGTTCTTATTCAACATGGAGTCAACCCTTCTCAGATTTCTACATCTGGTTTAGGACCACATGCTCCAGTTGCTGATAATACTTCTACAAATGGTCGAGCTCAAAATAGAAGAGTTGAAATTGATATTGAAGTTGCTGAAGTTGAAGCTGAAAAAGCTAAAATGTAATTCAAATTATATATTTAGAGCGAGCAAAATTTATTGCTCGCTTTCTCTGTTTCCTAATAACAATCATGATTCCAAGCTTTAATTTCCTCAACAGGCGCTGGTTCCATTTCTTTTAATGTCACTGCTTGTCTATATCTCATAATAGTAAAACTTTTCATTCTGTTTTTTTCAATATTGAATTTCCTACAATTATAAAATGCAAACTGCTCAAGAGCTTGTTCATCTTCAAAAATCACTGACAAAAACTTTTTTGTAAGAGAGTTAACACCTGTGACAACTTTAAAGTCAGGTCTCGTCTTTACTCCTTTATAACCATAATCCATAACATCTCTAATCTGACCATCTTCAAACTCAGAGGGCATACTCAACCACTCGTTATGTGAATAAGGAAAAGGAGCGAACATACTCCATTTTTGAAATGTGTGTAAAGTTCTTGCCGGCCACCTTAAGTATTCCTTATCTTCAAACTTCTTAGGATAAAACTCGGCAATATTCCACTGAGTAATACTAAAAAGAAAAACTAGAGCAATCATATTACTCATCATAGACAGTGGGGGGGTTAATCTATTACTAATATTAATCTTAAATTCAAAGATATTAAATTTAGAGATCCATTTAGGGGAGAAATTATTTTTAAAAAATAGATATTGAAACTTCTCTCTTACCTTACTCCAAAACTCTCTTGGTAATAAACCTACCCAATAGGCGATACAAAAAAATGGAAAGTCCCCTAAAGTCATCATAAGTATAAGTCCGCTATGAAATGATAAGCCAAATAAAATGGCTAAAAGTTTTGATATATAGCCATATTTAAAAAGTATAAAACCAAACATTAATATTAAAGGGCAAATGATTTCTCCATAAATGGAAAACATCGTAAGACCTTTTAACAAAGTACTTGCTTCTCGAAAAAATGAACCAAAATACGAAAGAAAAGTATCTAAACCTAAGGCATATTCAGTTGCACTAAAATCACTACGCCATTCAGGTGAATCTTTATAGAAAAAGGTAGAAAAATAAACAATGGCAAGCTGAAAATAAAAAGCAAAGCCCCACAGGTTATAATGGGTCTTACTTGTATCAATACCTTTAGCCTTATTTGCATCAATACTAAAAGCTGCACCTAAAGGTAAAAAAATACAAATTAAGAGATAGATCCTTACAATATCATCTCCAGCATTTAAGACCCACCAATTTCTATCATGTAGAGATACGGTAAAAATCCATAATAGAATAGTACTAAGTTTAGTGTGAAAACCAAGAATAAAAAAACAAGTAATTATGAAGTATAAAAAAAAGAAGAAATAAATATAAGTAAGAGTTCCATTTAGAAATAAAAATGAGAATGACCATGGATGTGCCATATATTTTAAAAAATAATCTCTGCTTAAAATCCCACTATCACTGTAAAATATTTCAGCAACCTGAAGTCTATGTATAAGATCATAGATTAAAACTATGCCCATCATAATACGGCTCAAGGCCAATGATCTTATATCTAAATAGAAGTAATTTCGAAACACCCTCAAATTATAAGGGAAGTTATCTTATAAAGAAATAATCGGATTATCGCTCAACCCAGTAACAGGTAATAATAAAATTTTATTAAACTTTCTATTAGCTAGCGTAGGGGCAACTTGATTATCAGTATCTAAATTAACAACCTTTTCAAATAGTGGGGCCTTCACATTTTTATTAATCGCATAATCTTGCTGAGTATGAATAACAATTAACACATAATTAGGAGCATATGATTTGGCGACAGATCTTGGAAGAGTCACTTGCTTAAGAATCAAATCAGGTGTTTTGATTTTAGTAATAGATGTTTTTTTAATAACAGCATTAATCGTTTTCTTTTTTGAAAATGCATTTACTTTTGCAGAGACAAGATAAGTTGAAATATTTTTAGATTCAAAAGTCTCCAGGCCTCTAATCGTAAGGGATGGAATAACGATATCATTACTAAAAGCTAAATTAGTGATAATTAAAATAAGAGATAAGTATTTCATAATTTTTTCCTTTAAATCTACAACTCTGTGTAAAACATTAATCGCCCTGCTCTGTCAACAGACATCTTCTTATGCTTCAGGCTTATAATACCCAATTCACTTGGAATTGGAATTTGAGCTGATAAAACTTTTCCTTTCATCTTTTTCATGACTGTAGTGACTTCTTTCTTTATAGTTGGTGTCAATTTGCCCTTAAAGATCTTACCAAAGAGCTTATAAGCGGCCTTATCAGAAACAACTGAGTCATCTTCTAGCTCACCTAACTCTAATCTATAGGATCCATCATCATTTAACATAAATGCTGCTTCTACATTCATTTCCAATAAAATCCAATCTTTAAGTAGAAAGGTCTTCATAATAAACTTTCTTAATCCACCCATATCAACATTACTTCGAGGATAGCTAATATTTAAAGTCATCATTAATTTATTATCATCATTTACGTATAATTTTGGGGTTTGATTGATATTTACGAAACCATCTTCTTCTTTATCACTAATAGGAAAAACTTTAAAATATTCTCTCTCATAACTCATCTCGATAATTCTATTGAAAAACTCAATGTCAAAACTAAGAGTAATATCATAATCATCTATTAGGCTATTATTGTAATCAGCAAAGCCTTGTCCCTTAAATGGTGCTTCTAATTTAGATGGTTCATAATCAGAATAAGTATCAGAAGTTGATCCATCAAAACCAATATAGAAAGAATCACTTTTTGTACCTAAATCACTAAGAGTAATATCCCACTCAAATCCACACACTAGGCCAAGCTTATCTTGTTCATCAAAGAAAATAGAAAAATCATCATGATCTTTTTGGAGAAAGATTTCATCATATAAGTATGCTGAATAATTTTGAAAGTCAGAAGTTTGGATTTTAAAATCATTTTGAGATAGATTTATCTCACTAACTTCCTTTAATGTCTCTGGATCTAATAAAGACGTCTTAGCTTCAAAAAATTGCACTTTGCCTTGAGGATCTAATATATACTCACCAGTAATACTATCTATTTTAGGAACTCGTTGCGAGCAATCATGTGTCATAAGTCCTAGTTCTGCTCCTGGAGGGCTCATTAAAGCACTATCACTATAGCCTTCAAACAATACATCATTGATATTTTTTTCCATTAACTTTTGAGCTGACTCATCAAAGGCCTCTTGAACCGATTTTTTAATTGCAGCTACAGTCTTAGGATATTCTTTAACTAAATACTCTTCGATTTTCTTAGGAAGAAATACTAATAACTGCTCTCTTAATTCTTGAGTATCTTTTTTTGCCTCAGCCGTATCCCAATCATCTGTATCTAATAAGGGCCCATTTTTATATATCCAGACTTCTTCTTGATCAATTGTAACTTTAATATCTGGTAGAATCAGCTCCAGGGGAACATTATTAGTATAATTAAGGTTTAATAAAATATCTGCAATATTTAAATAAGGGTCTAAGACTTGAACTTTATAAACTCCATCTTCTTTATAAAAACCTATCTCTACTTTAAACTTTAGTGGCGTTGAATCAGTACTAGTAAAAATATCTAAAGAATTTTGATCATAGATAGAAAGATATTTATTTTTCAATTTCAAACCTTTCATATGAAAATTTAGATTTGAAGCTTGTATAACAGTACTAAGAGAAAATAAATATTGTGATTCTGAGAAGTGGTAATCTTTATTATAAGTTGAAAAAGCTTTCAAACTTGCATTATCCCATTTGGCCCTAAAGACCATTTCATCTATATTTACTACAGTTGCTTGCTTATTCATTAGTCTTAAAAATCTACTATTAAGTTTATCGAGCATTTTATTTTTAAGTTCCTCTAACTGGGTAGAACTTTTTTTAGTTTCTTTTTTATAAATGTCACTCAAATGAAACTTCGTTTTAAAATTAGTTTCTTGATAATATCCTGGATCAACACCAATATTTTGAGTAACTACATCTAGAAGATTTTCTTCAAAATAACTCACACCTTTTTCTGAAAAATATACACGGATAGCATCATTTATAGGCTTACTTTTACCTAAAGTATTAAAACTAAGAATTACAATAAATAGCTGTAAAATATTTTTCATAGAGTGATTATAAGCATTTTTTGTAAGTTTAAACTCTTGATATGTAAGAAATTCATCACTCTTGGAAAATCGTTATGATTTTAGACACTCTATAAAAATTTCATACTCCATTTAGCATTAGATCTTATGTATTTCTCCTGATATGGTAGGAGTCCATGAAAATGAAAGAAATCCTTTTTGAAAAAGCTAGAGTTGCAAGAGAAAATTCTTATAGCCCCTATTCAAAGTTCGCAGTTGGTTCTGCCATCAAGTTTAAGGGTAATGATCAAATCTACTCTGGATGTAATATAGAAAATGGAAGTTTCGGAGGCACAATTTGTGCTGAAAGAGTAGCAATCTATAAAGGGATATCTGAGCTAAAAAAGCAATGCATTGAAGCCATCATGATCGTAACTAGCGGCAAAGATGGAGATTACCCTTGTGGACTCTGTCTACAAACTCTTAGTGAATTCTCAGATGATGAAACGATGGTATACCTTGCAAATCCTTCTGAAATAAAACGAGAGTTTAAATTTAATGATATGATGCCGTATAGATTTGATTTTTTTAAATAGCTTCTAATTCTGGAAATATGCCTTGAGCGTAACGAACTAAATCCATAACCTCTCTGGCAGCTCCAAAGCCCCCATCTTTTTTACAAATATAATCACAGGCCTCTTGAACTTCTAAACTAGCGTGGCCCACAGTTGCACTAAAACCAACAACATTTAACAGTGGAATATCAAAAAGATCATCTCCAACATACAAAATTTCATCATCTTTAGCACCAGTTTTGCTTTTAACATCTAAATAGGCTTGCTTCTTATTTTCATTACCAAGATATCTCATTTTAATACCGAGAAGATCTAAGCGTTTATTAAGACCTAAAGAATCACCACCAGAGATAATTCCAATTTCTATACCAGCTTTCATGAGAACCCGAAAACCATAACCATCAGAAACATGGAAATATCGATTAAACCCCATTTCTTCACCTTGATAAAAAACTCTGCCATCTGTTAAAATTCCGTCACAATCAAAAAGTGCAACTTTAATTTTTTTTAACTTGTCTTCATGTTTTTTTGCGACATCTCTTAGATTGATCATAAATTATCCACACATTTTTTTAGAGTTAAAAGTTTTTCGATCACTTCTGGAAGTCTTTCTAATTCAAGTTGAGTCGTAGAATCACTTAACGCCTTTGAAGGATTAGGGTGAACTTCTAAGAAAAGTCCATCTGCCCCAGCAGCAATTGCAGCTTTTGCTAAAGGCATGAGAAATTCTCTTCTTCCACCAGTACTTTTGCCAAGACCTCCTGGTCGTTGAAGACAATGAGTTGCATCGTGGATTACTTGAACTCCAAAACTTTTCATAATCTCAAATGAAGTCATATCAACAACTAAAGAATTATAGCCAAAGCTAGTTCCACGTTCTGTTAAAAACATTTGATCAGGTGCAAGAATAGTTGTTACTTTCTCAACAATATTTTTCGTATCTTCTGGAGATAAAAATTGACCTTTTTTTACTTTAAGTTTTGAATTATTTATTTTACAGGCCTTCGCTCCTGCCACAACCATATCAGTTTGCCTTGATAGAAAAGCTGGGACTTGTAAGACATCCACGACTTCAGAGACAGTTTCAGCTTGGTCAGGGTGGTGATAATCAGTAATTGTTTTCAATTCAAATTCTTTAGAGATTTGCTCTAAGATTTTCAGGCCTTCATCTATACCAGGTCCTCGATAAGAATCAATACTGCTTCTATTGGCCTTATCAAAGCTTCCTTTAAAGTGAAGATCAAAGTCATGCTCATTAATATTTTCTTTTAAAAACCCGGCGACCGTTTTGGCCAGCTCTAAGCTCTCTAAAACACAAGGCCCTAAAAAAACTGGAAACTTAGACACTTAACTCTCCTGTTTTAAATTTTCTAGAGGCACTAATGAATTCATAAAACAAAGGGTGAGTCTTATCGGGCTTTGACTTAAATTCTGGATGATACTGACAAGCAATGAAATATGGGTGTTTAGGTATTTCAATAATTTCTACAAGATCTAATTCTTTATTGATTCCTGAAACTTCCATACCACTTGAAATTAAAGAATCAACATAAGCATTATTAACTTCTAGTCTATGTCTATGTCTCTCACTTATATGAGAGCTATTATAAATTCTTGCACCCAAGGTTTCTTTTTTAATCTGACAATCATAAGCACCTAGGCGCATTGACCCACCTTTTTTCCCATCCTTGGTTTGTCCTTCCATATAATGGATAACTGGAGAACCATCTTTAGAAAACTCTTCACTCGTTGCATCTTTAATCCCAGCAA
The DNA here is from genome assembly GCA_938017795.1 of uncultured Bacteriovoracaceae bacterium. Classification (GTDB taxonomy): domain Bacteria; phylum Bdellovibrionota; class Bacteriovoracia; order Bacteriovoracales; family Bacteriovoracaceae; genus JAHDHG01. The sequence continues at coordinate 41,891 of CALIJZ010000031.1, forward strand.
CATTTCGAGCAAATTCAATAATAGCAAGCTGCATCCCCAAACAAATTCCAAAATAAGGAATATCATTTTCTCTTGCAAACTTTATAGCATCAATTTTACCTTCAGTTCCTCTTTCTCCAAATCCACCCGGAACTAAGATTCCATGAATATTTTCTAAAATTGAATAATCATTTTTAGTTTCAAGATCTTGAGCATCAACGTAAATAAGATTCAACTTAACTTTATTTGAAAAAGCTGCATGTTGAAGAGCTTCATCCAGAGACTTATAAGATTCAATAAGTTCAGTGTACTTTCCAATGATTCCAATATTAACTTCATCAGTTGGATTTTCGGCGTTATGAATAACTTCTTTTAAAGATGAAATATCTGGATCTTTTGTCCACATCCCTAAGTGTTCAGTAATTTTTTGATCTAATCCTTGTTCATGAAATGATAATGGAACTTTATAAATTAAATCCTGATCTAGAGATGTAAAAACATTGTCTTGAGAAACATTACAAAATAGTGAAATCTTTTCAGAAATTGCTTTCTCGATAGGATGTTCAGACCTTAATATAATAATATGTGGGCTTAGACCAAGGGATCTCAACTCTTTAACTGAATGTTGAGCAGGCTTTGTTTTTAATTCTCCCGCTGCATTGAGATAAGGAACTAAAACAAGATGAACAAACAAAACATTCTCTACTCCAACATCATGAGAAAATTGTCTGATCGATTCTAGGAAAGGTTGAGATTCAATGTCTCCTACCGTTCCACCAATTTCTCCGATTAAAAGTTCGCAATCTTCGGCTGCAAAATGAATCCTTCTTTTTATCTCATCAGTAATATGAGGAACAACTTGTACAGTTTTACCTAAGTACCTTCCTTCCCTTTCATTTTCAATTACCTGTAAATAAACTTGACCTGTTGTGAAATTATTTCTTTTTGAAAGAGTTAAACTTGTAAATCTTTCGTAATGACCTAGGTCTAAATCAGTCTCGGCTCCATCATCGGTAACAAAAACCTCTCCATGTTGAGTAGGACTCATCGTTCCAGGATCTACATTTATATAAGGATCCATTTTCAAAAGATTTATTCCTACACCACGCCTTTCTAGAAGACTTGCAATACTAGCAGCTGCTAAACCTTTTCCAAGTGAGCTTGCAACCCCTCCAGTTACGAAAATATATTTCTTATTTTTTTTATTCATTCTAATCCCTTCGATTTCAAATAAGACTCTACCCTGAAGATGTCTTCCTGAACATCTACACCAATCAATTCTTCTTTAGTTTCAATGGCCCCAATCTTCATCCCTAAATCTAGAGCTTTTAATTGCTCTAAATTCTCTTGGTTTGATAAATCACTTAATGGGGCATTGCAATATTTCTCAAGTGCTTCAACTTTATATGAATAAATACCAATATGTTGCTTCCAATCTTTAGAATTGAAAGGAATGGGAGATCTCGAGAAGTAATGACAATTTCCTTCTGGATTCGTGACAACCTTTACAATATTAGAATCTCTAAAACATTCTGGATCTGAGTTTTTTCTATATACAGTCGTTATATCAAATTCACTATGTTCAGAATGATAGGCAATTAATTTATCAATTAAACTGAGTGATAAAAGAGGTTCATCTCCTTGAACATTTATTATCAAGTCATGTTTTTCATTTTCATCATTTAGACCAAAATATCTCTTATAAGCTAAATAAATTCTTTCTGTTCCATTTTTGGTTTCATCATCAACTCTCAATACCTTTGCAGCAAATTCTTTTAAATGATCTTCAATTTTTTGACTGTCAGTAACAATAAACACATCAATGTCAGATTGGGCCAAGTTTTCATAAACTCTTTGGATTAGCGACTTACCAGAAATTAACTTCAGAGGCTTGCCTGGTAACCTTGATGATTCATATCGAGCTGGAATTAAAATTAGGGGGTTCACTTATCTATGCTAATTTAATTTGCTAACATTGACCATTATTAAATTCTTGAGGAGGAAAAGATGAGTCTCTACGATCATAAATTCACTTTAGCTAATGGAAATGAAGTTCAAATGAATCAGTATGAAAATAAAAGCATACTCATAGTTAATACGGCCAGTGCTTGTGGTTTTACTAATCAATATAGTGGACTTCAGAGTTTGTATGAAAAGTATGAACCAATGGGATTTGTCGTACTTGCTTTCCCTTGTAATCAATTTGGAGAACAAGAAAAAGGTAGTGAAGAGGAGATAATGAATTTCTGTAATACGAACTATAATGTTGGGTTTCCTATTGCTTCAAAGGTTTCAGTCAACGGTCCAACAACTCACCCACTCTATACTCATCTTAAACAAGAACAGCCTGGGTTACTTGGCAGTCAAAATATTAAATGGAATTTCACAAAGTTTCTGGTTGATAAAACCGGTAAGGTTATCAAGAGATATTCACCACAAACTAAACCGGAAAGTATAGAGCAGGATATTGTTCAAACACTCAATCTATGACTAGCATTTTCAGATTTATTTTTAAGATAATCTTTCGTCTAAAAGGATGGAAAGTTCATCCCAATAAACCCGATGTAAAAAAAGCAGTTATCATTGTTTTAGGTCATACAAGTAATTGGGACTTTATTAACGGCTCAGTTGTTGGTGACTTTTTTAATATGGATATAAAATTCACCATCAAACAATCTTGGGTTCGCTTTCCTATAAAAAACGCTATGCTAAACATGGGTGCTTTCCCAATAAGAAGAGATCTGAAAGAAAATTTTGTAAGTCAGGTTGTTAAGAAATTTCAAGAAAGTAAGAGTTTCTATCTAAGCATTACGCCGGAAGCAACTCGAAAACCAAATGATAAATGGAAATCTGGTTTTTACCATATAGCCAAAGGGGCAAATGTTCCTTTAATACTAGGGTTTATTGATTATAAGAAAAAAGTTGCAGGATTTGGACCTTGCATTGAAATTACTGGAAGTTATGAAGAAACTCTAGAGGAAATGATGAAGTTTTATAAAACTATTTCTCCTCGATTTCCTGAAAAATTTTTAATGCCTAAGCATTCTTAGAAAGCATATTCTTTTAAAAGCTCTAGTGGAACAATTGCTAAAGTTTCTTCATGGGTAGCATTAAGATTTACCTGAGGAGCAACTCCCTGCTTATAAGCTTCAACCCATCTTGGTGCACATAAACACCAAGAATCACCGGCCTTTAAGCCTGAAAAGTTAAACTCAGGTTTTGGTGTTGAAAGATCATTACCTTGAGATTTTGAAAACTCTAAAAAATCATCAGTTAATTTAACACAGATAGTATGCATTCCCTGATCTTGATGATTGGTATTACAACACCCATCCCTAAAAAATCCTGTTACTGGGTCATGGCTACAATCAGCTAAAGCTTCTCCAAATACATTTTTTGATTCAAATTTTTCCATGAGCACTTTTTATCAATTAACTTGTGAGTTTTAAAGTCCACAGATATTGTTTATCCAAGAAAGTATATAACCTAAAGCATTGACAAGCTTTTTACGAAGGAATTTAATTGCCAAATATATTATTCAAAGGAGAATTATAATGAAATTTTTAATAATGGCGTCATTGGCCATCACTCTATCATGTAACAAAGCAAAGCAAGTTGTAGATGAAGCAGTTAACACAACTAAAGAAGCAGCTGAGACTGTAGTAGATAAAGGAACACAGTCAGTAACTCAAGCTCAAGAAGTTGTAGCTGGAAACTTACAACCTGTTACATTAACTCAAGACAGTAAGATTGAATTTAAAGTTTTAAAGTTTGCAAAGCTTGCTGAAATTGAAGGAAAGTTTACAAAATTCCAAGGTGTAGCAAAATACGACGGGAAAAATTTGTCAAATATCCAAGCAGCAATTTATGTAAACTCCATTGATACAGCTGATGAAAAAAGAGACGGACATTTAAAATCAGATGAGTGGTTTGGAGTTTCTGAACATCCAATTATTTCATTTACAACTTCATCGTCTACTGAACTAGGAAGTAGTTTTGATCTACCTGGAGAAATTCAGATCAAAGGAGTAAAACAACCAATTACTTTACAAGCCAAGTTAATCTCAAACGATATAGATAACCTTGTTATTGAAGCGACTGGGGTAATTAATAGAACAATGTTTGGTCTTAACTGGAATAAACCATTAGATGAAGAAGTAACATTATTAGGTAAAATTGGAAAAATTGCTGTTGATGAGGATGTAACTTTAAACCTTACAATTGTAGCAAAAGCTCAAAAATAAAAAACGATAATTTAGAAAGGGAGAATTATAGTCTCCCTTTTTCATCCTAGATAAGAATTTATTTAAAATACTTCATTTCTAATTCTTTAATTTCATCTTTAATTTCATCACTTTCATTAAAATTAATTAATTCCTCAAAGAAATCTTCTTGAGTATAGAGTTTACCAAAAAACTTGAGATGAAATGATTCTAAGAAATCAAATATTTGATCAGACATAAGATAATGTAAATATGAAAAGAAATACCTACCTTGCTCATAAGGATCAACAATAAGGTTATTAAGATCATAAGTTTGTCTCTGATAAGAAGATTGATTTTTAATTCCAATAAATCTTTTATCTAAGGCCATGCTCTTCTGAAAAGGAATAAATTTATTTTTCCTAAAGGGAGACGTTAACCATTCCTTCCACGATCCACCATCGGCCCATCTAGCTAGTCCTTCATCTATCCATGCAGAACGTCCATCTGCTGGCATCGCTGCTCTACCAAAGTACATATGAAATAATTCATGCCCTAGGGAATATCGAGATGTTCTAGTTGCTCCAAAATGCTCTATACCTGAAAAGTTCTCACCAAAATAGATGATCATCTTTTTGTGAGGAAAAGTACCAAATCGCTCTTGGAGATCATCTATATGTTTCTTTATTGCATTGATAAAGACCAGCTTGGATGGGAGGAGGACTTTATTAATTTTTCCATATAAAAGAGTGAAGGTAATGCCTTTATAATTGAGAATATCTATATCTTGACTTTCATGTACCGATTGTAAATAAAAACTCCCGGCATTATAGAACTCAGGGTACCTAACTACGTAATGAAACTGATTTACTCTTTGGACGTCTCCATTAGCTAAAATAAGTTGTTCAGGGAACTGCTTTGCAAAATGTAGGTCTAAAGTTAATTTAAATTGGTCATATTGTAGATTAGAAGGAAGATACCTCTCCAGAAGTTGTCTTACTCCCTTTCCATCACAGAATTTAAAATAAAACGCAAATCTATCTTTTCGAAGAATTAACTCCGGTCTATCCTTGCTTGGGTTAAATCTAAATTTAATAGTAGCAATATGTTCAATATTGGGATTAACTTCAGATAAAATAATCCTCATTGGAATATTTTTTCCTGGAAGATTAATTAGCTTTTGATCAACCTTTTTTCCATTTAACACAACAGAATCTATATCATTGACTAGATCAAAAAGTGGATATCCATTTTCTTTAGTTTTAAATGTAAATTCTGATTCGATTTCTATATATTCAGAATGAAAGATTAGTCTAGCATTATTAGAGATCATGTCGATAAATACTGCTTGATCTCCATCAAGAGTTATAAAAGCAGGAGGAGCTAATTCAAGATTGGCATATATATTAAAAGATAAAAGTAGTCCTAGAAAAAACCTCATAGCAATATTTAACCATTCATTACTAGTTTCATAGAGATACTATGAAGAAATTACACTTTGTGTATAAACTTTAAAGAGACTAGAATTGAGTTTAAAAGCATTTATAAGAAATAGAGACAATGGTTCTTTTCTCGTCCTCTCAAATCTTTTAAAAGCAACTTAAGATCGACAGGAGATGATTTACCAGAGTGAGGCCCAGCTTTGAGAGTTTCGGTATAAGCTTGCTCAATTTGTGGAATTAATTTATTTAAAAGGCCATGATGTTCTTGAACGTCAGTAATTTGAAATAGATTTTCAATATAAACCTTCACAGAGTAAAAATCATTAACACCATATTTTTTTTCTTTTATATTTTTTAAAAATAAATTCTTAAAATTTCGAGAGACTTTTTGTTTGCTACTTTCAGATAAGCTCTTATCGTTAGATAATAATTCGAATAGTTTGAAGCTATCATTGCTTGCAAGAGTAGTTCCTTTGGCAATATTTTCCATAATTTCTTTTGAAAATTCTATACTAGTAGAGTGTGAGTTTGGAAAGTTAGACATGCTTAAAATAATATCAGTCAATTCAGGACTTACTACCCTTGAAGGATTTTCGATGTTTTTTTTCATAAATAATTCAAATGTATCTACTAAGTTTCCTGAAATTTCTTGCTTGCCTTCAATCTTGAATTTAAATAGATGTTCAAAATTTGATATAAACTGAGCATTTGGCTGAGCATTAAATCTCTTTTCAAACCTATAATAAAACTCGTTAAAATCATCTTTTGAAAGATTCTTAACAAAACCATCAAGAATACCATTTAAACTTTGGTCATGAAAGTTTTTAGTAATGATAGAATTATAATATTTCTTGATACCACCTATTTTTCCATCAATATTTTTAAAACGAGCTCCCATTGATGCAAACTCTTCCAATACACTTATTTTAGTAGAAGCATTGA
>CALIJZ010000032.1 GCA_938017795.1 uncultured Bacteriovoracaceae bacterium
ATCAAATCAAAAAAAGAAATGGTGAAATAGATACCTTCGGGTACAATATGACCTTTGTTAGATAAGTAAGTTAGGCCATGGGCCTTCCCTCCAATTATATCAATATCTAAAATTTCCTTAGTTTCTGAGGGAAAATAATAACTCACTCCAACCTCTTTTGTAGATTTTCTAAATCCTCTAATCCGATTCCCAATCTATCTAAATATTGTTTTTGTCCATCTAGATTTTTTGAAAACAATGTTTTAAAAAATGACTGAATTAATTTAAAAGCAGTATAAAAAATTAATAATATAAATGTTTTTACTCCAAGATCATTACAAAGTATTGAAATAATTCGTATTGGAGCGATGAATCTTGATTTCAAATTATTTAAAGTCGATTCATTATTATTCAGATTACAAATTTTTAAAGCCTCTTGTTTTGGAGGTAACAACATGCTCTTATACATTCTTAAATAATATTTTAACTTTTCGTTAAATATTTTAGTAGTCTTGAAATTAGTAAATGCTTTGTCGATATTACTAACGTGAGCGGATCGATTATACAAAAGGGTTTCGAGTGATTTAGTTTTTTCAGCTACTATATTGAGAGTAGAAGAACTAACTTCAGATTTTAACAAATTCAAAACAGATAATTTCTCATTTGTTGGATCTAAGAGTTGAGCCAAAGAAAGTGCGAAAAAGACGGGATTATAAGATTTAGACTGCTTAACTAAATTATTAAACAAACTCCAATTAAAATTTTCTGAGCTAAAACGTAATAGATTTACAATATCTCCAACTTCCCGTGACCCAACTTTTAAACAATCAAGATGAATACATAAATGATGTAAGTGATCAACATCTGACAAAGACTTAATAGGGATATCATAGAAATCAAAATGAACTGCTCTTTGCCAAATAGATTCATAATCTAAACTATAATCTCTTGAAGATGAGTGAAGTCCCCAGTGAGTCCCTATCATTAAATTTAAATTTTTACTAAAAAATGGTGGCAAATGATGAGAGAATTGATCATACTCTTGAGCACTTTTTCCTAGTAATTCTCCAGCTGAGAAATATCCTAACTCTTGATAAGTTTTAATAATTTCTTTTAAGTCAGTTTTATTTATTAGGATATCAACATCATTCATTCTTTTATAATAAGGATCTTTGTAAATTTTCTCAGCATAATAGATTCCTTTTAACATAATAACTGGAATGTTTTTCCTGGAAAAAACTTGTAGGAAATTCTTAGCTTCATCTATTCGTTTTTGATTGACGTCATTAATTCTTTCAATATCTAATTCAAACTTCTCCTTCACATTGCCTGGTATAGCTTGTTCGAGGTTTAATCTTTTAAGCTCTTTATAAATAAATGGTTGATGGCGATTTAGTTTCGCTAAATTATAAAAACTCTCCCAATCTATAATTTTTTCCACGTAGTTTCCAAGGCTCAGTAGATCTTCCTTAGTCTTGTCAATGCGAATGATCACTTGTAAAGTTTTCATTTGATAGAGAGAATTTGCATTTCTTTTAATCATCTTACTCCGGTAAAATTGAGCTAAAACTAACTCCTAATAGGATGACATGTTTAAGAAAATTAGAAAAGCTCTTGAAAAAATCTCTATGTTTCAAGGAAAAATATGAACAAAGGCTGGATATTCATTACAGGTACGAGTTCTGGAATAGGACAACATGCCGCCAAGTATCTCAGCTCTAAAGGATATCAGGTTATTGCAGGTGTACGAGATCAACAAAGTTATGATCGATACATTTCAATTGAAAATATTCATCCCTTTATATTTGATACAACGATCGAGAAACATCATGAATCACTGGTTAAACATCTTACTTTAAATAATATATCCTTACTGGCCATTGTAAACAATGCGGGAGTTTCAGTTTGGGGACCTATCCTTGATATTCCGATACAATATTGGAGAGAAATTTTTGAAGTAAATCTTTTCTCTAATATAAGAGTTACTAAAATCTTACTACCTTTTTTAAATCCTACTAATGGAAAAATTATTCAAATTGGATCATCCTCGGATAGATTAGGAGTCCCCTTAATGGGAGCTTATCCTATTGCAAAATTGAGTATCTTAAGATTTACAGAAATTCTAAGAAGAGAGTTATTATTAACAAAGAAATATAATAAAATAAGAGTTTCTAATCTATCGCTAGGTAGTATAAAGACTCCAATATGGATCAAAGCTAAAAATATTAGATTTGATAAAAACAGTCCCATTTTCAACCTAGCAAAAGAGCAAGGCCTAAGTTTAATTGATAAAGAGTATGAAAATGCTACAAGTCCTTTAGTTATTGCAAAATTAATTGAAAAGATAATTAACTCTAAAAAACCACGGAGAAACTATTTGGCAGGTCGCCAATCCTATCTACTGCACTGTTTTGGATTAATGCCAATTTTTGTTCAAGATTTTATTTTTAAAGTCATGGGTGTTTTTATGCTAAAAAAATCTAAATAAGGTCAAATTCTTTTCCTATTTTTTCAAAAACTTTTAAGCCTTCATCTAGCTCTGCCTTAGTAAATGTCGCCATCATACTTAACCTTAAGCGCTGTTTAGCTCTCGGGACAGACGGATATTCAATTCCATTAATAAATATTCCCTCTTGATGAAATCTAGAAACTAAATCTCTGATAGAAACATCTTTTCTTATGAAAATTGGAATAATAGCAGACTCAGATTTCACATCAAAACCAAGAGAATTTAACTTCTTAACAAAGTATTGAGTATTATCATGTAATGCTTTGACTCTATGAGGATTTTTTTCAATAAACTCTAATGCTCCTAATGCAGTGGCAATAATACTTGGAGCCACAGTTGCTGAGTAGATATAAGAATTTGCATAGATTCTTAAATAATTAATAATATCTTCGGAGCTAGCAATATACCCACCAGTTGCTGTTAATGACTTAGAAAAGGTCCCCATACAAATTTCAACTTTTCCTTGAAGGTTAAAGTGTTCTTGAGTTCCATGACCATTATGTCCCATCACACCAGTACCGTGAGCATCATCGATACAAAGAAGACAATTATATTTCTCACAAACTAATTTAAATTCATCCAATGGAGCTATATCGCCATCCATTGAATAAACACCTTCAACGCAAACAATAATATTACTCTTTGGATGGTCAATTCTGATTTTCTTTAATCTACCTTCAAGGCTCTTAGAATCATTATGTAAAAATGGAACACTTTTAAAGTTACCCAACTTTATCCCATCAAAAAGACTTCCATGGCTTTGAATATCATATACAAGAAAATCATCATCAGTTAAAAGAGCAGAAGGCCATCCGACATTAGCACTATAACCAGAGCTAAAAATCAAAGCGTCTTCCATCCCTTTAGATTTTGCAATTTTTTGTTCTAATTCTTTATGAATACTCGTATAGCCATTTAATAGTGCTGGCCCACCACAACCTGTTCCAAACTTCTCTATTGCCTCAATGGTTTTGTTCTTAACATGAGGCTCAATAGCTAGATCGAGATAATTATTGGAACCTAACATCATCAATGGCCTTATTTGTGAAGTTTGAGGATCTTCAACCATAGTAAATTTAGTAATAGGGCCATGAACTTTTCGAAATATAAAACCATTGTCTACCAATTTTTTTATTTGAGTACTAAAGCTTTTTGCTCTTTGTTTGAAGTCTGGAATCTCACAGTCTAAAAACAAGGCGGCATTAAAGTTTTCAGCATTCTCACCAAAATCAAACTCTAATTTCTCAATAGTTAAGTCTACTTTACCTTTTTCCATCTTCTAGATCCTAGCATAGATTAAGTAAGAAATTCTTAATATTTGTTAAAATTTATTTAATAAGATAAAGTTTTTAATCTCCATGAAAAAACTACAGAAAATTCTCTATACACTGCCTAAACTTTCATGGAAGTATTCAAAATTAACCCTCTTTGCATATCTAATTTTTCTCTTTTTACTCATCTTAAACTTTAAGAGCATTAAGATAATTTTTACTGTCTCGGATATGATTAACTCCAATTATGAAACTTATGAGTCCCTCAAGACACTTGAAGATCAGTTTCATACTAAAAATTCATTGCTCATAACTTATGCAAATAAAGATGGATTAAAAAAATATGAGTTATGTGAATTAGATCTTTTCTTACAAGATCTCTCTAGAAATGAACAAGAATTAGGCAGTATTGCTAGTCCCACAAGGATTAGAGCTACTCACATCTCAAATAAAGAAATAGGCTTCAAATTAATGTTTCCTATATATGACTGTGATCTTAATAGAAATCAACAGATCATTACGCCTAACTCTCCTTGGAAAGGAATCAATTATTCAGCATCTGGTCAGGACATTAGTTTTGAGATTCAAGTACCTGCTAAAACTGAAGATAATATTTATGGAACCTTTAACTTTGAATTAATAGATCATCTTAAGAAGTCTTTTGATAAATTCTTAGTTGATAAAAACTTAAAAGGAAAATTTTACTGGTCCGGCAATGGATTTTTTCAATACTTCATGAAGTTAGGAATGGATAAGCAAACAGCACTTAATATCTTATCAATTGTGCTCATGTTGCTATTTTTCTTAATTACTTTTGGATCTTTAAAAGGAGGATTGCTTCTATGTATACTCTTGATTCCAACTTATACCTTACTTTATGCTCTTTTTTCGATTTTTAAGTTCCCTGTAGACCTACTGACTCAGTCTTTATTTATTATTCTCATGTTGAGTGCCTGTGAAGATTTTTTCTTTCTAAGTTATCTCTCAAAAAAGAATAACTCTATTCTTGAAAATCTTAAAAGAATAATAGTTCCAAGTTTTTTCACATCAATTACAACAGTTATAGGTTTTACAAGTTTAGGCATATCAAAAATAGATACAATTTCTCAATATGGAATTATGACTGCTATTGGGGCGATCATCGAATGGTTTGTTATTTTTACTTTTCTACCAGCTTTTATTAAAGAGGTTCCTTATTTTAATAATTGGGCAACCAAACAACTCTTCCCTAAG
>CALIJZ010000033.1 GCA_938017795.1 uncultured Bacteriovoracaceae bacterium
GTGCTGGAGGTGTTCCAGGTGCTGGAGGTGTTCCAGGTGCTGGAGGTGTTCCAGGTGCTGGAGGTGTTCCAGGTGCTGGAGGTGTTCCAGGTGATGGAGGTGTTCCAGGTGCTGGAGGTGTTCCAGGTGTCGGAGGTGTTCCAGGTGTCGGAGGTGTTCCAGGTGTTGGAGTTATTCCAGGTGTTGGAGGTGTTCCAGGTGTCGGAGGTGTTCCAGGTGTCGGAGGTGTTCCAGGTGTCGGAGGTGTTCCAGGTGTCGGAGGTGTTCCAGGTGTAGGAGGTTCTTGAGTTATCCCAGTTCCAGGAGGTAATGCAGTAGATGTAGCATTGGCTAAAGAATCCTCATCAGGTACAAATATTTCCTCAGGGTTTGTAATCAAACTTACAATATTAGAATCTTCAATCTTATATTTTGTTCTATCATCATCACTTCGATCTAAAGATCTCTTATATTCATCTCCATTTTTTAGAACAACGCTAAATTTGCCGTTTGATTCTTTTTTCTCAAATCCATCTTTTATCTGATATGCAAATTCATATAAGTGAACTAGATTTGATTTCATTATTTCTTTTTTTTCTTGGCTAATACCATTATTAGAATTTATTTTAACTTTAAGGTCTTCAATGGCATCTAATGCTTTCCAATGTTTAGTTATCCTTTCACAGTCAGCTCTTTCTACATCATTATTTACACACTTATTATAATCTGGCCTGAATCCTTGAGTATTATTACTACTTCTGCGACTAACAGTTGAACCACTATTTCTTTCTAATTCAATACATCTGTTAAATTTAATTCTATTATTTTTAAATCTCTCAAAACAGGTGAGACCAGTACTTGCTATCCCTCGCGTATTTTTTTCTTTAGAACTTGATTCTAAGCACTCAAACCTATCATCCAAATTATCAATTCCAAGATCACTCAAAGGATATAATGAATTACATCTCCTCTCATGCTTAGAAGTACTCTCAGCAAGACCTAAGCTTTGAAAACTCAAAGTTAAAATAATCGATAAATATAAATATACACGCTTCACTACGATAAACTTATCGATAGATGACCTTAATTCTTTAACGTTTAACTTGGATTTAGCTTTTTTATGGATCTACGTTATAACGAATGTCTAAGCTCTTAAAATTATTATCAATTTTAAATCGTTGATCTTTTACCAATAAGTGATAGTGGTATTTATTTCCGATCTTTCTTATCAAACCAGGTGCAGGTCCTAAAATCTCTTTGTCTCCGAATATCGCTTTTAAAGACTTTTTGATTCTTTTCAGCTCTTCATAGAGGTCATGCTCTCTATGAGATTTCCCTTCTATTTTGATGAGTTTTGAGTAAGGAGGAAAATTAAGTTTTTCCCGTACTTTTAACTCTTCTTCATAAAATGAATCAAAATCATGATTAACAATAAATTCAAAAAACTTTGGACGAAGGTCTGATTGAAGATAAACATTAGCATCTTCTCCAAATCTTCCGGCCCTTCCCGAAACTTGTCTGATTTGTTGGAACATTCTCTCTGCTGATCGAAAGTCTGGGATATGAAGATAGCTATCAATTCCTAAAATCACCACACTATCAACATTTTTAAAGTTATGGCCTTTTGAAATCATTTGAGTTCCAACAAGAATATTAATTTCTCTCTTAGCAAACTTCTCTAATACTTCCTCTACGTCTGAGAGGTTTTTTAAGTTATCTCTATCAAATTTCTCTACCACTTTATCTTTGAATATTTTCTTTAAAACTTTTTCAACCTTTTCTGTTCCAAAGCCACCATTATATAAATCAATACAACCACAAGTTGGACATTCTTTCGGAATAACATCTGTATATTCACAAGCATAACACTCTAGAGTGCTTCTACTTTTAAAATTAGTTAATCTGATATCACAGTTTGGACAATCAAAACTTTGCCCACAAGAATGACATTGAATATATTTTGAAAACCCTAATTTATTAACAAACACAATAGATTGAAAACCTGCTTTCAAGCTTACTCTTAATTTTTCAATAACTTCAGATGAGATGGGATAAGTATCGTCTTCTTCTGCAGGGCAATTAACAAGTTCTATATTAGGAAGTTTTGAGTCATTGAATCTCTCTTTTAATGTATAATAATTTAACTTGTTACTACCTTTGAATCGATAAAAGTTCTCTAGTGTTGGAGTTGCACTCCCAAGCACAATTGGAAAATCTCCAAGTTGAGCTTTTTTTATAGCAACATCTCTAGCATGAAAGCGACACCTATCATCTTGCTTAAAAGATTTATCATGTTCTTCATCAATAACAATCAATCCAAGATTCTCAACTGGTAAAAAGACAGAACTCCTTACACCAATAATAAGAACTGGCTCATCTATCGTTTTTAAATATCGCCATAAATTAAATTTTTGAGAATTTTTTATCGAGCTATGATAAGTAAAGATTTTGCAACCTAGAAACTCTGAAAAAAATTTTATGAACTGAGTTGTTAAATTAATCTCAGGTAATAAATACTGAACAGACTTTCCACTCTCAATAACCTTTTTCATCATTGATAGAAAAACTAAACTCTTTCCACTGCCAGTAACTCCATGAATAAGACTCTGAGAAAATCCTGAAAGATCATTAAAAGAAGTTATAATTTTTTTTTGATCTTCATTTAAATCAAAAGGAAAAGAATCATTTACCCCTTCAATAAATTCAGGATCTTTAACTCTTTTCATATATTTTGGTAGAGAATCGAAAATCAATTTTCCAAGTGAATACATATAATAACTAGAACACCACTTATATAATTCAAGCTCTGCTGTAGATAAATTAAAGTCACTATATTCTGGCTTATTAATTTCCTTATATTTTATGGACTTATCCACATCTTTTTCATCTCTGAAAGCAATAACACAACCGAGCTCTTTCCTGCGGCCCAAAGGAACCTCAACTAAATCTCCAATATTGGCCTTAAAGTCCGATGAGTTCTTATAGGTTAGAATAGAGTTATTCCTTGGATAATTTACTGCCACATCACAATACATTTTGTTTTTAAAATTCCTCTGAGTTCTATTTCCCATGATAATAAGCACTGTTTATACTTAAGGCTATGAAAACATTATTACTTTTATTATTAATTTCTCAATTGGCACTGTCTTCTAATAGAGAGTTCCAAAGTACTCGATCTTTTTCTACTGGTGGAACAGGAGTTGCTTCAATTGAATCAATTGATGCGACGATGATCAATCCAGCCGGAGGAGCTTTTGCCCAAGGGTCAAAGTTTTATGCAGGCTATATGGGAGGATCTTTTTTTGATGACTCTAAAGACTCAAATTCAGAAGATGATAACTTAAATGGTTTCATGGCTGCAGTTTATGATTCCACTGATAAAGCTCGAGGCGGATTTTTATATCAAAGATATACAGATGATGGAATAAGAAGAAATAGAATTGGTACAAGCATGGCCATGCCTGCAGGGAAACTTACAAGTATAGGAACAAGTTATTATTATAATATGGATAAAAATCTTTCGACAGATAAAACTGATAAGTTCCACCAGATAAACCTTGGTTTAACTTCAATTCTATCAAAGAAAATGGTTTTTGGTCTTGTTGCAAATGATATCTTAAATTCTTATTCAAAAGAAAAAACGGTTGGAACTGTTGGAATTAAATATGCTCTTTCTGATACGATCCAAGCAATGTCAGATGTTGGTTATAACTATCGAGGAAAATTCAAAGAGACCACCTTTTATAAGCTGGGTGCTCAAATTGGTTTCATGGACCAATTCACACTTAGAGGTGGTTACAAAATTGATAAGTATGAGAATGCAAGAGGGCTAACCGCTGGACTTGCATGGAAAGCTGGAAAAGTATTAATTAATATTGGGTATTCTGATCTTAAAAGAAACGACCAATTACTTGCTTCTTTCATAGATAAAGATAAGAGTTTAAAAGAAATAAACTCATCTCTAGTTATTAATATCAAATAAATGTCTAAATTAAGTCGTTTTCTTTTTTTTAAATGGCTGAGACTATTTACATATATTTTTATTGCAATGTTCTTTATTGGTTGCCTTGGCGATTTTATTAGCTTTGCTCTCAAAGATAAGATTAGTACTAGCGATATGTTTTGGAACTTATTTTTAAAAACAAGCATTGTTATTGAAAAAGTACTTCCTATTTGTTGTCTGTTCTCGTCTATGTTTTTATTTGTAAATTTAAAAAACCATTCAGAATTAACTGCTCTATTATCTTCAAGCTTTAACAAAAGAAGAATAGCCCACGTTTTATTTCTAGGCGGCCTTATCACTTTTTCAATTCAACTCTTAAACAGAGGTTATTATGAAACATATTTATATGATTTAAGCTTAACTGGAAGTCAAAAATCTTCCTTTAAATTTAAGAAAAAAATCTCAAAAGATGGAACAATCTGGTTTAAAGGTAAAGACTATTTTGGATCTTTTTTGTTTTTTGATGAAACCAAAAATGTCGTTGTGAAACCTACTTTATATTTAACAAATAAGAATATAGTAGAAAAAGTTATTCAAGGTGAGTCAGCTACGATTGATGAATCAAATACTTGGAGTTTTAAAAATGTAGAAATTTTCAATCAACTCTCAACTCCTAGTTTTCCTCAATCTGAAAAACTTGAAACTTATAATACTTCTCTTGATAGATCTATTTCAGACTTTAAAAAATACCAAGCTGGGATTTACTCTTTAGGCTTAATAAGTCTGCGACAATTTATTGGAAAACTAAGAGATGCTGGAGTGAATGTAAGGACGTATTTTGTTTTATATTACGAAAAAATTGCTTCATCTCTTGCATGCCTGCTTTTTACTCTCTTTCCGATCTTCACTATTCATCAAGTCGGCAAGAGAAACTCATCGCTCTCAGGAGGGCTTTTTATAACCTTATTATTTACTTTGAGTTTCTGGTTTGTTTCAGGTGCTCTTATATCAATTGGCAATAATTATATGATCAACCCGCTAATATCCGTTTTCAGCCTTCATATTATTATGGCCTTATTTTGCTTATATCACTATTTTAAGCTGGAAAAGCTCCAATAAAATTGGTAATTCTTGAGTATGAATATCACTTCCTCAGACCCTAAATTTCCGGCAAATGCCAACCCTTATGATATTGTCTTGTATCCTGATCCTATTCTTAAGGTTAAAGGTAAAGAGATCAATGACTTCGATGAATCCTTAAAAAAACTAGCTGAGGATATGCTATTAACAATGTATAAGGCACCAGGGATTGGTTTGGCTGGTCCTCAGATAGGTGTTAGCAAAAGAATTTTTGTATTAGATGTCGATTACGATAGAGATTGCATAGATGAAGACCAAGAACTTTATCAAGTCTCCAATTTAAATCCTACTGTCTTTATTAATCCAACATTACGCGACCTTGAAGGTGAAACGACTTATCAAGAAGGCTGCCTTTCACTTCCTGATATATTTGATGACGTGATAAGGTTTGAGAGTTTGGTTGTAGATTATTTTGATGTAGATGGAAAAAAACAATCAATGAGTGCTGATGGATTACTCTCAATTTGTATTCAACATGAAAATGATCATCTTGATGGTATTATGTTCATAGAAAAACTCTCTACTTTAAAATATAATTTTTATAAGAAAAAAATGATAAAAGAAAAGAAAAGAATCGAAGCTGAGAAATAATTTAAATGAAAAAACTCCGCACTATCTTTCTAGGCACTCCAGATTTTTCTGTTCCAACACTAGAGTCGATATGTAAAAACGATTCCATAGAAGTCCTTGCCACAATTTCAAATCCAGACAGAAAGCAAAACAGAGGTCAAAAATTTCAATCTCCTCCTGTGGTCACTTTTGCTAAAGATAATAATATTAAGTTTTTCCAAACAGACAAAATAAATAATGATGAAGAAATCTTAACTTTTTTAAAAAATTCAGAGGTTGATCTTATTATTGTTCTAGCATTTTCTCAGTTTATCTCTCAAGAAATTTTAGATATTCCCAAAATAGGTTGTTTCAATATTCATACTTCTATTTTACCTAAATATAGAGGAGCAGCTCCCGTTCAGTACGCTTTATTAAATGGAGACAAGTCTACAGGGGTTAGCATTCAGAAAATGGTAAAAAAAATGGATGCTGGAGATATATGTTTTTTCAAATCTATAGATATAGAACAAGAAGATAATGCACTCACCTTATTTCAAAAATTAAAACTAGAAGCTGCGGAGTGTATTATTTCTCTCATAGAGATAATAATTGATAATAAATTAAAACTCACTGCTCAAAATGAAGATAACGTTAGTTTTGCACCTTTAATAAAAAAAGAAGATGCAAAAATTCAACCTGCAAAACACAATATAGAAACAATTCGAAATATGATTAGAGGTTATTTTGTTTGGCCAAAAGCTTATCTAGATCTTAACAATAAGGTCCTAAAAGTTCATGAAGTTGAAAAATCCAACCATAAGCTCTCTCCGGGTGAATTTCAAATACATATGGGTCAAATGCTTCTGGGAATAAAAGATGGAACAATTAGACTCAAGATAATTCAGCTAGCAGGTAAAAAATCCATGACGGACATAGACTTTCTAAACGGCTTCAATCAAGAAATAATTATTACATGAAAAATATTACGATTGCTCCAAGTCTATTATCGGCTAACTTCTATAACTTATCAGATGAAATTTCTTCTCTGAATAAAATTTTTAAAGATGAAAAAAACTTATGGCTTCATCTAGATATTATGGATGGTCATTTTGTTCCAAACTTAACTTTTGGAACACCTGTTTTAAAAAAAATATCAAACCACTGTAATATGCCCCTTGATGCTCATTTCATGGTTACAAATCCTTTTGATTATATTGAATGGTTTAAAGATTTAAACATTCATAACTTCACATTTCACATTGAAGCTACGGATGATCCAATCAAGCTTTGTTTAGAAATTAAGAAGTTTTATCCAAGTGTTGGAATCTCAGTTAAGCCCGGAACTAGCTTAGACTTTTTGACTGAAGAACTTATTAAAAAAATAGATCTTTTATTAATAATGACTGTTGAGCCTGGTTTTGGAGGACAAGGCTTTATAGAATCGACTCTTGATAAGATCTCAATGGTTCAAAAATTAAAAGAAAAATTTAACCCTTCATTAAATATTCAAGTTGATGGTGGAATTAATAATGATACTTCAAAAAAAGTTATTAAAGCTGGAGCTAATAACCTAGTAAGTGGCTCCTACTTTTTCAAAACAGACTCAACGATGAGTAAGAAATACTCTAGCTTAATTCATTGACACAATATATCAAAAATGTGACTCATGAGTTATGAAAATTATTCTTGATGGGTCTAGCCTTAATGCCGATATTGTTTCTGAAATAGCTCTTTCTACTGAAAAGATTACATTTGAAATTCCTGATCAATGGAAAAAGAAAATACTTGAATCACAAAATTATATTCAAGACGTTATTAAACGTGGTGACACTGTCTATGGAATAAATACTGGTTTTGGAGCTTTATCTAATAAAAATATCGACACCTCTGATTTAAAAAAATTACAAGTTAATCTTGTAAGATCTCACTGCACTGGTGTTGGGAAACCTTTTGATCGTCAGACGACTAGAGCAATCATGCTCATTAGAGCTAATTGTCTTATCAAAGGTTTTTCTGGGATATCCTTTGAAACCTTGGATCTATTATTTAAGTTTCTAGAATTAGATGTTTATCCTTATATTCCTTCCCAAGGCTCAGTAGGAGCATCTGGTGATCTTGCACCTCTAGCTCATATGGCACTCTCTCTTATTGGAGAAGGTCGAGTTTATTATAAAAATGAATTACGACAAACAAGAGAAGTTTTAAAAGAGCTAAATCTTAAACCAGTTGTTCTAGGACCAAAAGAAGGTCTTGCTCTCATAAATGGAACAACTGTAATGAATGCTATTGGAGCAATTAGTTTAGTGAGAGCAAAAAAAGTTTTCAAACTTGTTGATATTTCTGCCTCCATGACAATCGAAGCATTACAGGGATCTAGCAAACCATTTGATTTGGATTTAATTAGACTAAAACCTCATCAAGGAATGATCGATGTTGCAAATAATTTAAATAGCCTTTTACAAAATTCTGATATTTCAGAATCTCATGAAAATTGTGGCAAGGTCCAAGATCCATATTCGTTAAGATGCTTACCGCAAATCCACGGTGCATGTAGACAGACGCTTTATCATACCGAAGAAATTATAAATACTGAGATCAATTCTATTACCGACAACCCTTTAATTTTTGTAAAACAAAACAAGGTTTTATCTGGTGGAAATTTTCATGGAGAAGCTCTTGCACTTACCATGGATTACCTGGCCATGGGTCTTAGTGAATTATCAAGTGTCCTCGAGAGAAGAATTGAGAAAATGATGAATCCAACTTTTTCTGAACTCCCAGCATTCTTAATAGAATCCTCTGGTTTAAACAGTGGCTTAATGATCGCCCATGTAACAGTAGCAGCACTAGCTTCAGAAAATAAAACTTACTGCTTCCCAGCTTCAGTTGATTCAATTCCAACATCTACAGATAAAGAAGATCATGTTTCAATGGGAATAACCTCTGGTTTAAAACTTGAGAAAATTTTAGATAATTTAGAAAATTGTTTGGCCATTGAATTTTTGTGTAACACACAAGCTTTAGATTTTCTTGACCATAAAACTTCTCCAGTTTTACAGGCCGTACATTTGTTAATTCGCTCTAAAGTCCCACCTATAACAGAAGATAGAGTTTTCAGTATTGACATTGAAAACATCAATAATATGATTAAAACCGACCTGATTTTAAACACAATTAAAGATCAAATTGATCTTAAATAAGGAGTAATAATGAAGTATCTATTTTTATTTGCATCACTTAGTCTTTTTGCAAAAATTCACCCAGCACCAGATTTCAAAATCACTGATAAAATTTCTTTATCAAACTATTCAAAAGACACTGTTGTTTTAGAATGGTTTAATAAAGATTGTCCTTTTGTAAAAAAGCATTACGACTCAGGTAACATGCAAGCTTTAAAGAAAAAATATACTGACAAAGGAGTTAAGTGGATTTCAATTTTATCTTCCGCTAAAGGTAAGCAAGGATTTTTTGACAGTGATGAAGTTGCTAAAAAATTCATGAAAGATAATAAGTTTGCATCTACTCATCTAATCAGGGATATTAGTGGGAAAATTGGTAAAGCTTATAAAGCAAAAACAACACCTCATATGTTTGTAGTTCATAAAGGCAAGATAGTTTATGAAGGAGCAATTGATAGTATTTCAAGTGCTGATAAGGAAGATGCCCTAAAAGCTAAAAACTATGTCGCAATGACTCTTGATAAAATCATCGCTCAAAAACCAGTAAGTTATTCAAAAACGCAAGCTTATGGTTGTTCTGTTAAATACTAAAATCATAAAAGTAAAAAAAAAGGGAGAACAATGTTCTCCCTTCTCTTTATAAATATTTTTAAAAACTATTTATTTTTTTAAAGCATCTCTAATTTCAACTAATAAATCATTATCAGAAGGTCCAGCTGCTGCTTCATCTTTTTTCTTTGCACTATTGATTAGTTTTACAACTAAGAAAATTGCAAAAGCAATAATGATAAAATCTAGAATACTTTGAAAAAAAGCACCATAACCTAAAATTACTGGCTCAGCTCCAGCTGCAACTTCATCTGGATTTAATACAGATCCTAACTTAGAAAAATCTACTCCACCCATTGCCATACCAATTGGCGGTGTAACTAAATGATTAACTAGAGCTGTAACGATTTTTCCAAATGCTCCACCAATAACCATACCAACTGCAAGGTCAACTACATTTCCCTTGATCGCAAATTCTTTAAATTCTTGTAACATTTTTTTCTCCTTGTTTAACAAAACTTATACAAAGATTTTAATGAATATTTAGTTGTATGAAAAATTATTGGAGTAATTTTTTTAACTGTGCCAAAACATTGTCATGTTTGTAGTCCTTAGCATTATTGCTAAAGTGAACCACTTTACCTTTGTGATAAATAATGATGGCCGGAACATGGCTGAGGTGAAACTTACTTAGAATATTTGCTTCAGGATCCAAAGCAGACTTGAAGCTTAGATTCTTTTTGTTTACAAAATCTTTATACTGCTTAATGCTCAATGCTTCTCTTTCATCAACATTAACTCCAAGAACCTTAATCTTATCTCCAAGCTGTTCTTGTAACTTTTTTATAGATTTAAATTTCTTCAAACATGGGATACACCAAGTTGCCCAAAAATTTATCAAAACAATAGGTTCTTTTATCTCACTAAGCTTAACTGTTTCAGCTTCAAATAATTTTAGACTCTCTTTTGCATAAAGACCTTCGTATTGAGTTTTTTGCGGAGCACTTAATTTGAAAGTCTTAGCATTAACTCCAAATCCAAAAAAGATAAATTTAATTATTAATGCAGTAGATATAAATGCAGTACATACAGTTAGAAATGGAAATATTTTACTCTTCATATTTATTCACCTTGTTTCTAGTATAATTATCATATGAAACGCAGATTAATGAAATATCTCAAGAAAAGATTTCCAATTCTTAACAAGAAAGGTCAGTCTTTAGTCGAGTATGTCATGCTAATGCTTCTCATCACTGGTTTATCTGTTTTTTTTATTACAGCACTAAACCAAAGAATTTCATTTGTTTGGGTAAACATGATTGAAGCAATCTCAGATGAACCTCAAAAACTAACAAGAAACGATCTCAAGTAAATATTTCTATTTCAAATCTTCTTAAGATATTATCAATATCAATGAAGAATTACTCACTGGCCATTGATCAAGGTACTACTGGAACTACTGCCATGCTTTTTGATATTAAGAAAAAAGAGGTTTTAGGTCATTGCAATGTTGAATTTAAACAATATTATCCTCAAAGCTCTTGGGTTGAACATGACCTTAATGAAATTTGGGCTTCGGTAGGAAAATCTATAAATACTCTACTAGAAACTCATAAAGTTTTACCAACAGAAATAAAGTGCATTGGAATTACAAACCAAAGGGAAACTACCTGTGCTTTTGATAAGAGTGCTAAACCATTAGAAAAAGCTATTGTATGGCAGGACAAAAGAACCAATGACTTTTGTCACAAATTTAAAAATAATTATAAGCCTTATCGTAAAAAAACGGGGTTGCCATTAGATCCTTATTTTAGTGGCTCTAAAATGAAGTGGCTTATAGATAATTCAAAGAATGTAAAAGATGCATTAGAAAAAAACACCTTGAGATTCGGGACGATTGATACTTTTTTGCTCTATAAATTAACCAATGGCTCCTCTTTCTATACTGAACCATCAAATGCATCCAGAACATTATTGTTTAACTTACAAAGCTCAAATTGGGACCAAGAGTTATTAAATTTTTTTAATATACCTCTAGAGACTTTACCCGTTATAAAGAATACTTTTGATAATTTTGGACACACTCAAGGTCTTGATTTCTTGCCCGATGGTATTCCTATTACTTGTTTATTTGGAGATCAACAATCAGCTTTATTTGGTCAAGCCTGTATAGAACCTGGAGATCTAAAGTGCACTTATGGTACAGGTGGATTTTTATTACTAAATACTGGTAATGAAGTTGTTCATTCTAAAAATGGTTTACTCTCAACTGTAGCTTTTAGAAATAACGGTAAGTCTACTTATGCACTGGAGGGAAGTACCTTCATAGCTGGAGCTGCAGTTCAATTCTTAAGAGATAACCTTAATTTTATAAATAACTCAAATGAGATTGAAGAGTTTGCTAAAAAATCCAATGAAAATAATATTAAAGATTTGTTTTTCTTTCCTTTTTTTACAGGCATTGGTTCGCCACATTGGTTACCGGATGCGAAGGGATGTATTTTGGGCATGACTAGAAACACTTCCAAAGAAGATCTTTGCAGAACATGTCTAGAGGGGATCTCTCAATCTATTTCAGATCTCGTAGAAGCGTTTGAAGCTGATACTAATGTGATAACTGAAATTCGCGTAGATGGTGGGGCCAGTAATAATAATTTCTTGATGGTAACTCAGTCAAAATTTTCTAGTAAAAAAATTATTAGACCAAAAATGGTTGAAACAACAGCACTTGGAGCAATACTTGGTTCGCTTGTAGGAATAGGTGATATTCAGTTAAATACAGTTAAAGATTTTTGGGAGATAGAAAAAGAGTTTATTGAAAAACCATCGACTTATTACATTGAAAAAAGAAAAAAATGGAAAGTACTCACAAAAAAAATATTTATGTAAAAGGATCGAAATATCCTTTGCCTGGACTTGATGATTTTAATCCTCAAGATGATCACTCTATTATTATTGATTTAGATTATTATAATTATTCAAATCTTAATCTTTTTATAGATTGTGCTCCACTTGAATCAGCAAGCTATTGTTTATCTAGTGATAACTCCAATCTATATCATTACAGCAATGATTACTTAAAAATCCCTGCTACATTTGATGGTCTTTCATTTTCTGGCTTAATTAAAACTTCAGATCCTAAAAATTACAACCTTAATGCCTTAACTGTTTTTCCTCTCCCCACATTTTCAGGAGATAAAAAAATTGTTTTTCTTGATAGAGATGGAGTTTTGAATATAAATACAGGTTATCCACATATTCCAGAAAAACTTGTTATAAATCAAAATATTTTACCTTCATTAAAATCTGCTAAATCAAAGGGATATGAATTCATTGTTATTACTAATCAGTCTGGAATTGCTCGTGGAATATTTTCTGAAAATGATTATGAACTTTGTAAGGTTCATATAGATAAATTTTTTAAAGAACATGATATTTCTATACTTGACTGGTTTCATTGCCCCTACCATGTTGACGGTAAGGTTGATGAATTTACTCAGCCCAGTTTAGATAGAAAGCCACTTCCAGGAATGATTCTTAAGGCATGTGAAAAACACTCTATAGACCTTAAAAACTCAATAATGATAGGAGATAATGAAAGTGATAATATTCTTCTTCCCTACCTTGATTTCAAACTAATTACACCAAACGATTCAAAGCTATTTATTTAGAACATTTTGCCCCTACAAGAAACTAAATAGAAACCATTTTAAACTATAGATTAGATTCTTTTATCAAAGGGAGAAGATAAATGAAAAAACTATTCACTTTACTATTTATTAGCTTGGGCTTTTTCGCATGTTCGATGATCAAAACAAGAGATCATAGTGAAGCTTTCGAAAGGTTTGAAAAAAAGTTCCCAGTGACAACAAAACGTCCTTCTAACGGTCCATCAAGAGACTAAAAGAAGTACTTTTTTAAATCACTGACTTTCTTTAAGGCAGAAATATTTAAACTAGATTTCTGCCTTGGTTTGTCTTGCACTACTTTAGCAACAACAACTTCCTTATAGTCATAAATTTCAATTTCTTTTTTAATTTGATTAAAGTATTTAATATTTCGGATTTCACCACTTAGTCCAACTTCTCCTAAAAATAATATTTTCTCTTCTAATGATTTCTTGTAATAAGAACTTAAGATACTAACCACAATTGCTAAGTCAATTTCCTTTTTATTAAGCTTAAGACCTCCAACTAAGTTTATGAAGATATCTTGATCGACCAATGATATTTCAAAATATTTTTCAATAATCGCTATTAACATTAATAATCTATTACTATCAATCCCCTGTGTGTTTCTTTTAGCATTAGAAACTTTATTTTCATTCACCAGTGCTTGAACTTCTATAAATAAAACTCTCTTGCCCTCCAAGATGCACGTTCTTGATCTACCGGGAGAATCAATACTGCTATCTTCTATGAACCAATTTGATGCATTTGTAATTTGTTCTAACCCATTTGATTTCATCTCAAACAAACCTACTTCATGCGTATTTCCAAATCTGTTTTTTATTGACCTAAGTACTCTTTGATTTTCCTGTCCAATACTTTCAAAGTACAAAACAGTATCAACCATATGCTCTAACACTTTTGGACCAGAGATCGATCCATCTTTTGTAATATGACCAACAACAATGCATGATACATTTTTATCTTTACAGTAGTTTAGAATTTCATAGGTAACTTCTTTGATTTGAGAGACAGAGCCAACAGTTGAAGACATTTGAGAAATGATTGTAGTTTGAATTGAATCTAAAACAAATAGAATTGGATTGATTTTATCTAAATACAGCTTGATCTCTTCCCATTTGTTTTCATTAACTACATATATATTTTTTTGATTTACTCCTAGTCTTTTAGCTCTCAAAAATACCTGTTCCTCACTTTCTTCACCGCTAATATAGAGAATTTTTTTTTCATTATTTTTACTTCCAATCTTACCTACAACCTCCAATAAAAGAGTTGATTTCCCAACACCTGGCTCTCCTCCAATTAGTGTTAAAGAACCATCTACAATACCACCACCTAAAACTCTGTCTAGTTCATTTATCCCTGTAGAGTTTCTATTAAAATCTATATTTGAAAGACTGGATAAGTTTTTAACTTTTATTTTTTTTATCTTTGTTTGATTTTTTTTAAGACCAGGATTTGACTCAACAAAGCTATTCCACGAATTACACTTTAAACAATGGCCAAGCCACTTTGCCACAATATATGAACACTTGGAACATTCATAACTTCTTTTCCCCAAATATAAGCTCCTTAAGATCTAATTCTGAAATAATCTCAATATTTAACTCTTTAGCTTTTTTAAATTTACTTGAGTTAGAGTTTTCATCATTACAGATTAAATAGTTTGTCTTATTACTTATACTTGAGCTGCTTTTTCCTCCATTGTTTTTTATATCTTTTTCAATATCAGAACGGGATCTTGAAAGTTTTCCAGTTATACAAAAAACTTTATCTTTCAAAGCAGTACCGATTTTTACATCCTTTTTAAATTTAAATCCTAATTTCAACAACTCATCAACTAACTTAGTATTGTCTTTAATAGAATCGATGAAACTTTCTGCTGATTTCTCAGCAAATCCATCAATTTCAATAAGATCTTTTTTTTCTAATTTCAAAAAATCTTCAACATTTTTATAACCAGCATCGTAAATCTTTTGACATTTATTTTCTCCTCCTCCGGATAAGCCCAAGGCTGTGATAAATTTTACAACACTAGTATTTAGTGAATTTTCGATATTTCTTAGAAGCTTTACAGCAAGTGTCTCTTTAGTTTTATCTAAGCTTAAAAGATCTTCTTTGGTAAGAGCATATAGATCTGGAATTATTTTTATTACTTTTTTATTAAGCATTTCTTCTAATCTCTTTACACTTAAGTCTTCTATATTCATTACTTTTATAAAGTGCAGAATAGATTCACGTTGTCTTGCAAAGCAATTTCTATTTTGACAAACAAGTCTAATTTCCAAACGTTTAACTAATTCTTTGCAACTAGGACATTTCTTAGGGTAGGAAAACTTAAACTTTGACTCTTTAACAGTTCTTAAGTATTTCGGAATTACCTCTCCTGATCGAATTATTTCTATTTCATCCCCTTGCTTAATTAGGTTTTCAAAAACAATTCCAAAGTTATGTAACGTTACTCGAGAAATTTTTGCACCACTTAGTTCAACTGGTTCAATCTCAGCAACAGGAGTTAAAATCCCATTTCTAGAAACCTGCCAAGTTATCTCTTGAATCAAAGAGCTTGCTGTTTCTCCTCTAAGCTTAAACGCCATTTTATATCTAGGATGATGGCTAGTAGCACCAAGCTCTTCATGAACAGAGGTTTTATTAATCGTAAACACAAGACCATCAACAAGATAATCTCCTTCCTTATTGAATTTTTCATATTCAGAAATTTTTTCTTGAATTTCTTTTTCTGTCTTCACATTAAATAATTTAGGGGTTTTAAAGCCTAGTTGTTCTAAAAATTTATTTTTCTTTATTTCTGTTTCAATTTTTTCATCTTGAATTACTTCGAATGCAAAAAAACTTAGGTATTTAGAAAGATAAATCTTCTCTTTTCTTCCAAGTAATCCTGCTACAATATTTCGCATTGACTGAGGCCTGTCCATCCCTAAAATTTTCATTTCATCACTTAACGCTAAAAAATCTTGCTCAGTACAATATATTTCTCCGCGCACTTCAATATCTTCATTATTGTTAATCGACTTTGGAATTGAATTTATATAAATAGCCTTATTGGAAATATCTTCTCCATAAAAGCCATCACCTCTTGTTTTGGCCACTTCTAATTTTCCATCTTTATAAACAAGTGAACAACTCGATCCATCTATTTTATACATCCCTACAATTTCGTAATCTTTTTTCCATTTCAATAGATCATCAAGATCGTAACATTTATCTAGAGATAACATTTTAGTATCATGAGCAACTTTGTTTTTAGATTTAACCTCTGAACCAATAATTTCTAAAACTTTATTTTTAGGATCAAGTTTTCGTAAACTCTCTTCTAATTTATCGTATTCAATATCACTTAATTCAGCCTTGCCCTTGTAATATAGCTCTTTATTCTTAAGGATTTCTCTTTCAAGTTTTAGGATTTTTTTTAACGACATAACAAGAATAATATAACAAATTCAATGCTTCTAAACTAGTATTAAAGGTTTTCTATAATTCTTTCATTTAGACAGTTTGCATTGATATAATCTGATGAATAATCTTCATAGTTTAATTTCAAGTGCAGCTCTCCAAGTCCTTCAAAGTAATAATAAAACTTTGAGCTTTTATGACTTAATTCTTTGTTAATTCCAAATTGATCCACAGCTAAAAATATTGCTTCTATTTCTTCAATTCTTAAATCATCATTTCGAGAACTTAACTTAGCCTGAAGTCCATATTCAATATATTCAAGTCCTTTTTTCACATCAACTTCGACTAAACAGCTCAATTTATTCCATTTTACATTCATTTTTTTTAATATTTTTTTATACTGCTGCTTTGAAGTAACAAGCACTTCGTTAATTCTTTGAGGCCATTGAGAAATTTTAATTCTATGCTTTCCATCAAAAAGATAAAATTTATACTTATCATTTTTAATATAGTTACTATTTTCAAAAGAATAAATATTCAAACCTTTCTTAATTGGGTTCTTTCTTGTAAGCCAATTTAAAAATTTTTTCTCCTGAGCATTTATGTGAATACCATCTTGATATTTCGCAACGGTATGAATGCTTTTCTTTTTTGTTTCAAAAGGAACATAAGTAATACTATCTTCGGTTATAAAAGTATTAAAATTTATTTGATCATGGTTTTTTTCTATTTTACTTGTCCTCAAACCATTTTTTAAACACAAGAGAGCATACTTAGCATTTTTAATATTCTTAACTTTTTTAAGTTTTTTATTAAAATAAAATCGACATTTCTCTTTAGATTCTAAACTTAATCTAGAAACATCCTTGTCCTTTAATTCCATAAACATATAGCCAATTTCATAATTTAAGTCATAGCTTTCTAAAAACTTCCTAAAAGAGATTAGATCTAATACTGGAATTGAAACATTTTTACTTTTTCCTTTTTCTACGGACAGTTTTACATTTAAAGGCAACCCTTCAAAAGACTTTATAATATAACCTCTTTGAGATTTTTGAGATTTTAATGTAAATGCTAACTCCAATTCTCCTTGCGCATTAGGGTCAAATGTTTCTTTTGAATCAAATGATTCTATATAATAATTTTTTAAGTTTTTCTTTTTAGAATCTTT
The DNA here is from genome assembly GCA_938017795.1 of uncultured Bacteriovoracaceae bacterium. Classification (GTDB taxonomy): domain Bacteria; phylum Bdellovibrionota; class Bacteriovoracia; order Bacteriovoracales; family Bacteriovoracaceae; genus JAHDHG01. Next base: position 17,617 of record CALIJZ010000033.1, read on the forward strand.
TAAATTAATCAACTCAACTTTGATTCTCAATTTTGCATTAGGCTTTATTCTTTTAATTTTTTTTCTGCTTTTCAAGTCAGCAATTAACTCAGAGATTGCATTCTTCTCACTCGCCTCTTTGTTTAAATCAATTAAAGTTAATCCATCTGATTTTTTTTCTTTAGGGTTAAAAACAATCTCTTTTTTATCTTTTTTAAAGTCTTTTAAAAACGGCTTATTTACAGGTTTTTTTTTAAATAAATTTACTCCTTGAGTAACCCTTCTTTTACTGTATTTGTGAATCATTTGATCTTCTTCACTTAAATGCTGTGAATACATTGTCATTGAAAAAATAAAAAATGATAATAAGAACTTCATATTATTTACTATAAAGTCTATTATATTCCCTATAGTAATGAAAATCCTGATTCTATATTTTGTCTCTTTAATCATTAGCTCAACTGCTTTTGCGAGTGGAGATTGTGTCAATAATATTGAAAAATCTCTTTCTAGCCTAAATCACACTCCCAAAAAAGATAAAATTTACTTAGGAACAGTATTTAAAGACTATGAGTATTCAAAAAATATTTGGAATTTATTTGGATTCTTTAATCATTTCCAAGGTGTGCTCTATGAGCCAGAACTAGACAGATATGTCTTAACGGGAGGGGATCGCTCATCTTTAAAAGCTCATTTAATCTTTATTAATAAAATTAATGGAAAATATATTTTCACAAAAAAGCTTGATATTAACTCTAGCCCCAAAAATTGGCACCCTGGAGCTTTAATAAAATATAAAGATAATTATATTATTCCTATAGAAGAATTTTGGATTAATAGACAGTCAGAAATTCTTATTACAAATTTTAAGAAAAAGACAATTTTTGAAAATATTCCTATAGCTACTGGTGCAGTCTCTTCATATTCCTTTAGGGAAAAAGATTATTTAATTGGCTTTGATATGTTTGGCACTAATTTTTATGAAATCCTTCAAGGAGAAGCTCCTACTCTTAAATTGATTCATAAAAGTGCTGATATTTATTTTCATGGATCGAACTCGGTTATTATAAATCAATGTGATAAGAACAAATATATTTTGAGCTTCGGAAACTCTAATTTTTTAGCACCAATTATTTCAGGGGATGACTTCATTAAATTATACTCTTTTGACCCTGTAGAATATAAAGCAACTTTTATAAAGAGCTACCCTATTAATTGTAAAAGCTTATGTCATTTTCGTGGAGCAGTTAATACTCTGATTTCTAATAAAAAATTAAAAATAATTGCAACTGAAACAAACAAATCTAGAAGTCGTGATTATTTGTATTTGTTAACTTTTTCCGACGAAAAAAAATAATTTTTAATTTACTTTAATTTATCATCTTATATAAAAACTACTCATTTTAATTTTTATATTATACTCTCTAACTTAATATTGAATGGGAGTTTTCGTGAATTATATTATTATATTTTCTTGTGTTTTCTTTTCCTTAATATCTTTTCCATCATGGAAGGTAAAAAGAATTTATCATACCAAAACCAAAAAAAGCAAAATCTTAAGTATAACCCCGGCAAAGAATTTCGTTAAAGCAAAAAAAATACTTAAAGATTTTCCAATGAATCTAGCAGAAGGAAAAGTTGAAAACTCCAAAGTGTTTTATCAAGAAATCCTACTGCCGACATCAAAGATTTCTAGAACTCAATATAATAAATTCAAAAAGTCTCTCAAATCTTTTAGAAAAAAAACGGTAAGACAATCAGAAATAAAAACAATTATCAAACAAGGTCCAGATAAAAATCGAATTGTTCTTACTATTTTAGGAGATGGTTATACACATAAAGAAAAAGATAAGTTTTTTAAAGATGTAAAAAGAATAACAAAGGATTTATTTGTAGAAAAAACCTTTTCGAGCTATTTATCTCTTTTTAATATTTATGCTGTATTTCTACCTTCAAATGAATCTGGGATTTCTGATATGAGCTCCAAAGACACTGTCTTTGGTTTGTATCGATCACCTGCTGGATCCAAAAGAGGAATTATCCCTGGGAACAGAGCTGCAATTGAGCGTGCACTTGATCTTGCTCCAGCCCCTGCTGATTATCCTGTTATTATTGCTAATGATGATTTCTATGGTGGTTTAGGTGGGCAATATGCAATCACAACCCGCTCCCTAACTAGTGGAAGTATGGTTTTAAGACATGAACTGGGCCATAATTTTGGAAATGTTGGAGAGGAATATGATGGAGGTCAAGTCTATAGTGGTGCAAATTTTACTTCTAAACGTTCTAAGAAATTAAAATGGAATCATTGGATTAATGGTGAGTTTAAACTTTATAAAGCAGAATTTTTAGGCGGAGATTATATTTGGCAGCCACTTAAAAATAGATCATATAAAAAAACCTATCGTTTTCCTAAAGATAAAAAAGATTTGCTTTTAAAAATTAGCAGTGTTGGCTGGAGTTCTAACAAAGATGTAAAAGTAAAAATCAACGGAAGAGAAGTTGAATACAAAGGTCTTTTTACAAAAGATCGAAGCTTCTTTAATTACTTAGAGAGAAATATTAAATCAGAGGAAATATCAATTGAAATAATTGATAGTGATGGTGATGGCGATGATGTTTTAGCTTTTATTAATGTTTATGCTTTTCCAGAAAACTATAATTATTCTCCAGATTTAGTTCAAGGATTTGCTAATTATAATCAATCTGGAAACTTTGTTGGTTATAGACCAACTCATAATAGTTGCTTGATGAGAAATATGAGAACAAAAGACTTTTGTGCAGTTGATATAGAAAACATGTGGCATGAGTTTTTTAAAAGAATAAAACTTATTGATTCTTTAGAAATCAAGGATTCTGGGAAAGTTACCATCCATACTCCAGACTTAAATCTTTTAGTTAAATGGTATAAAGGTGATGTCGAACTAACTGAATTTAGAAATTCTAAGAATATAACTTTAAAAGAAAAAGGAAACTATAAGGTTAAGGTTGTTTTTAAAACTAAAGAAGTTCGTAATCCTGATGAAAAATTCATTCAGGTTAAAAAATTTAGTTGGTAAACCGAATCTTGGGGAGTTGGTGAAACTTGTTCTTGAAAAATGGCGGAAACGGCGAGATTCGAACTCGCGGAACCCGAAGGCTCGACGCCTTAGCAAGGCGTTGGTTTCAGCCACTCACCCACGTTTCCGTCTTTAAAATGCTGATTTGTTGTCCTCAGATTATAGTGAAAGTGTGATGAATTATTAAGTCTTTTCTTGAATGAAATTTATTATTTATTTACTAATCCTCGTCAATTATGCCCTCTAGACCAAATATCGTTGAATCATTGTTTTCGAAATCAAATTCATTTTCTATTTCTAGCTCTTCGTCTTCATAATCTCCTCCAATAGGTGAGATCTCTTCTTCAGTTTCATACTTTTCGCCATCTATATATACTACGCAATAGGCCTTAAATTTATTTCTCCTACCAGGACATAGGCTCCGAGAACATTCCTTAGCTTCTTTTAACGATTCCTCTGATGTACATATATATTCTTCTACACCATCTGCCTGCTTCTTCCCGCAAGTACTTCGGCATTCATAATTATCTCTAAAGTTGGGATCAGAGCTATATACATTGAACATTATTAATGAACAAAATATTATATATACTTGTTTCATTGATCCTCCTGAGAATTCTATAAAGTACTCTCATATTGTAGCAATATACTCAGATTTACTGGTTATAGGGAATAATGAAATCTTTAAAACCAATGCTAGCTATAGTTTAGACAACTTTCCTTATCACTTTTTTGTAATATGATTCATTAGACTTGCTTGAAAACTATCCAAGTCATGATATTTAATTTTACCTACAATGATAAATACTTTAGAAAAAGGATAAGGAAGAATTGATTTATCCCAAGCATTTGAAAATAGATAATAATGATTTGCTTTTATTGTTAAGGGTGCAATTAGTGTTTTAGTAGCTTGTGACATTCTAATAATTCCATCTTTAGCACTAAAGGCCGGTCCTCGCGGTCCATCCACAGCAACTCCTAAAGAGTAACCATTATTAAGTTCATCTATACTATCTAATAATGCCTTCTTTGGGTTTTTATTAGAAGATCCTCTGATTAAACGCATTCCAAAGTAATCCAAAATGGTTGCTAGTATTTCACCATCTTTAGAAGGTGATACCAAAACAGTAAGTTTTTTCTTTTCGAAATAGGAAACGAGACCAATCTGTGCTTGATGAAAAAATCCAAAAATTAAATTACTCTCATGAGGCCTTTTTCCATATACATCTCTAAAAAATATATCTCTATCGGATTCATCCTCAAAAACTAATTCATAACGAAAGGTTGCAGCGTATATCTGATAAAAAAATGAAATTAATAAACCTAAAATTCTTTGTTTGATCATAAAAAAACCGCTCTCTTTTTAGAAAGCGGTCGATAGTTTTTTAAGATAATAAAGCTTTAAATTCTTCTTTAAGAATTGGTACAACTTTAAAAAGATCGCCAACAATTCCATAGTCAGCTTTTGTGAAAATCGGTGCATCTGGATCAGTATTAATAGCTACGATGACTTTTGATGTTCTCATTCCGGCAAGGTGTTGAATGGCCCCTGAGATTCCACATGCAATATATAAGGAAGGAGCTACTGTCTTACCAGTTTGACCAACCTGCATAGAGTGAGGAGCATAACCAGAATCAACTGCTGCTCTTGAAGCTCCAACTGTTGCTCCAATTACATCTGCCAACTCATCTAAAATTTTAAAGTTCTCTGCATTTTTCATTGCTCTTCCACCTGAGACAATTATATTTGCTTCGGTAAGGTCAACTTTCTCACTAGCGCCTTTGATAATTTCCTTAATAGCTGCTCTTATATTTCCAGCTTCTGCATTAGCATCAGCAACTGCTCCACCTTTGGCATTTTCATTATCTGGCATACCTAAAGCATTTGGTCTAATAGTTACAAACCTAGGCTTAGCATCACTAAAACTTACCTTTGTAAGTGCCTTTCCAGCAAACATAGGCTTCGTTCCAGAGAAATCATCCCCTTCAAAAACAAAGTTCACTACATCACTAGCGCAACCTGAATTAAAAGCTCCAGCTAATCTTGGAAAAAAATCTTTCCCCATAGAAGTTGCTCCAGTAAATACATAATCATAACTTTTAGAATCAATTAATGACTTTAAAGAATTTGAATATCCTTCTGGACTATATTTCTCTAAACCACTACCACTAATTTTATGAATATTTTCAGCTCCATGTTTAGCTAACATTGCACTAGAATCTGAATCCATATTTCCAATACAAGCCACATCAACGCTATGACCATTTAATTTACCTAAAATTTCATATGCAACTGGTTTAACTTTTTCATTATTTGTTTCTGCGAATACTAATATATTTGCCATTTTTTTATCCTTTTATATTACTTTTGCTTCTGTTCTTAATAATCCGACAACTTCTTTTACCACTCCACCAATAGCACCATCTTCCATGGCCTCATATTTCTTACCTGGAGGTTTTTCTGGAGGTAATTGAAAGTCTGTATATTTAACCTTTTGATCAGCATCACTAACTCCAACATCAGCCAGTGATAACGTTGTTAGTGGTTTTTTCTTTGCTTTCATAATTCCCGGAAGAGAAGCATACCTTGGAGTATTCAATCCTTTATTACACGCTATTAGTGCAGGCGTATTCACTTCATAAACTTCAATTGTCCCACCATCAATTTCTCTTTTAATAGTTAAAGCATTTCCACTTTGTTCAAAACCAACAGCAACACTAACAGATGGAATATCTAACATTTGTCCTAATAGCTGAGGTACTTGAAGAGCATCAGTATCGATAGCTTGCTTTCCACAAAATATTAAATCAGGATTTTTTCCAGATTTTTCTATAGCTCCTTTAAGAGCTTTAGCAGTCATATATGAATCAAGATGATCCGGGGCATCTACTAAAAATGAATCATCAGCTCCCATCGCCATCGCAGTTCTTAATGCTTCAGTTCCTTTAACACCACCAACTCTAACAACCGTAACAGTACTATCTGGGTTAGCAGCTTTCACTACAAGTGCTTGCTCAACAGCAAATTCATCATATGGATTCATGATCCACTTGATAGAACTAGTTTCAATAAAACTTCCATCACCAGTTGGTTGTACTTTAGTTTCTGTATCAGGTACTTGCTTTACACAAACAAAAATATTCATAACGATCTCCCTCATTTTTATTTTCACTAAGTATATAACTTTATTTGCATTTCTAAAACATCAACAAAGAAACATGCACTGAACATGCCTAATTTGTTCGGTCGGATATTTATAAAATCATTTCATTTTGACAGAAATTTCCCAGGGAAAACTATTCCCTGCAGTGAGTCAAACTAAATAATTGTTTAATATTAATCGATAAGTTTTAAAAGATTTCATTAGGAGGAAAAATTGAAACACCTATTTTATTTGATGCTGGCTTTCACTATAAGTTGTTCAAACATCGATGATGAGTTAAACGGAGATTCTAGTTCATCATTTGACGATGATGAAATAACTTTCATTGAAGGTAGCGAAGACGGAAACGTAGAAATTGTTGACGCCGAAAATATCGATGACAGCTCAGATCTAAGTGAGTTTGAAGAAGATGTAGAAGTTGCTGATTATGACACTACTACAATTGTTTCATCTACTGGTTCAAATACTGAATCTGGTGATTTTGATGAAATTTCAAATGATTTTGACTCTGATGTTGATTTAACGATTGATGGTCAAGAAAATACTTCTCTAGAAAATGATGATGATGTTGAAGTTGCTCTTCTGGAAGACGAAGAAAACTTTAATGATGAAGATGGTTGGGATGACGAATTTGAAGAAACACAAAGTGACTTTGAAATTGCAAGTAGTGACTCAGAGTTTGATTCAGAAACAATTGCTGCTAATGCAGTTGTTAACCAAAATGAAACTGCTATAGCGAGTGATGACAACTTATCTCTTGATAACTTTGAAGAAAGTTCTGCAGTTATTACTGCTGATGGTTCAATGGCCGATTCAGGAATAGCTACAAATGTAGAAGTTCAAGATTCGTTAATTCAAGGTAATACAGGACTTACTTCTCAAACAATTGTTACTGCTCCAATAGAGCAAGTATATGATACAAGTGTCGAAGGTAAAGGAATTGCAGGAGTTGATAATTATACAACTACTAGTGTTGTTGAAAGCTATGCAGGAAATGAAGTAGTTGCTTACACAAACACTTGTGAAGAAACTCCTTTTAGCACTGATTACGTAGACTTCGTAGACAGACTTACTTTAAATGAAGAATGTGGTTTAGGAGTTTGTGAAGGTAAACCAGTTCCCGTTAAGCGATACAGTAAAATTATAGCTTCTAAAAAAGTTGTTTCTCCTAGTTCAAGATCAGGACACAATAGATACTACTATGTAAGAAGTTGTGATACGACTCCTGAAATCATTGCACAAACGATTTTTGGAGATCCTTCAAGAGTTAATGAACTTGGTAGAAATATTGCTAGCGTAAATAATGTTAAACCAGGTAAAAGAATTACTTATAAATCGATCATTGATCCTAACGATCCTGTAATGAAATCTTTTTATGACGAGAACCCTGGTGTAGTAAAAAGATATAGAGTTAAAGCTGGAGAAAATCTTGCTTCAATTGCTTATAAAGTTTATGGAGACTCTAGAAGTTGGAAAGAGATTGCTCTTTTAAA
>CALIJZ010000034.1 GCA_938017795.1 uncultured Bacteriovoracaceae bacterium
TAAGAAATATATTAATAGGATATGAGAAATTCGATAAACTCTTGAGTATTCAAGATTTTGAAGATCTAGCCACTATTGATTATACATGTAAAAGTCAATTTGATGAAGACTCTGAGTTAAGAACAAAAAAATCTCAGAATAAAAAAATATGTACTTCGACTTCTTCAAAAGATATTGAGGCCTTAGAAAAATCATGGAATGTTTGTAATTTGGTAGATGTTGCCATGAAATCAAAATACCTTGATGAGATGAGACTTTGGAAGAGTCAAGATAAGAAGTTTTTAGACTTCATTGGTTTAAGAAAAGATTTAACTCTGAAGTATAATACAGATGGCATATTGATTGAAAACATCAGAAAAGTAAAAGTGAATATCCTGACAGATAATTTAAAATACTTTGTGAATAATAAGCCCGTTGCAAAAAAAGGATTTTTCTCAAGCGGTAATGAGAGCGAAGAATCCTCAGTAGATAGAAAAATTATAGATGCAGAAGCTTATAATTACCATTGGTCACAAGATACAAAAAAGTCACAAGATCCCAGACTTAAAGGTATAAATGAGTTTTTTCTATTTTATAAAACTGATAGCAGTAAAGATCAAAAATATTTACATGCGATGGAAATGATTTGTGAATTACGTTTTGATAATCTTTATAAACATATTACTCGAATTTCTCCTAACTATACTTCATTTCAAACTAGTAAGATTTATTCTCACTTAAATTTGAAAGCGAAGCGTTCTAAACTTTATACATCTATGATGAGCTCTTGCGGGGATTTAAAGAAAGGATTTTATTGGAATATCTCTAAAAAGCCAGATTGTTTATATATCCAGTCAGAAGATTCAAGTATTCTTGGCAAACCTCAACGATCTTTTGAAATTAGTTGTGTCAGTAGAACTCCTGAACAAATGACCATTGAAAATGTAAATAAAACTTTAGAGGGCATTTTAAGATTTGAAGTATTGAGCTATAAGTAATTTCAAGAATTTTTGAGTCTTAAGTTTCTGTGTATCAAAAAAATTGGAAAACTAAAACTAATTCCTATTACTAAACCACTTAATATATAAAGCCACCAAATCCCAATATTTAGCTTTTTACTTTCAACACATATCCATATTGAAAGAGACAAAAATAAAAATGTCAGATCAACAGAGATTGAACTAGATGCTGGGTTAGTGAAATTATTTGTTATAAAGTTGACTAAACCACCACCACTTAAAATATGTTGAATATTAAAAAACCAACAAGCTATGAGAGCTAGAATTGCAATAATTAAGTAAGAACTATTTTCAATGTTTTTCATCATTTATTTTGGATATTATTTACGACAATGACAATTAGAATACTTGATAGATAGTATTGGGGAGTATTTATTTTATCTAAGTACTTTGAATTACACGTTTGCATCCAGGCGCAATCTTGTATACTTTTATATTTGCGCTATAATGCAAGTATGAATAAACTAAGTGAACTTTCAAACTTGTTTAAATTACTCTCAGAACCTAATAGATTAAAAATGGTTGCTGAGCTTTGTAAATGTTCTGAATGCAACGTAGGGGATTTATCAAAGTGTTGTGAAATTGATCTTTCGGTAGTGAGTCGACACCTATCGAAACTTAAGGAAGCAGGAGTAGTGGAGGCCTCTAAACAAGGAAAAGAAGTGATTTACTCATTGAAGGCAAAAAATCTTGCTAAAATTTTAAGAAAATTTGCTGATGATATTGAGAGATCTAATTGTTGCAAATAACAAAGGAGTTTCAAATGAGCGAAGAAAAAGCATGCTGTGCTGGAGAACAACAATATAAGTGTTGTTGCGATTGTTCTGGTTTTGCAGAGATCTTAAGAAAAGTAGCTGAATTATTAGAGAAATAAATAATTAGCTTTTGCAATTTAGAGGGTGAGAGTTTATCAAGCCCTCTTCAATCTAATTTCTAGATAATTTTTCTAAGCATAATTTTTTCATTTTTTTTATATATTTTGTAACTTGTTTATGATGATTGAAAATATCTACTCCATGTTCACGCCAGCCGAAGTAATCAGCTGGATCATGAAATGGAACACCTAAATTTTCAGCAAATTTTCGATCACTATTACTAAAATGAATCCCTGCTTTTCCATCGGGAGTTAGATCTTTACCTTTCTTATAAAGAGAGTCTCCCACCATGAAAGATTTTCTCCAATCAATAGATAAATTCATTTTTTTTAGACTCTCATTTAATACATCACCCATTCCAGTATTGGGTTTTCGAAATGGATCACCACGTCTTCCTTCTGCAAAGTCATAAGAATGAATTTTTACATTCGAAGATTGTTCTTTAATAAGTTTAATGGTTTGTTTTAGAGCACCATCTGCAGTTTCTATAGGGATGAATCCCGAGCTGACTCCACCTTGATTAGAAACAATAGCGATGAGGTATCCATCTTTAGTTAGCTCTTCAAGTTTCTCAACTACATTAGGAAGAATAATAACATCATTGACTGAATTTGCAGATACACTTCCGGATTTAGAAACTCGTAAAGTACTATCTGCATCAAAAAATGCTACTTTTACTTTACCTCGATATGATTTAAAACCTGTATCTATGATCTGTCTTCTTTGAGCACTAAGGGTGGTGCTTAAAAATAATAAGCTAATAATGATTTTCATATTTTCATCTTATCAACTATGAAACACTCATGCTTTCGATGGAATATATTACTTAAATTTTTTGAATATATTGGCAAATTTTGTTGATTTTATCTTTTACATTTAATCCTAGATCAATAAATCTTTGGGATTGATTATCAGCTAGATCAAGATACTCAAGTGATCTATAGTAATTAATTATACTCTCAAGGTCACTCATAATAACTTTTTCCTTTGACCCTAAATCATAAATTGCTTGTTTGAAATTATTGCTCAGCTTATGACTGAGATCTAATTGTATACCTAGATAATAACGGACATCGACTTGATTGACATGAATAGGAATAAGGAGAAGTCTGTTTAAAAACTTAGTTCCATCTTTTTTATAATTTATAAGGTCAGCATAACAAAATTCTGTATTTTTAATTCTGCTTTTTATTTCTTTAGTTACTTCTTTGTCAGTTTCAGTGCCTTGTAAGAATCTACAGTTATTCTGTAGTGCTTCTTGTGACGAATAGCCTGTCTCAGATATAAATTGTTTGTTAACATAAACCAATGATTGATCAGGAAGATTTAGATCTGCAACAGAAAAACTACTTTGAAAGTCTTCTCCAGCCATTTTTAATGAATCAAGTAGGATTTTCATTCTAAGACTTCTTTCCTGTTAACTTGTTGAGATGGTGATCTAGGAATTGAAGAGATGAGATCGTAGTAATTCTAGGTGAATCAATTAGTTTCACTTGCGCCCCCGTAATCCAAAAGTCATTTTTAAAGTCACTTTGTAAAAGTGTATTTAAAAATATCTGAAAAGAATTTTTATGATTGGTACAATAAGCTTTTGTTACAGAGAGTAATAATATACTTGGGTTGATTTGTTTAATTGCATCCTTCAAAGAAAAAGCTGACATATTGGTTCCTAAATACATAAAGCGATAATTATAGGATGCACATAAAATAGTAGTAATTAAAGCTGGGATTTCTCTGAACTCTTTTTCAGGGGTACAAATTAAAATAGAAGTCTTGTTAGAATTTTTTGATTGATATTTTTTAAATAAAACAAGTCCTAAGTTAAACTTTATAATAGAAGAGATAGCATGTTCCATACCTATAGAGATATGACCGCCAGCAACTTGAAGACCAACTTCAGATAAGAGCGGAATAATGAGATTTAATGTAAACTCTCTGGCTGATAAACTTCTTTGAGCTTTTTCTAACTCATGAGCAATAATATCTAATTTATAATGAGAAAGTGCCATGATGAGATTTTGCAAAGTTTGATTAATATCTATTGGTTCAACTTTTTCAATTGTTTGATTTAGGTTAGTTGCCTCTCTAAAGTATTGTGTGTGAAGTTTAGTCAAGTTCACATCATCCAGTATTGCTATATCTGATACATTATTTCCAAGAGAGCATAAGTCATGAATTTTTTTTAACCTATCAATATCAGCTTGTGTATAGAGTCTTCTTTTATTTTGATCCCTAAGAGGAGTTACCGCATTATAGCGTTTCTCCCAGGCCCTCAGTGTATGAGAGTTAATTCCAGTAACTTGAGAAACAAATTGTATTGAAAATGATTGATTCATAACTTAATACTAATCTAGAATCACTCTTGGTTCAATCTTTGTCTATCCTTTGTCCAGCTAGAGGTTTTTATTGTTTAACTTATCATTAAGTTGCTTTCTCTAATGTTATTAGAGAAATGAGACAATTTTTAAAAGATAATTATTTTTCTCTTAAGTATCATATATATTTAATCTATTGAAATATTATAACTCTTATAGATTCGCTTTTTACTTTATTTGCTTAGCAATAATTCTGCCTGTTATTTCTAAAGCCAATATTTGGAAAATAAATAAAGACCATTCTGAAATTAAGTTCTCAATCCCTTATCTAAGTTTAACTGAAGTTTCAGGACGATTTTCTCACTTTGGAGGGAAAGCAAAATTTAATAATTTAGTTCCTGAAAAAATAAGTCTTTGGATTGCCAGTGATTCAATTTATACTGGCAGATCCCTAAGAGATGGACATCTAAAATCTAATGAGTTTTTAAAAGTCAAAAAATTTCCTTTTATTCATTTTAAGTCTAAAGAAATTAAGGTTCTGGCTAGGAATGAGTTTGAAGTTTTAGGTGAGATGACAATTAAAGATACTAGTAAAGACGTTGTTTTTAAAATGAGTTTAAGCGATATGATTGAAGATACATGGGGCAAGACTAGTAGGTTTGTGAATTTTTCAAGTATGATAAATAGAAAGAAGTTCGACTTAACCTGGGATAAAACCTTAAGGGAGAATAAGTTCTTAGTTGGGGAAGAAATTAAAGTATTTGGTACAATTCAAATACAACCAAATGGTGAAGTGACAAATGGCTCTAATCACATGATCCCAGATACAGAATATCAAAGAAAACGTGAAGCCTATAACAGAGGAGAGCAACCAGATGATCTCTATATAGCACCTAGGTTTCCAGAGACTAGCAATGATCGAAAGACAAAGTTTTTATCTAGTTCAAAAAATACAAAAAATAATCGCAACTCAATTTCTGATTCTAATAAATATGAGTCTATGTTATGGTGGGGAAGTTACTTTCTTATCATTGTAATTGGAATAATTTGTATTCCCTTGGCAAGATTATACCTAGCTCAAAAGTACTTTTCTCAATCAAGTGATCTTTTTTACTTAAACATCTCTATATTTTTAGTGATTATTATCTTTGTCTTTAGCTTAAATATTATATTCTTTTTAAGGTAAACTCATATTACAGCAGTACCTGATCTTTTTTCTTTTTGCGAGTTCGTCTCAGTTCTTGGATCTCAGTAAAATATCAAATTCTAAGGAAAATTCTGCATTCTATAATTGCTTAGCAAACTTAACTATAATTATATCAAATCAATTTTAATTTGGAGCTTCATCATGAGCAAATTTCTATCTAAGTTTTTACTAATTGGGTTCTTTTTATTTTCAGGTATTTCATTTTCACAAACGGATGTACCACTTTTTGATAGAGGACCAGATCCTAGTAATCCAATGCACAGAGAGTTAATAGAACTAATCCAAGAGATTCCTTTTGTGCCTGGTCTCTCAGAGCAACTTGAAGTTCTTGTACCAAGTTATAAAAAGGGTCAAAAAATGAGACCTGACTTTGGTGCCATGATCTTAAGAGGTTTACTTGAAGAAAACTCAGTAAAAGTTTTAGTAATAGGTCAGGATGGAACTCATATTGCAGAAGGTGCTAATAGACCGGGAATAGCCGGATTCGGTGGTAGGGTTCAGGATATGCTTAAGCACTTTGGAATTGTAGACGGAGTTTTATTTACCAATCTTTTTGTTAATACAATCTCAGGTCAATACGGAGTTCATGGTGCACCGGTTTTAGAAGATGGTAGTAAGATTAGCTTTAGAAATAAAGTTATAGAAAATAGGCAATGGCTTTTAACTCACGATGGTCCATATAGTAAGTGGAGGAATAGACTTATTGATTGGGTTATTAGAAATAATCAAGAATCTTTAAAGATGGTTATGATGCTTGGTGGAGCCGGAAAAGATGCTGGAGCTAATTATATTAATGCTAGAGGTGGATCAGTTGGTGCGAGCAAATTCGTTGGTGATGCATCAAGATATAAAGTGCCTCTTTTTGAAATGGTTTCAGCAGGTGGGAATAATGAATTTGCAGTAGCTATTACAAAAGATGGTAAGGATGTTGCCAATGAGATGAGAAAAGATAAGACCATAAAAAAAGCTTATGAGACTCAAAACAAAGCTCGATATAAGAAAATAGTAGCAGATATGGGTGATAATGAGAGCGTTAAAGCTGATGTAGAGAAATTCCTTAAGACTTCAAGTAGTAAACAAAAATCTACATTGATGACTAAAATTAAAAAAGCAAATAAAACAGTTGGAAACTCATTAGTTAAATACGATAAAGTGATCTCTAAAATAAATGCACTTGGTAAACCATATAATTATAAAGATAGTAAAAGTACAGAGTTTGCTAAAGCAATCATGACTGACTTTCCTAAGAAAGCTAAAAGGTTGATGGTTTTTACTAATGGTGGTCACAAAGGAACAGGAGTTTTAAATCCTCAACAAATTGGAGGTTGGGATCTAAGAACAATGGAAGTTGAAGGAAAAAAGACTAGATCAATTAAAGGATTAAGTATTCCAACAAAAGATGGATTTATCGTTGCTCCTGATGTTGTTTTTACTGGCTCACCACATCCAACCTCTCTAAGCAAGACGGCCATGAGTTCTGGATATGATGCAGCGGCAAGGCAAGTTGAGACTCAACTTATAGATATACTAAAAGAAGAACAAAAACGTGGTTGGACAATTACTCCTGAGGCCGGACAACGTTCTGCATTTCTAGCTGGTGAACCCTATAAATATGGTAGGGCCTTAATTCCAATTAGTCATGGTGACCCAGGGATTACACCTTTAAGGTTATTACCTGTATCAACAGCTAAAAGAGCTGGTAAAAGTGCTATTATTATCGGAACTCGAGGTAATGCAAATTTTTCTAGTAAATTAACAAAGCAAATGGAAAAAGATAAACCATCAAGTAAGTTTCTCATAGATAGTGATAAAGTTCTTACGGGAAGACCACAATTTGATGATTGGATTTTTAAATATGATAGGGGACCAAGTAATGAGGTTGCATCCATTTTATTTAATACTCTAGATGAAACAGAAGTGTTTGCCCCTCATCAAATACATGCAGCTAAGATGAGATCTATCATTGGTGCTAGCTCAAGAGCAGGTCAAACGAAAGAAGAAAAAGCTCGAGTCTTTGATAAAGCCGTTTCAAGTGTGTTTGCTGAACATGGGATTGATGCATTTCCGGCAAAGACTTATAAAGATGCTGGATTCTATGGTCATTATAGAGGAACTTTTGATAACCCTAAGGTTCTTATCCTTGCTGATCCTCATGGTCATGATAGTTTTATTACTTCAAAAGCAGCAACAGGTGAGAGAGGTCAATACTTAAATGGATTAATGCAAGATTTAGGTGTAGGTCATGAGTACTTAGTTTTAAATACAGTTCCTTTTGGGATGGATGAAGCAAGCTCAGCAGATTGGCAAGAAGTCTTGACTAGAACACAAAATTATAGAGATCAAATTTTAAACCATGTCCTGTCTGCCAATGAACCTACTGTAATTATTGCTGATGGTATATATGCTGAACAAGAGCTAAAAAGAATTGTTGGTGATAATAAATTTGTAACAATTAAAAGATCAAGGTCAATGAGTAATGACATGAAAAACGCTGGAAAGGAAATCAAGAAAAAAGTAAGTGGATTTAGCAGAAAGAAAATAAATGGAAAGAGAATCGATATACCAAGAGAACATTTAACTTGGATAGCTAGAACCTGGGAAGGAACCTCAGGAGATCGAGTTATAACTGCGACAGGAAAAGAAAAAGGTAAAGTTTTTAAAATTGTTGCTCCTGATTGGGCGAGAAAAAATAAAGTAAAGTTTACTGATCAGACAGCTCTTGGGCTTGATAATATGCGTGCAAAACTTTTACAAGCTGGTGAGCCTCTGCCAGGAGAAAAAATGCCTGATTTTATTAAGAGAGCAAAGATTCAAGAGTTGCCAATTGATTGTGTAGACTTTTTTTAAGATAAGTAAATAATGAGAATGCAAAAAATTCCTAAGAAAATAGAATTATTTTCTAATTTCTATCCGGTATTTCATTATTTTATAATTTTTTCTTCTTTGATCTGCTTTATTAAAAGTGCGACTTTTGGCAGCTTTATGTTTTTAGTTTTTAACGTCTTTTTCTTATCGATTTTTATTTGGAAAATTCTTTTGAAATTCTATGAATTCCCAGAAGGTGCTGCGAGGATGGGTAAACATGCTACCGGAGGAAATCTTTGGTTGGTTTATTGTAATCTACAATATGTATATAATAGTACTGCATTTCCAGAAGTTATTCTTAAAAGTATTCCTTTTGCTTATTCAGCATGGTTACGACTATGGGGAAGTAAAGTTGGGGCTCACGTAAACTGGACTCCAGGTTGTCAGGTTGTTGATAGAGCTCATCTTGTCATTGGAAAGCGCTGTCTAGTTGGGAATTTATCGTACCTTTCATCTCATATTATAAAAAAAAATGATAATATTTATATTTTGTATGTAAAGAAAATTGAAATAGGTGATGATTGTGTGATGGCATTTAGATCAACTATTGGACCAGGGGCAATTATAAAAGACAACTCATTTTTAACCTCTGGGCAAGCTATTTACCCTAACCAAGTCTTTGAAGGTACAAGTGATGAGTGATATGAAAAATCGTCTTAATAAAGAACAAACCCTTTTAGCTCCGAAGTTAGAAAATATAAAGTTTAAAGCATTACTTGATAATGCCCTGGCCAATTATGTAGTTTCTGAAAAACATAATAATATACCTGGGATTTTATGGGGAGAAGAAAGATATCAATTAGAAAGAGCAAGTTCTTTTAGAAAATTAAAACAAGTACAAAAAGATAATATCTATACTCATCTAAGTAGATCTAATCTTGCACTTTCTTGGTATATAGAAAGAAGTGGTCATAATTATGGTGCCAAGATGATATTGTTAAGTGACACCCAAGAAGAAAAGTCGCTTTATGCTTTATTTGTTGCAGAAGAGGCAATCCATCAAAGAGAGTTTGAACACTTTATGGACTTCGTTCCAGATCCGAATTTGTACTGGCACCCATTACTAGATCCTTTAGCAGAAGCTATAAGAGAAGCAGAACGAGAGACATGTTTGTATGTGATTCAAGTTTTGTTAGAAGGATTCGGAATAGGACTATATACAAGCTTGAAAGAAAATTGTCGTCTACCAGAACTGCAGAGAGTTTATACGAGAATAATAAACGATGAGGCTAAGCATCATGGTTCTGGAGTCATCTTAACCCACAGTCTGACTCCTAATGATTTAGTTAAAGATCAAGTTTTTGAATACACGCGAAAATTTATTCAAGCACTTAAAAGTGCTGATATGATGGGAAAGACTCTGCAGCGAGAGAAAAAACTTACCAACAAAGAAAGAACGAATTTTTATGAAGAAATAGAGTATGAGAAGTTTATCAATCTTCGTCTTTTAAAGCTAAGGTCGATGTTACAAAAAGTAGATAATTGGGATCTTATCGATAGACTAGAAAAAAATAATGTTTTTAAATATACAATTTAAGACAAGCTCTTCTTTAAGAATGTTCCTAAATGACATTTGAAAATTCCTAAAATGCTTACCTTGGCAACAATCACCATTGAATCTTCAGGCCTTAGTTTTTGACTAATGAAATTATGAATATCTTGATTTCTTGAATTCATTAACCCATCAGATAATAAAGGGTTTAAATCTTTGTCCCATCTCCAAGGACAAGGGCCATTGAAAGCATTTTTGATAACTAGAGTTTTGAGATCAATCTTTTCTGCTTGATTTAAAATTTTTGCCATCTCTTTAGCTAAGAGCTGAATATTTCTTGGTACTGGTTCTCCAGTTAGTAGTGGGTAAGTTTTTTTATTTCCTGCTCTTTTTCTTACAATATCAAAAATCAAGGAACTCTCTGAGCGCATTAATAGATAAAATCTTCTAAATTTTACCTTCTTCCAGAAATCAAAAATATCTTTAGTCATCATCTTTAATAATAGACTTTTTTTCTGATGATTTCTCGTGATTCCTGTAGCATCAAGGTAGAGGCATTTTTGATTATTTATAGTTTTTAAAAATACACCTGACCACCCAATGGGAACACCGGTTGCATTAAAAATTATAGATACTCTAGAAACTGTATTTAGAAAATCAACTGAGCGTTTATGATTCCAATAAGGACTCATATCATCTCCAAAAACTTCACTGGCTAGTTTTAAAATGGTTGCATATAAAATATCTTCAGATTCTTGATCAAATCTTTGTTCACTTTCCCAATACATGCGTATGAAGCCGTTTGATAGATCTTGTCTTTTAGGAACAATATTTATTTTAGAAGGAATTTGATTGAGTAGGAGAGTCATCTCATTTAGATTAACTTAAAGATCTTTGTCTTGCCAATTGAAGTTTTTGATAACTTTTTATTAGGTCTTGATGTTTATGAAGGTCCTCAAGTTCAAGATTAGTTTTAGCCAATTGGTAATAGCGAATTTCTCCAGAAATGGTCTTTAATGCATTCTGATAGATCGATTTTCCCAAAGTTTTTTCTAGGTTCGTTTCAAAATTAACAAGATTTAAATCGGGTGTTAAATTTATATGTAATATAGTACTTATAGCTTTGTAATAAATGGCCCTTTCTTTATTGAATTCATTAAATGATAATAACTCCTCAATACAAATTTTAGCCTCATCATAGTTTTTCAGCACCAGGTAAATCATGACTTTTAGCTCAAGCAAATTCAGAAATCCCCAAGTTGAATGTTCATCAACAGCAATTCCAATTAATTCAGAAACTAATTTATAATCATTGACTTCAAATTTTTCAAAACTATCTAATAAGCTTAATAGTTTTTTATCGTCTAATTGATGAATATTTAAAATATCCTCTCTAAAGTGAATGCTTATATTATGATTATCCCAGAGAAGATCTTCTGTTAAATATATCTCAGAAAAGTCTGGCACTAAAATCCGACAAGCTTTTGCCCCTAAGCTTTCGTAGTCTGCAATATAAACTTCTTTACCAAGATTAGCTAAAATTGCCATCAGGTATTCATACTCTTTAGTTGTATCTCCGTCTAAATTCCAGTTAGAAAATGTATAATCAGCTTTATCACTAAAGAACTTCCATGAAACAATACCTGTAGAGTCAATGAAGTGATCTACTATATTATTGTGATCGGTAACGGCGAGCTCATTAAAAGTAGGTGATGGGACGTCATTTAGTCCTTGAAAACTTCGACCCTGCAATAATTCTGTTAAACTTCTCTCGAGAGCAACCTCAAATTTAGGGTGAGCTCCAAAAGATGCAAAAACTCCTGCATTATTTGGATTTATTAATGTCACACATATAACTGGAAATTCTCCTCCAAGGGAAGCATCTTTTACTAGTATGGGGAAACCTTGATCTTCAAGCTTCTTTATTCCAGCTAAAATTTTTGGATATTTATTTAAAATTTCTTGAGGAACATCTGGAAGACATATCTCTTCACTAATAATTTTATTTTTTACGGCTCTTTCAAAAATTTCTGATAAGCATTGAACTCTGGCTTCAGTAATTGTATTCCCAGCACTCATTCCATTGCTAACAAAAAGATTGCCAATGAGATTAACTGGAATATAACTTTTCTTTTGATCTGACTGTCTGATAAAAGGAATGGCACAAATTCCTCTTTCAATATTTCCTGAATTTGTATCAATGAGGTGGTTGGCCTTTAATTCGTTTTCAGGATTATAGATTTTCAGTAGATATTCATCCATTATTTTTTTTGGAAGTTCGTTGTTACCCTCTGGTTTGAACCAGATTTCATCTGGGTAATGAACAAATTCAGAATTAGCAATACTTTCACCTAAGTAAAAGTCATTGTAAAAATAATTATTACTAATTCTCTCTAGATATTCTCCAAGTGCTGAACATAAAGCTGCATCTTTAGTTGCACCTTTGCCGTTTGAAAAACACATTGGACTATCTGCATCTCTTATATGAACAGACCATACATTAGGGATAAGGTTTCTCCATGATGCAATTTCAATATTAATTCCAAGGTTTGCTAAGTTTTGAGTCATATTCTTAATCGTATCTTCTAAGGAGTAGTCTTTTCCAATAATCATAGTTTTGGAATTCCTCCCATTACTAGGTTCATATTCTAATCCAGTTTGAATAGCATCACCGGAAGTTACTTTGATATTGAATTTAGGAAGATTTTGAACGACTCTTTTTACGGTACATCTTTCTACCGATTTTAAAATCCCTTCTTTATGCTGTTCAGAAATTGCATCGGGCATATGAACATGGATATTAAAACTCTGGTTATATCGATTTTCGGGATCGAGAATATTGTTTTGAATTAGAGAGATATCACGAGTCTCAATATCACGGGCATTACAATATACTTTTACAAAATAGGCTGCACATAATGCACTGGAAGCTAGAAAATAATCAAATGGACCAGGAGCACTACCATCTCCTTTATATCTAATAGGTTGATCGGTTAGGACTTTGAAGTCATCGAACTGAGCTTCGAGTTTTAAATTTTCTAAAAAATTGACTTTTATCTGCATACTTGGTCCTTCTTGAATTATGAATTATATAGCATGCTGATTGTTACAATAAAAGTAATGTGATTAGTATGTGAAAATTATAAAAGCCAACTCTATCGCTTTTTTCAATAACTTCTCATTGCAGCTCTATATCTACTCTAACTTTTTTAAAGGAAGAGGTTCTCATCTCTAATGTATGATAGAACTGTCCCGTTTCTGTGTTGCCTTGAGCTTATAAGATTCTATATTTTCTTATAGTTTAGATCCTTTTAGAAATCTTTCTAATTCATACTTTTCTTTTTTTGATAATGAGTAAGGCCAAGGAGGCATTTTCTTATTATCCGTCAGATGTTTAATGGCCAAGAAGTTTCCACGTTGTAATCTATTTCTGCTTAAAAATGTACCGTTTTGATTGTGACAAGTATTGCAGGTTTTAATATTTAGGAAATCTTTAGCGTTACCCTTAAAAGTTAAATTGTTGTTGCTATCTATAGTTTTTATTCTTCCATAACTTTTAATGATTAAATTCCAATATATAAGTTTTATCTTGTTTCCAAGACTCAAACTATCATTAGATCTTTGATTAGCTCTAATCATTCTAGGTCCATTAGAGTGGCATAAAGTACATTGGACACTAAAGTCTTGCACTCCTTTTCTCATTTGATGATAAGTAACAGAATATGGGGAGTGACTTTTATTGACTATAATTTTTAGATCATCATGTATCCCTTGTTTAAAGTTTGAAGAACCATGGCTTTGTTTCATAGTCCATATATCTAGTTTTTTACTCTGCTTGAGTTCAATTGTATTAATAACCTCTGCTCCGGAAGGAGTCTTCGATTCTTCTGAGACTATAGTAATAGATGATTGTTGGCATGATGCTAGTAAATTTACTAGCATCATTATTAAAGTTATTTTAAAAAAGATCATTTTTGCAAGTAAACATGATAGATTTTCCAAGATCTAATAATTCACCAGTAGTTTCTAAAAACCCTAGACCATTAGGACATTCGACCCTGTTGCATCCATTATCATTATAAGAAGTACTGATTTTTAGCTTAGCTTTTTTGGAAGTTTTAAGATTTTTTAACCAATACAATCCATTAACAGAATCTGGATTTTCTTCACTTTGCTTTAACTTTTTAGCCACATAGTTTGATACTAGTTTGAGTTTCGGATTGGTTAAGTACAGGTGAGCATAAGCTTTTTTCTGAGTTGAAGTTTTGAGCAAAAGTTCGAGTCCATCGTTGCTTTTACAAGATAAAACCTCAGCTAAACCAGACACAGAACCTAAAAGTAATAATACAGACAATAATTTCATAATTTCTCCTTTGTTAATTATTGAGATCTCAATATCTTTAATAGTGATCTATTTGAAAAATTGATTAAATTGATATATCTATAACTAATACTTATGGATTCAAACGACCTATATTCATTTATTAAACTCATAGAATGTGGGACATTTACTAGTGCTTCTAAAGTACTTGGAATAAGCCAGCCGGCCCTTTCTCAAAAAATTGCTAAACTTGAAGATCAATTGCAAACGACTCTGATTATAAGAAATCCAAGATCTATTGAACTAACAAGCTCAGGCAGTGAGCTTTTAATGTATTCTAAATCTATCTTGGAACAAGAAGAATCTTTCTTAGGTCAATATAATCAATATGACCGAGAGCTTAAAGGAAAGCTTAGGATAGCTTCATTTTCTTCAATTATGAGATCTTTAATCATTCCAAAAGTATCGGGCTTTATGAAGTCTCACCCTTTAGTAGATGTTGAGTTTATTGTTGCTGAAGTAGTTGATCTTATTGATATTTTAAAAGCTAACAGGGCAGATATCATCATTTTAGATTACTCCTGCCAACTATCTAGAATTGAAACATTTGTTGTGGGTAAGGAGGAGTACGTCGTTATAGAAAGTACAAAACATAAAAATATCCCGGATATATATTTTGATCACGGAGAGCATGATAATGCGACCCAAACTTATTTTAATTTCCAAGGAGAAAGCTTTAAGAAAAGACGAGGATTCATGGGGGATGTATATGGGATCATCGACGCGGTGGCGTTGGGACTTGGAAGAGCAGTGATGTCTAAGCATATGATTGTAGGAGATAAGAGGTTTAAAATAATTAAAAAGAAAAAAAGATATTTTCGAGATTTAGAGATTTGCTATTATAAAAGAGACTACTATTCTCCAATCATGAAGAAGGTTTTAGAACAGCTAAATTCGATCTAGTTAGGGCACGGAGCGTTAAGTAGTTGGTATAAGGGCACATGGTATGTAATTTCTGGAAATAAACAATATTTATCTTAGCAAATGATAATTCAAATAGTAGTACTTCATATTAGATTACATTAATTAAAATTTACTTAATACACAGGAGAATTTATGAAATTATTTATTACTTTTATTGCCTTAACTTTTGGTTTAGCTAGTCTTGCTCAAGATGCAAGTTCAGTATTTGCAAAAAGAGGTGACGATAGAAGTTTTGCTCTTAAAGCAGCAAATTTATACCTAGAAGTAGCAAACGCTCAAGCAGATAACTTTAAAGAGTTAGAGCAAAAATCCAATTTTGCTCACGCAATGTATTTTTATGCTCAAACAACCTCTGTAAAAAAAGATCAGATTGACCTACATAATAAGGCAATTACATATTTAGCTGAATCTTTAAATAAAGTAGGAGTAGATGTGGCTGTTCAAGAAGAAGATGACGATACAGAACTTGAATATACTTCTTATCCATCAGGCTTAAGTGCTGATCAAAAACTTATTATTGCTACTGCTCTATTTGAGTATGGAGCCAATTTAGGGAAATGGGGAGAAGCAAAAGGTATTGCAAGTAGCTTAAGTCAATTACCTAAACTTGAAGGGGCAATGCATGCGATAGAACGTTTAGGCCTTGCTGAGATTGGTTCTTATGGTGTTGATAGAGTTTTATCTAGAATTGAATATAAAGTTCCTTTAAGAGATAAAAAACTAGCTTATAAGAAAATTAAAAATGCAGTTAGTAAAACTTTACACCCAGAATATCAGGTATCAACTTATGGTTTGAATAATGTTTATCTTGCAGCATTTTATAAAGGTCACCCTGAAGGTAAAGTCGCTGGAAAAGCTGAAAGTTGTGAGCTTTTAAAGAAATTTATTGCCGTAGATCCTACTAAGTTAAATGCCAATAGAATTCCAGAGACAAAAAACGATATCGCTGCTGCTAAGAAGTTAATCGTTAAAAATAAGTGTAAATAAATAGATTTTTAGGAGAGTACAATGAAATTTTTATTAACTTCATTTATCATATTTTTTAATTCCATATTAATGGCTGGAATTTCTAGACCTAGTGGACTTGAGAGTACGACTGTACTTCCTAAGAATATAAGAAATGCAACCTTTAGAATGATGCTTCTTCCCACTTATGATAAATTTAACAATCTTGGTCAAGAAGTTGGAACAGGTGATGCTTTCAATAGAATCGTAACAATTAATGACTTTATCGATGGTCTTGATGATGAAGATGATAAAGTTTTATTAAGAAGTGACCTTGCTGCTAAAGGATATAATGATTTAGAAGCCAGTGCCGGTAATACGACAGGAGTTGTTAATGTTAGTGCCGTTGCAAGTGTTCCAGTATTAGCAGTTGGTGTTAGCAAAAAGTTTACTCTTGGAGTTGCAGTTCCTTATATTAATGCAGATGTGAAAGTTGATACTGGCTTTGTAGCAAGTGGTTTATTGAAAGAGTATTCAACCACTTTAGAGAGTACTAAAGCTAATAAATATGATGAAGCAAGGTTAAAGTCTAATGAAGCAGTTATTAGAAAGGTCGAGTCAAATGGTTATGAACCTTTAAAGAGTGAACGAATAAAAGGGCTTGGCGATATGAAAATCGTAGGAAAGTATTTACTTTCAAGTTCTGAAAAAATTTCACTAAGCATGACAAATATTTTAACTCTTCCTACAGGAGAAGAAAAAGACATCAACAAATTAATCGATGTTCCACTAGGTGATGGTCAAATAGATGCCCAACTTGGTTTTGGTTTAGGGTATAAACTTAACAGAACTTTTAACGCCTATCTTGGTACAAGTTATAATTATCAATTTCAAGACAAAGTAGCTGAGAGAATTCCTGAAAAAAGTGATTCTAAGCTTACTCCTGATATTGATCCTAATGTTGAAAGGAAGTTGGGTAACCAATTCATGGCACAATTTTCTTTAGGTATGAATTTATCAGACGAGTTTTCACTTGCTACAGGGTATTCATTTCAACACAAACAAGCTGACAAGTTTAGTGGATCAAAGTTTTCTAAAATTAGATATGATTGGTTAGCAGATGAATCTGAGCAAACTTTAAGTTCACTTATATTAGCTGCAAAGTTTAGCACAGTGAACTTATATAAATCGGGAAGTTTTATGGTCCCGATGCAATTAGGCCTATCTTACGGAATGGCTTTAGCTGGTAAGAATACAAGTAAAGATAATACTACAACTTTTGATTTATCTTTGTTCTTTTAATGAGGTTATATATGAAAAATATTTTATTAATTTTTTTAGTCTTTACTTTCCTAGGTTGTGGAATGAATGCAAAAACTCCTAAAGCCTATAACGATGGATTGAGTGAAGGTAAGCGTGTTGAAAACATCAACGAATCATTAGAATTTGATGATGTACCTGCGGCGATGATTATGGTTTGGTTTCCAGATAGTGGTTATTATAATCAATTTCACGCCAAGTTTGTAAACTCTACAGTAAAGTCAGCCGAAGAATTAAGAAATCAATGTATTAGCAGTGTTCCAAAAAACTCAGAACTCATGCTCAGAGCTTTGGAGAGTTTTTATAACTCATCAACTAAGATTAAAAAAGAAATAGTTCAAAAGAGTGTATCCAAGAAAATTATTGATGGAAAATATAAATTAGCAAAAAATGAAGTAGCTGATTTGAAGTGCGAGTCTGAAGATGAAGAATTAGTAATTCCTAATGAGTGTGATGAAGTTTTATTAAAAAAAGATAAGCTTAAAAGTGAAAGATCAATCCTTAAAAAAGAAATTGGAGCTTTAGGTAATGAGTTAAGAGCTCAAGGTGGAATTTATCGAACACAATTAGTAACTTCACTTAAAGAATTTCAGGTTTTATGTGATCCAGTTGTTGATTGGGAAAATGCATCTAGTGAAGAAAAAGATATGGATAAGGTTAATCTCATTTACCCGACTAATGATGGTTCTCCGGATGAATTAGGTTATGTGATGAATTTGAATTCTAAGACTGACTTTGAAATTGAATTTCCCGTTCATGGTCCGAATCAAATAAGTTATTCAAGTAGTGAAGGAGACTTTAAGATTATTGATCTTATAACAACTTCAAATGGACGAAGAGTTTTTACTCTACATATGTTTGAAAAAAATATTAATAATGAAAAAACAGGTGCAGTTATTGAATTTGAATTAGTTGAAAATAAAATTTTTGGAATGTTGAGATATGAAGGTGAAATTTCAAAAATAGTTAAAAACGAAGTTGTTAAAAAAGGTGCAGCAAAATTTGAATTTTCAGCTCTTTAATTTATATCCAATCGATTTAGACATTTGTGATTTAACTTAAATCTGTATGTATTTAAAGGCACTTTTTTCCTTTCCGATCGTTTTAGTCAGAATTCTCTAGATACAATTTTTTTCGCCATTTTATAGTGTAAGCCTACTGTTTTCTTCTCTGTGATATTACCTATCGGCTTCATCATATATAACAAAATCCAAATACTTCTATAGTATAATTTACTAAGGAAATCATCAATTTATTCCGAATAACTAAATGTAAATTATGAGAACTATTGCGTTTATATTTTTATCCTTTTTACTTTCTTGTGGAGAGAACGCTCACTTCGTTGATGACGGAATTGTAGAGCCTGCAACTTTCTTAGAACTTAAGAACTCAAATTTTGTTGCTTCAAGTTCACCGATAAATTTACCTGTTAATATGGGAACTTGTTCACCTAATGGAAGTAGTATTTTTTTAACCGCTTCACCTGCTAGTTCAATTTTACCATCACAAGTAACTTGTATTTGTTCTAATGGAATTGTTAATTGCTCTAATGCACCTGAAGGGCCATTTGTTATTATCAGTTCTGATTTTAACTTTACTGGGAGCATAACTGACCCCGATGGGAATAGTTCGAATTCAACTTCTTTTGCCAATGTTATTCCAGAAGTAAAATTTACAAATTTACCAGATATAAATTTAAGTAATCAAACAAATTATTCATTTTCAGGAATATGTAGTGATAATTTACAAACTGTGAATGTTTCTATCGGTGGTATTAATCCTACCCCGCAACCTATTTGCTCTGGGGGGATTTGGAGTGTAATTGGAATGAATCTTAGTAGCTTAAGTGATGGGCCAGTTAATGCATTTGCAGATCATACTGATTTAGATGGAGATATGGCTCTCCAAAGTAATGGTTCTTTAATAAAAGATACAGTCATACCAACGGTAACAATCTCTCCGACTTCTTTAAATATTTCAACAATCAATCAAAGTTTTTTTTCTGTCTCTGGTACTTGTAGTGAAAATGGTCAAGCTGTATTTGTAACAGTTGGAGGTATTTCACCTATTATTGCTCCCAATTGTGTTGGAGGCATTTGGAATATAACTGGATTGAATGTTAGTTCTTTACCTGATGGACCAGTAACTATTTTGGCTGATCATAATGACTCTGTCGGAAACTCAGCAGTTCAAGCAAGTACAGGTATAATTAAAGATACAACAATCCCAACGGTAACGATTGATACGCCAGCAACAGATATTAGTATAGCTAATGAGACGAGTTATTCTGTCTCTGGAACATGTAGTGAAAATGCAGAAGTGGTCAATGTTTTAGTTGGCGGGATTGCACCAGTGCCACAACCAGTTTGTGGATCGGGAGTTTGGAGTGTTAGTGGTTTAAATGTAGCTAGTCTTGGTGAAGGGTCAGTGACTATAACGGCCGATCATGATGATGCTGCAGGAAACTCAGCGATTCAAGCAATAACAAGTGTTACA
>CALIJZ010000035.1 GCA_938017795.1 uncultured Bacteriovoracaceae bacterium
GCAACTGCAATATTTGAAATATCTAGAAGACCATTGCCGTTCGTACCAGTTCCATTCCCAGAGGAATTATCTATCGATCCAGAAGGAATACTAATTACATTTAGATCTCCAATATGAATTGGCATATTATCAATTACAGAAATATTTGAGGCTCCAATATTTCCAGTATTTTTTAATTCGATTGTAAATCTTAAAATATCTCCAACATCCACTTCTCCACCATTTAAATCGGTATAAGTTTTGCTGCTCTCAGAAAAATCTGGAAATGCAATCAAGACATTCACCGTATCAGTTGAGGAATTATTAGATAAGTTTAGATCAAAATTACTAGTAGTCACATTCGCGGTGTTAGAAAACTGAGGATCAGAACCTGCTCTTGGAATAACTTTCAAAATAATAGGGGGAAAACTCACACCATCGCCCACTGCTTGAGCTGTAGTGCAAGTTACAGTTGGAGCTACAAAACTACAATTCCAATTTGAGCCAATAGCTGAAACAAAGTCTATGTTAGGAGGCAAAGTATCCGTAACAGTTGTTATGCCAGCTGTAATACTAGGTCCATTATTTGTAACGCTTAAAGTAAAATCTCCTGGGTTATTAAGATAAAAGTCCCCTATGTGAGTTTTAGAAATAGAAAGATCAGAAGTTGGAGTATTTGTATTTAGAAATATTTGTGCTCCTAATAAAACAAAATCTTGTCCAGAACTATAAGTAGATGTAGCACTCGTATCTCCTGCAGATAATTGAGCATCTATACTATAGATATCCCAGTCAGTACCATAATAGTTATTAGATGTTCCATATGGATTAATTGTTGAATTATATTGATTATTTAACGGGTTTCCAGTATCGGTTAATGCTGTTCCATTTAACTCTACATTTTCAAGAAAACCATTTCGTGGAATAGATACACTCTCATCACCATCCCAACTTAAAACTGCAAACTTTCCATTAATCGGAGCATTTGGAATAACAAAATTATTGGGAGTTAGATTAATAGAACTTCCCCAAAATTTACTAAGTCCATCAAAGATATTTATAACTCTAAAGTCTTCTATGGGGTTTGAATACAATACCATTAAAGCAAAACCGGCATGAACTTGCTGTGTATTACAATAAGGAGCTCCACTATCAACACTCATATTATCTACTGCATAATTTCCGTTACCAGTCACTAAATCTGTAACATCACGAAACTCTTGCCAAAAAGTATAAAGTGTTCCGTTATAAGTATTTGTTTCCGTAAAACTTCTTTGTGATGTTATTGAAGAGCCATTAAAATCAATATTCGTATCGGGAGTAACTCCACTACCTGACCAATATAAAATAGCCGTCTCTATTGTTGAGCCAACAGGAATACCAGAAATTGATGCAGAAACAGGTCCAGTAGTTACAGAACAAGCATCAATATTATTAGGGTTTGTTCTCAATGTGCCTCCACCTACAACAAAGTTTAGGTTCCCCGCATAAGTTGAGTATTGCTGTATTGGAGTTGCGTAACTCATTGGAATCCATAAAAGGATCATTCCAATCCATACTTTTAATAAAATACTATTTCTTAATATCATTTCCCATCTCCTGATCTTCTTCTATGACAGTAAACTGAACTCGTCGATTAAATTGTCTACCAATTTCAAGTTCATTATTTGCTGTTGGTGTTAACTCTCCAAAAGACATCACCACTAATCGACTTGGATCTACTCCATAATTGACTAAATAATTCTTAACTCTTCTAGCTCTTCGCCATGCAAGATTTAGATTATATTGATCATGATTAATACTATCTGTATGTCCTTGTATCTCAACTCTTTTCACATGTGGATTATCTTTTAAATAACGAATTAATTTATCTAGATTTTGAATCTTCGTAACTGAAGTAAACTCATCTTTATCTGAATCAAATAAAACAGCTCCAAAGTCCAGAACTCTTCTTCCACTAATTTGCCTTGAACTTTTATCAGTAGGCTCACACTCTTTTTCTAAAAGATCTAACTGTCTTTGACTTCTAAGCCTTAAAGTATGTTCATCAAAAGTGACTCTAAGTTTTAAGAATATTCCATTATTGGTATATCGTGATTCCGAAAAATCTTTATCTTGAAAACCAGAAAAGTTATAGCCTAAGCTTACCCAAGTATTTTTTATTGGGCTAATCCCAATAGATGGGCCAATTGAGTATTTATGTACTGAAGAATTCCATGAATTTAATGCATATGCTTGTAGCCCAATATCAAACTTCTTTTTAAAATATCTCCTATATTCGACTCCAACCATATCTGTATAAGAACTATAATCTAAGTTGTTAATCTTATCTAAACTGAGCTTCGCTCCATGATAAAGAGACACTTGATGTTTTTTATTATCAAAAACTTTATTTAAGTTAAAATTATTAACAAGTGCACCTGTCTTATAAGGATTATAAGTTTTGGTAGTAGTAGCTCCAAATAAATCTTCACCATCTGAGTTTTTAAGATCTTCATATCTAAGCTTTAATCTATTTAGTACTGACCAATTACTTGATCTAGGCCTATAGCCAAAGGATATATCAGAACTTATACCATAGCCTTGAGACTTATCTGTAAAGAGTGATCTCACATACATTGCTCGTGAAGAAACGACGATTCCTTTCTGTAACTCTCGTGCAAAACCTGTCTGAAATGAATATCTTTTTTCTGACTCAGATTCTTTACCTTCCAATCGAAGGCTCCATGAAGAATCATCATTCTTAAAATTTGTACCCACAGATGCGCTTTTAAACTCCTCGGTCAAATTATTACTTCCTAATATACCTCCTGTGCTGAGAGGAATATTTTTATCTTCTTGCTTAATTGGATCATTGGCAGATAAGAACTTCGTACCCTCAAGTCCAAGATCCATTGTCCAGTACTTATCAATGCTAAATCTTTGAATAAAACCAAGGTTAGAATAATCTCTCTTCCCAAACTTAGAAAACTCTCGATTAACACCTGATTTAAACTGAGCTCCCACCCATGGAGATGATTCAACACCAACCCTTGTTGTAAAAAAATTAAAGTCTTCACCATCTGAGTATCCTTGAGATAAAATCAACTTTGAAGTTTTATTAAACTTATAGCCCAACCTTAATAAATATTGATCTGGAAAATCTCTACTTTGATCTAAGCTTTGATGAATATTTTTTTCTACAATAGTTTCTAATTCAAACTTATTATCAAAAAATCTCTTCTTAATATTTCCAACAACTTGATTGGCTGGCTCTTTAACGCCCTCCTTAATTCTTCGAAATCCTAATCTTGATTCAAAACTTTGATGTGAATACCCAATACTGCTTTCAATGATTTCTCTCTCATTTCCACTTTGAACGATACTTTTTTCATATTTTGATTCATTTCTCCAATGATCATTAAATATATATCTTAAGACTCCACCATACTTGTTAGTTCCTTGATCTATCGATGACACTTGTCCTAAACCGAAATTTTCATCAATTTTTTGAGCATAGAGATTTAAATTAACCTTCTCGGTAGAATAAAGCAGCTCACCACGTATTGCTTTGGACTTTAATTCTCCTAAGGATTGATTATCTTTTTTACTTTGAGCCACTTCAACTTTTAATTCAGTATTTTCCAGTAATTCAAATCTACCATCCACTCCTTGTAGATCTCCTGATCCTTCCAATCTGTCTTCTCGAATATAACTAGTACCAACTCTAATCTTATTATCAAGAAGTTTTAGTTCTACTCTACCTCCAGCAGAGACACTTTTTTCAAAACTCTTTTCAGTTTCATATTCAAGAACTATCAACCGAGGGTTACCATTGAAGTCTCTACTTTGATAATCTTCAATGTTTTTTAAATTAATAACACCTTTATAAAAATCAATACTATAATCTAAATATCTACTTAAGGTTTTAGTACTAATAATATTTGTAGAATTATAACGATCTCTCACTTCAATTTTTATTTTTTCAGAATTAAAAATAACTGGAGCTCTTTTAAGTCGAATATTTCCAAAGCCTGTTGCTTGAATCTCATCTCTTTGAAATTTACTTTCTTCACTGGCTCCAAAAATCTTAAAACCTACTGTTTTTCCATCCATTTCACTTTTGACACCAGTAAAAGAGCGATCATATCTTGCAAGGATGGCATCATCTAACCCCGTTTCATAGTCCCCAAACATGGCATAAAACTTTGATTTCTCTATTCTAAGATATAACTTTTCACTACTGACTGCGTCTTTTTCATTAATACTTGAATCAGCATAAAGAGTGTAATACTGATTTGGGTCTATAAGTGCTCCAAACGAATCTCTTCTTTTGGCATCCTTATGACTATCATATGCAATGGTAGCAATCCATTCCCCTTTAATTCGGCCTTTTGCATATAGTCGTGCTTGTCCACTAATTTTTCTTGCTTCATCTGAATCAAAAATACCATTTGTTTTTAAAGTCTTATGACCAAAAGTATTTTCTGCAAATCCAACGACTATCCAATCTTGAACATCAGGTTTAATCCAAGTTAAAAACTCCTGATTATAAAATGGTCTAATATTCATAGTCGTTCGAATCTGACTTACCTTACTACTTGGAGCAAGCTCAACATAGGCAAGCCCCTCATCGTTTATAACCTCCATCTCGGAGCTCTGTTGATTCAATGAAGTTGTATCGTCTCTTTGCAAGGCTTCAACAATCTCAAGAGGAACAAATGGCCTATTTACTCTATAAGCAATTCTAACTCCCTTTCGAACTGGACGACCTTCTTTATTTGTAATTTTAAATGCAAGATTAATTGGTGAAATTCCATCTGCATTTAAGTCTGATTTTTCTTCTATAAATTGAGCTTGATAAGATATATTTGAATAATATATTACTCTCTCAATCTTTTTAACTACGCGATTAGCGCTATCCCTTATTATTATTTCAAACGTATTTAATCCTTCACGCAAGCCAATTGCACCCCATTGACTTATATATACCCCAAGTGCTTTATTTGACGAAACTTTATTAAACAACATATCTGGAACATTTTCGGAATTAATTTTAACACTTACCTTATCATTTTTTAGATGCTTCACTACAACAATACTTGCTGGAAGCCTTGAGTTCATTTCTTTAGTTGGAAATAATAGCTCTCTTCCTTCGTGCTCGCCTTTTAACCAATCTCTAGTCATACCATTGGCTACTTCATCAGGAATTACATCTTCCTTTTTTCTCTCTTTTTTAACTTTTCTATTTTGAACATCTTTTTCATAGCAATTCTTAGTTCTTTTGGCATAAAACGTTACTCTCCATAAACTTCCTGGTTGTAAATCTACAAACTGAGAATTCTTAGTGGAGCTATGACAAGTCTTGTCTTCACATGCTTGCAACCTATAACCCTCTGGTAGAGATGAATCAAGAAGTCTAACAACATGACCTCCGGACCTAACTCCCTCAAAATGAAACTTCCCTTCGGGATCCGTAACACTATATGTTCCATCATCTAATAATATCTTTATATCTTGTAATCCTTTACTAATTTCTTTAGATTCATTGCAATTACTTATATCTAGAACTTCACCTATGATCGTTGTATGTTTTGTCATAAATGGACTAGCTACTTCCACTTTTGCATAAGATTCATTACTAATCATCCCATTATCGCTCATGGCCTGAGCTGTATTGAGAGCAACACCTTCACTTGCTTGGACTGTAACTTCTAAAACATAGTCCAAGGTAATTGATTCATTCGGTTCCAGATCTGATACAAGAATTTTAAAATAATTTGATTTGCTAACTATTGATTCTTGCTTCACCTTTAAACCATTAATAAAAAGTGAACTCTCTATTAATTTAAATCCATTCGGGAAATAATCATAAATTTCTAAAGATTCAGCACTTATGATATTTTGATTTGTAACCTTAACACTATAAGGAACAAAGTCCCCTGTTTCCACTTGAGTCTTGCCTACTGTTTTTTCTATAAGTAAGTCTTGATATGGAGGATCCAAAGGAATATCAATATTTAGAGCCGGACCATCTACAACGGTAAAGACCTCTCCTCTTAAACCTCCCTCTAATGAATAGTTTGACCCTTCACTATCTGTAAGTTGTCCTAATCGTGAATTTGGAACAATACTTGGAAATGTATATTGAGCAGGTAAATTTATTACCTCTAATCTATAATCTCCAGGAGGGATCAATGGGAACCTATATCCACCAAGAGGCATTTGATAAGTTTCAGTACCCACAGTAAAGCTTGAACCTGTAACAATTTCAGAAGGATAAGGAGTTACTCCATCATCAGCAAAAACACTAGCACTTGTTCCATTTGATTGAACTAGTCTAACTAGTACCCCATTAATTTCTTTACCATTTGAGGCATCATAAACTTTCCCAAAAGGATCAACCAGTGCATTTGTTTGTGCCCTATCAGTAATATAAAAGGTATCGATATAACTCACTTCGATTTTACTATCAACCTCTAAACTTAGTTCACAATCATTTATTGTAGCGATTGGTGGAGACCGAACACTTTGAATAACTCCAACAAAAACTCCCGAATCAACTGAAGTCTCCTGAAGTTGTAATTTTTCCTCGTCTCCGTTATTAGAATTAATATCAACTATTACAAATTCACGAACACTGGCATCAGTGTTTCTATTTAAGTCTTTTAATGAAATAAAAATCGGTTCTCCAATATGATAGGAACTTGCGTTATTTAAATCGATAGGATTGGAGAAATCAATTGCACTTCCCGAAGAGGTTGTTGGGTCAGGAAGATCAATATAACTTCCTCCAGTCAAACATTTTGTTCCATCTGCTTGAGAAGAAAAAGTTCCTGATGAACTTGAGAAATGATAAAAATCAATTTCAGACCGAGTCGCATCAGGAATTTTCCTCACAGCAATCGTATTTGAATTTACAACATGACTATTATCTAGATCATCAAGAAATTCAATTGAAGCTGTATTTGAGATGTTTTGAGACATAAGTTTAGAGCCAAAGGTAATCATACCTAAGTTTAATGCCATAAATAAATATAAAGCCTTCAGCCCTAATCTCATCATAACTAAAAGTTTTTAGTCAATCGTAACGTTAAAAGTAAGGGTTGCAGTTCCACCACTACCAGCTACCGTTGAAAAGTTAGCAGTCACTGTATCAGCAGTTGTAACTCCGAAGTCAGCACCATTTGGAGTTTCATCTCCACCAGTATCGTTATCATCATTAGCAACTCCGTTTAAAGCAATTGAACCTGTTGCATAAGAAATAGATGGGTCTGTCACCGGGTCAGCAATAACTACTGAGTCAGCACTATTTGAACCATTATTTGTAACAGTGATAGTCCACTCAACAACAGCACCAGGAATTCTTAATGGATTTGTTGTTCCTCTAACAGGATCACTTAATACCTGTGAAGTCTTAACAATAGTTAATTCTGCTGATGCAACTTGTAATGCATTTAGTACATGAATTTGACCATCTTCACTAGCGTCTCCACCGTCTCCAAATCCCTCGGCAAATAATGTCTCAACTACTAATGGATCTGAATCATCACCATCAGTATCTGCTACAAAAGCTGTCCCTTCAGTATTGGCAACTCCACCCTCAGCAGCAGTAGCTTGTAAATTGATACCAATGATATCACCGTCACCAGCTGTTCCAGAAACAGTAGGAAGAACAAAGATTTTCACTGAACTACCAGAAGCTAATTCATCTACATAACCTAAAAGGTCGACACCAACATCATAAACACCATTGTTGTTACTATCAACAAATGTATTAACAGCTGTTGCATCTGAATCATCTTGTCCACCGAATGCATCGTTATCATTTGTCGCCTGCTGAACTGCAAGTAAATTAAAATCGATAACATCATTTGATGTGTTAGTAATCGTCCAAGCTAAAACCGCTGTTGTACTACCCGGGTCAGCTGAAACATAAGTTGCATCATCTCTAACAAGCGTAAAGTTAATGCTTCGATCTACTCTAAACTCCGCAGTGTTTGAACTTACTTGAGTTTGAGCAACACCACCAACTTCAAAATCAACTGTTGCAGTGTTGGTAACAAGTGTGTCTGCTGCTGTTTGGGACATTGCGACTGGCACAACGAAAGTACTAATAAACATTAGTGCTAAAAGTTTTTTTACGTTTTTCATTTTTTTTCTCCTTTGTTAAAAAATTATCGTAAACGTGTCATAAAAGTTACTTGGCCTTGAGCTTTGGCCTGAAGTGGTTTTGAAATATCCCACTTCACGTGAGTTACATCTTTCTCACTTGCTGCTCGAGTTTTTCCATTTTCTTGAACTGATAGTTTCTCCAAGAACCCAAAATTCTTTCCTCCATCAACTGAAACTAAAGAGTTTCCTTCAGCTGAGTGGTAACTAGAATTAGTTGGAATAGGGTTTTTAATCACGACCTTAGATGCGGCCTCATCTCCAGTGTTTTCATAACTTATGACATAAGTTACTAAGTCTCCTGGAACGACTCTTTTTGCTGGAACGAGTGTCTTTGCAACTGTCCCGCTGTCTTTTCGTTCATACTTTGTTACAAACGCTTCATTGATGAGCTTGATAGTTGAAGCTCCGTAAGCAACATTCGTAAATAATACGAAAGTAGACAACATACAAATGATTGTTTTTTTCATGATTTTTCTCCTTTTTGTTTTCATGATTTTGTTGTTTTGTGTTTCCATGATTTTTTCTCCTTTGTTATTCATGTTTTCTTTATGAAAAATCTCATAAATTTTAATATTTTTTTGATCCAACATTTTAATTTACCTCCACTTTAAATTTTGCTTGGATTGTTTTAGGGGCTATTTGATTTCCTAGATTAAACCTGACGTGAGTTCCATCGAAGTTTCCAACATCAGCATCAGCTGAATCAGTAAGAGCAGAACCATCCAGTTCTAAGCTTCCTGGTATATATGTTGTATTCGTTGGTATAGGATCATTTAAAATTGCGTTCTTAATAAAGCCGCTTCCTTGTAAATTTACATCTAAGGTATAAGTTATGATTGCACCTTTAATGGGTGCATTACTTCCTAAGGGATCTTGAATGGATTGAGACTTAGCAATATTTACAGTTGCTTGATTGATATAATAAAAACTAAGATCTTGAACTGCTCCAGTAGATGGTCCTATAACAGCATCTACTCCACCATCACCAGCACCAGGCAAAACAGTTCCACTAGCTCCTGTACCCGTATTAGAAATTGCTTCCAGATTAAGTTGACCTTGATCCCCTGAATTTAAACCAGCGGGAATATCAGAGATAATATAAATCTTTTTCGAATCTCCTGCTTCTAAAACAGGATCATTAACTCCAGGAATATATAAAATAGCAGGTTCCAAAAAAATTCGAACATTAGTAGGATCATACTCATCGCCAAGAATTTGTTTTGCAAATAAAGAATAAGAATCTCTACCATTACCAGTATTAGTTAATGTAAAACTTAAAGATTTTTGAGTATCAGGACTCAAACTTAAAAGACCACTTGGATGATTTGTTATAACGTTATGATTTATTATTTCAAGAACTCGAAAAGTACTTAAGTTGGAAACAATTTCTTTACTAGAACCATTATAACTATAAGTAGCTGTTGCTTGATTTTGAATGAGTGTATTTGCCGGAACTGCAAAGCACAGACTTGCTAAAAACATACTTAAAAAAAAGTAGAACAAAGCTTGCAAAAACTATCCTTCCTAGATTGATTTTTGTTAGAAATATTACTACTTATATTTTCGTAGATTACTGAGTTTTTTCAACCAGATACCAATAAAAGCAACTACTTAGAGTCCAAAAAAGGTGCAGAATATACCGAGGCACAGAGCGTTAAAACTTCAAATTTTTTAGTTTTTTTTTTGTTAAAAAAATCACTTAAGTAAGATGGTGAAAATAAAAATAAAAAATGAAAAATTATTTTAAAAGTTATGGATGAAAAATATTTAATTTCTAAAATTAATCATATAAAAAATTAAAAAACGATTTTATCTATAGAAATTATTGTAAAAATAAACAAATAAATTTAATCATTAAGTTTTACTCTTGAATATCAAATACACGACTAATAAAATCCCTTCATTTAAAGGGACTTTCTTAACGAATCAAATATTTTATTACTTCTTTCCGACTAAAGTGCTTCTATCATTTAAAAGGCCTCTAAAATCGTAGCAACACCTTGCCCATAACCAATACACATCGTTGCAAGACCTTTTTTCTTTCCAGTTCGTTTCATCTCATGAAGTAGAGTTGTAATAATTCTTGAACCGCTACACCCCAAAGGGTGACCTAAAGCAATCGCTCCACCATTAGGATTAACAATCTCTTGTCTATCCTTAAGCCCCATTCCATTAAGTACAGCTAAAGATTGAGCAGCAAAAGCTTCGTTTAATTCAATCAATTCAATATCTTCTAACTTCATTCCAGCAACTTTTAAAGCTCTATTAGTAGCTGGGACTGGACCATAGCCCATAATAGATGGATCACACCCTGCTGCTCCCATAGAAACAATTCTAGCCAGTGGATTAAGTCCAAGCTTATTAGCTTTTTCTTCACTCATTACCCACACTGCACTAGCACCATCAGAGAGTGCTGAAGCGTTTCCGGCAGTAACACTTCCACTTGCTGGATTAAAAACAGGTCTAAGTTTTGAAAGCCCCTCAAGGTTTGTATCAGGTCTTATAACTTCATCATAATCTAATCTTAAACTAATCCCTTCTTTATCGTGACCAACAATAGGAATAATTTCATCCTTAAACTTTCCAGACTTTGTAGCTTCGTGAGCTCTTCTATGAGATTCACAAGCAAACTTATCTTGATCTTCTCTAGAAACATTATGAATCATTCCCAAGTACTCAGCAGTAATCCCCATTGAGTTAGCACCTTTTGCAACTCTTAATTGAGTTTGTGCATTTATATCAAGACCATGAGTCATAGGAACATGGCCCATATGCTCAACACCCCCACATAAATATATATCACCAAGCCCTGCCATAACATTAGCTGCTGCAGCATGAATGGCCGTCATGGAACTACCACATAACCTATTAACAGTTTGGGCCGGAACATGAACTGGTATATCAGTTAATAATTGAGCGTTCCTACCAATATTATAAGCTTGCTCTAGTGTCTGTTGAACACATCCAATGATAATGTCATCAATCTCTCCAGCATCTATAGACTTATTTCTATCAAGAAGTGCATTCATTAATTGTGCTATTAAACTCTCAGCTCTTATATTTCTAAAAATCCCACCTCGGCATCTACCCATCGGTGTTCTAACTGCATCTACAATTACTGCTTGCTTCATTTATACTCCCTCATAAAATTTTTTATTTTCTTTCTTCATTTCTAAAATCATTTTTGGAACCTCATAAGCTGGCCCAAGGTGAGCAAATCTCTTTGCTTTCTCGATAACGTGATCAAGCCCAAGATCATCCATAAGCTTACATAGCCCTGCTTTAGATGGTGGGAAGCCAAGTCCAAGTAAAACTCCCATATCTACTTCTGTAGGAGTCTCAACAATTTTATCCTCCAAACATCGTACACCTTCAAACATCATCGGAAGCATCATCCGAGCGATAATATCTTCTGACTCTAAATCTGATTTTTTTGAAGCACACTTACTAATAATATTCTCTACAGACTCATCATAAGATTTTTTGATTCTACCTTTTCTATCTGGAGCATATTTATAAAACCCTGCCCCATTTTTTTGACCATATCTTTTAGCTTGATAAAGCTCGTTAATAATATTGGTCTCTCCAAAAATCATTCTATCACCGTAAGCTTTTCCTATCGTATGAGTACAATGATCAGCAGTATCAATTCCAACAACATCTAAGAGGTAGGCCGGTCCCATTGGCCAACCAAATTTTTCCATATGTTTATCAACAACTCTAAAATCAACTCCATCTTCAATTAATTTCACTAACCCAAGAAAGTATGGAAATAAAACTCTATTGACTAAAAATCCTGAGCAGTCATTTACCACAATTGGAGTTTTCTTCATTTGAGTTGCATATAAAACAGCTTTAGCAATAGTCTCATCACTTGTTTTAGAGCCACGAATAATTTCAACTAAGGGCATCTTGTGAACGGGATTAAAAAAATGTAACCCACAAAATTTAGAAGGATCTTTTAAGGCCACTGCCATATCATCAATTGGAATCGTAGAAGTATTAGAAGCAATCACTGCTCCATTAACTTTCTGCTCAACTTCAGCTAAGACTTTTTTCTTAATATCTAAGTTTTCAATAACAGCTTCAACAACAAAGTCTGTATGAGTAAAGTCACCATAAGAAAGAGTAGGAGTAATTGCTCCCATCACCATATTCATTTTCATGGCGTCTATTCGTCCTCTCTTATGAAGTTTACCTAAGAGCTTACTAGCTTCCGTTAATCCAGCAGTTAAGCCTGCTTGATTGATATCTTTCATAAGAACAGGAGTTCCAGTACTGGCTGATTGATAAGCAATACCTCCACCCATGATACCCGCTCCTAAAACAGCACCATATTTAACTTTATCTACACCCTTAGTAAGTTTTTTAGATTTCTTTTTAAGATACTGATCACCTAAAAAAACTCGAACAAGCGAAGAAGCCGTATCGGTTTTAGCACTTTCAGCAAAGTAGTGAGCTTCTTTTTTTAAAGCTTCATCTCTAGATAGCATTGCACCTTCTGCAATTGCTTTAACTCCATTAACTGGTGCAGGATAAGCTGGCCCCGCTTTAGCAGCGACAAAAGCTTCCCCACCTTTAAAAGTCATACCCGCTTCAGTTTTATTCAACTTCAAAGGACTAATTTTTCTCTTTCTAGCTCCCTGCCAATCAAGCTCTTCATTAATCATTCGAGTAAGCATTGTTCTTGCAGCTTTATTAAGATCAACATCTTTGCCTACAACGGCGTCCACTGCTCCAACTTTGTAAGCAGCATCCATTCTCCATTGTTTTCCAAGAGCAACCCATTCAATAGCATTATCTGCTCCGCAAATTCGAGCAAGCCTAACTGTTCCCCCCCAACCTGGAATTAAACCAAGCTTTGTTTCTGGGACTCCTATTTTCGCTGATTCACTAGCAATTCTCATATCTGCAAGTAAACAAACCTCTAATCCTCCCCCAAGAGCAAAACCATTAATGGCAGCAATAGTCGGATAAGGTAGATCTTCAATTTTATTAAACTCCGAGTTAATACTCCAAAGCCAATCCTGTAGTTCTTGTTTTGATTTTTTAAAGTGACCAATAAATTCTGTAATATCAGCACCAAAAATAAAGTGTTCCTTCCCTGAAGTTAACATCAACCCCTTTACTCCACTTAAACCTTGAATACATTTGATGGCCTCTTTCAAATCAGCAATCGCTTGAGCATTCATCACATTTGCACCACTATCTTTGGTATCAATTTTTAATTCACAGATTCCATCTGAATCTAAATTCACACTCCAAATCTTGCCATCGTAATTCATATATTCTCCTAATATTTAATTTGTAAATTTTAATTGAATTTCTCTACTTAGTTAAGAAAGAACGACTTAAAGGAGTTGTATTTAGTTTTAAAAGTATAAGAGTCTTTTCCTGAGCTTTTAGCTCTTGAAATTCATTTTTAATTCTTCAAGCTGTACAGCTTGGGCCTTGCTTGGAGAACTACTCATAAGATCTGTTGCCGAAGTAGTTTTTGGGAAAGCAATAACGTCTCGAATATTATCAGTTTTTCCAACTAGCATAATTAAGCGATCAAACCCAAATGCCATACCAGCATGAGGTGGAGTTCCATACTTGAGAGCTTCTATGAAAAATCCAAAAAGTCTTTGTGCTTCTTCTTCAGAAAAGTCTAAATATTTAAACATTTGTGCTTGTAGATCAGTATCATAAATTCTAACCGAACCACCTGCTAATTCATATCCATTACAAACAACATCATAAGCTTCTGCTTTAATTGTTTTTGCAATCTCTACATCTCCACTTTTAAATTTATCAAAGTCTTCAAGTTTCGGACTAGTAAACGGATGGTGAGCTGCAAAGAGCCTTCCCGCTTCATCATCATATTCAAATAAAGGCCAGTCATTAATCCATAAAAATTTATAATCATTAGGGTCGATTAAATTACATTCTCTACCAAGATGTAATCTCAAAGCATTTGCACAAGCATGAGCAACCGATTTCTTAGGATCAGCACAAAACACCCACAATCCATCAGCCTTATTAAAGTGATCCTTAAGATCATCAGTAATAAATTTAGAAATCCCACCAGTAAATTCTCCAGATTTCACTTTAAACCAAGCAACACCTTTACCACCGTAAGGCTTAACGATTTCAGTAAAGCCATCAATTTTTTTACGAGCAAACTCTCCATCTTTGTCAGAAATAAACATTGCTTTAATAAGACCATCTGAACTTGCAATATCTGCAAAAGTTTTGAATCCACATCCTTTGAATTTTTCAGTCACGTCTTGATGTTTAAGATCAAACCTAACATCTGGTTTATCACTACCATAATCTCTCATCGCATCCGAATAACTCATTATCGGAATATCAAAACCTGCCGGTAAATCAAAAATCTTCTCTATCATTCTAGAAGCAAGACCTCTCATATACTCAGCTGTTGAAAAACTCACCTCAATATCAATCTGAGAAAACTCTGGTTGTCTATCTGCTCTTAAATCTTCATCTCTAAAGCACTTACAAATTTGAAAATATCTATCAGTACCTGCGATCATTAAGAGTTGCTTTAGTGTTTGAGGAGACTGTGGAAGTGCATAAACTCTCCCAGGATGTACTCTACTTGGAACTATATAATCTCTCGCTCCTTCTGGCGTTGTCTTATAAAGAATAGGTGTTTCCACCTCAGTAAAGTCTTCGTTATAAAGAACCATTCGAGCTCTTTTGGCCATCTCAGATCTTAGGCTTAACATCGATTGTAATTTATCAGACCGCAGATCTAGATACCTATATTTTAATCGTAAATCTTCTCCTGCTTCTATTTTCCCATGTGGTAAGAACGGAACTTCATGAGCTCGAGATAATATCTTTAAATCTTCTACGTGTACTTCTACCTCACCGGTAGGCATATCTTTATTCGTAGCTCCTTCCGGGCGAGCTGCAACTTTTCCTTTTACCTGTATGACACTTTCGAGACTAAGCTCTTTTAAAATACCCAGATCGGCCTTAAAAGATTCAAATCCTAATTGTATAATTCCAGTTTTATCTCGAAGAGTTAGAAAATATACTCCTCCAAGGTCTCTGACTTTATTTACCCACCCAGAGAGTAATACTTCTTCTCCAGCATGATCAGCTCTTAACTGACCACAATTTTTTGTTTTAAATAAATGATTTGATCCAATATGAGGTATAGTCATGGCTTTTTCCTAAATATGTATTATTATTAAAGTTATATGGCTAAATCACTACTATTTCAAAAATCAGCTCTCATTTTAATGCTCTTTTCTTGTCTTAGCTCCTCCCCGACTAAATCTGTCAGCAAATCTTACTCCGAACTGTATCTATCTAAACTAAAAAGTACTCAACTCTTAGTGAAGGACCTTGAAGTCAAAACATTTCTTGCAATATCAAGTGATGAACAAGTCCACGGTCTGAGTTCAATTAAGCCAGAGTTTTTTAAAAATACCGACGCTATGCTCTTTTATAATACTGACAAAGAAATGCGCAGTTTTTGGATGCCTGATACGTATTTTAATTTAGATATTTTTTTTCTAGATAAAGATCTCAAAGTCTTAAATGTAGAAAGAAACGTTCCTCACCATCCAGGACGAAGTGATACTCCACCTATTTACAGGACAGGAAATTATATGTGCCATCATGTATTTGAAATGAAACATTCTGAAGTTTCAAAAAAAATTCTTATTGGGGATCAACTTCTTTGGAAGTATCAGAAAGATCACTCTCAAATAAAATCAAATGCTCATCTTCAGAAATAAAGCCTAGATGGTCTCTGGCTAGTTTCTTTTGGTAACTCACATCATTTTGTATCTTATCTATTTCTTTCTTGAGAGCAATATTTTCTTTTTTTACACTCTGTAGAGTTTGAAATTTTTCTCTCAACTCACTTTTTTTACTCTGCAGTTCAATAATTCCACCATTCATGAAAACAATACGAATCAAGAGTCCTGCTAAAATAAAGAGCATACCGATTCGAACTAATTTTTGCTTTTGAGTTAGTTCTCGCTTCTTGTAAAAAGCAGGCTCAATAAACTGAATATTATTATGACTAGCAATAGATTTTCTAGTTTCTAAATTATAATTTTTACTTTTTCTTCTAAACATATCTAGTTATAGCTTATCAAAAATTAAGCTTAGTACAAGCCATTACCCGACAAGCTTACTCACATGATTCCAAAACTTTGAAATAATAGATAACTCATAAAAATATGTTTTTAAAGATAGATAATTCATCTGATCAAATCTTTTATCTTCAGCATTAAAAATTTCAAGATCAGATTGAGCTATATTAGATATCCAATTTTTAAAACCATTCATTGAATCCATATTGTTAAATTCAAAGACTAATGCCTGTTTATTAGTTAAAATCTTTTGAAAACTCATTTCTTTATTGATCATTTTTCCAAGCATACTAAAATAATATTTTGCAAGAGAAGCATCCCCCAAAGGACCTAAACAGGTGGGTCCATTTAAGTTAACAATCTTATTTTCAAAAATTAGCCTAATTCGATTAGGTTCTGGTTGATCTAAATACCAAAACTTTGCATGGTTTTGAAAACCATAGCCATTTTCAGATTTTTTTAAAAGTTTAAATTCGTTAAATTTTCTAGCAAGCGTTTTAGCATCGTGAAATGATTTAGTTTCCCAAAAATGTATTTCAATATCTCCATCAGAATCATTCCAATCAGAACTATTATTAAAATCCACTCGTAAATTCGAGGATTCACTGCACTGTAAATGAGTATAGTAAAGCGATCTTCTAACCTTGAAGATAACTCCTGGAGCATCCTTAGGAATAATTTCTTCTTGAATAAAATTGAAGACATTATTTTTCTTATTTAACTCAAATGTTTCTTCAACAATTTGCCCAATATCAAAATCAGAATTCTCCATTACCAAATCGCTTTTAAGATATAAATTAAAACTACCACTAATCCATGCGAAGCAAAATATGGAAC
This sequence comes from uncultured Bacteriovoracaceae bacterium, assembly GCA_938017795.1. Taxonomy (GTDB): domain Bacteria; phylum Bdellovibrionota; class Bacteriovoracia; order Bacteriovoracales; family Bacteriovoracaceae; genus JAHDHG01. The sequence goes on from CALIJZ010000035.1 coordinate 17,088, forward strand.
ATCTGGAGATAAAAACTTACGTACTGGAGCAACTGTATAGGCACTAAACTGAGAAATATACTTAGCATATTTATGATCTCTATATTTGGGCAAAAAATCCAAAACGACATCAAGAATTATGACTATCATATAAAAATTTAAAGCAAGCCTAATTATTCCCATACAAAAATGGTATCACAGAATAAAAATGTCGTGCAAATTAAGAGTTAGTTTTTAAGCACCTGGTTTATATTGAACCAAATATAAAACTACTATTAATAAAATACTCATTAAGCCAAACCATGGTCTTTTTTGAGCACTCATTCTTTTAATAACCATTGGAGTACCGATAGCAATAACTAGCCAGATTCCTAATTTTATCAATACCCATGTAGGCCAACCAGAACCAAGTCTAGCAATAAGCCCAAAACCGGACACAAACAGCACTAAACTAGCAATGCCGCTATACATACCCATTTTTTTATCAGTGTTTTTAGAAAAGATTTGAACAGCAAAAAAGCTAAACATCAATACTACCATTAAAACATGTAAAATTTTGTAAAACTCGTAACTCATATAAACTCCTTATAAAACTTTTAGAAAACTAGTAAGAAAGTGCCAGAATTTTGTCACACTTGGTATATTCACTCTCTCATCTGGAGAATGAGCATCAACTATTGTTGGACCAAAACTTATGGCCTGAGCTGGCGACTCAAACCTATCTAATAATATTCCACATTCAAGCCCAGCGTGAATTGCTTTAATATGGGCATCATCTTTATAAAGTTCTTTATAGAGACCTTTGGCTTGATTAATTAAACCAGAATTAAAATCAGGGTTCCAACTTGGATATTCAGAATTTTTAGCCATATTCATTTCAAATCTTTTACTTAAACTTTTAAAAGTATTTTCAACAACACAAGCTTCTTTACGATTAAAAAATCTTAGGGAGGTTAAAAGATAAAATTTTGAACCTTTTAAAATACATACTGCACAATTATTACTAACCGAAACAAGAGGATCTTTATCACTATCTACGGTTTCTCTAATCATAGAGTGAACTCCATGAGGAAAGAAAGTCATAAAGTCTAAAAAAGTTCTCATTGACTCTTGAGTTAGAACACTTTCAATTTTATTTATTTCTTCTAAAGTAATTTCTACAGATTGATCCTCTTTTGAAAAGTATGATTTCCAAATAACTAATTTATCATTAATAAGAGTTTGAATCTTATCTCTATTATTTTTATCAGTACTAAATTCTACATAAGCATCACGTGGAATAATATTATGGGCCTTTCCAGCTCTGAATTCACTTATAGAAATCTTTACAGATGAAGAAATTTCATTGATGAGATCTATTAAACATTTTGCAGAATTTTCTCTATACCTATGAATATCAACACCCGAATGCCCTCCGGCAAGATGATTAAGACTGATTTTAAAACAAGCTTGTCCAGCAGGAATATCTTCAGTTGAAAACTCTCTTTGGAAGTCAAAATCAGCTCCACCGGCGCAACCGACATATAAGCTTCCCCATTCTTCAGTATCAAGATTTAAAATAAAGTCTCCTCTTGTAAGATCTGGGTCAAGCTCCAAAGCTCCAGTAAGTCCCGTTTCTTCATCAATTGTAAATAATAACTCTAAGTTTGGGTGACTAATCTCTGATTCAAACATCAAAGCTAAAGCCGCAGCACATCCTATCCCATTGTCTGCACCAAGGGTCGTTCCTTTTGCTCTTAACCAATCTCCATCAATAAATGTTTCAATTGGATCAGTTTTAAAGTTTATTTCTTTTCCAGGAATTGCATCTGTAACCATATCAATATGATTTTGAATCACTATTGTTTTATCACTATTTGAATTTCTAGCAGGAATTGAAACAACAATATTTCCAATCTTATCTTCTTTAGTTTTAAATCCTTGTTGTTTAGCTAAGTTTAAAATGTATTCTCGGATAAGTTCTTCAGACTTTGAAGGCCTTGGAGTTTGAGTAAAATCATAAAAGATATCCCATAACTTCTCTGGTGCATTAGGATGATCAATATTTAAGCTCATATATTATAACCTTTTAAGATGTTTGCTTGGTCATAATCTAGAATAATGAGGAAATTGTAAATAAAAAAAGGGAGAGCATTGCTCTCCCTTCATAATAAATCTTAATAAACTAAGACTACTTCTTTCTTCTAACAGTTCTTCTCTTAGTAGTTTTTCTTTTTTTAGTAGCTTTTCTCTTAGTAGTTTTTTTCTTTCTACTAGTTTTTCTCTTAGTTTTCTTTTTCTTAGTAGCTTTTCTTCTAGTTTTCTTTTTCTTAGTAGCTTTTCTTTTAGTTTTCTTTTTCTTCTTAGTAGCTTTTCTCTTAGTCTTTTTCTTCTTAGTAGCTTTTCTCTTAGACTTCTTTTTCTTAGTAGCTTTACGCTTAGTCTTCTTTTTCTTAGTAGCTTTACGCTTAGTCTTTTTCTTCTTAGTAGCTTTTCTCTTAGTTTTCTTTTTCTTAGTAGCTTTTCTTTTAGTTTTCTTTTTCTTAGTTACTTTTCTTTTCGTCTTCTTCTTAGCTGCTTTTCTTTTTGTTTTCTTTTTCCTTACGGCCATAAAATCCTCCATTGAATTATTTATTAATAGCTTAT
>CALIJZ010000036.1 GCA_938017795.1 uncultured Bacteriovoracaceae bacterium
TAATGGATAGACGTGAATTTATAGAATTTCTTGGATATGGATCTTTAGCTTTAGCTGGTTCACAATTAGTTACTTCATGTTCTACAACCTCTCAAAAATCAGTTTTTCAAAGCATTAATCCTACATTAAAAGACTCTTTAGAGTTAGCTCCAGGCTTTACTTGGGAGAGAATGATTTCATGGGGAGATAAGATAAATGCTACTGAGTTTTTTGGGCATAATAATGATTATATTGATTATATTCCTGTACCAGGAAAAACGGATGAATATTTATTATGGGTAAATAATGAATATGTCGGTCCATTAATGACAATTGTCTCAGGCAAAGAGCGCACTAAAGACAATATCGATATTGAAAGAGCTGCAGTTGGTGCAAGTGTTGTTCATATAAAAAAAATCAATGGAAGTTGGAAAGTTCAATTTGATTCTAAATATAACAAAAGAATTACTGGTGCTACTAAGATTCCTTTTTCAAATAAGCATAGTATTAAAGGATCAAATATTGCTGAAGGTACAATTAATAATTGCTCAGGTGGAAAAACTCCTTGGAACACGATTTTAACTTGTGAAGAAAACTATAACTATTGTTATGGTGATAAAAGTTTTGAAGGAAAAGAGTTGTCTCCGGCTTATGATAAATGGAATAAGTTTTACCCAAACCCGCCAGAGCACTATGGATGGGTTGTAGAGGTTGATCCATTGACTATGAAAGCTGAGAAAAGAGTTGAAATGGGACGCTTTATGCATGAGTGTGCTCTAGTTGTTCAATCTAAGAATGGTTTAGTTGTTTATTCTGGAGATGATGCACGAGGTGAGCATATTTATAAGTTTGTATCTAAGAGTAATAAAAATCTTTCTCATGGAACTCTTTACGTTGCTGATATTAAAAAAGGTAAATGGTTACCGCTTGATATTACAAAAGATAAACGTCTTGAGAAATTTAAAAATCAAAAAAATGTTATGATTTATGCCAGAGAAGCTGCAAAGATAGTTGGAGCAACGCCACTTGATAGACCTGAAGATATTGAGTTGAATCCAATTACAGGAGATATTGTCTTCACTTTAACCAATAATAAAAAGACAAATAATTTCCATGGTAAAATTTGTAAGATAAGTGAGAATGGAAACTATTCTAGTGAAGACTTTACCTATAAGGAGCTCCATATCGGTGGAAAAGAAAGTGGATTCTCATGTCCTGATAACCTGACATTTGATAAATCTGGAAACCTTTGGTTTGCTACAGATATCTCGGGATCAAAGATCGGAAAGAGTAAATACAAAAGTTTCGGCAACAACGGGATATTCGTTGTGCCTGCAAGCGGAGTCGATCAAGGGAAAATAATTCAGATAGCATCTGCTCCAGTGGCTGCTGAGTTTACAGGGTTAAAGTTTTCTCCTGATTCTGATTCAATGTTTGTTTCTGTTCAACATCCAGGCGAGACTTCTAAAAGTAAGACTAGTCTAACTAGTAATTGGCCATTTGGTGGAAGTGAATTGCCGCGATCAAGTGTGGTAGAAATTAAGAGTAAGTTTTTTATATAATAGAGCAAAAAAAAAGGGGGCAATCCGTTGCCCCCTTTTCTTTTCTAAGCTGTCTTCGATTGCTCGAGTTTAGCAAAGTCTTATCTTTTAATATTATTTATAAACTATAACTGTAAGATTGATTCTATTAGTCATAAACTAAATATCCAAGATGGACGGTCAATTTATTTTCTAACATTCACTTATTTACACAAGTCATTAAAATGGCATTGATTGTTTGATAGGCAAATTAGATAGAACAAATTAGTATTATTATGGCTTATGGAACATATATTTAGTGTCGAAAATTATAATGTCATTGCTCTCATAGGGGCAACAATAATAATATTTTTCTTATTTATCGCTATTGTTTATTTAAAATCAAAAAATGATTTAAAGAGTTTCATTAGACAAAAGTCTTCAGAAGATTATAAAGAGCTCCAGGCCTTAGTCTTTGATCTACAGAAACAATTCAACAAAGATCAATATGATTTCCAATCAGAGTTTAAAGAAAATTTTTTTGATAGTTTTTATAAACTCAATGAGAACTTAAACGAAAAGTTAAATACAGGAGTTGAGAAAGGACAAGTAACTTTTAGAAAAATCTCTGAACGACTTGCCAAAATTGATGAAGCTCAAAAAAACATTGATCATTTATCCAAAAACGTTGGATCCCTTCAAGATATTTTAACTGATAAGAAATCTCGAGGAATATTTGGAGAAATACAGTTAAATCAAATTTTATATAATATTTTTGGACCAAGTAATCTAAATTATTTAATCCAACATAAACTGCCAAATGGTTTCATCGTTGATTGTATGATTCATTTACCACATCCTATGGGAAGTATATGTATTGACTCAAAATTTCCGCTAGAGAATTTTAAAAAAATTAAAAAAGATAAGTCTAAAGAAAATGAAAGACTATTTCAAAAAGATATTAAAAAGCATATTGATGATATTAAGAAAAAATACATCCTCGAAGGAGTTACTGCTGACCAAGCTATGATGTTCATCCCTGCTGAGGCAGTCTTTTCTGAAATACATGCTTATCACCCAACTCTTGTTGAATATGCTTATGAGAAATCGGTATGGATGGTTTCTCCAACTACTTTAATGGCAATATTATCTACTGTTCAGATAGTACTTAGAAATATTAAACAACAAGAAAGTGCTCACCTTATACAACAAGAACTAAAGTTTCTATCTAAAGATTTTAAACTACATCAACAAAGATGGGAGAAATTATCAAGATCTATTGAAACTTTATCTAAGAGTGCGGGAGAAATTTCAATTTCTTCTAATAAAATAGAAAAAAGATTTCACAAAATCAGTGAAGTAAAGATACCCAATAAAACAGAAGGAGAAATTCAGTTATGAAAAAAATTATTATGCTAAGTTTACTTTTTAGCTCGCTAGGCTTTTCTAAGATTTTAATCGAACCATATATTGGTGTTAATATTTTAGGAGACTTTGATTACACCGGTGCAGCAATCAATGCTGCTAAAGGAAAGTCTGATAAGATTCCATTTAGTTTTGGAGGTCGACTCGGCTATACAAAAATGGGATTTCAAGGTGGACTTGATTTAGCGATGACCAAAGGCATGAAATTTGATCAAAATACTGCTCAAAAAGGTGATATGAACGAATTTGGTGCCTTTATAGGATATCAATTACCAATTCTAGTTAGAGGTTATGTAGGTTATACATTTCTTGGAAAGATTGACTTTGAAACGGGTGGAAAGTTTGAAAAGCTGCAAGGTTTAAAGTTTGGAGTAGGGTATTCCATATTTCCTATGGTTAAAATGAATGTTGAATATAAGCTTTATAATTTTGGTAAGTATGAACTAAGTGCTGCTTCTATTGATCCAAAAGCTGATGCTGACTTAAAAATGTTTGCCGTTTCAATCAGTGTTCCGATTTCACTATAAGTAAATATTAAGGTTAGGAGCTAATAATCTCCTAACCTTATTTTCTTTTTTGCATCTTTTTTTGCTTCATCTTGACGTTTATCATGCAGCTTTTTACCTTTAGCGAGACCAATTTCTACTTTTACATTCGATTTTTTAAAATAAATACTGATAGGAACAATTGTTAGGTTTTTACTCTTCATTTCATGGTAGAGCTTATCGATTTCTTTTCTATTTAATAAGAGCTTTCTTTTTCTATTTTCTACATGATTATTAATATTACCAAAAGCATAATGGGGAATGTGTAAATTATGAATCCACGCTTCTTTTGACTCATCAATAGTAACAAACGAATCAGCTATTCTTACTTGAGCGGCTCGTAAAGATTTCACTTCTGTCCCTTGAAGTTGAATTCCAGCTTCAAGGCGCTCACTTATGACAAAGTCATAAAAAGCTCTTTTATTTTTTGATATAATTTTAATTCCCATTTTCAAACTCATTATAAAGGGCAATAACTTGGTTTAATTTCAATTCCTGGGCCCTTGCAGTGAGACTAATATCATATTTTTTAAAAATCAATGGAATATCATGAGAATTCTTATATTTTAAATTTCCTTTGATTTGTTTTCTTTTAAAGGAGTAGAGATGCTTAACAAATGTCTTATAATTTTGAAGGTTTTCTCTCTTTATTAATGGAGAATCGACTTTCTTAAATATTAAAACTGTTGAATCAACCTCGGGAGGAGGATTAAAAGCTCCTGGTTTCAAGTTCATTAATCTTTTTACTTCATAGAAAGGATTAATAATCATTGATAATAAATTAGATTTAGGGGTAATAAGAATTTTATCTCCTACTTCTTTTTGATACATCAAAGTCATGCCTCTGATAAAGCTAAATTCAATGAAGTTCATCGTTAAAGGAACGCTTATATTATAAGGAAGGTTAGAGACTAACCAAGTATTTTCAATTTGTAGTTTAGAAAAATCAAATACCATCGCATCTTCGTTAAATACTTTTAGAGTTTTTGATAATGACTGAAGATGTTCGATGAATCGAGTATCCTTCTCAATAATATTTAAAGGAAGCTCCTTGTTAACTAGCTCTTGAGTTAAAACTCCTGGTCCAGGGCCAACTTCAATAAGGCTTTTAGATTCATTATCGATTGTATTGCAAATTTTAATAACATCAGATTGGTTTTTTAAAAAATGCTGACCTAGCTCTTTATTTGCTTTAAATTTGTTAACCATGAATACTCTTTTTATCAATGAAACGACTTGATGCTTCAATATCTAATGATTCAGGAAAAGTGATTTTATAATCTCTGTTAAGATAAGCAAGGTTTGCAATCATTGCAGCATTATCAGTGCAAAAACTGGGATCAACAAAATAGACCTCAGAAAATTGTGACTTCGACTTTTCACGCAATCTTGAGTTACATGCAACTCCACCACCAAAGACAATAGGGAGATTAAATTTTTGATGAGCAAGTTTGAGTTTTATTAAGACAGTATCAATAATTGCTTCTTGGTAGCTTGCACAGATATTTTGAAATGAGTCCGAATCAGCTTTAACTATTTCTTTTTCACAATACATTCTTAAAGAAGTTTTGATGCCAGAAAAACTCATATTCATAGTTTCTTTGTCTTTACTTAAGCCTCTTGGGAATGAATGAAAACTTGAACTTCCAGTTTTAGAAGCTTTATCAATTTGAACACCGGCTGGATAATTTAAACCCATGATCTTTCCACCTTTATCAAAGGCTTCCCCTGCAGCATCATCAATAGTAGAAGCAAAAACTTCTATTTCATTTGCAGATTTAACAATGGAGAAAAAACTATGCCCACCACTAAGAACAACACCTAAGTATGGATAAGAAATTTCTTGAGTCATATGAATTGCTTCAATATGAGCAAACAAGTGATTAACTGGGTATATAGGTGTTTTATGTATAAGTGAAATAGACTTTGCTAACATTAAGCCAGTTAAAAGTGGTCCCAAGAGACCTGGATGAGTAGTAACCCCAATCAGGTCTATATTCTTTTCAGATATATTATTTTTGAAAAGAAGGTCTTTATATAAAGGAATAATTTTTTTTAAATGATTTCTTGAAGCAATTTCTGGAACAACACCACCCCATTTCTCATAAAGTTCGATTTGTGAGTAGGTTAAAGTGTCAACAATATGAGGTTTAGGATCATTACTTAATATTGAAACAGAAGTTTCATCACAACTTGTTTCTATACCAAGGACATACATTTTATTTTAAATTTGTAGAGATTTTTTTAAGAGTTTCTGTTACCTTTTCAATAAACTTTCTCTGCTCTAGCATTTCACTTTCAAGGGCACCTAAACGTTTACTTTGCTCATCTAATAATTTTAATATTTGATCGTTAGATTCTTTAGATGATTGTTCTGACTTATAAGAAATTTCTTCAACTGATCCAGACATAGAGTTTAGTTTTTCTTCTAAAGCTTGAGTTCTAGTAATCAAGCTTGAGAAGAGCTGATTTTTTTGTTCTTCTTTTTGAAGTTGAGCTTGGGCCTTAGAATCTCTTTCAAATTGCTCTGCTTCAAGTTCTTCAGTTGTCTTACAACCTAGTAATAACAACGGTAAAATAATTAGTACTTTATTCAAATTCATCAATTGTTTCATTACTTAATGCCTGCCTTTTTATAGATTCAAATTCTGATTTTTCAGAATAGTGTAGTGAATATTTAGCAAATTTTTTAGCTTTATCAAAAGATTTTTTCCTATAAGCAGTTTGAGCTTTGAGTAGTAATATTTCAGCTTTTCTAAAATTCAAAGATGCAAATCTGTCAGCATTAGCTGTTTTGGCTGCTTCAAATGCTACACGAGCATACTCAAGCTCAAGTTTTGGTCTTGTTACCGTGAGAGCACAAGAAATAAAAAAAGGAGCAATTAAAGCTCCCTTTATAAAAGATTTCTTAAAATTCATATTATTTAGAAGTAATTACAAAATTTACTCTTCTGTTTTTTGCCCAAGCAGCTTCATCTTGAGCATAGTCAAGAGGTCTTTCTTTTCCATAACTAATTGTAGAAATTCGAGAAGAGTTAATCCCTTGGCTTATTAAAAAGTCTTTAATTGAATTTGCTCTTCTTTCACCAAGAGCAAGGTTATATTGAATACTTCCTCTTTCATCGCAATGCCCTTCTAACTGAATGGATACGTTGGGGTTGTCTGTTAAAAACTTTAAGTTATCTTGTAATAAATTAGCTGCAGAACCACCAACTAGAGAAGAATTAAATGAGAAGTAAACAGTTGAAAGACCACCTGCGTTTAAGTCATCAGAACTACCATTTGTTTGGATTGGATTATCAGCATAACTACCAGAACCAGCAGCTGAATTATTATAAGATCCGCTATCATATGAGCCAGTATTTAATGCTCCTGCATTTATTGCTCCAGGAGGGATTTGATCTCCTGTAGTAACATTACCATTGCTTCCATATAAAGGAGGAACGCCACTGCTAGCTTGTGCTGCAGAGTCACCTAAAGTACTACCTTGTTGATTTACGCCAACAGTCGAGTCATTTCCCATTTTTGATTTTTTCTTATTTGATGAACAAGAAAAAACAAGTCCTAAAGATAATATAATTGCTAATGAAAGGTTCATTTTCATTTTTCCTCCTAAATGATAATCGTCTTACATTAAGTATAAATGATATTTTTCTTTACTGCCAAGAGCGTTTAAATAAAAATAACAAAATGAAGACATTACAAATTTTTCTATCTTTTTTAGTTTTTCTTCCAACACTTGGTTTAAGTGCTGAAAAGTATCTGACCAAGAAGCTCAAGTTGAATTATAAAACCAAATCAACAACGATACATATTCATTACCCAGAACCTAAGCAAGCCTTAGCTAACAAGGTTGCTGAAATTGCAAAAAATGATTTTGAAAGGATTCATAAGTCTTTTGATTATATCCCAAGGTCTTCTACTCATATTGTGATTAATGAAAGTGCGAGAGTTTCAAACGGTTCAGCAACACCTTTCCCACGAAATATGATTTTTTTAAATGACTATCCTCCCCATAAATTTAGTACATTATCGAATTCTGACGATTGGGAAAAAATATTAGTGATTCACGAATATGTTCATATTCTAACTTTAGAAATGACCCATGGAATTAGAAATTTCTTCAGATTTTTTTTAGGTTCAACTATGAAGTGGTCTGGCTCTATGCCGCGATGGCTAGCTGAAGGGGTTGCAACTTGGGCCGAAAGTGAATTCACTGATCAAGGTCGCTTGAACCACCCTTGGATAAAGTCTCAGACTAAGAGAATATTAGAGAGAAAAGACAATTGTCACTCAAGGTTTTGTCTAGATGGGCCAAGGTATTATCCTTATGGGAGCTATGCTTATTGGGCCGGAGGATTTTACTTGAAATATCTTGAGGAGCAAAAAAAAGGGACAGTTAAATGTTTAATGTATAGATACTCTAAAAATTTCCCTTTATTTATAAATTACAGGATTAAGAAATGTTTTGGAAAAGGCTTTAATGAAAGTTTTCATGACTTTAGAAAAAAGTTTGTAAAAGAAAATAAAACAGTATGTCCTCTAGAGAACAAAAGAGAATGTAAGATCCTATATAAAAAATATAGAAATATTAATTGGTTCAAAGGTTATATAGATAATAGCGAGGTAAGTGTAGTAGTTGTTAGTCCTAATAATAATGCTCAGCCATATGGAGGCCGAGATGGTGAAAAAGTTATTATTTATGATAAAAAGAAAAAAAAGCATAGAGTTAAATATGTTGATTATGTGATCGAAAAAATTTATCAAGTTAAACCAAGTAATAAAATTGTATTTTCTTACCAGCGAACTAATTTAGAAGATCGTGATAGCCCTTCCAGAGAATATCTAGTTTATTCAAAAAGTTTTAAAAGAAAAAAAAGTGAAAAAGCGATTAAGTTTAAAGGACAGTGTGATGAGCTAATTGAAGTTAGAGATAAATTGTTCTTTTGTAAAAGATATACAAAATATTCCAATTGGGAGTTAGTACAATATAGTGGAGCCAAGGATAAGAAAGGAAAAGTACTCCATAGCTTTGATCAATTGAAAAATGTAGATGTTAATGAGTTGACACGAGAAAAAATTAGTTATGCTCATAGGCACGATTTTAACTCAGAAAAAAAAGTAGCCAGTCAAGAACTTGGGAAAGTTAAAGACTTTAAACCTCAAGACAATAAGGACTCAGGATATTCATTTTTTAAATACTTATTACCTCAACACCTTTTTCCTGGGTTTATTATCTTTCCTGACGGACTTACTTATCTTATGGCCAATACGAGTCTGTCAGATCCACGATCAAGGTTTACATTAAACTTAGGGCTAAATTACGTATTAGGTATTGAGGCATCTCAGAATATATCAACTCCTATTACAGGTTATTCAACTCTAGGAATTCAACTCTCAGATAAATTCAGACTATCTGGGTTTTATACAAAAGCTTTTGAGCAGACTGGGATTAACGATGATCTTAATATTATTGAATCATTTGGTGGAGGAATGAATTACTCGTGGAGCATTGGAGATGTTTCTATAAATAATGGTTTATCTTTTGCTAAGACAAACGAAAGAGATACATTTCTTCAATTTCTTGTAGGTCAACCTTATAGAAGAAAGATTACAAGTTATCTTACTTCTTTAGCTCTTGGGCACAGTACAAAATCTGTTAATTCTAAATATAGAAGATTTTCTTTGGCTTCAACGTTTGCACATAAAACAAATAAATCATTTGATCCATTTTATTCCTCAAACACTTCATTGAGTCTGTTGTTTAAGTGGAATAAAAGCCTAACTCATGTTTTAACGGGCAGGTATTCCAGGTTGTTTAAAAATAGTAACAAGAGTCCAGTTTTTAGAGATGGTGTAATTTATGGAGGTGGAATAAACTCTGCCTTTGAGGGAGTAGGTTTTCAACATCCTAATTATTTAATTGGTTCTGGAAATATTTTTGGTAATGAACTTATTTCAGCCAGAACTGAACTTGATTATGAGTTGTTAAAAATCTTTGAAGGAGTTGATTTTATTGCAACTTATTTAAAAACAATTTCGATTTTTATTGGGGGTGACTATATAAATTCCAGAAATTTATTGGTGGATTTTGATACGAATTTTAGACCTATCTTTGAATTTTATCCTCAAATTTTATCTGGATATGGAGGATTAAGAACTAAATTTAATTTTTTGTATTTCTTTCCTTTAGAGGTTGATTTTTTTGCAGCTTATAGTAACCACCCTGTTTACTCGTCTAATACAGGTTGGTTAGTTAAATCAAGCCTTAGCTTTTAGGTATGTCATTGTACTGACGTTTAGACTCTGTAAGAAGTCAACAACATGACAGTTTTTTTTCTGTATAAAAAAGAGTTAGAATAAGAGTGGCATACATATTGCAAATATAAATGTAGGCAGGAAAGTTTAGAGAAAACGGAATTTCTCTTTTAAAGAAAACGGATTTTCAATAGAGATGCAGGGGGCTATTTTAATAGTCCCTTTTTTTTTACCCTAAATTTACACTCACTTAGTTGACCCTAAAGCTCCGGAGTTGCAATATGTACAACGGTGAGATCATATGTTCTATTAATTTTACTTCTTATAGGCGCAGCATTTGGTGCTGGATATTACGGTTTTAGTTTTCGAGGAGATTATCAAGCAAGTCCAAAAGATAAAGTTGATATTTCTTATCTAAAAAGAAAATTTGTAAAAGAAAATCAAGCTATTAATAGGATAAGTACTCGTGTTCTATTTCCTACTCAAGATTTTAAGGCTCTGGCTTTTGGTAAGCAAAGTACAGGAATAACAAAGAGAGAAACTTTTTATACTTCCAATAATTGCTTCGAAGAAATAACTCAAATTCAAGCAAACACTTCTGTTCACAAAGTATTATACTGGGAAAAGTTTAGATGTGGCCTTGAAAAAGAATTACCTGGTTCATTTTTTCAATTCCCTCCTTTTCATCATCCCAGTGGACATTCTTTTGTTTATCTTTTTTATAAGCTAAAGGGTGAAAGTAGAGTTGATAAGTCGTGGATGTTTCATCATATAGAATACCTAACTTATGAAGAACTAAAAATTTTAAAAGATAAATGGAGAACACTTCCTGAGCCTTACCAGCAATTAGCAGGGCTCGATCCGGAAGCTAGATCTTTAATAGGCACGCTGACTGGGACATTTTTCTCTGGCAATAAAGTTTATCTTTTAGACTGGGATATTTTTAACTTTTTTGAAACAATCTATAAGGTCTATAAAAAAGAAGATTTCATTAATCATTTTAAAGATAGTTCCTATAATATTTCATTAATGTCAAAAAAGAAGTGTTTAATTAAAGAAGGCAATCTTTGTTGGAATTATTCATTATCTCACATGATAGAAAAAGTAGGTTATAACAAATTAACAATTTCTCTAATTTTAATTGGCTTTATTTTATCCACCTTGTTTGCGATTTATTCTATGTTTAGCAAAGAAAAAAAAGAAGATGAAAAAAGAAAATTTGCTCTTAGAATTTTAAGTCACGAGTTAAGAACTCCAGTTGCGAGTATTTTATTAAAAATTGAAAACTTATTAAATAACTTTGATCATTTCACTGATAATGATCAAGAAAAAATTCTTAAGATCTCAAGTGATGCTCACAGGCTTAGAAGACTTATTGAAATGAGTACGAACTACCTTACTACCTCTCAGCAAAAAAATAATATTAATAAAGAAATAGAATCATTGAATGAATTTTTTGAAAACCTTAATCTTGACTATCCTAGTGTGAATTTTCACATGTTAGAAAAAGATATAATGTTAATTTGTGATGAGTACTGGCTACAAGTTTGTATTAAAAACCTTATTGAAAATGCTCTTAACCATGGAGAAGCTCCTATAGATGTAAAATGTCAGGTCAGTGAAAAGTCTGTGAAAATTTCAGTCATAGACTCTGGTGAATGTATTTTTGAAAGTTTAAAACAAATGACAGAGGACTTCGTAAAAGGAAGTAAGAGTAGTGGAACTGGCTTAGGCTTAAATATAGTTCAGACCACATTGAAGTCTCTAAATGGTAAGCTTGAGTTTTCAAAGGACCCGACTACCTTTACAATTAACCTCACAAAGGAGCACTGATGAGCCAAAAACTATTACTAATTGAAGATGACGAAAGCTTAGGAGAGTCTCTTAAAGAGTTCTTAGCTGGAGAGGGCTTTCAAGTTCACTGGAATAAAAATCTTGCCCAAGCAATGGTTTCAAGCCAAGAAATAAAACCAGATATTATTATTCTAGATTGGATGCTTCCAGATGGTCAGGGAGTTGATTATTTAAAGTCAGATAAAAGAAAAAAAGATACACCTGTTATTATGTTAACTGCTAGAACTGAGTTAGTAGATAAGATTATTGGCCTAGAATCAGGAGCAAATGATTATATAACCAAACCTTTTGAGCCAAGAGAATTGGTTGCTAGAATTAGGGTGCAATTAAGGAAAACTAGCGATGGTGATGATCAAGAAGTCATTGCTCAGGATAAACTTGAAATTCACACTCTAACTAGAGAGACTTATTTTAAAAATGAATTAATCTATCTAACCAAAATGGAATATGACCTTATTAAGTTATTAGCAGCAAATCCTGGTAGACCTTTTACGAGAGACGAGCTTTTAAATAAAGTGTGGGGATTTGAATTCACACCTTCTACAAGAACGGTAGATACTCATGTTTTACAGTTAAGGCAAAAACTAGATGAATCTTTAATTGAAACTGTAAGAGGGGTCGGATATCGGTTTAAGAAACAATTATCTGGTATAAGAGCACAAAACACTCCTGCAAATACTTAAAACTTAAATTATCCAACTTATTTACCGATAGGTTTCTTATAGGAGAGGTCTATGGGTAAGATTGTAAATCTTGATAAGAAACGACTTGAGAAAATTGAGAATAAAAAAAGACAATTTGAAAGAATCTTTTTTTCTGAAGTGATTGGCTGTTATTCAGTAATTGAAGAAGGTAACAGAATTTTTCCTATTGAGATTTTAGATATTTCTGAGAGTGGATGTCGAATTGAAATTCCTGAGAAGGCTGCTGGTGTAAAAAACTTTGAAATTGATGCAGAAGTAAACTTAAGGCTATATTTCACAAAGAAATCCTTTGTCACTTTAACTGCTAAAATTAAAAGATCTAATATTATCAAAAATGAGTTAAACGCGAATATTTTAGAATTAGGAGCTGAGTTTGATCAGAACCTGCCAGGACACGAAGTGTTAACTTCTTTTGTAAACTTTATTAAGAGCTTTGCAGAGTACTCTAACGTAGATAATTCTACTAAAAAAGTATATTTCCTTTAAAAAACATACTATATATTCAATATGAAAGTATTGGTTACAGGATCTACTTTAGAATCCCTCTATTTTTGTAGTAAGTTTATAGATCTTGAGGTTGGCAGTGTCACCTTGTGGAGTGAGTTAAATCCTCTTCAAATCTATGAAAAGAATAAAGAGCATTCATTTTATCAAATTGAAAATCAATATTGGTATGATTTAGTAACAAAGCTTTCAAAAAATATATTTTATAGAAGTGAACCAATTTCTAGAATTCAAAAAACGTACCTAGATTCGAGTGATCTTCTTGAGCAAAGAATTCAGGATACATTTAAGATCGTTTATCAAAAGAGCGACGAGAAAAACACTATCGAAACTTTTGAAAATTATGATTTAGTTTTAGATGTGAATAATATTTTTGAACGACCTAATTTTATCGGCGGGGCAGCTCCATGTATTCAAGAAGAAAAGTTCTTTAATGATGATCGGATCTTTCGAGGTATTGAAGCATTTAACGTCGAAAAGTTAGAAAAAAAAATTGGTGTGATTGGAAACTCTGTTCTTGTAGAGAGGTTTTTAGAAAAAGTAAGCCCTGAACATTTAGTACTCATCAATGTGGAAAATAGCTCGAAATATTACGAGATGTATAAAAGCATTTACGAACAAGAAATAAAAAACTTTGAAGAGATGAGACTCAAGGGGCAAAGATTAACAGAGCCTAGTTTAAAATGTGAAGTCTTTGAAAACGTAAGACCGACTAATATAGATATTTTAGAAGATAAAGAACAAATATTTTTAACTATAGAAAGGCCTAATTTTTTAGGAGATGAGCTCTTGCAAACTGTTGCATTAGATCAAATATTTGTTTTGAGTGATTTTGAGAAAACCTCTGATATAAAAAACTATCTTAATGAGCCAGAGCCTGGATTTTTCCAATTATTTACATTACCAGAGATTGAAGAGCTAGATAAAAAATGGTCAAATATAGAAAGTGAAATCAATCAACTCTTTCGTAAAATTTCTTAGCCTTGCATTGTTAGCTTGCTCAAGCAGTGAAGCTATAAAGCGCGAAAAAAGATCAGAATTTGAATCAAATACTTTCATGAAGTCTGAAAGCTTTTTCCTTCCTAAGAGGCAAAAGCATATGAACTTTTCTATTCAAGGACAGTGCTTCTATCAGGAAGATATTTTGTTTCTTGATTTTAAGAATATTAAAGATTCTTATGGTCTAAGTTACGAAAAAATTAATGAAGCACAAGCTTATCTTAACTTTGAAATGTTTAAAGATACTTCAAAATATAAAGGGAAAGTAATTAATGAAATTTTAGAGAAAATTTCAGGAAAAGTTCGATTCTATGATTTTCCTCAATATGAAAACTATAACTTTATTTGGATTGATGGCCTCTCAGAAGTTGAAAAGATAAAATGGTTAAAGAAATTTCTTGATTCAAAACATATGGAAAATGGTGTTCCAATTTTATTAAGCCTTTGTGAGAGTTCGCATAGAGTTTTGAAGTTTTTGGAAACGTCGAATTTGGATGCTGATTATCCCTATTCTTTGGGAGCAGAAGTGTTTAATAACTATAGTGATGAATTTGAGTTTCTTCCTTACTTTAGAACTAAGATTCTAGCTCCTTTTAAAAAAGATGCTAAGTTTAAGTTAATTAAGTCAGGCGTTTTAAAAAATAGAACACTTCAAAACTTAGAAACGCCATCGTCATTTGAAGAAGTTCTTTATTAATTAGCCAGTGGAGAGAGACCAATTTCTAAATTTTCTACCAATAATTGTAGCGATCTTCGGCCATTGAAATGATTCATAGATAATTTAGCATCAATTATTAACTCTTGAGATTTTTGTTTTTTTATCAATTCTTCAGGAGAAGTCTTGTTCCATTGTTCTAGATAGAAAAAGCTTAGCCCATATAATGATTTTTGATAGTTTGATTTTTTTTCTCTTGCCTGAAATGTCCACTTTAGATGCTTATCTTTTAAGATTTTGAAGTCACTAATAAAAGCATCTTTTATTCTTAAAATAGGATAAGGATTTCCTTGACCAAAGGGTTCCATCTTAGCAATAGACTGACAAAGCTCCATTGTTAGCTCATGCATGCTTACTTCTATATCATAGTTGTGTTTCTTAGTTCTTATTATTTCTGGAACTTTGGAGACCATCTCTGTAACTTTTTTCTTTAAAGCTGGTAGGTTTTCTTTTTTCATTGATAAACCAGCTGCTGCCTTATGGCCCCCAAATTTTAAAAATAAATCGGAGCAACTATCAAGAGTTTGAAATAAATCAAGCTCACCTGCTGTTCTAGCTGAAGCCTTAATTACACCTTTGGTTTCAGAGTCTGTAAAAACAATACAAGGGACTTTGAAAGTTTCAACAAGTTTAGAGGCAACAATTCCAATAACACCTTCATGCCAATTTGCTCCGTAAACTATATTAATCACTGGAGTAGGTTCATTCCATGACTCTTTTACTTGCATGAAAGCTTCATTATAAACATTACTTTGGATTTTTTTTCTTTGAGTGTTTGAATAGACAATATTTTTAAAAAAAGTATCACACTCATATGGGTTATCATTAATTAATAAATTTAAAGCGTCTTTAGGATGTTCTAATCTTCCTCTGGAATTAATATGTGGACCAATATTAAATGAGCATTTCTCACTTTCTAAAACAGATTTTTTAATATCATCTTGGCTTAAAAAAAGTCTTAACCCTGGATGCTTTGTTTTTGGGAGTTGTTTTAGGCCGTGACGTACTAGCTTCCTATTTACTGAGTTTAGTCTTGCAAGATCACAAATCGTTCCAATTGAAACAAATTCTAATAACGGATAAATGGAAGGGACTTTTTGATCTCTCTTTTCTAATAAGTTTTTTATCTTTAGTGCCAAACAAAAAGCTACTCCGACACCTGCAAGAGATTTAAGTTGGTCTTGGTCTTCATCACGACGATTGGGATTAATTACAGCGTAGGCCTTTGGAATATATTCTTTGGCGTCTTTATGATGATCTGTGATAATAAGGTCAATATTTTTATCATGGGTATATTCAGCGGTTTCCAAGTTACTTATCCCACAATCAACAGAAACTAAAAGTGTTATATCTTTTTTCATTGCATCATCAATTGAACTTGGATGAATACCGTAACCCTCAACAAACCTTGAAGGTTGGAAAAGGTGAACTTCTTTATCTAGAGTTTTAAAAAAGTGATATAAAAGAGCACAAGAAGTCGTTCCATCTACGTCGTAATCTCCATAGATTCCAATCTCTTCATTATTATCCAGGGCCTCTATGATTCTTTTTGCAGCTAGTTCTAGGTCTAATAAATTTTCAAGATCAGGGAGAGTTTTTAAATCCCAAGAAAAGAAGTCATCAAAGTTTTCAATTTTTCTCTTTTTTAGAATATCAATAACGATGGGGTGAATTTTCTCTTTTAAGTGTTTTTTTTCAATTTTCATTGTGAAGAGATACTAAGCTTTTATAAGAGTAATTAAAAGACGTAACCAAAGCCAAGAGAAGCCGAGAATTCGTCTCTACTGGATTCAGTATTCGTGTCAGCCTCTGGAGTCGATACTGCTGTTGCTTCACGATCTGGTGGGTTTGAAGCTGTTCCCGAGCTCCAAGGGTAAGTAGTTGTACTTTTTTTAGAGCTAGAAATTGCTAAAAAGTTTTTTACACCCTGTGCGTAAACAAATAATCCATTTTTACTCATGATGTTAAAGCCTATACCAACTCCAGTATTTACTAGGCTCTCTTTTGTTTTAGAAACAAAGCCTTCTGTATTTAATATTTCATCATAATCATAATCAATTGTATTTCTGACTAAGCTAAATCCAATTGACCCAATAACATAAGGCTCAAAATAAACTGTTCTTCCAACAGGAATTCTATAGATTAAAGATTGAGAAGCCTTCACCCCATACATGGTATGAAAGTTTTCATTTTTTAAAACATCTTCTGGGTAGTCTTCACTAAATTGGAAAAGATCTCTTTTTTTAGAAAAATAATAAAAACCATCTGCTCGAGTCGATGTTGAAATTCTATGATTTAAAAAAAATCTATAGCTAAATCCAAGGGAGGGTCCCATATAAGTAACGCTGTCTTCTTTTTTGATATTAGCTTTCATAAAACCAGACATTTCATTTTCAGATTTATAAGTTTGTATAGAAAAGTCTGAATGAAAGCTAAAATGGTTACTATCCATTTTATTTGTGAATTTAGTATAATCTTTTGTCATGATATCTTGAGCATTTAAGGATATACAAAAAAAGAGGATTAGTATTTTCATTATTTAACTGCTTGGAAAGTTTGGTAATGGGAAAAAGCTTGCTGGACCACAATCGCTTGGAGGATAGTCAAAAGGTATATTCTCTCCATCGGTGACCCTATCAAAGTGGCATTTTCTTGCACCGTTTATTTCAGATTTTATTGAAGCAGTGCCAGTAGGAGTACCAGGTGGATTAGCATCACCTTGTATTACAGATAAATCTACACTAGCAACTTTGGTGATCGAAAATGTACTTTTAGTTGTCGTTGAAGAAATTTCATCATCAACATTATAAGGGACTTGATTATAATCAAATCCAAAGAGAAACATAAACATTGGTTGGTTTTCAAAAATTCTAAAATTATAAACATCTTCTAAGTAAGTTCCGCCAGGCTGTTTAACCTTTCTTTGAGTGGTTAAGACATAGTTTAACGTAGAGCCATTATCTTTATTGCTAATTTTTTCATCTCCATTGTCAGAGACTTCACAAGAGAGAACTTTAAACCTTGAGTTAAGTCTGGTGTTAGAGCTTTGAGATACTTTTATAACTAGGCGTTGGCCTAGTGGATTAGCAATTTCGCCGAGACTACCACCAAGACCAGCACTTGGAGGTCTGACATAAAAATACAAAAACTTTTCTCCATTAGGATCAGTTTCTTTGTCTATCAAGAAAATTTCAGCTTTTTCTGTGGAGCTGTTATAAACAACTTCCCATTTTGAAGCAATTGTTAAGTCATCAAAAGAATTATTGGTTGTTCTCAAGAGATCGTCATAGATATCTCCACTATCCTCAACACAGTCTTGAGTCTGCTTTTCTTCAAAAGCAGTTACACAAGCAGCACAAGAATTTCGTAATTCTTCAATAATGAATTTTTTATTTTCCTTAGTGCATGAGCTAAATAATAAAATTATAAATAAAATCTTTAACATAATTAAAGATTATACATATAACTAAACTTGAGTTGCAAACTCAGATGAGATAGATGAGTTAATTTAAGTGAATAAATTTTCTATTGAAACTTATGACCGTATTTTCTTAAAAACTTAGATAAAGATCCAACTTTATCTAAAGTTCTAATGGCACTAGTAGAAAGTCTTAATCTAATAGTCTTACCTGTCTCAGGATCAAAAACTTTTTTCCATTGAAGGTTTGGCTTTTGAGTCATTTTAGTTTTGATATTTGAATGGGAAACTTTGTTTCCTACTAATCTTCTCTTACCTGTTAAATCGCATACTCTGGACATAATTTACTCTCTTTAAAAATACGTTTGATAAAACTAGGGTAAATAACACAAGTTGGCAAGGATAGGAGACTAGGCCAGATAGATTAGTACGAATTAGGGAATATCTCGACGCTCCAATTGCTCACGGATACGCATCATTTTTTCCGTACTTAGAATCACGATTTTATCTTCAACTCCAGATTTATCAGCTGCCTTACACTCAAAATAAGGAGGATAAATTTCATTAAACTCATCAACTAGATTAATACAATTTTCTCTTTCTTGTTCTGTATAGGTTTCTCTGCATTGAACTTGGATCATTCTGAAGTCACTTAATAGGTCTTTAGAACATTTCTCGATAATATCGTTTGATTCTATTTTGTTTAATTGGTCTGTAGCAATTGCTTCATCACATGAATAAAGAAATAAACTAAAAAATGATAAAATTATGATTTTCATCTTTTTCGATTGTAGTTTGAATTGGAGTTGAAATAAAGAGGATGGTAAAAAATTTACAATAAAAACGCCTTGCATTAAATAGCCGAGTGATTTTCTTTTACCCTTGTTAAAAGCTGTAGTGAGGGAAATAATTATAGAGAACAATTTTTACAGGAGATTAGAATGAAATATTTAGTTTTATTAGCAATGATGCTGCCAGCATTTTCTCAGAAAATACTGAAAGTTAAGGATGATAACGTTCTTATTAGTAATGATGATATCGAACTTGAAAGTGGAAAAAAATATTATCTTGAAACAGATTCAGGTGAATCACTAATTGGTGTCTATACAAATGGCTCAAGCGATAGTGGATATGTTGCTAGGATTTTAGAAGGGGATTTAAGTGAGGGAGATAGAATTACTTCACATAGAAAAAAGAAAATCTCTGGTGGTAGTATGGCGATGGGGCCTTATAAGAAGTTTAGTTTTGGTATTCATGCAGGTGTAAATTTAACTGGTACCAACACAAGTTGTGAGGATGTTACAGCTGGTTCTTGTCCCGCAACTGACAGTAGTACAGATGCAGGATTAGGTTTTCAAGGTGGATTAAATCTTCAGTATCACTTTAGTCAAAAGCTTGCTCTTAATGCAAAAATTTCTTATAACATTCACAAATTCTCTAGTGAGCTTGCAACACCTACTGGAGCAGCCACTACGGGACCTTTTGAAACTCAAGGTGAATATTCTACAATCTCTTTTCAACCTACAATCAAATATTATATTATGAACGCTTTATTTGCTTCTACAGGAGTGAGAGTTCATATGCCAATGGGCTTCACAAGCAAAGGTGTTGATACCAGTAATGGAGAAATTATACCAAACTCAGAGGTTGATATTCTGGGCCTTGATGATGCTCAATTAGCGACAGCAGGACTTGCAAAGCCGGGGATGTATTTAGACATTCCTTTAAATATTGGAGCAAGTTTTAATCTAGGTAAAATTAAATTAGAACCTAATTTTACATATTATTTCCCAATATCAGCTATTCTTGAATCTGACAGCACTGCTTTTAATCAAACAGCAAAGCTAAGCTCAATGGCGTTTAATTTAGACGTATTATTTTAATTAGGAGAAAACTTGAAAATATTAATTTTATTATTGTTGCCTCTTTCATTGTTTTCTCAAGAAGTTTTGAAGAAAAAAGATGATAAGGTCATGATTAGCTCTACTTCGATAGATCTTGAGCAGGGAAAAAAGTATGTTATCCAATCAAATTCTGGAGAAGCCTTAATTGGAGTTTATAAAAACTTATCTGGCGGAAATTACGTAGCAAAAATTTTAGAGGGTGATTTGAATGTAGGAGATAGTATAGATTCTTTTGCTAAGAAATCTACTACTACTTATAGCTCTAGTAATTCAATAACCAGCTCTACTGGAAAAATTTATCAACCATTTAATTTTGGGATTCACTTGGGAGGGAATTACTCTGGGGGAACGGATACTGAAGAGACTATAGGAAGTTCAGTTGAAACTAAGTTTGATTCAGGAATAGGCTTTCAAGGTGGGGTTGTTTTTGATTATAATTTCAATCCATCGATGAGCTTGAGTACAAAGTTATCATTTGCTACATATGTTAATACTTTGGACAACATAGATGGTCTTGGAACCAATCAAGAAAATAAGTCTACTACTATCTCAATTGAACCTAGATTTAAGTACAAGTTTCTTAGTGACTCTGTTGGTTATAAGTTAGCTTATGGATTTACTGGAGTTAGAATAGGTAAATTACTAAGCATGGAAACTATCGCAACAAATCCTGCAGTTGCTAGTCCTACAAAGTTTGATTTCTTAGATGATCAAACTGCTGCAGCTTTGAACACAAAAGTTGCTGATATTTTAATTGATATTCCTATTGGAGTTGGGATGAACTTTAAGTTAAAAAGTTTAACAAATACCTTAGTAATTTCTCCAAACTTTACTTATTATTTACAAGTAGGTGATATAACAGAACATATCAACGGATCCTCTGGTGGGTTCAGAGTTTCAACAATGGCATTTAATATAGACGTATTATTCTAAAATATTCTGAGCAATGGACTTGGCATCAAGTCCATGCTTTTTATATAGCTCTGTCGCTGTGTAAGCAGATTGACCAAAAATACCTTTTACACCTAAGCTTTTAATCGAATTTATTTTAGCATTTGTTTGAGTCATTATTTTATGAGTTAAACTAGCTCCAATTCCATGATTTACTTGATGATCCTCTAGAGTAAGGATATTTCCCTGATGGTCATTGATCCATTTCTCATAGACACTAGATTTGAAAGTATTTAGGTGTCTATGGTTAATGATTCCATAATTTTTACCTTGAGCACTTAGTAATTCTCGGGCCTTTAATGCTTCATGCACTAAAGCGCCAGTTGCAATGATAAGACCATCTTTTCCTTCAAAAAGTAATTGATCAGTTTCTATATCATTATCATTTTTTTCAAAGCTTGGAATAAATGTTTCTCGTCCTAAGAAAAAGACATAACTTTTAGCGTGATTTTTTAATTTATCTTGATGTTGTTTTTTTACAAAGTGCTTCATTAATCTATACGTATCATCAGAGTTTGCTGGAGCTATAATTTCAACATTTGGAATTGAAGCTAGAGCAGAAAAATAAGTCAGACTCTGATGACTTGCTCCATCGGCTGCGTCTTGAAAACCAGTGTGAGAAAAAACACAAATCATTGGAGAACTTGAAAGACTTGCCATGATTAAAGGAAGATTTCCTTTAGTTATTCCAAATGCTGCAAAAGTATCAACAACGGGGATATAATCATTTTTTGAAAAACCGGCAGCAACACTAACCATATTACTCTCTGCTATTCCTATATCTATGGAAGCTTTAGGGAACTCTTGGTGGAAAGGCTTAAGACCGGTTGATCCTTGAAGATCTGAACTGATACTAATAATTGGAAGACCTTCATTTTTTAATTCAATTAAGGCCTTAGAAACTCCAACTTGCATTTTCTCTTTAGCTGGACCCGATTTTTTATCAACAGTGATGGCATTTAATTCGTTTGCCCAGTTCTTAAAATCATCGGGGGCTTTTTGATCCCAGAGCTCATCAATGAAAGCAGCGATCTTTCCATCAGCTTTTTTAAGTGGGAAACCATGGCCTCCACTGTCTGAGTCTTGAGTTGCTTTGATGCCTTGGCCTTTAACAGTCTTCATCCATAAAACAGTAGGACTATTCTGACTGGCACTAATTGCTTTTTGAGTTGCTTGATAAGTTTTTTCTAGATCATGCCCTTGCTCAAGAGTCATGATATTCCAACCTAGGGCTTTAAGAGAATCAAAGGTTGGTTGCATTGAGAATGCATCATGAATTCTACCACTAAGTTTAGTTTTATTATCTGAAATGACTAATAAGAAGGGATTGATCATACCTTTTTGAAATAGGCCCGGAACTGCTGCCATTGCTTCTTTAGCTTCACCTTCCATGCAGGCTCCATCTGAAATAAGTGTAATCGTTACTCTCTTGTTATTTGAGAGCTTATCACTCATTGCAAGACCTTGAGCTTGAGGAAACGCTGAACCAAGTGGACCATTACTCATTAAAACCCCTTCAGGGTATAAATGAGACTCACCATGACCAGTTAGTTTGGAGTCGATACTTCTAAATCCTTTTAAGCTTTCAAAGTTTAATCCACCATAACCATAAAGAGCTTTTACAGCATAGAGAGCGTTTTCAGCATGCCCGATATCGTTTACAAAATTATAATGGTTGTACCAATCAGTTTCTCGAAACATAATCTCGTGTATACATGATAAGAACTCAGCAATGGCACTGGGTCCACCCCAATGACAAGCTGCTCCGCCATTGACTGCATGTTGATCCATAAGAGCTAATAAACTTCTTATGGCCTTCGGGTCAAGACATTCAACAGGTTCGTTTTGAGTGCTGTTGATCTTAAGGGTATAGGGAGAGTTAAGTTTTGGAGCATCGAGAAGATGATTCATAATTAATCCTTTTTAGAGATAAGTAATATTTAACACAAAGTTTTTAAGTATAGAACGAATAAATTCTAAATTTTCTTATCAAGATTTTAGGCCTTAAAATGTGTGGTTTAGGTAAGTAAATGAATTTAACTATCGTCAGAAATTTGTTGTTCTAACAATTTATAGGTTCTGTATTCTTCCATGGAACTAAAGACTTTCTTGATTGTTAAGAACCTTCTGAAGGTTGACGCAAAGAATCTTTGAAGAGCGTACTTTGAGATAACATAGTGATTAGATAGTTGTGGGATTTTTTGTAATTTTAAAAGATAGAAAAAATTTACTGGGTGAGCGAAGTATAGCTTGGAAATATCAACGATATAATCAAATGAAGAAACTTTTTCTGAAAAATTGATAGCTTCTTGCAGATCTTTTTTTATAAGCTCTGGAGTAATCCCTTTTAAAGGTTGAACAAAAAACTCTTGATTTTCGATATCAGTAGTGATTTTAATCTCACCCCAGAAGTTTTTATAATGAAACTTTTCTACTCCATGCATAAATAGACCTTTGATTCACATACACCTTTAGATAATAAAATATTCTTAACAGTTGATAGCAGCCAATTTCTCATGGGTTTAGAGTATCTAATTTTATTATCAAAGCTTTTAATATAAGGGTGAGCATGTAGTTTTGAATCAGGGTAATTACTCTCAACTTGTCGGTACACATCCTTTGTATATCTCACTACGCCTAGAGAGAAATAATTAATTTGATCTAAGTTAGTATTTTCAAGCAATTGATCAACTAAGTTAGAATAAATTTTTTCTATATCTTCAGAATAAATGATCGGATCAAAGTGAATTCCTAATTGAAAATTAGAATCACTTAATTTCTTAATTGCTTTTATTCTAGCTTTAGTACTTGGTGTTTTGAGATCAAACTCTTTTGATGGTTCATCAGGGGAGAGAGAAAAGGTAAGTAATACATTCTTTAGTGGCTCTAGTGATAAGATATTTTTTATATTTACAGACTTTGTTCTTAATTCGAGTTTTGCTTCAGGACGGGCTTTAAAGAAATCCCAATATTGAGACCACTCATTAGTTATATGATTTAAGGCAAGGCTATCACTGAATTCTCCGGCATGAAACCAAGCATTGGGATGTTGATCTAGGGTCGTTTCTATTTCTTTAATAATTTCATCATGATTTACATATAAGACTAGATCAGGAGTATTAAAATATCCTTGAAGATAGCAGTATTGGCATTCATAGATACAATTATAAGAATGGATGAAGTAAAAATGAGGGTCTCCGTTTAACCCATACGCATCAGGAGCCTGCTTAACTAAGGTACCTCTTTTTTTTCCAATGAAGAGGTTGAGGTTCTCTCTTTTTTGTAGATATGGTTTTTTTACTTTTCCCCAAATCTCATCGACTTTATTAATGAGAATGGGATCATTATGCTTTAGCTTATTAAGAATATGCTGAGTGTGAGGACTATTGAGAATATCTTTTTCAACTAGAACCTTTTCAAACATCTTTTGATTCGCCTTTAAGCTTTTGTAGATCAATACTCTCTAAAGTAGCGATAATATTTTTCAAATCAACCTCATTTGAAAATTGCCCCTTAAATTTTATTGAACTTCTTTCAATGAAATCAGAATGATCAAAACTTAGATATTTGTTTTTAAGTGAGTTGAATATTTCTTTTGTCTTAGTTTTTTCCTTTGATGTGATTGGATCATATTTGCTTTCTAATAAAGTGATGATTTTTTTTGCTTTTTCTTTTTTTGAGTAATCACTTTCTAAGATCGAAAGATATTGTTTTGAATGAAAAAAGTTTTTAGAAAAATCAACATCTCTTAGCTTTAAGCTATTTAAATATTTTTTTACTAAATGTGATTGCGTATGAGTGAAGTGCAGCTGAGAGTTTTCAAGAAGAGGTGATGTGATATTTGATTTTTTTACAATAGAAGACTCTAGAGAATTAAAATGATTCCAAAAGAGATCCGAATAAATATCAACATCTTTAATAATCTGCTGACAATCTGTGTTCTCATCAATCTCATCAGAGATAGTTTTAAAAGATCTCCAAGGAATTTTAAATCTTTTTGCAACCGAAGCGATCGCCCAAGTTTCCATATCAAGAACTTGAGCATAGATAGATAGTTTTAATTTATCATCTGGAGAATACATTCTTTTGTGAACACTTATTAAATCAAGGTCAGCTTGCTCATCACTAGAAGTATGGCTTTTAAATGAGAAGTCATCGAAGTATTGATAGACCGTTCTGATTGAAAAAAGCTCATTTTTTTTAAGTGAGTTTTCAAGGCCTGCACAAACTCCATAATTTATGATTTCAGTGATTTGTTCATATTTTGAAACAATGATACTTAGTGCTTCAGTAGTATTTTGTATGCCTTCACCAGTAATAACAATGAATGATTGATCAGATTTAAATAGATTGAGAGACGTATCTAAAGGTGATAGTTTTAGACGATCAAAAAATGTTTTAGCTTCATTTCTATGAGCAAAACAGAGTAATTTCATAATCTTAGGATTACTACTGAAGGGAGAATATTGCAATGAGTGTGAGAGCAAATTTTTTAGGTAAAACTGTCCATCCTTTAAGCTTCGGTGGAGCAGCTTTGAGTGGAGAAGGTGGAGGTTATGGATTTGGGGATATTTCAGAATCTGATGCGATAGAACTAGTAAGATATGCGTATGAATCTGGAATAAGAGTTTTTGACTCAGCTCCGATTTACGGGTTTGGATTGTCAGAGAAAAGATTGGGGTTGGCATTAAAATCTATGAGGGATGATTGCATATTGATCAGTAAGTCTGGTGTGTCTTGGCATGATAATAAACGGGTTAACATGACTAATGACCCAAAAGAAACTGAGAAGATGCTTCTTCAATCTTTAAAGAGTTTTAATACTGAATATATAGATTTGTTTTTTATTCATTGGCCTGATGAGAGGGTTGATATAAGACGGCCTTTAGAGGTGCTTTCAAAGTATAAGGAAAAAGGTGTAATTAGGCATTTAGGACTTTGTAACTCAAACCTTGAAGATTTAGAAAAAGCTCGTGAGATTGATACGATTGAAGTTGTTCAAAGTGAGTATAATCTTTTTAATCGATCAGTTGAAAATGAAGTGTTTCCATATTTATTGGATGTGAATATAGACTTTATGAGTTGGGGGACACTTGATAAAGGAGTGCTAACGGGACTTTATGATTTGAGTAGAGTTTTTGATGATTCTGATTGCAGGAAAAAGTCCCCTTGGTGGAAAAAGTCTGATGTTGAAAAGAAAGTGGAGCTTGTTGATCAATGCAAAAAATACTTAGAAGGCAAAGATTATAATTTTATTGATTTAGCTATTAGTTTTAATTTACATCATAAGGCATTAACTACTGTTTTATGTGGTGTGAAAAATAAAGCTAGATTGGACTCAATTATGAAATCTATAGGAAGGTCAGAAGAAATCTATAAAGATTTTGAATATTGGGATGAATTGAAAACTCATCTACAAAAGTTTTATGAGTAAACCGTTTTTTTCAGTAGTTATTCCAACGTATAATAGGTTTGAGCTTTTAAAAAGATCTATCGATTCTGTTGTGAATCAGAGTTTTAAAGATTTCGAATTAATTATTATTGATGATGGATCTAGTGATGAGACTCTTAAATATTTAGAGTCTCAAGGTTTAAACTTTTTAACAGTTTCTGAAAAAAACAAACCAGAAGGTGTGAGTAGGGCACGCAATATTGGAGTAGATAAAACGAAGGCAGATTGGATTTGTTTTTTGGACTCAGATGATGTTTGGATGCCTTTAAAACTTGAAGAACAATATAAATTTATTGAAAATTTTCCTGAACTGAAAATCAATTACACTCAAGAGCGATGGATAAGAAATGGAATTAGAGTTAATCAACCTAAGAATCATAAAAAAGGTGGCGGGGATCAGTTTGAAGCTTCTTTAGATGGGTGTATTATTGGCCCTTCAACGGTTTGCTTGAGACGAGATTTACTCATGAGTTGGGATGGATTTAGAGAAGATTATGTTGTTTGTGAGGATTATGATCTTTGGTTAAAGATTAGCACAAACGAAGAAATAGGGTTTATAGATACAGAGTTGATAGAAAAATACGGAGGTCATGAAGACCAGTTATCAAGGCGATATGTAGCGATGGATTATTATCGTGTGAAGTCTATTAAGTGGGTGCTTGATCATATAGATCTTAATGAGCATAAACAAATAAGAGCAAAAGAAGTATTGATAAAAAAAGCAGAGATTTTATTAAAAGGTTATAAGAAACATGACAATCTTGATAACTATGATGAAATTCGTTATATTCTAGATTCTATTGTGGGGGTGTAGCTCAGTTGGGAGAGCGCTTCGCTGGCAGTGAAGAGGTCGCAAGTTCGATCCTTGTCATCTCCACCATTGATTTGTGAGAACATATCCATAAATATTTAAGGAGCGGTAGTGAGTTTAGAAATATATCAAAATGAGCTTATAAGGTTTGGAGTTTTTATGTACTTTCTCTCTTTGCTTATTGGTGCAGTTCTTGAGAAATTTAAAAATCCTAGAATGGCACTATCTACACACCAAACAGGCTTAATGATAGGAACATTTTCGATTGCAATGGCAGGGGTATCTTCTCATATAGTTCTTAGTAGTTTGTTGGGAAAAATTTTCATCTACTTACATTTTATTGGTAATACTATTTTAATAGTGACCTTAACACTTGCTTCTCATTGGGGGACTAGAAGTCTAACACCTATTGCTGGAGGAAAAGAATATGCTCCAAAACAGCAGGAAAATATTGTAAAGATTGGACTTCAACTTTCATCTACTATGATTGGGATTTCAATTTTGTGTATTTTAATTGGTTTCTTTCTTTAGTTTCCACAATGATGCGAGAAGAACTATATGTAACTATCTGAGTTTATGATTATAAATCATAACGATGCCGATAGCATTTAAATCTACCGCTAGCTTCGTATCTATATCCCAGATCGTCAGAGTCAGGGCAATGTGCCCAAAGAGGACATTTAAGCTCTCTTATCCTGTATTTAATTTTTGATATCCGATGTGCGACTAAGGGAGCACATTGGATGTTGGCTTCACGAATTAGATCAGCTCTGGCTTCCTTTGCATGTATTCTTGTGAGTCTACTCATCTGTAGCTCTTGTGATGAGTAGCCTATAGGGTTAACTTCATCTGAAAAAGCTAAAGTGCTTAGGAGTATTAAAGTTGTTAAAATTTTCATGTTTTTCCTTTGTTTTGAAGTAGGTAAAAGGACAATAGACAAAGTTGCATTGGACAAAAAGAGAATAATTTTCTATTTATGGTAACCAATGGAGACCAATAGGCTTAAACAATTTTATATCTTAGCACAGACAGAAAACCTAAGAGAAGCGGCAACAATTATTGGGATTTCTCATAGTGGTCTCTCTAAATCGATAAAAGTATTAGAGAGAGAGCTGAGTAATGAACTCATTGTTCAGCAAGGGCGTGGAATTAAAATCACAGAGTATGGGCAAGATCTTAGCTTAAAACTTCCAGCTTTCTTTGAAAGTCTTAAGTTAATAACAAATGAAACAGAGCAGATCTCTTTAAAATCTCTTAAAATTGCTACTTTTGAAGTTTTTTCAACTTACTTTATGACATTACTTAAAGAGATGATGATTGATAGAGAACTTGAGTTGCATGAAGCATTGCCAGGAAAAATGGAAGATCTAGTTTCCAAGAGAGTTGTAGATATTGCAATTACTTATGAACCTATCCCTACACGAGGACTTGAATTCTTAAAGATTACTACCTTAGAAGCAGGGATCTATTCGGCTAATAAAAAATTTCAAAATCATGAAGTGTCTACAATCCCTTTTGCTGTACCACGAACTCCTTTAGATAGTATCCCAACAGGAGTAAAGGGTCTGGATGGATGGCCTGAAGATAAATTTCCACGGTTCAAGAAATATCGAGTTGATATGCTTGAAACAGCTCTTCAGTTAGCCAGTTCTGGAGACTGTGCTGTTTTTATACCAAAGTTTCTTGCTTCTTTAAGAAATAAGCAAAGCAAAGAGAAATTTAAACTTCAAGAAATAGATTTACCGAAAAAAATGAAAAAAGCTAAACACGATGTCTATTTAATAAAAAGGTCTGGTCAGGAAGAAAATATTGAATTTAAGAAAATCGCTAGGGTTATACGAAGTCTTTGTAGTTTAAATGACTAATATTTTATGGATAAATTAAGATTATAGTCACGTCTAGTTTTGAAATTTGCAGGTTAGATTGTAGGTTGAATTGTGAGAAGTATTTTTAGGAGGAAGGTCTTAATGTGAGATTTGGCAATACTTTGAAAGAGTCAGATCATTTAACTGATAACTACGTTAATTGACTGCGATAGACCATATTGACGATATGGAAGCAGAAAAATAAAATATTGAGAACTAATATGTTAAATCCTACCCACCATTCTCACGCTAAAGAGCTCTACCCACTTATTACTGATAAAGTTACTGCAACCATTCAATGGGACGGCCCGACTTCTTTTGAAGATTTTGAAGAAGCCTTAAGAGTTAAAGAAATCGCCGTGAGAAATAAAGAAATATATCAGTTTACAATAATGCACCCTGATTTTCAGCAACCGATTGGTTCTATTTCAATTAGGCCTGATGAAAGCATGTTTAGAGCAGATATTGGGTTGTGGATAGGAGAGAAGTATCATGGCCAAGGGCTTGGTACAAAAGCAATTCGCGCCATTACTAATTTTGGGTTTAAAGAATTAAAGCTCTCTAAAATAGAGGGTAATATTTTTGTTGGAAATATTGCTAGCCGTAGAATCTTTGAAAAATGCGGATATCAGTTAGAGGGAACTATTCGGCATAAAGTAATTAAGCGAGGTAAACCGGTTGATGAATGGTTGTTTGGAATTCTTCTAGAGGAATGGAATGAATAATATATTCAAGTTTGTCTTGGCCATACTTCTCCTTTCTTGCTCTTCATTGAAGAAGAATAATTGTGAACTAACAAGTTTTGATCATCTATGGTTAAAGGTTCCAGACTCAACTTTTAATAAAATTGGTAAGAGTGATTATTTTTCTAAAGAAAATTTTAGTTTTTTTGAACCATTCAAAAGTCCTAAGGGAACTTATAAAGGGCATTATATTAATGGAAATGAGCAATATTTAGAGATTTTTAATAAGGGTAATAATAACCCTGATAGAGCTTTTGGTATCGGCTTTTATAACTCTAACCCTGATTGCTTTGATTATATAGAGACAAAAATAAGTCCTAAGTTTAATAGAAGTGAAGATCAAGACTGGGGCAAGTTTATGGACTTAAAGTTCAAGGATGCTTGGTATTTTGTTTATGAGCCTTCTTCTAATTATTTAAATATTGGAGAAGATAAATCACGAAGTAACTATTTAAGAAAGATTCGTGAGAAAGCTGATAATTACAAGCGATCCTATAACTTTAACAATATTGAGGAATTAGTTTTAGAGAGCTCTAATGAGAATCTATCAAGATTATCTGAGATTCTTTTATCTCTTGGTTGGAAGAGAAAAAGTGATAATACTTACACTGATGGTTTAACGACCATCAAAATGATTGTTAGTTCAAGGCAAGAGATTAAGGTTTATAAAATCATTTTGAAGGGAAAGAGTGATATAAATATCAATAATCTTAAAGTGAACAAATTTTTGATAGAAAACACCCAAGATAAAATGACTATATATCCTTTTGGAAAGTAATAATTCAACTGTGTTTTTTAATAATGTTAAAAAAAAGAGTAACGTATAATGAGTTATAAAGAATTAAAATATCGAACCCAAATAAAGATCTTAAGAGGTTTTGTTACTGATATAATTAAGAATCAATATTCCTTCAAAATACGTCAACTCAAGTTTATACATCATGGAGAGAACACAACTTTTAAGTTGTTGGACTCCAAAGGAGCTTTGTATCAAGTTAGAGTTCATCGTTATGGTTATCATTCAGATAAGGCTATTCTTGAAGAAATTCAATGGGTAAACCGATTATTTAATAAAGGAGTAAAGGTTCCAGGGCCTATTAAAAATAAAAACGGCAAGTATTTATCTAAAGGACTATTGGACTTTGATCAAACCAAAAGACAAGTTGCTATCTTTAAATGGGTGAAAGGTCGCCGTATATTGAGCTACTTTCCTGATCATAAGTTTACTCAGCTTGGAGAGACCTTAGCTCTTCTTCATTCAGATACATTACATTATAAAGTTAAGCATCGTAATTACTGGAATGCTGATGGGCTGGTTGGAAAAAAATCAACTTATGGAAATAAGAAAATCGATTGGTTAAATAAAAATGAAGCGAATCTTTTGAAAAGAGTTACGAGCGAGAATCTACGTTTACTTAAAAAGTATGAAAAGAAAACTTTAAAGAAAGGTTTAATTCATGCTGATATTCACTCTGGGAATATGCTAATGAAAAAAGGAGAGGTTTGCTTGATTGATTTTGATGATAGTGGTTATGGGATGCATTTCTATGATATTGCTACAACTTTGTATAAGCCTTGGAGAAACTATACATTAAAAAAACTATCTCTAAAGCGATATAAAGAAATTCAAAGTTATTTATTAGGAGCATATTCAGAAGCTCACAGTGTAGATCAAAAAGACCTCGATATGATTCCAACTTTTTTAGATACAAGAGTACTTTCAGGTATTCAGTGGCTAAATAATGTTATTGATAATCCTCGACTGGCAAAGCTTGCAAAGCCCTTTACAAAGTTTCACTTGAAAAGGTTTAAAAAGTACTGAGAGTAATCTCCTATTGAAATAATTTGAATTTTGTATGTTATACAATTGTAGCATTCATGCTTTTGCTTGGTAGGTAGCATGAATTCATAAATATCTTGGATGTAAGAAAATATAAAGTGACCAAGCATTTAGTTCAAGTTAAGTTTTCTTCAGTGAAAAATTTAATAAATGATCTCTCATATTTATCTATCTGGTGGTGGCTCTAGGCCATCAATTTATTCTACAACTCAACATTTATGACTTAATTACTAATTTACTTAATAAAGGAAAATATTATGAAATATTTATTATTGTTATTTATTAGCTTATCTAGCTATGCAAATGAAACAGTTGCAACTTGTGAAGCTTTTAATAGAGATGGAGAAAAGATTATTGAAACTAAAACTATATTTCACTCATGGTTAAAAGTTTATCAAATGTCTATCTATTATTTAGATACATCTAAAAGTATAACTTTAGAACTAAAGTGTAATTTAAATATGAAGAATTATGATTATTATTGCCTTGGTGAATTCTACGACTCCAAGACTAAGGCTATTTTTAAGACTAAAGACAAGAGAGGTAAGCTCACTATATATAATAAAAACGGTACTCGAATTAAGAGTTATCGAATGTATTGTGAAATATAGACCTGATATCAATGTTTGATAGCAAGTTAAGCAGAATTTCCTAGAGGGGTAGTTGAGATCTCAACTACCTCCTTTTTTTTACTGTAACTAGAAGAATTATTGGGAAAATCTACTATCGGGAAAAACTTGAGCTTTAAGTCTTAATATTCTTTGTATTTACCAATGAGAAACGGATAAAAATATCTTTTAGATTCATCCTCTTCTGGGACAAAGATACTAGAAATTACAGTCTGGTTTCTTAAGTCGAATTTAGAATGAACCACTATGTTTCCATCTTCTATCCAAATGAATGTTCTCAAGTTTTCTACAATGAATTCCAAAGCACAAGTGATAAAAGACAAGATTTCGTACAACTTGATTTGCTGATTTCTCGTTTTGAGAAAGGTTCATAAAGTTATCTGATAAGGTGAGACCTTTTCTTCTTAGAAATGCTTTTTTGCTCAATCTTTCCTTTTACATCATTATAGAAAGAAAGAACCAATTTATTCTTTTTATCATTTCTTAAACTTAAAAATCGCCCCTTAACAATCGTCTCTCTTTGCTTTTTCAAATCAAGCCCCCAAGAGCTAACGATAAATTCATTTGTATTTTCCTCAGAACGAACAGTAACAATTTCATCTGAATCTAACCACTGTCCAGCTGAGAACATTGAAGGAGTATCTAAGATTCCAACTCTTTTAAGTGTATTACTATTAAAGATATGTCCGGTTCCAAGAACAATATGAGTATTTTCTGGAGATAAACTAATAAAGCCGTAAAAACCTGCACTAGCATGATATGGACTCTCTCCTCCCTTATGAAGCTTTCCTTTTTTATCAATTCTCTCCCAATCCAGATCTCTAGGACTCCACATCGAGTAATAAAATACTTTTCTATTTTCTGCATCCCAAGCTAGGGCAGGTGAAGAGTGGTTCCAATCTTTAATTGAAATCAATTCTCCTGTTCGCAATGAAAAAGTCTTATGTGAATTCCAGGCTCCAGAAGAGTCCATAACTAATAGGAACTTACCTACAACCTCCATATTGTTAACTTTATTAGAGTTAACAACAAATACTTCTTCTTTTATTTTAGATATTTTTGATTTTAATTTAATTTTACGAATCGAATGATCTAGGTAAGTAATATAAGCAATGTTTTTCTTTTTATCAAAAGCAATTCTGTGAGCTCCATTATCTAATTGAATAGATAAAACGACTCTTTTCTTCTTTCTATCCCATTTAAAAAGACATTGATTTAATTTATCAAAAAGAATTAAATTATTCTTCTTATCTGTTTTCACACTTAAATGTTTATTCTCAAGGTCATTCAAGTTCAATTCAGATTCACAAGCATTAACAGAATCCTTATCACTATCATTTGATACAAGTTTTAAATCCTCAACAACTAAACTATCAGCAACCATCTTTAATCCAACTATATCTCCACTTTCTAACATCGTTACGTCGTTATACTCTTGATTCAGTAGATACTCATTTTTAAAATCCAACTTCTTATTTAATTTTATTATTCTATTTTTACCATCGAAAAGATAAGTTTCACTATCATTAACAATCACTTTGTTAACGTGACCCATTGGCGATGCCTTCACATAAACTAAAGTATTAGCATCAAAGATATTCCCAGAAGATGTTATGATATAACCTTTCTCATAATTCACGGGAAAGGCCCTGCTCCCTAAGAAATAATCACCATGATATGGGCTCTCTAGGGCTCTTTTCTTTTTGTAATTTTCATCCATTTCATAAATCTGTAGGTCTTGTGGCGAAATCCCTACATCAGTAGATGAGAATGTTTTTGTTTTCTCATTAAAACTTAATTTTCCATTATGTCTGTAATCAATTCCAAAAGGACCTTTATGGACAACTTTCATATTATTATTTAAATCAAGAACATAATAATATTCTGCTGAATGTTGCCTTTTTCTTAAATTTGTTAGAATCAACTTTCCTTCACTGAAAAATATTTGATTAATTCCAAGTCCTCCATTCTCAATACTTATTGCCTTGAAATCAACTAGACTATCCATCTTCCCGTTTGATTTTTTATAAGAAAGTACTTCAAATTCTCCTGCAATATAAAGCTTCTCTTCTGTATCAGCTATGTCTCTGATTTTAAAATCAAATTTTATCTCTGAAATCTTATTTTTATTATCGTGATCAACTTTAGAAATAAAGTTTTGTTGATCATAGATAACATAACTTGAATCCTCATCAGATACGACCTTTTTGATATTAGCGGCCCATAAATGTGTTGAAAGTAAAGTTAGTATAAGTAGTAAACCCTTCATTATCATCCTTTTGGAATTAATGATACTCGCGAGCGTGTAATGTCTTCTCGGGTAGTATCTAAAAACTCAATTGTGTTGGGTTTATCTTAGCATTAAAAATCTTTCTAAAAAACAGTTTTAGACAAGCGTGTAAAATACTCAATGACCTCGAAGAGTCCAGTCCTAAGCTTATAGAATTTAAGGGGGTTGTCTCGTCTAATTTTTAGACAATCTATTTTACTCGCTCCAGAAAAATGGAGCAAAATAAGTATTAACTCTTTGACCTCCTATATAGTTAGGACACATCCTCGCCGAGGTGAGTCTCACAATTCCAAGTCTAGGGCTATTTTTAAGACCAAGGACCAGAGTATAATACATACGGTACCCGAATTAAGAGTTATCGAATGTATTATGAAATATATACATGATATCAAGTAAGCAGAATTTTCTAGAGGGGTAGTTGAGATCTCAACTACCTCCATTTTTTTACTGTAACTAGAAGAATTATTGGAAAAATCTATTATCGGGAAAAACTTGAGCTTTAAGTCTTAATATTCTTTGTATTTACCAATGAGAAACGGATAAAAATATCTTTTAGATTCATCTTCTTCTGGGACAAAGATACTAGAAACTACAGTCTTGTTTTTAAGGTCGAATTTTGAATGAACAACTATGCTTCCTTCTTCTATCCACCTGACAATATACTCATGATCACAAACCTTATGATAACTAAAAGTGTTACTCTGAGACTTTCCTGCATCATCCCCCTTAAGTCCGGTCCAAGTTAACTTGTCATTGTCATAAGTAACTTTATAGGAATATCCATTATCATAATCAATTACTATTTCCTTAAGAGGGAATGCGTTGCTCCCAAGAACCCAAAACGCTAAAACTATAAATATCTTCATACCTTTCTCCTTTTAGATAACTATAGTTCAATTCTATCTATAAAATAAATATACTTTTATCAATATCTTATATATAAAAATACTATGGAACCTTCTTCGACAGATCTTAAATATTTTATTGAAACAATTAGGGCCGGGAGTATTTCTAGATCTGCTGAGAACTTAGGCATTACTCAGCCTTCATTGAGCTTGGCCATCAAAAGGATCGAGAGATATTTAGATCAGCCAATATTTATAAGAAATAGAAATGGAGTTAGACTTACACTTGCTGGTGAGAAACTAAGAGAGAAATCAGTAAAGCTATTTAAGGTATGGGAAGATGTTCGTACTCAGTGTATTAATCCTAATGAGATAAGTGGAACTATTCATTTTGGTTGTCATCCAGAAGTTGCAATTGATTCTCTTCCACTTTTTCTTCCAATGATTCTTTCTAGGTATCCAGACATTAGATTTCAAATGACTCATGATATTTCCAGAAATATTACTGAAAAGGTTATTTCATCTAAGCTAGATATTGCTATTGTCGTTAATCCTGTGAAACATCCTGATTTGATTATTAAAGTCCTTACCATTGATGAGATGAATCTTTGGTCATCTAAGAAAAAGACGAAGATGAATAACCCTGAGAATCCTATCGTCATTTGCGATGAAAACCTTCATCAGAGTCAAAAAGTATTAAAGCTTCTATCAAGAAAATCTAAGATCAAACAAATTATTCATTCGAGTGATTTAGAAGTAATAGCTTCTTTGGTTGCTAGTGGTTGTGGACTAGGAGTTCTTCCTTCAGAAGTTGCTTATAGGAATAAAGGTTATAAATTAGAACCAGTAAAGCTTGTTAAGGGTATTGAAGATAAAGTCTGTCTTGTTTATAGAGTTGAGAATAAGAAGAATGGATTAATTAAGTTATTTGTTGATGAGATTATTTCTTCGCATGGGAAGTACTATGAATTTTAAATGCATTTAACTTTCATAGAAAACTTTGCAAAAGCATCAGGACAGGAATATCCCCCACCATCGCTTTCGTCACAATCGTCTCCATCATAAGTAGTCTTACAATTTTTAATTTTAATAACTTTATAATCAGTAAATCCTAAGTCACGACATTTCGAATCTGCTTTATACACAGTTTTATTATTTGCATCTTTACAGGCATTTCTTTGAGATACACCACTTCCTAAGGCCTTAACCCAAAAAATCGCTCTGTGGGGAGGGACTGATTTATCAACACCAATGATCTCTCTTGTTCTTAAAGGTCTATTGTAAAGGTGAGGATAATCATTTTCCCATTTCAAGTTTTTTCCAAAAGAATTTGTTTTAAATTTTACGATATAGACTATTTCATTTGTGAAATACTTTATCAGTACTCTTGAGAGTTGATCTTTTGTGGACAAGTGGATAAATCCATCTATTAGGTCATCTTCTGAACCATAGAATCGTTTCTCTTTTTTAAATTGCTTCCATTCAGAAATTTTTAATATTTTAAAAACCTCTGTATCATGCTTGAAGTTTTGAGCATAAACGATGTTAGATAAAAAGATAAAAGCTATTAAGGTGATTGATTTTTTTATTATTAGCATTTGAAACCTCCATTTGTTTTATATTTTTACAAGTGCTCAGATCTTCTGTATATTAGTATAAAAAGAACGCTAATGTTCTGATAAGGAGAATATGATTACTTTAGATAGACTTAGATACTTCTCAGAGGTAGCTCGATTAGAGCATTTAGGACAAGCTGCAATAAATCTCTCTATTAGTCCAAGTGTCCTAAGTTCAGCAATTAAAACACTAGAAGAAGAGCTTGCGTGCAAGCTGTTTGAAAGAAAAAATAACTCCTTAAGGTTAAATGAAAATGGCTGGAACTTACTAGAACGGGCCACAGTTATTTTAGAAAAAACTAGCTCACTATATGAAGAAATTGGGATTAAATCAGTTAAAATTAAAGGACACTATAGAATTGGTGCAAGTCCATTCTTGATGAAAGAATATTTAGTTGAATCAATTTTGAAAGTTCAAAGAGAGAACCCTGATTTAACTGTAGAGCTTGTTGGGCTCGATACAGGGGTAGCGATTTCCCAAGTTCTTTCTGGTGCTTTAGATATGGCATTAGTATTTAGGTCTATTCAGCACCAAGATATTTTAGAAGAAGAGATCTATCATGGTAATTTCCAAGTAGTAGTAAAGAAAAATCACAAAATACTTAAGATGAGTAGAAAGAAAATGATTGAATCATTAAATACTCTTCCGGCCATAACATTTAGAACAACTCAAGGCCCAAATTATTGCGAAACTCACCCTGTCTTTAAAAAGCACGGAATCAGTCCAAAACATGCATTCTTCTATCATGATAATAATACTTCATTAAAGTTGATTAAAGAGAGTAATGGATGGGCGTTCTTGCCAGATATTGTTGTTAAGTCCAATAAGAAAGATATTTTGCCTTTAGGGTTTTCATTAAAATGGGACGCTCCGATGAGAGTTTCATTGGTTAAAAGTAAAAGTAATAAATCTTTGTTGCTTTTTGAAGCACTACTAAGTGCATTGAAGAATAGACTTTAATTTCTTTCAAGAAAAACCAACAGGATTTACAATTGTACAAGGTTCGTGTCGCAAGAAAAATAGAGGAGTAACAGTGGAGGCATGTGTTGATTTCTCTTGCATGAAATGATAATAATTTCATATGGATAGATAATAACTTCAGTAGTTGTCATCTCCACCATTGATTAGTTTTTCAATGTCTTACAAAATTAGACTTTAACTAATAACTTAATTTTTATACTCTGACTCTTAGGGAAGTTTGTAAATGAATCGACCAAAATTTATAGGCAATTATAAAGATCTAATGGATAAAGATGATTGCCATTATCCAGGTAGCGATGAACTTTTAAGTTTTGGAGCTCCTGTTGGTAATAAATTAGGTCTTAAGAAAATCGGAATTCATATTGATACTTTACCTCCCGGTCGTCGAACCTCTTGGCCACACGCAGAGAGTGAAGAAGAAGAGTTTGTATTTGTAATTCAAGGAACTCCACAAGTTTGGATCGATGGAAATGTTCATGATCTTGTTGAAGGTGACTTTGTGGCTTTCCCAGCTGGAACAGGTATTGCTCACACATTTTTAAATAATTCAAACTCAGATGTTCTATTATTGGTTGGTGGAGAGGCAACGAAAAAAACAAATAAAATTATATATCCTCTAAACTCTAAGCGAAACAATGAAATGAAAGAAAAAGGTTACTTGTGGGAAGATCATCCCAAACGTGAAATGGGTAGTCATGATGGGAAGCCTGATAAGCTAAGGATCAAAGGTGAGTAATCCTAAAGTATTGTTACTGTTTATATTTCTCCAATTTTCTTGCTCTACAGTTAATAAATCTAAAGGGACAGATTTTCATATTCATGTTGGCAAACCTCCCAAACAACAAGTAGATGATGTAACTTTTGATGCAAAAAGATCATTGTTGGCAATAGATAGTATTGATCTATCAAGAGCTTTGATTATTTCGCGAGGATATCAAAAACATAAAACTCAAGAAGAAGTTATCGCTGAGAATAATTATGTATTAGATATGCAGAAAGAATTTCCGAATAAATTTAGTGGAGCTTGCGGCATTTCCGTAACTCATCTTTGGGCCCAAGAAGAAGTTCATCGATGTATTAATAAAGGTTTTAAAGTTTTTAAATTTCACTTTATGGCAGATAGTCTTGATTTAACTAAAAGAAGCAGTCTAAAAAAAGTGTATGATTTATTAAATATTATTTCAGATACAAAATTA
The DNA here is from genome assembly GCA_938017795.1 of uncultured Bacteriovoracaceae bacterium. Classification (GTDB taxonomy): domain Bacteria; phylum Bdellovibrionota; class Bacteriovoracia; order Bacteriovoracales; family Bacteriovoracaceae; genus JAHDHG01. The sequence goes on from CALIJZ010000036.1 coordinate 39,046, forward strand.
TCTATTCTTGTTCATGCTGCTTACCCTAAGTCAAAACAAACACAATCATTAGCTCTCCTTGAGTTAATTAATAGATATCCTCAAATTACTTGGATTATAGGACATTTTTATGGAAGAGATTTTAAACTTCTCTCCAGTATAAAACATGATAATTACTTTGTAGAAACATCGGTCTTGCCACTTTGGATAAAAAAGAAAAGTGATAGAGAGACATTAGTGAACTTTATGAGAGCTCTTGGGCTTAACAAGTTTGTCTTTGGTTCTGATTGGCCTGTCATTCATCCTGCAGAAACATTAAAAGGGTTAAAAAACCTCGGACTAAGTAAGTCGGAGTTAAATAAAATTCTTTATAAAAACCCACTAGCTTTAGATAAATTATTTCTAGATGATTAATACTACTTATTTAACAAAATCATATTTTAAGATTTGTGTAAGAGATTGGAAGCATGAAGATATTAATATTTACTCTAGGTGGATGTTAGAGGTTCACAAATGGCAAGAATTTGATGGGCCTTATTTCAAAAGAGATCCTGAACAAATCAAGACACATATTACTGATATTTCAAACAATTTAAAAAATAATAGTTTTCCAGAGCTTAGGAAAAGAATGGTTATTGCAACTAAAGAGTCCGATCAATTAATTGGTACTGTTAGCTACTATTGGACTTCAAGAGAGAGTAATTGGATGTCTATTGGGATAGGAATCTATGATGAGTCTTATTGGAGTCAAGGGATTGGTAAAGAAGCTTTAACTCTTTGGATTCAATATTTATTTGATAATTCAGACATTGTCAGGCTTGACCTAAGAACATGGTCAGGAAATATTGGAATGATTAAACTTGCTGAGAAGTTAGGCTTTGTGGAAGAAGCTCGATTTCGATTAGCCCGATTGGTTAATCATGTTGCTTATGATGGCCTTGCATTTGGAATTCTTAGAGAAGAATGGAAAGCAAACTTCGATGCCTTATCAGGAACTACTTTCTGAATTGGTAAGCCTAATCCAATAAATCTGCATTCATCACAATCTAGTTTGTTAATTTATCAAACTTAATTTTATCATCTGAATAAAATACTTTTGGTTGGAAATCACTTTTCAACTCTTTAAGTTCTTCTAATAATTCAACACTGATTTGTTGACCATCATTTTTTACATTGAAAAACTTCAAAACTTCTTTAGAGATCTCACAAGTTGTCGAGTTAGAACATAACTTAATTAAAGCAAATGCCTTTGCTTTCTTCTCTGATGCAGAATGAAGATTTTGGCTAGCTTCATCAATTCCATATCTATTAATAATGTCTGATTGAGAAATATAGATCTGATTATTTTTCTTCACAACTATTTTATTGCCAATTTTTGCTAAGTCGATAATGAGGACATATTTTTCACCTAAATGTTCAACACTCATATAGACTTCTTTTAAATTACTATTTCGATCTTCTTGAACAAAAAATCCTTCAATGTCATGAGCTGGAATGTAAAGAGGAAAAAGAACCTCTCCAGCATCATCAGCATAACCTTGTCCCCATCGCCCATGGTCTATATATGATCGATAATTTAAATCGACACTTCTTTTCATACCTTGTTCTTTAATCAAAGTAACATAAGGACTGTAGTGCCTAGCCGTTTCATAGAAATATGAACCAAAAATTCCTTCAGGATTCCAATCTATATATTGATGGCCTATAGAATTTATCATTTCTTCATATATTCTTTTCTTTTTAAGAGATAAGAATTTTTTTTCAATTACTTGTCTAACAAAATCATATTTTTCTTTTTTTGATGGACTAGGCTTGTTTTTTAAAAATTTTGATACAGCTGTTTTGTAAAATTTTTCTAATTCAAAGTACCTAGGAGGGCTAGATCTTAACCAAGGGTTTGGATCTGGATTACCGTCTATCATATTTATCATGACAGTAATAACCTTAGTTTCGATTATTGATAAGCTATCTCCAAGCATGGCCTTGATTGCTTTAACTCGAGATAATTGCTTATATCCCATTCCTCTATAAGCGGTATTTCCTGTTCGTGGAAATTGAATTCCATTCATTTCCTTGGGCTTTATATTGTATTCTTCTAAGCTAAACTTAGGAGAATCAATTGGAGCTTGAGCAAAGATTAAGATTGGAAAAAGTAATAGAGAATAGAAAAATGTCATTTGCTCACCTTGATAAATTTTTTTATTATTCATACGAGATTAAATAGAATCCGTCTAGGTACTTCTCTAATTTAACTAAAATCTTATCTTGTGCTAAATATTAGCACTTCAGAAGACTTTTGAGATAATTCTATTTCTCCAATGTGCTGAGAATTAGTCTTAGGAGGAATATGATCTGATCAAAAAATAGATTAAACTTTAGGAAATATTCTTTATTCTTGGGTTCATATTAGGAGGAAAAATGATTTTTATTCAAGATTATTTCTTAATGATTTTTCTCCTAGCTTTTGGAACGATCGGAGCAATTGATGAATTTTTTTATCACAACCTTAAGTTTAATTTATTAGAAAGATCTCAAAGTTATATTGAGAATCTTCTTCATACAGTGAGATTATTATTGTACGCCTTTATTTATTTTTTCATTGCTAATGTTGAACTTTATGGGAACTTTGTATTTATATTGGCCATGCTTATGATCTTAGATATTATTGTAGGTTATGGAGATATCATTGTAGAAAAAGAAAGTCGTAAAGACTTAGGTGGGTTACCCACTGGTGAATATCTATTACATATGAGCCTCTCCGGAGCATTGGGTGCATTTTATTTATTACTCTCTTATAAGCTCTATTTAAATTTTTCAGAACAATCAAAAATTATTTTCAAAGAATATAGTTCTCCTTTTGTTCAATCTGCTCTCTCACTATATGCATTCTTAGCTCTTGCTTTGTTTATTCTTTATAGTTTTAAGCTCAGAAAATCTGGACGGAATTAATGTTTAAGAAAAACTTAAATATTATAGAAATGGATAAATACAGTGCTTGGAGAAAAATTTCTCTTGGCTCTTGGCGAATAAATGGAGACTCTCAAGTTTATTGTGAGCTGAAATTAAGCGTTGAAAAAGTATTGCCGTACTTGGAAGATAAAAACAAATCTCTCGATACTCAAATAACTCTAACTCACTTCTTAGGAAGAGTGACGGGTAAAATTTTAAAAGAATTTCCGGAGCTAAATGTATTGGTTAAATTTAATCGAATTTTTTTCAGGCAAGAAGCAAATGTTTTTTTTCATGTGAGTTATGGGAAAACTGATCTCTCAGGTTGCATGATTAAAGAAATTGACAAGAAAAGCCTTGAAGAAATTAGAGATGAACTAAATTTAGGAGCTGAAAATATAAGATCAGATCAAGATCAAAGCTTTAAACAAATTAAGCAATTTTGGAACAAAGTTCCTAATTTTCTAGCTCGTCCGACATTAGATCTGATTAGTTTCTTAACTTATGGTTTAAACTTAAATTTAGAAAAATTTGGAGTTCCTAAAGATGCTTTCGGGAGTATGATGATCACCAATATAGGTAGTCTAGGCTTTGATTCGGCTTTTGTTCCTTTGGCTTCTTATACTAAGATTCCTCTTATTTTCGCATTGGGAAAAATTAAAACAGAGCCAGTTTGCCTAGAAGACAATTCGATTGTAGCGAGAAAAAGAGTTAGTGTTTGTATTACTTTTGATCATCGAATTATTGATGGGAAGCTTGGTGCAAAAGTAGCCTCTGCACTTGAGAGGTATTTCAATGACCCTTCTTTGGTCGATTGATTGTTTTCATCAATAGTAGCAAGATATATCAATTCTATTAATTTTTTTCTTCTAAATGATCTGTTTTTATTAGAAATTTTTGATGAAGTAAAAAGATCACT
>CALIJZ010000037.1 GCA_938017795.1 uncultured Bacteriovoracaceae bacterium
TTTCATTAAAAACCTCCATTTAAATATTCAGCTATTTTAGCAGAATACTTACTGATCTGCTTGTAACTCATTGCAAATATGCCTTAGCCTTGAGATTGAGTAATTTTTCCAATCATCAACTTGATATACCTAAACCTCTAGTTCAAATAAATAGACTTGAGCTAGAAATTTGTTGAAAGTCCCCTCTATTAGGAAGATCTAGGATTCTTAACATTTGTACTAGAAAAATTATCCGTCAAAAGGTATAAACTAAAAAAATTTAACGCATAAAAAGGAACATCATGAAAAAGATTTTATCTCTTATGTTTATCCTATCTGACCCCATTTTTGCCCAAGTAAAAGTAACTATTCCACTTAATTTGTGCCGCAGATAAAAGTGAAGAAAATAATTAAGACTTTAAGGCGAGGGCTTATCAATTTCTCACCTCTGTCTTATAGGTATCAGTTTATGTCTTTTAAGAATTATATTTTTCTTTTTACTATATCGTTCTCTCTTGGAGCTTATTCTCAAGTAAATGATAACTCTATTGAACCAAATAATTATGAATCTTTAAGCGCATGTCAAAAACAAGAGATCATCTGGAATAAGATTAATGAAACTAAGCACTCTATTCTTCCAAGATTTGAAAACTTTGGTTTTATACAATTAGTAAAAATGTCCTTTCAAAACATGAACAATAAAGTAGATACTTTCTCGGACTTTGCTCCTATTAATTGGGTGAAGTATATACATAGAAGAGCAGTTGTGGCTAAAACAAAGTTTGTAGTTGAGGAACCACGTTTCACAGGTATATTCACTGGTGCTCAGTGTTCTCTTTTAAGATTATCCCTAACCTTTGACCCTTCAAGTCGAGGAGTTGCTCCAGGCCTAGCCTTTAAGATTTTTCGAGATAAAATTTATAGTGCAAATATTTCAGCTCTTTATGCTCTAAATGGCCAAGATCAAGATTATAATTTCTTTAGAAATCCTCTCTCAAATATAGTCCCTACAGGGGAAGGTATTGGCGCAAAACTTGTAAAAAAAATTTTTGAAAAAGCCACCAATAAAGCTGAACACTTAAAAACCTTAGACATGGCTACTTTTAATTCCCAAGGGGTAAAGTCTGAGAAAGTTATTGATCCGGTCCAACTTTTTTTCATTCCTATTTTTAAGAATAAAGAATCGATTTCTTCAACTGAGCACGATATAAGACAGGACTTACTCACTATTTCATCGGGAAGTCCTATCTATGAAGTCCGAGCCTTGACGAAAGAATACGCTAATATTGATTATTCGAAATACACAGTACCAATGATTCTTAACTATGCAGAGCGAGCGATAAAGATTGGAACAATAATAACTACTTCTAAATTTATAGCTTCATCATTTGGTGATGATAGGCTATTATTCCGTCACGAAGTACATCAAAAATAAATCTATCAAAAGGTAAGTACAATGAAATATATAATTCCTCTTTTTTTCATCAGTGTTTCTTTTGCGCAAACAATATCTTTAAAGCATCCATGTAATGGCAAAACGATACTTAAAAATAAGATTAGTTCCAACTATCTAGGATTATCTTTAGGAAAAGTTACTGTTGATTTTCTTGATGAAAACAAAATTAAATTTAATGGGTCTGAGCAAGGTATATCAGCAATCTCTAATTCACCTAGAGGAGATGACGCTATAGTAGTTATTGATGATGAAAACTTACTTGCTTTTGGTTGGTGCTATTCTGTTAATGGAGTCGTTCCTGATAAATACGCTGATAAAATCCCTTTCACTTCTGAAATTATAAATCTTGTTTGGTTTTATGGATCTTCAAGGAATAAAAAAAACAAATGGGTAAATATGTGTAAGCTTGCGAGTAAACTACCGCCTAAGTTTAACCCCGCATGTAAAAAGAAAAAACATTAATAAGAGCTCTTTCTAACGGCCCGATGGATAATATTTTCTATTCTATCATTTGATCTAGTAAAGGCTATAAATTTTTTCATATCTTTAGTTCCAGACTTTACCTCAATGTGAAAGTTACATCTCTCATCTTCTTCAGAGTGAAAAACTTCTGAATCTAATAACTCCATTGAACTATTATCAATATACCTTAAAATACTTTTAACCATCTTTTTATTTCCACGAATCTCAACATGAAAAAGCTCCTCTTTACCTAAAAATTTCAAGATAGGTTCAATCAAATTTAAAATTACTAAAATAGTAACCGTAAAAAAACTTGATGATAAAACATACCCTGAGCCAATACTCATCCCAATAGCAGCTACAACCCAAATAGTCGCTGCAGTTGTTAATCCAAGAACAGCTCCTCTACTTTGTATAATTGCTCCAGCTCCCAAGAAACCAATACCACTTACAATTTGGGCCGGTAATCTATTTGGATCAATATTGGGACCATGACCATAAAGATCAATATTTAAAATACTAATAGCAGTATAAATTGTTGCACCTACACAAATCATAATTTGAGTTTTGATTCCAGCAGATTTAAATTTCTTCTCCCTATCTAGTCCAATGATCAAACCTAGAAAAACCGCAGTTAAAACCTTGATCCCTATCCCCAAGTAGAAATTAACTTGACCAAAACCCTCAATATAAACATCGTAATGAATTAGCTCCATCTAAAAATTATTTCATTGTCCTGAATTTATGTAAAGTTTATATAGGAAATATGGTACACATCCCTCAAAAGGCTACTTTTAGCATAAAATAAGATTAGAAAAGGAATTTCTATGAAAATATTATTTATTTCACTTTTACCACTACTAGCTCTTTCAATTGATTTTGATGAGAGTATTCTACAAGAACTTGAACAAGTAAGCTCAAAAGTTATTAAAGATAGAAATTGTGCTTCAAATGGATTCAAATTAAATATCAAAGAAAATTCTGGAAACAGTACAAGAGAAATAAATATTTCTTCTTCAAATGACAAGTTTTCGAAATCAAGAAAATACTATGTCTATGATGAGTCAGCTGACTTTATTTTAGCAGATAATTTAAACTTAACAGACTTAGCACATGCAAAGAAAGACTTTACTCCTGAACTCATTATTGTAAAAAAAGGCTCGAAAGCACTCATAATCGAAGGCCTAGGCTCAAAGTTTGTAAAAAACGATAATTACAGTGTTTGTGAACAAGGAAGTAAAAGTATTCACAATTTAAGATGTAACTTCAGAAGTAAAAAGGGGCGTTTAGAAAACTATAAAAACCTTCAATCTTTTAATAATTATTTTTCTTTTCAACAAAACCTCAAAACACTTGCTGCTCCATCTGTAGTTAGAGACGTAGCTAGTTTAATTCCTAATCATGACTTAGAACTTAAGTTCATTTCAAATCACCTTCCTTTCCACACTCCAAGAGTTAAAGTAGGAATAGACAGTGCTAGTAAAAGAACTGGGGTTTTGATCAATGCTCAAGATGTGGTGAGTTTAACTTTTTCTAATCCTAATGCGAGCTCAGTATTAGAAAATTGTAATCTCACTCTTTAATCAAATCAAATATGTGCTCTCTAGGCCTTAGGATTGTAATAATTACTGATATTGTATAAATTCTGACTAGTTCATTATGACACTACGCAAAACAGTGCTATGGTCTCCTTAATGACGAAGCCACTTATCATTTTCTTCTTCTTTTTTGCTCTTATAGGCTTGGATGTTCATGCAGCATCTTTAGAGTTTAAAGGTTATTGCTCACAAGTAGAAAGTGCAAAATATAACTCTCAAACTAATTCCTTGGAAATTACTCTGAAGGATCCAGTTATCACTCTTGAGAATATTTCAACTAAGAAAATCACAGTCTTCCAAAAAAGTAATAAACTTAAAACCAAATTGGCCATTAACGAAAAAAGTGCCATACTCTGCCCAGAGGAACTTAGTTTTCATAGAACAGTAGCTTTAAAAGAATTAGCTCAAAAGAAGTTAAATAAGAAAATAAACTTCTTGGGAGCAATGGCGAAAAAATATAAAATCATTCAAATCTAGTTAATTTTTACTCTCATTAAAATATTAAAATTAGGATATGGTGCACTCCCCGATGAGCTATTGAAAGTTCCTGCAGGTTGTATTCTAAAACCTGTAACTGAAGAATCAAACCCATTTGAATCTGGCACTGGAGTATAAGAATACGGAGCTCCTCCACCTGGTTGATCTGAATAGGTTACATCAGTTAAGAAGTTAAAGCTTAAGTTACTAGATGGAGATCCATCACTAAAGCGTATAAAGTTTCCACCTGGAAAACATAGAGTACTTACACAAAGTGAAGTATTTTGAGGAATCACATCAGCTAGAACTACTGTATTAGGATCGGGTGATAATTGCCCTTCATTTGTTGATTGAATTACATATTGAGTGATAGCTCCCGGAATTCTTAAAGGATTACTCGCCCCTCTCACAGGGTCTGAAATTAAAGAACTTACCTTTAAAACCTTTATATCAACATTTCCACTTGAAATATTAAAAATTCCTGAACGAGTATGTTCAATGGTCCCTTCGGTTCCTTCCTGTGCTGTAACTTGGAAATCCCATTGTCCATCTGCAATACCAGTTGGGATAATAAATTGGTATTCATAAGTCTTAGTTGCTGCTGTGGAATCATTAACTTCAGTCATCACTGCATTGGTGATTATGGGATTTCCAAGAGGATCTTGTATAGAAATATTAGCTGAATCAATATCATAACTTCCAAACGGATCAGAGACTAAAGATCTAATATAAACTGTATCCCCTGGACTAAAGTCTAATTCGAGATTTCCTCCTCCGTATGCAGCATCATAAGTTTCAGTCGTTTCTACTTTAATAACAGTATTGGCATTTAGTTGAACTTGAAAATGAACACCCGATCTTAGTTCTCGATATCTAATTCTTTCTCTATTAACTGTATTATTATTCTTAATTCGTAAACGTAACTGAGTTCCAACTGGTAAAGTCAATAGTGATGCTAAATTAATGCCAAAAGTTAAGGTCTGCCATGCAGATCCACCACTAAAGTCGTGAGTAATTGTATCAACTCCAATTACTCCAGTTGCTGTACCTACATAATCAAGTGTCATCTCAATTGTTCTAATAGAACCTGGTCCTGTTTCTCTTATTTGAATTGGAATAATAATATTCCCAGTTCCTAATTCTAAAGACGTTTGCAATGAAGGAGTCAAAACATATGTATTGCTTTGTTGTCTATTCAAAGTAATATTATCTCCAGATGTATTAACAATCCTAGTTAATTCTTGCCCACCATCATGTTCGATATAAAGTTGTTTCACACCTGGATTTGGAACAAGTGATGGGGAAATTGTAATAAGACCTGTGCTAACAGTCTGATTTGTTCCTGTTGGAATATCTATGTCAGCACTATTAATTGTAGTAGCTCCCGGAAGTCCCGTAGCTAAAACTTTTCCTTCAAAAACAATTGATTGAGTTGAATTTATTG